>JAXHUM010000002.1:0-5877 GCA_034189325.1 Thermodesulfobacteriota bacterium
CCTCAATCCCCCTGGTTGTGAGAATCGTTGTGAATTTCTCCGCCTGTTCGAGGAGATCCTTATCCGTTAAATCATCGATGACAGTGGTAACCAGAAGATAAAAAAAGAGAAAGGCAACACCGGATGAAACAGTGAAGATAGCTCCGTACCAGAGCGTCAGGCGAAATGCCAGACTACGACCTATCTTGAGGAGGTCTCTTAATGACATATCCCACACCACGGACTGTGTGAATCAATTTCTCTGAAAAGCCCTTATCGATCTTGTCACGGAGCTTGCATATTCTTGCCTCGACTACGTTTGTCTGCGGATCAAAGTGATAATCCCAAACATGTTCCATGATCATGGTCTTGGAAACCACCCTACCTGAGTTGCGCATAAGATATTCCAGTAAAGAAAACTCCAGGGGCTGGAGTTCGATCTTCCTGCCTCCCCTTGTTGTCTCACGGGTGAGAAGATTGATGGAGAGGTCTCCGACTTCAAGATGTGTCGGCTCGGAAATGCCGCTTCCTCTCCTGATGAGGGCTTGAACTCGGGCAAGGAGCTCTGAAAAGGCAAAGGGCTTGGTCAGATAGTCATCACTTCCGGTCTGAAGACCTTTTACCCGATCGTCAACCGAACCCTTGGCGCTCAGAACAATAACGGGCGTATGGATTTTTTCGGCGCGCATTCTCTCTATCACTGACAGACCATCCAATTTAGGGAGCATAATATCAATGATCGCCGCATCATAGGGTTCTGTTAAGGCCATATCAAGACCACTTATCCCATCTGCCTCGTGGTCTACGGCGAATCCTGCCGCTTTTAGGCCTTTCACAATAAAGGAGGCAATCTTTTGATCATCCTCAACAAGAAGCAATCGCATAAGAGGCAATCCTAAATGGTCGGTTCTTCTAAGTCCATAAGTTTCGAAGATTCTCGATGCATACGCCTAAGACGGGACATCCCGATCACCGACTCTAAAGACATTTAACTGATGATAATTTATCAAAATGATTTTTGTCAAGAATAGCATGTACTTGCCATAGGGCTTATGAGGGATCTGCGGGGTATGCATCATGATGGATTTCGGCAAACCTTCATCGGAATTTCAAAAAAGCCCTTGAGCTTTGACATGTCTATGATTACAATTAAACCTAGGTGAGACATGATACCCTGAAGATGCGGCTCAATGCCATCAACGACACATGCCCTCCTGAGTCGCCAGACATCTTAACGGGATCTTGCATTCTCAAGGCGGTGATGAACATCTTCAGAAGAAAGGAGAATAGCCATGACAGATCAAAAAGTCTCGATGGATGAAATGTTTTCATCCAGTTGCTCCTCATGCTCGGGGATGGAACCAATAAACACACAAGAAGCGCCGGAAGGTTGCTCGTTATGCGGAGAGCTTTGCAGACAAGATGATCAAGAATCACCTGTACGCCTTATTCAGTGCAACGATATGTGGGTTTGCGAAAATTGCGTTAAAGACCTGAAAAAGGAGTATGGAATAGAGGTCTAGGGTTTATCTTGCGCCATAGTCGTCGCGTGTCGAACCCTGCTGTAAGATACGATTGAAAATCATAACTGGAATAAGGCATGCCTAGGGCCTGTAGAGTTAACTCTACACGGAGTTGAAGACAGTCCCTTTGAGATCAGCGCATAAATTCTGCCTGGCCATTCTGGGGCGTTGCACAGGCGAACGAAATGCCTGAGACCCTGTTCCCGGGGAGGCCCATGAACTGATAAGATTAATCCAAGAATTGTGAGGGTGTTTATTTCACGATCCGGAGTTTTGATCGTCTTTCTTTCCTTTCCTTTTTTTTCTTATGCTCAATGACTTCCAACACGGATGCCTTGCAGATAACGGAGGGCCTATCGTCGTTTTTCCAGTAGGCTGCTTTCTCATATCCAAGGTCCAGCATCCTGTCGGCGACCAGGATTGATGAGGAAAGGTCTTGAGAATAATTTGGCAATGGGCCATACACAATCCCGATTTTCTTATTCATATGTACTTCCATATCCCCAAAGACCTCGTCAATAATGACTCTGTTGCCCATGACGATTTCAGACACGAGAATATCCAATTCCCGCCCCTCTTTCATTGAGAGGACGTCCTCCTTTGTCATTGACCCTATTCTCTCGTTGGTGTAAAAACCAGACATCAGATTCCTTACCGTCTTTCGGTTCGACCATGATCGATCAGAAGGATTAATAGTAACTGGTTCAATTTAAACAAAAACTAGAGTTAAAGTAAAGCCAAAACCTTTGGAATATTAGGTCTTAATCATTCCTTCTTTATGCTCCGATCGGAGTATATAGACTCCTTCGTCTGACAGGAATAATTGATGATTCCAGCCGACATAATCATCCAAAACGGTACTGTACTGACCCAGGATTCTTGTGAACGAACCTACAAAGATGGGGCCGTCGCAGTAAGGGGAAATATCATTGTGGGGGTGGGGCCTTCAGACGAGTTTCGTTCGTGGAATGCGAACACCCTTATAGATGCCGGCGGCGGGATAATTATGCCTGGACTTGTCAACAGCCACGTCCATGTCCCGATGTCCTTGTTCAGAGGACTCGCAGATGATCTACCTTTGCTTCAATGGCTTAACGATCATATTTTTCCTGCTGAAGCTCATCATATTAACCCGGAAACAGTCAGGATAGGGGCCCTCCTTTCAAGTGCTGAAATGATTCTCTCTGGGACAACAACCTTTTGTGACGGGTATTTTTTTGAACATGAAGTGGCCATGGCAGTCAAAGAGTCCGGCATGAGGGCGGTCCTAGGGCAGGGCGTTATTGATTTTCCTGCCCCAGGCGTGCCTAACCCCAATGAGAATATTCGTCATGCCTCCACATTCGCTCGAACATGGCTGGAAGGCTGGCCGTCGATAACACCATCCATATTCTGTCATTCGCCTTACACCTGCTCAGCAGAGACCCTCAAGAGTGCCAAAGCCGCAGCAGATTCAATGGGAGTCCTTTTTCAAATCCATGCCTGTGAGACAAGGAATGAATGGGATCGGATCAACTCTGAACAGGGGCGGACGCCGATTGCGTATCTCGATAGATTGGGGCTTTTAGATCAAAACACTCTGCTAGCCCATGTCGTATGGGTGGACGATTATGATATTGATATTCTTGCAGAGAGGGAGGCAAAGGTCTCTCATAACCCTGAAAGCAACATGAAGCTCGCGTCAGGCATTGCCCCTATTCCTAAGATGTTGAACGCCGGGATTACGGTAGGCATTGGTACGGATGGATGCGCAAGCAACAACAATCTGGATCTTCTTCAGGAAATGGATACTGCTTCAAAACTGCATAAGGTCCATGCCCTTGATCCGACAGTTATGGACTCTTCCACTCTATTGAAGATGGCGACAATCTGGGGTGCCCAGGCTGTCGGTCTGGATGATAAAATCGGTTCTATTGAGGTAGGAAAAGAGGCGGACATCATCGTTATAGATACGGAAAGACCTCACCTCGTTCCCATGTATGACCCTGTATCTCACATCATTTACGCTGTTAATGGTTCTGATGTGAGGGATGTCATGGTTGCGGGCAGGATACTTTTGAAGGACCGAAAACTCTTGACATTAGATGTGGATAAGCTCTTGGAGAGAGTCACCCTGCTTGAGAAATCAATAAAGAGGTGAGATCTGTTGTTAATGTCACTGATAAGCCTAGGCTCTGTTTTCAAAGACCCGAAAGCCTGGCGATCTCTTGCATCATGCATTCCAGGAACTCGTTGGCAGGAGTATATGAATCATGGTAGAAAGGCTCGCCAAATCTGATTCGTACCAAGATACGACCTTTCTTTTGTGAGTACTTGATCCCAGCAGGAACAAAGGGAACCTCGGTTTGGGAAAGGATCAGCCTTACCATACCGATGTGACCAGGTCCCATTCTGTCTTTGAAATAGGTCCCCTCAGGAAATAGAACAATCCCCTCATCTCTTTTCAAGAATTCAATGACGCTTTTCAGTGATTTTCTGCTTTTTAAGGGAGATGCGCGGTCAAGTGGAATCCCTCCCAGGGATTTGAGCAGCCACCCGCTCATGGGGTGTTTAAAGAGTTCATATTTGGCAATATAGTAGAGAGGCCTTGGCGAGGAAAGACCCAGAAGAGGGATATCTTCCCACCTCTGGTGCTTGGAGAGAATGACAAAAGCCCTCTTTCGGGGAATAGACTCGGTACCCTCTGCTGTTAGATGAAAAAAAAGAGAAAAGCTAAGCCTCGCCAGGGTCTTCGCAGGATAGAAGACCCATGGCTTCCTAATGTCCGCAGTTGGGTCAATAGTCGGATTATCCCCCCTACTGGAGATGGAATCTGTCATTACTCCACAGTCACGCTTTTTGCCAGGTTACGCGGTTGGTCTATATCTCGGTTCAGCAGGTTGGCGCAATAGTAGGCCAGAAGCTGACAGGGGATAACGGCAAGGATTGGATACAGATAATGGAGTGTCGAAGGGATGTAAATGACCTCATCGGCGATCCTTCCAATTGTGTCATCACCCTCGGTGGCTATGGCAATGACCGGCCCCTTGCGGCTTTTGATTTCTTGGATATTGCTGATCATCTTGTCATACATATCATCCCTCGGCGCGATCGCTACGGTCGGCATATCAGGGTTGATCAGGGCAATGGGGCCATGCTTCATCTCGCCGGCGGCATAGCCTTCCGCGTGAATATAGGAGACCTCCTTCAGTTTCAGAGCCCCTTCCATGGCGATCGGGTAATTGTACTTCCGGCCCAGGAAGAGCCAATTGGAGCATTTGTAGTATCGTTCTGCTATGGCCTCAATATAGTTGGCCTGTGCAAGGACGTTCCTGAGCTCGTCAGGCAAGGCCTGCAAAGCTCGGATAGCCTCTACTCCCTCAGTGAGCGAAAGATTTTGATGCCGTCCCAGCAAAAGGGCCATCAAGATAAGTATGGTCAACTGGGAGGTAAAGATCTTCGTGGAGGCAACCCCTATCTCAGGACCTGCATGGTTGTAAATTCCTGCTTCTGTTTCCCTTGAAATCGAGCTGCCTACGACATTAACGATACCCAAAAGGCTTGCCCCTTTTCTTTTAGCTTCCCTCAGTGCGGCAAGCGTATCAGCGGTCTCCCCAGATTGACTCAGGGCAATAATAAACGTATTGGGTGGAAAGTTGAGTTTGCGATAGCGAAATTCCGATGCGAGTTCAACCTCTACGTCTATTTCCGTCAGTCTTTCGAAGATATACCTACCCACGGACCCTGCATAATACGAGGTTCCGCAGGCCACAATGACCAGGTGTCTTGATTCTTTGAGCCTGTCCCAAACCGGTGCTATCCCTCCAAGCTTGGGGACGCCCTCCCCCGGCTCAAGCCGGCCTCTCATGGCGTTTCTGATGGTCTCCGGTTGTTCGTATATCTCTTTGAGCATAAAATGGGGGAATCCATTCAGTTCTGCGTCTTCAGCCCGCCATTCAACCGTTTCGGCGCTTCTCTCAACCACCTTTGCCTGGGCCGTGGAAATGGAGAAGTCGTCAGACGTCAATACGGCCAGCTCATTTTCTTGAAGGTGGATCACACTATTTGTATATCTTACTATGGCAGAGACATCGGAAGCGGCAAAGTGTCCATCTTCGCTCAATCCCAATACCAAAGGACTTCCTCTTCTGGCAACAACCACTTTATCCGGATGATCTCTATGTATAACAGCGAGCCCGAAAGTTCCCTCAACCTGAGACATGGTTTTCCTCACTGCCTCGTTCAGACTTCCGGCATAATTGAAGGCAATCAATTGGGTCAGGACTTCGGTATCTGTCTCAGACCTGAAAACAATCCCCTCCTTTTCCAGTCTCTTCTTGAGAAAGAGGTAGTTCTCAATGATGCCGTTGTGAATCAAGAAGACATTCTCATTCTG
>JAXHUM010000002.1:5977-58055 GCA_034189325.1 Thermodesulfobacteriota bacterium
GGGTCAGGACTTCGGTATCTGTCTCAGACCTGAAAACAATCCCCTCCTTTTCCAGTCTCTTCTTGAGAAAGAGGTAGTTCTCAATGATGCCGTTGTGAATCAAGAAGACATTCTCATTCTGATCTCTTTGGGGGTGCGCGTTCTGTTCACTCGGTTCACCATGTGTGGCCCAACGGGTATGGGCAATACCTACAGTACCCACCATGTTGAGGCCGTTGATCTTCTTCTCAAGTTCTACTATTTTTCCTACTGCACGATGACACTTGATCTGGTCTTCTGAGAAAATCGCCAGGCCTGCAGAATCATAACCACGATATTCCAGTTGCTTGAGACCTTCTAAAAGGATAGGCGTTACTCCCTTTCTACCGACATAACATATGATACCACACATAGAAGACTCTCCTTTACTCGTTTAATCAGCTGATACCCGTCGAACGGGTGGTTTGATGGAGACTCGTCGAAAAGGTCTCAAAGCATCGCTTATATTGCAGATGACTACCCAAGATCAAGGGCGGAGCTAGAAGTTGACGAAATATTTCAATCTCCCCCCATTGAGAAGATTCATGCCTGTCAAGACAAAAAGCCCTTTAAGGGTCACCAGCGCAAAGTCCATAACGCGATGTTTTGCTAAAAGCAATAATGGGCTAGGAGGCTGTATAGTAATAGTTGATAATACATCGGCCCAGTTCGCTCGCCCTTGTACCGAGTTTTTCACCATGAACACACAGCACCGCAATGGACAACATATTTTTTTGATTATCGGGAATTGCGTAGGCTGTTATCCAATCGTACTTCAACGTATCCGTACGGTTGTTAATGGTACCTGTTTTTGCGCCAAATTCATAATTTCTGAATATTTTTTTTCTGCGAAGTTGCCGGAATGACTTCCGGCATGTCCCGTATGTCACTGTATCGCCCATGAGCACCTTCAGGTCTTTAGCCGTTCCCATGCTTATGGAAGAGGCAAGCATTGATGACTGGTTTCGATACAGGACCTCCCCGGACCGGCTCAGGACACGTTTAACCAAAAACGGCTCCATCATAACTCCGTTGTTGACGATTGTAGCTGTCAAAAGACCGGCATGGAGGGGAGAAATATGAGTGGCCTTGTTAAATCCGGAGGCCAGTTCGGCCACTTCGAAATCATCGTCCGGGACCTGAGCGGTACTCATCTCAACCGGCAGATCAAAGGATATCTGCCGGTCAAAAAGGAACTTCTCCGCATATTCGTCCAAGACATCCTTCCCCAAATAGTGTATGCCAAGCTTTCCGAAGACCGAGTTGATTGAAGAAGCAAAGGCCCTTCTCAGACTGGTCTCTGAAACATACCTCCCTTTTTTTTCTTCAAGTTGTTTTTTATAGAGTGTATGCCTTTGTCCCTTGAAAAAGACAGGTTGATCCGGCGTGAATCCGGCCAACTCCAGGGCTGCCGCAGCGGAAACGATCTTAAAAATACTGGCGGCCGGAAAATCAGCCTGAAGGCATATATTCTCCCACTTTCCGTTACCATTATAACTCGCTAATGCAAGAGTGCTGCCATTGTTGGGATCCAACGCCACGACGGCGGCCTTGAGAGTCCTGGAACGTTTGAGGAGGCGAAGAATGTATTTCTGGAGACCTACATTGAGAGATAATTCGGCCTTTAGCAGGAGATCCCCCTTTTTAATAGTGATTTCATTTTTGGGATCATCAAGGTCGAGGACTGAGCTTTCGAGGAGAGGTGCGAGCGTTTCTTTTGAGAGAGAAGAAGAAGAGGGCGATTCGTGATGATTTTGAGGCGAATGGTCGGCCCTGCTCAGATATTGAGGGACATTTGACCCTATGAAGAACACAATGGCGCCAATTAAGAGAAAGCATCCAGCAAACAGTGACCACAGAGACCATCTCCTGAAGGTTCGGCCTTTCGGAAGACGCAACCGGCTTCTGGGCTCTGGATCTTGCCGGCCCAATGAAACATACTGATTAGATCTCATTGCTCTAGAGGTCGAATAGAATCGATACTCCCCATATAGGGTTTTAGGGCCTCAGGTATTTTCACTGAGCCATCGGCCTGCTGGTAGTTTTCGAGTATAGCGACCATTGTCCTTCCGACAGCCAGCCCGGAGCCGTTTAGCGTATGTACGAGCCGTGTCCCGTTCTTATTCTTTTCTTTGTACCGGATACCTGCACGTCTCGCTTGAAAATCCGTAAAATTGCTACAGGAAGAAATCTCTCGATAGAGACCTTGACCTGGAAGCCAGACCTCCAAGTCATAGGTCTTAGCGGCGGAAAAACCGATATCTCCGGTGCAAAGGGTAACCACACGGTATGGAAGCCCGAGTCGTTTCAATATCTCTTCTGCGTTTTCCGTTAATTTCTCCAGTTCATCGTATGAGCCTTCAGGTTTTACAAACTTCACCAGCTCCACCTTGTCGAATTGGTGCTGCCTTATAAGACCACGGGTATCCTTCCCATAGGATCCGGCCTCTGATCGAAAACAGGGCGTATAAGCAACATAATAAATCGGCAGATCATCACCGGAGAGGACCTCTTCTCGGTGAATGTTCGTTACAGGGACCTCAGCCGTAGGGATAAGGTACGAGTCCCTCCCCTCTATCTTGAAGAGATCCTCTTCAAATTTGGGCAATTGACCCGTACCTGTCATTGATGCAGAGTTGACTATAAAAGGAGGAAGCACCTCCCGATAACCATGCTCTTGTGTGTGGGTGTCAAGCATGAACGAGATCAATGCCCTCTCCAGCTTGGCCCCCAGATTCCTTAGCAGGACAAACCTTGCTCCGGAGATCTTCGCCGCACTCGAAAAATCGAGGATCCCAAGTCTCTCACCGATTTCCCAGTGGGGAAGAGGATCGAAGTCCATATTACGAATCTCCCCCCATCTCCGGATCTCCGGATTATCCTCTTCGTCTTTGCCAACCGGCACTGAATCGTGGGGAATGTTGGGAATAAGCATCAACATTTGGTTTAGCTCTTCTTCACATTGAGAGAGGTCCTTTTCCATCTCCTTTATGTCGGCAGAGACGCCCTTCATTTCAGTTATAAAATCAGTTGCGTCTTCCCCCTTTCTTTTCATGGCCGCGATTTCTTCAGTGACCTGATTTCGTCGATGGCGAAGTGCTTCTATGGAGGTCAATGCCTCCCTTCTTTTTTTGTCCACGGTTTCGAACGTGGATAGATCAAGGTTGTATCCCCTATTATTCAAAACGCTTTTAAGAGTTTCCAGATTTGTCCGAACAAATCTTAGGTCCAGCATAAGAGTCTCCTTGAAATCCTCCTGTTTCTCTAAATAGTAATATTCTAGATGATATATGAATGTCGGTCAAATCTTTTAGTGGGAATTTTGATATTGTGCTTAACCTGTGCCTGTGCTAAAAAACGACAGCTGGATGCAAACCTCGGTCCTTGTGCGGGTCCGATATCTAACGGCCGTATCTGCCTCCTTCGGGGGAGGTGTGAGCGCTTTTTCTCACACCCTTGTTAATGAGTGCCACATGCTCCGTGGAACAATGACTATGTGGCTCCAAACATTACGGCGTATGACTCGATTTTTAAAAGACCTTTATACTTGAAAAGCCTCCTGGACAGATTGTTCATGGCACAATCCAATAGAAAATCTAACATCCTCTGGCACTTTTTTAAATCCGTCAAGCTGACGATTGTTCTCTTGATCATCCTGGCGGTCCTATCGATTTTAGGTACTATTATACCTCAGAAGGGGCAGGGAGCGCACGAATTCGCCAGGACCCTCACACCTGAGCTGTTTCATCTTTTCAAGTCGTTGAATCTGTTTGACATGTACCACTCCCTCTGGTTCAGGTTGATTATTGGCTGTTTGGCCTTAAATCTTATCATCTGTTCGCTTGATCGTCTCCCCGGGACACTTAAGCTGATCCGGACCCCTTCCAGGCCTGATCGGAACAGGCCTTTTGAAGACCTCCCCGAAGAACAACTTCTTGTGGTGCAGGAAAACAGGAAGGAGGCCCCTGATCGCGTGGCTGGGCTTTTGAGAAAAAGATACCGCGCTGTTCAGGAAAAACAGGCTGGAGAGAATCATTTTTTCTACGTGACAAAAGGCGGCTATTCCCGTTTTGGATTCTATTTCGTTCATTTGAGTATACTCATTATACTGGCTGGCGCCCTGGTAGGGTCATTTTCAGGTTTTGAGGCCTATATGGAGATCGTGGAAGGAGAAAAGAGGGATACGGCAGTTCTAAGGGACGGGATGGGATCAATAAAACTGGGTTTTGATGTCCAGCTGGATAAATTCTCTCTGGACGTCTATGACAATGGAATGCCCAGAGAGTACCGATCAGACCTTACATTCATCATCGACGGGAGGTTCGTTAAAAAACAGAGCGTTATCGTGAATGATCCCGCTGTATTTATGGGAATCTCTTTCTATCAGTCGAGTTATGGATCTGTCCCGTCGAAAGATGTCCGTATCAGGATTCGTCGTCCGGATTCGCCACAAGGTTTTATAACCCGGGAGGTTGCTCGTGGCGGCGTATACCCTATGGCTGATGACGATGGAGAATTTCAGGTCCTGGATATCAGGACCGACCTCATGCGGATGGGACCGGCCGTTCTTATTGCTGTGAGGAAGAATGAAAAGGAGATAATGCGCTTTTGGGTATTTCAGAACTGGGAGGTGGCAAAAGAGAGACTTCCCGGTCCAATGGCGCAGTCTCTCATGTTCAACCCTTCAGCCTTCAAACCCTATACCTTCATCCTAGACAAACTGGAAACCAGAAAATACACTGTACTCCAGGTCAACAGAGACCCCGGCGTCCCTATTGTATGGATAGGGTGTTTTCTTATGGTGGCCGGCTTTTTCGTGACTTTTTTCATGTTTCACAGGAGGATCTGGATACGGGTCACACTCAAGGAAAGGGCAACGGAAATCGCTGTCGCCGGGACTTCAAACAAAAATCAGGTGGCCCTGCAAAACGAACTGAAACACCTGACACAGGAACTAAAAAACCTTATGGCAACAATGGAAAGAAGGCATGCATAGTTCCTCAATGATTTTCAGCTATATCACCTTTGTCTATTTCGGGGCCTTCGTATTCTACCTGTTCATGATGGTTATGGGAAGAAGTGGTCCAGGTAGGGTGGCGACATTTATCTTGTGGATGGGGTTTGTTGCGCATACCTTTGCGATCCTATTGAGATGGTTTGAATCCTATCAGATGGGAATAGGGCATGCCCCTCTTTCCGACCTCTACGAATCTCTTGTGTTTTTTTCTTGGGCCATCGTTCTTCTTTATGTTCTCGTGGAATGGCGGACCAAAAACAGGTCCTTTGGAACATTCGTGACGCCTCTCGCGTTCCTGGCCATGGCCTACGCCTCTTTTTCACCCGGTATCGAGAGTCAGATTCGGCCTCTACTTCCCGCCCTCAAAAGTAACTGGCTTATTAGTCACGTTGTTACCTGTTTTTTCGGGTACGCCGCCTTTGGAATTGCCTTTGGGGTAAGCTTGATGTACCTCATAAAGAGACTCGATAAGGGGGGAAGAGAACGGTCCCTGTTGACACTGATACCCGCTACCGGAATACTCGATGATTTGAATCACCAGATGATGGTGATAGGCTTTATTATGCTGACACTCGGGATTATCACTGGGTCTGTGTGGGCCCAGTCGGCATGGGGTCGCTACTGGGGGTGGGATCCGAAGGAAACGGCCTCTCTGATTACCTGGCTTGTGTATGCCTCTGCTCTCCATTCGCGTTTGATAGTTGGATGGAGGGGGAAAAAGACGGCCATCCTTTGCATTATTGGTTTCTTCTGCGTCCTCATGACCTATTTCGGGGTCAATTTTCTCACTGGGCTCCATAGCTATGCAAAATAAGGAGGTCTGGGCCGAGAAAGCAGCCATGGAAATCAGGCTGTCTCTTTTATAGCTTATTAGGTATAGATCTTGTTGGCATATGGCTTGCAGTTTGAGAGACAAAACCTAATTCCTCGAGTCCAGGGGGCTTGGAAGACTGCCCTATAACTCTTGGATGATTATCAGCCTTCTGCTCTTACTATCGGTATTGTCCGATCAGAAGAAGACAGAAGAAAAGAGGAGGCTTATGGATAAGAACTCCGGTTCCCAAAGGCCTCGCATCGAAGTATGATGCGTTAGATTAATGAATGGGATGGAAAAATAGCAATCTCAGCGAATTTTGAGGTCTTTGAGGGAGACGCCCTTCAATGTAAACCGTAGGTTATCGCTTGACCCTATTCAACGGTCCTTTTATACTCGCTGTCGAGAATTTGACGCTTATTCCGTTTCGTAATCCGATAATTGACGCTTATTGCCGGTTCCACTACATTCAATCTCATGCTCAATTATCCACTTGCGGAGAAAAATGGAGACAATTTCAAGGTTTTTTTACTTCAAGGGACTGATTGTACTTCTTGGGCTGATCTTGTATATGGGATGTGCTCCGAACACTTCTCATCTGATACCTGATCAAAAAACTCCCACCGATCAGAAAATAATGATTGAGCCTCCCTCATCAGCTCAAACGGCCCTCCTCGAAAAGGAGATGGCAGTGCCTGTTGCAGAGGAGGAGGGGCCTAAGGTCCTGGTTGGTGATAAGGACGACTTTAACCACGAAAAGGATCCTGTGCAGGCTAACGATTCAGAAAACAGAATCCAAACCTCGGAACCTGAAGCCAAACCCAAATCTGATCAGGAAAAGCTCGACTCGGCCCTGGAGTTCTGCCAGGCTTCTGGAGAATATTGGGAACAGGGGGACCTCGATAATGCCCTTGACGCCCTGGATGAGGCCTTTTCCCTCATATTGGAGGTGAGCCCGGATCAAAGTCCTGAGATCTTACAGCAACGGGATGATCTGCGGTTTACGATATCCAAGCGCATCCTGGAGATCTATACATCGAGGGCTACGGTTACGAATGGAAATCACAAGGCCATCCCGTTCGAGATGAATAGCCATGTGCAGGCGGCCCTCAAGCTGTTCAAGGGAAAGGAGAAGAAGTTTTTTCTTGACTCTTATCGACGTTCAGGAAGATACCGTCCTTTCATTATAAAGGCTCTCCGTGAGGCAGGCCTGCCTGAAGATATCTCGTGGTTGCCGTTAATAGAAAGCGGATTCAAGGTAAAGGCCTTCTCAAGAGCCAGGGCCCTAGGTATGTGGCAGTTTATAGCTTCAACAGGCTACAAATTCGGCTTGAAGCGGAATCGTTGGATCGACGAAAGAATGGATCCTGAAAAATCTACAATGGCCGCCATAGCCTACCTAAAAGAACTGCACCAGATCTTCGGAGATTGGACCACTGCCCTCGCAGCTTACAACTGTGGTGAGGGAGCCGTGCTCAAGGCTATAAGAAGACAGAAGATCAATTACCTGGATAACTTTTGGGATCTTTACGAAATCCTTCCGAGGGAGACTGCCTCTTACGTACCACGGTTCCTTGCGGTCGTACATATTCTGAGCGATCCCGAGGCCCATGGCATCGAGTTACCTCCGGTGTATGACGAATTCCAAACCGAAAAGGTCGCAATTGAAAAACAGGTCCATCTCAAGACAGTTGCCAGACATTTGGACATACCTTTCAAAGATCTGAAGGAACTCAATCCTGAACTGCGATATGATTTTACTCCCGATACTGCCTATACCATCAGAGTGCCCAAAGACAAGAAAGCCCTTTTTCTTGCTGAATTGGACAATATACCGATATATAGACCTCCCGTACCTGCATACATAGTACACAGGGTGAGGAGAGGAGAATCACTATCCACTATCGCCAATAAATACAGAACAAGCGTTAGATCCATCATGAATCTGAACAGGCTGAGGAGCAAACGATACATAAAGGCCGGTTGGAAGCTCAAGATCCCAACCAGGGGACGTTATCTGACCCTCAAAAGGAATATACCGGCCGCACCTGCAACTAGGATAAAAGGAAAAACCATAGAGTACACTGTGCATAAGGGTGATTCTCTATGGAAAATAGCGAATCGTTTCGGGACAACAACCAAGGCCATACAGGTTCAGAATCAACTCAAAGACACGGAACTGAAAAAGGGACAGGTTCTGATTATTTCCAGAGGTCTTCCTACGGATGAGGATTTAAAGACCAAGAGCTATGTGGTCATGAAGGGGGATTCCTCCTATGTTATTGCCCAAAAGCATCAGATGACCCTGTCCAAGTTCCTGAGGATAAACGATTTGACCCCGAGGAGCACCATCTATCCCGGCCAGATTGTGCTGGTTAAGGCAGAGTAGTTGTTCTCTAACTCAAGCGCTATTAGTTCTGAGACTCGGGGCAGCTGATTGTATCGATGACTTTTCTGTTGCCCGCTGGAGTATCCCTTTCGAATCCTACCGCAATCCGATCTACAATTCACAATCCCACTCTGTGATCTCCTCATTCGCCCACTGCAGTCTTTTCACTGTAAACGAGTTCAATGACCGTGACTTCCGGAGGGGATAGAAAACGGATAGGGGGACCCCATGTGCCAGCCCCCCTGCTTACATACAGATAGGAGTTTGTCGAGATTTCAAAAAGGCCTCCATCCGTGGGAAACGCCAATTGAGTGAGCAGGCTGAAAGGAAATATCTGTCCGCCATGTGTGTGGCCTGAAAGCTGGAGATCGAAAAGGCCCTCGGACTGCTCAAAGATGACGGGCCTATGTTTCAACAAAAGGGTAAATCGTTCTCTGGGAAGCCTTGTAAGTATATCCGCCTCCGATTCAGATCCGACCGATTTGTCCCATCCGGTAGCATCATCAACTCCCGCAATATTGATCCCTGCGGAAATGGTGAGGCCTTGCCCCCGTAGAAGAGAGAATCCTGATTTTGTTGTAAAATCTATGGCTTGTTGGAGGCCTGCGTAGTATTCATGATTTCCCGTCACTGCGAAACCTCCGTATTTTGAATCGATCTCATGAAGCATATCAGCAAGGGGCGAGATATTATCAATGTCCCCATCCAGGAGATCTCCAGTGGACACGAAAATGTCGGGGGCCTCTTCTTTTACAGCCTTAATAATCCGTCTCAGCCTCTCTTCCCTTACAATGAGTCCAAGATGGACATCGGAGATCTGTACGATTTTCAGTCTCCCAAGGTTCTTTGGTATTTTGGAGGTCTCAATGATGAGGCGCTCCGTCCGGACATGGGTGGCTTCAAAAAAGCCGTAAGTGACAACAAGAAAAGAAAACGACAAAGAGATAAAAAAGGAAAGACCGGGCGCAAGAGTATACCTGACCAGGTCTTTGTTTAGAATGATTGAGGTAATATAAACAAAAAAGCGATATATATCAAAGGCGAAGGACCAAGAATCAAACAAGAATAGAAAGCCCATCCATGTGTAGGTGATATAGGCCAGGATGCGGATGAAGGACTCATGTTCAATCTTGGAAAAGAGATGGACAACAAGGGGAGAGATGACCATCACAAACATGAAGAAAATAATCAGGGCGCTGATTCGAGAGTCAAGGGAAAAGGCTCTCTTCAACTTAATGAAGGCGTAGAAATGGAGGCTCCCGTATAGGACAATAAATGTCGTAAGGAACAGAGCCATTGCAGTTAATTTATGGGTCAAGCCGATATCTCCTTAAAAAATCAAACCATAGTGACTCGATCACTCTTCCAGTCACGACAGAATAAGTCAGGTTATTGTCTGATTGTCAAAAAAGGAATATGTTGCCTTGGTTCTAATATCTTCATGCCCGGTAAAAATAGTCCCCGATGTTGGGCGGAGGAATAGTGTGGGTCATTTCAGTGCATTACAGCTTTCGCCAAAACTTGCCATGGAAGGTGCGGACCTGTTTCAGAATATAATCAAGATTCTGGTGGTCGGCCCGGGACGTCATATTTCCGCAGTCACTTTTTGACATCCCCGAAAGCTCTTTCAATACTGCCTTGACAGAGTCTCTCAGCCCCGTGAGATTATAACCGCCTTCCAGTGTGAACACTGCTCTCCCCTCACAACAGGCATCAGCCATATCCATTATCGACCTTGTCAGACAGGCAAAACCACTCGGTGTGACCAACATCCCTCCTAAGGGATCATCTTGGTATATATCAAATCCTGTAGATACAAGAATCAACTCAGGTTCAAATTGTCGGGCAATCGGCTTAAGTATGTTTTCGAAAATCGCTACATATTCCCCATCCCCATATCCTGATGATAAGGGGACATTCACTGTGAACCCCGTACCTAAATCCTTTCCGGTCTCATGAAAGGCGCCGGTCCCGGGGTAGTGAGGATATTGATGGGTCGAGAAATAAAGGATGGAAGGATCGGCCTCAAAAGAATGTTGCGTTCCGTTGCCGTGATGGAGATCCCAATCCACTATAAGAATTCTTTTCAAACCATGGGCGTCTTGAGCGTATCTGGCGGCAACAGCCACGTTATTGAATAGGCAAAAACCCATACCCCGATTCCTTTCAGCATGATGGCCGGGCGGCCTGACCAAGGCTAAGGCGTTTCTGAGTTCTCCCAATATCACCTTATCGATCGCCTGACAGAGTCCGCCTGCAGCCAGAAGTGCGGCATTGTAAGATCCGGAGGATGTCGTCGTATCGGCATCGAGAGAAACGTATGGCTTGCCTTCTGTCTCTGCCACCGCGTCAATGTAGTCGGAGCTATGGATCCGGAGAAGTTCACCCTTCGTGGCCTTTCTTACGGCAATTTCCGAGAAATGTCCCGACATTTCCGGTTCGTCCAGCATGGCATATATAACCTCCAGACGCCGTGGGCTTTCCGGATGATAATCGCCGGGCCGGTGATCAATATACCTGTTGTCTCTAACAATGCCTGTTATTCCCATGATGCCTCCTGTATTTCACCTTCATAACAAAATGATCAAAAAAGAACAGATTATTACCGGACCATGATGAAACGCCTGAAGAGGAAACAATGAATCGAAAATGAGTGATGTGCTCCTGAATTTGGATCCGGGATGTGAGATATCCCTTCGATCTGCAAATGCTACCGATAGTCTTTTTCTATAAGGTCTTTATGAGAAGTCCTGATGACCTTTGAGACGGATAGGAGAAGACCAGCCTTTTCCAAATTCGCAATCCCATGTGCCTTTAGCAGATCTTGAGACAGGCCATAGAGCTCCCTGTAAACAGCGTCTAGGTCAAAGCTTGGGTAAACCTGATGCCTCTCAAATCCGGATTTTCCACATACATGTGATCTCCCTCGTATGGATGTTGGAATTCCATACACACGGCATGTTATGGGCCGTGAGGCATAAAGGATACACTCATCACTGTCGTCAAGAAGGACGCATCGTATTCTCTCCTTGGCAAGGGCAAGAGAGACTTTGTTTGGGTCATCCTCGACTGCCGTGAGTCTCTTCTGCAATTCGGCAATTTCCCTGTCAGAATTCTGCGCCCTGGATAAGGCGGCATCCCTCTTATTTGTCTCTAATTCATCAAAGGAACGCTTAAGGTATACAGCCTCAATCAAGAAAAGGCCAAAGACGGCGCAGCAGCAATCAGAGCAATAGGGCCGGCATTTTATGCACTCGGAATAATCTTTCCTCATCTTGCTGAAGGCATTGTCAGCGCCTGCCACGAGGTGCTCATAACGTTCAAACAGATATTTTGGGTTCATTATTTTCTATAAGGTTCCAATGCTTTCAGGAATTCAGGATGAGGGGAGAATCCTAAGGCGATAGCCTTGTCCACATGTTCGATGGCCTTGGCGTGGTTATCGTCGTTGTAGTAGGCTGAGGCAAGATTATTATGACCAAGGGCAAAATCCGGTGCCAATTGAACAAGCTCTTCTCCTGTCCCGATCGCTTTTTTGATATCGCCCTTCTGGAGATAGGCATTTACAAGATTGCACCAGGCCTGGGCAATTCCTCTGTTTAATTCAATCGCTTTTAAAAGGGCCTCGATCGCCTCTTCTGTCTTTAACATCTGAAGATAGGCAAAACCCAAATTTGCGTATCCCCGGGCATATCTGGGCTCTATCTCGACCGCCTTTTTATTGGCGTCGACGACTCTTTCGAGATCCCCCATCTTGAAATAGATATACCCCAGGTTGACATAGCCCTCGAACATCCGCCCACTGTTTTCAATGGCATCGTTGAACGCTTCGATCGCCTCATCCAGTTTGCCCTTCTCCATGAGAGTGACTCCCAGGTTATAACTGGAATTGGCACAGTCGGGATTCTCAGCAAGGGCCTTTTTGTGTTCTGCAATAAAGTCCTCAGAGCATTGCGGGGTCTTCATAATAGTACCTCTGAAAGTGAACAGTAATAATAGGTCTTTTGTGAGTCTAATACAATCTCTTGCGAAAAGTGTTTCGTGATGATTCTTTAAACGGTATCTATATCACCACGATTTTATCAGACAGCAAAACAGAAGAGGTCGCTATCCACAAATGGGATGGCGACCTCTCTCGCTGTTTTGTCAATAGAAAAAATAAACGAAACTCTAATGATCCTCTGTCTGCCCCCGCCCCTTCAGACCGTACATGGTACTGCTACCTGTAGAAAAATATATCAATTTTTCTTCATTGATGAGGGCGGTAGCAGCCTTTTTGATCATCCGGGCCTTGGCGTCAGGTATGACCTTTTGGACCGCTTTTTCTATATCTTTGAAATAGAACTTGGTTTTTTTGCTGTTTTGGGCAAAATCCAAGATCGCATTTTTCATGTCTTCCATTTGATCTCTCCTTTTGTTTGCGTGAGGCCTGTTTATTCAATGCCTCCCACAGCTTTGGAGACATTCCAAGATGCTTCAGTGAATTTAAATTGTGCAGAAGTGCGGTATGTATCATACTGCAGACGGTAGTCATCTATAAGATGTTCGGTAAATGGGATATCACACTTCTCGAAAAATCTCTCCCAGCCGATTCGGTCTGCCCAATCGCCTATCCTTTCATATTTGTTGGCGTCCGACGCGTAGGCCTCGATGATTTTCTTTACTGATTCACAGACTTCTGGAAATCGTGGAAAATTGTTCGGCAGAGCAGGGATAACCACTTTCGAAAACTTGGGAGGACTGATCCTGTTAGAGACTTTTCCTCCTGCCATCACCGTAACACAGTCCCCTGCCATATCGGAGAGAGGCAGAGCCATGCACATGGTGTAACAGTTTCCGCAAAACATGCAGCGTTCTTCTTTGATCTTGACGGACTTTTTGCCCTCTTCCGTCTTGGTCGGAGAAATTGCAGCGGTTGGGCAGGCTGCAATGACCAGGGGGATTTCACAGACCTGATCAAGAACTTCATTATCGACAATAGGCGGTTTCCTGTGGTAGCCAAGAAGTGCAATATCCGAGCAATGCACAGCGCCGCACATGTTCAGGCAACATGCCATAGAAACCCTGACTTGTGCCGGAAGGGTCATGCCTTGGAAGTGGTCAAAAAGTTCATCCATTATTGCCTTGACCATGGATGACGCATCCGTAGCCGGTGTGTGGCAATGGATATATCCCTGCGTGTGGATAATGTTGGTGACCCCGGCCCCTGTCCCTCCTATGGGGAACTTGTAGCTGCCGGTTACGTGCTTGCGGCTTTCAAGGTCCTTTTTCAGCGCCTCCATTTTGTCCTGGCTGTCGACCATGAATTCAATATTGTTCCGCGTCGTGAAGCGTACAAATCCATCACAATGCTTGTCTGCTATATCACAGATCTCACGAACGTTTTCCACCGTCATGAAACGGCATCCACCGCATCGAACGGTAAACACCTTGTCACCGTTCTCTGCCACATGGACAAGTATCCCCGGTTCAACGATTTCGTGGTAGGCCCATTTGCCGTAGTTATTCTGGATGACTTTTGGAAAGTACTGCCAGAAATGTCTCGGCCCCAAGTCGGTAAGCCTATTTTCCATAGGTTTGTCTGGATTATAGAGTCCCAGTCTTTCTGTGGATAATGCCATAATTTATACCTCCTATCTCTTATGTCTGGAGCGGTAGTCATTGATGTCTCTATCCCATCCACCTGGAACATCTTCCTCTTTCCAGAAGATATAGGGATTTGAGCGGGGTTCCCGTACCATCTGCGGCATGGGCGGAATGTTCAAGACTTCGAGAAGTTTCGATATGCCCTGACGTTGTATCAATTCCCCCAGGCGTTCGCGGTTTTTGCCCTCTTCCATCCACCAATCCCAGACCGGCTCTATGACGTTTTCTTTGATATTGTCATAAGGAGGTTCACATTTCATGAATGGGATCGTCAGAACTCCCATCTGCGCGCCATCCAGAATAGGTGCTTTGGCTCCAAGGAGAATGCTGACACCTGTATCTGCGCCAGGTCTCAGTGCCCTGGGCATTACATTGATACAATGCATGCAGCGGGTACATTCCTTGTCCTCAATTCTCAGATTTCCATCCTCCATCCACATACATTGTGTAGGACAAAGAGCGATCACTTCTTTTTCAATATCGAATTTGCCCCAGTCTTTCCCCTTGTGAGCTCCGCCGTTTGGCTCAATCTCTCCGCCGATATAGGCTTTGACAGCCTCCTGGTCGATACGAATATTATCTCTCCAAGTTCCGATATAAGACATGTCGGAGCGGGCGATCGAGGCCACGCAACCATTCGGGCAGCCGTCAAACTTGAATTTGAATTTGTAAGGAAATGCCGGTCGGTGTAGCTCATCCTGATAGTAATGAGTTAACTCATAGCACAAGTCCTGGGTATCAATGCATGACCATTCGCATCGAGCCTTGCCGACGCAGCAGGAGGGCGTACGCAGATTGGATCCTGAGCCCCCGAGGTCCTGTTGAAGGACATGGCCCAGCTCATAAAAGATAGGCTCAAGCTGTTCCGTAAAAGTTCCAATCATGATTATGTCGCCAGTTGACCCATGCATGTTCAGCATTCCGCTACCCCTGTACTCCCAAAGGTCACAGAGTGTCCTCAGGTAGTCCGAGTTGTAGAATTTGCTGGCCGGCTGATTCACTCGCATGGTGTGAAAGTGGGCGATTGAGGGAAAGCGTTCTTGGAGGTCGGAGTAACGTCCAATAACGCCACCACCATAACCAAAGACGCCAACAATACCGCCATGTTTCCAGTGGGTCTCTCCATCCTGAAACGAGACCTCAAGCTGACCGAGCATATCATCCACTACACCTCTTTCAATCATCATCCTGTCGTCGGCCAGTTTCTGCCTGTGCAGGGCCTCTCTTTTGGCGTCTGCAACAAAGCTAGGCCAAGGGCCTGATTCCAGTTCATCGAGCATCGGAATTTCATGTTTCGATTTGAAATTCTTGAGTTCTTCATCAGTGTAATTCTTGAGCTCTTCATCAGAGTAAATCCTGAGCTCTTCGTATTTTAATTCAGTTTGCTCTTCTTTTGGTTCAAAAGCCATTATAAATGCCTCCTTCTGTTATTAGAGAAATTATGTTCTAAGGAGCAATTCCGATAAAAATCAATTGATTCCATTCACCTCCTCCCTAACAGGATTCAAAAAAGTAGACCTCTTAATATCATAAACCTCCAGCTCATTTCCTTGCCGCGAGGTCTTAAAAACAACTTTGAAAACTCTTTTTTGATTTCCGGTACTCATTTATATTCGGAGAAGGCTTTGTCGGGTACCTGTTTCTTGAGTCTCGAAGTATGGTAGAAGAGTGGTGTAGCCGGGTATGAGACATCATAAATCAAAAGACTTAAATCGCCGCCCCAGAAACCATCTTTTCTGCAGCACTTTCGCCTTCCTGGAAGAGCTCCCAAATTGTCTAAATATTTAACAGAGTTTTTATAATGAATCGCGGTTGCACTGTCAACAAAAAAATAGGTTGCTTTTTTGTTGACAATATTGGTGCACCATGATCCTAATTCTCAAATTATGAGGTGACAGAGAGGATATTCTGAAGGTCATGGATTGGAGTGGAAAAAAGAGCATTAAACGACCCCGTATTGTTATTACGGCTTTAAGGGGGGGGTCGGGCAAGACTATTATATCCCTCGGACTGATTTCCGCTTTGCGAGAGAGGGGTTACCAGGTTGCTCCTTTCAAAAAGGGCCCTGATTTTATAGATCCCGGCTGGCTTAGCTTCTCTGCTGATCGGCCGTGTCACAACTTGGACCCGTTTCTTATGAGCAAAGAGACTATTCTTCATTCCTTCCTGACCCATTCGGAGGGGTGGGATATTTCAGTACTTGAGGGGAATAGGGGACTTTTTGACAGCCCGGACTTAGAGGGACATTACAGCACGGCGGAATTGGCGAAGCTTCTCATGGCTCCTGTCATCCTCGTTCTGGATATCACGATGGCAACGCGAAGCATGGCGGCGGTCGTCATGGGGTGCCAATCTTTCGACCCGGATCTCAATATTGCCGGCATCATTCTGAACCGAGTGGCCGGACCTCGGCAAGAAAGACTCGTAAGAGAATCCATCGGTAAATATTGTCGTATACCTGTTGTCGGTTCCATTCCAAGGCTGAAGGAGAATGTGTTTCCCGAAAGACATATGGGGCTTATTCCTCTGAAGGAGAGAGAACATGCGGAAAAGGCGGTCTTGTGGGCCCGGTCGATCGTGAAGAAAAATCTCCTCCTTGATAGAATATGGGAAATAGCCAATGAAGCAGAGCCGATGAAAAGTGATCAGCCGTATACCGGGGGGAGACCAGAGACCAAGGTGCCTACTGATTCTCCAACCATCGGTTTTATCCGAGACAGGGCTTTCTGGTTCTATTACCCTGAGAATCTAGAACAGCTGGAAAAGGCAGGCGCCAAACTCGTTGAGATAGATTCTATTCAGCACAAGGAATTGCCTCCCATAGATGCCCTATACATCGGCGGTGGTTTTCCTGAGACCCAGGCCCAGGCCCTGACGGATAACTATGTCTTTAGGGAGGCCCTTAGAGAGGAAATCAATGCCGGACTCCCCGTCTACGCCGAATGCGGTGGATTCATGTATCTGGGTGAGAGCCTCATTGTCCGTGACAAAACCTATCCCATGGTGGGGGCGCTTCCTGTTCGATTTGTCCTTCAGAAGAGACCCGAAGGCCACGGATATACGGTTTTAAAAGTACGTAGCCCGAATTTGTTCTATGAAGTCAATAAAGAGATTAAGGGTCATGAGTTTCATTATTCAAGGCCTCAAGTAACCAAGAATAATGTAGATTTTGCCTTTGAAGTCATGAGGGGAAAGGGGATTGAAAAGAAAAGAGACGGTATTGTGAAGGGAAATGTCTTGGCAACCTATTCCCACATTCATGGAGCAGAAAACAAAGTATGGGCCGAGAGTATGGTGAGGGCAGGTCTAAATTATAAAAAAACAAAAAAACTACAGAAAACTCAAAAGAAGAATTGACATCTGAATCTGGGGCAACTATATTTACATGATTAAGAGGATTAAATCTATTTTTATAAGCATGTTAAACGGGGATAAGCTAGAAATTTTGAGGAAGAATGGAGGTTATTTGTTATGCCAACCGTTGAATTTGAGGGCAACACCTTTAACGTAGATGAAGATGGGTTCATTGATGATTTCAACAACTGGAACGAAGCGTGGATGAAGTATGTAAAGTCGACCGAAGGGATTGAGGAACTTACGGATGAACACAAAAAGGTTATTGAAGTTCTTCAGGACTATTACAAAAAGAATGGGATCGCCCCTATGGTAAGAATCCTTAGCAAGGTTACCGGTTTCAAACTGAAGTACATCTACGAATTGTTTCCATCAGGACCGGGCAAGGGTGCCTGTAAAATGGCGGGCTTGCCGAAACCTACTGGTTGCGTATAGAAACAGAAGTATATTTTTTGGGCTTCCGGGCCTTGCCCGGGCCCTTGTAAGGACTTTTATCGCATCTCCCCTGGAGATGCGATTTTATATCTTATATTTCTTATCTTGCATCGTCCATCTATGGGACTCTGATTCCGAACCGGTCCCTAATGAGGCGTTCATTCCGTTTTGTTCGGCACCTATCACTGACCACGATAGCTTTGGTGTGCTCAATGGCACACTCCAAATCCTCATTAATGATAACATAATCATACCGCGTGCAGTTCTTTATCTCCCTGATGGCTTCATCCATCCTTCTTGAGATAGTGTTTTCATCATCCGTACCTCGTTCCCTTAGCCTCTTTTCCAGTACCTCCAGAGATGGTGGAAGTACATAGACGAGCACACTTGACTCAAAACGGCTCCTGACATGATCCGCACCTTGGGAATCGATATCCAGGAGCACATCTGATCCTTCGGACATCTGCTCATTGAGGCTGCAAAAAGAAGTCCCATAAAGATGCCCATAGACCTCGGCCCACTCCACAAAGCCTTCTGAATCGATCATCCTCAGAAACCTGTCTCTGTCTACGAAATGATAGTCTACTCCCTCTTGTTCAGTGCTTCTGGGTGCACGGGTTGTATGAGAAATGGTATAACCCAGCCCATTCACCTGATTTCTCAGAGCCTTTATGATGCTTGATTTACCGGTCCCAGACGGTCCGGAAATCACAAAGATCCGGCCCTCCATATCTATTCTTCTTCCATGTCTTCTCTGCCCAAAGTACAGTCAGGGCTGAATCTCTGGGCAATCGTCTCGGACTGGATTGCTGATAACACAACGTGGTTGCTGTCTGTGATAATGACCGATCTGGTTCGCCTTCCTTGTGTGGCATCTATCAGTCTTTTTTCCTCGCGGGCCTCGTCGCGTAAACGCTTAATGGGGGCTGCGTTGGGAGATATAATGGCTACGACCCTCCTGGAAACAACCGAATTGCCAAAACCGATGCTAACGAGTTTGGAACTCATATGAAGACCTCCTCTTATTCAACATTCTGGACCTGTTCTCTTAATTTTTCCAATTCAGTTTTCATTTCTACGACTATTTTTGAGATGGAAGAATCTGAGGCTTTTACACTTAGCGTATTGGCTTCTCTGTGCATCTCTTGGATCAGGAATTCGAGTCTTCTTCCCAATGCGTCGTCAAGGGTCTGATAGTCGCGAAACTGTTTTATATGGCTCTTCAATCGAACAAGCTCCTCTGAAATATCCGATCGATCAGCGAAAAGAGTGATCTCCTGGAAAATACGCTCCTCATCCACGGCGATATCCTTTGAAATTTGTTCCATCTTTTCTTCAAGTCTCTTACGGTATAGTGTGATCAGCTCAGGTGCCCGGTTTTCGATTCTTTGGAGATCCTCTTCTAATAGGCCAAGTCTAAAAGAAAAATCTGCCTGGATTGCCGCCCCTTCCTTCATCTTCATTTCTTCCAGTGAATCAAGGGCATTTTTGAGGACCTCTTTGAAGCCCGAGGCGACGGTTTGGATGTCCTTCTGCAGGGGCCTGGCCAAAATCACATCTTTCAACTGGCAGAAAGCCTCAAGGCTAATCTTACGTTCAATTCCAAATTGCGCGGTCAACTGATCAAATATCTTGAAATATTCATGTGCAAGGGGCATGTTTAGTTCCAGGTCATAGGGGGCCGCCTTCCCACCATTCTCGATTTTTAGGGAGACTTCTACTCGTCCCCTTCTGACCCTTGAGGAAATGATAGATCTGAGTTCATTATCCAGGGACTGGAATTCCTTAGGGGTTCTCAGAACAATATCTCTATAGCGATTATTCAGAGATTTGATTTCAGCGATGAATCGGTCATCTTCATGCTCGTATTCCCCCCTTCCATAGGCTGTCATACTTTTAACCAATGCGTCTCACCTCCTTGAGTTGATTCATATAGCGCTCCCTAATTTCATTAAAATAGGATATCATTCCAGCTTCAGAGTAATCCGGGTAGGTCCATTTGAGAGGCCTGAAGCTACCCCTTTGAAAGATGAGAGTAGGGTCTGCAAAAATGCCTTTTGAGAGATAGATCCTATGAATATAATTCTTCCCCGTGGCCAAGACCATTCTTTCTGCCGAAATGATGCCAGGATCTATATTGACTCTCCTGTTCCTATCCTTCAGATATTGCTGCTCAAGTCGATTGGTCTTTAGTTTTGCATCGACAAGGGAATCAGCAGATAACAACTCTGAGAAAGAAATAAGGCGGCGGTGGAGGGGCCAACCCATTTCTTTTTCATAATACCGCGTGCGGTCAAAAAGGAGTTCCGGGCTGATCCAATCAAAATCACCGAATATCTTTGAAAGCTCACTTTGGATTTCTTCTAAGAGATCTTTTTCAGCTGAGAAAATGCTCGAGATGAGTTTGACCTGAGCTGGTTCGGAGGGATTGCTCATATCAGGAACCTCCTTGAAGGGACTTCTTGAAAAGGAGTGATTCCAAAAGTCTCCATGAATGAGGATTGCGGGAGTCTCGCCTGCTCGGTCGGGAGATCAAGATCAAGACGGAGAAGAGTGAACCTGGATGCATCTGTTTAATATTCCAAGGATTATTTATAGCATAAAGCAGAGATTGGGCAAAAAGACCATTTATGGATGGACTTCAAACAGTATGTCATCTTCTATATCATTCCGGCGCATTGTTGTCCACAACCATTCTCAGATAACTGTCCGAGCCACTTTACCTTTAGGAGTGATGGGGCGTCATTACTGTCTTGTCCTATTTTTATGAAACCTTCAACAGTTAGGATCTCTTTGCGCTGAAGGGGTATGTTGACTTTTTCATTTTACTCTATTAACTAGTATTCCTGAAAGGCCTATAGCCTTTATTACACATCTATTTTAGGGCCGGAATAGCCATGAAAATAATCATTGTCGGCGCAGGCGAAGTAGGCTTCCATATCACCCAGCGCCTTTCGGAAGAAGGTCATGATGTGGTCTTAATTGACCAAGACAACGAAAAAATCAAAAGGGTTACTGAAAATCTCGATGTCCAGGCCTATCTTGGCTCGGGTACAAGCCCCGGTTTACTCAAGACGGCCGGGATCAGAGAGGCAGACCTGTTTGTTGCTGCCACGGATTCTGATGAAGTCAATCTGATAGCCTGTCTCCTTGGGAAAAACCTTAATCAATACATGGTCAAAATCGCTCGTGTGAGGAATCAAGAATACATGGAGGAGGTTGGGTTGTTTAGTCAGGACCTCCTTGGGATAGACCATATTATTAACCCGCAATCACTGATGGTAAAGACCATCCAGAGCTTGATGGAAATACCGGGCACTACCGAGGTGATCGATTTTGTAGAGGGAAGAGTAAAACTCATCGGTCTGACTATACCAGGAGATTCTCCCCTTGCCGGTCGAAAATTATCCACTTTAAAGGAACGTGGTGAAAAACTACTTATAGGCGCCATTGTGAGGGGTGATCAGGTGGTTATACCGGACGGCAGGGATACTATCATGGCCGATGACTTGCTGTATGTTGTTGTCAGGAGCAACGATTTAAACGATGCACTCCGCCTTTTTAAAACGAAAGAAGAGACCCTGAGAAGAGTCATCATCATCGGCGCGGGACAGACCGGAACGGATCTGGCAACGGCGCTGGATCATAGAAAAATCAATGCGAAAATCATCGACAAGGACAGGGAGGTCTGTGCGACCCTTGCAGAAAGGCTCGAAAGGGTCATTGTGATTCATGGGGATGGCACGGATAGAGATCTACTCCAGGAGGAAAATGTTGCCGATGTCGATATCATCGTTGCCATTACGGGGGATGAAGAAAGCAACGTGTTGATTTCGTTGCTTGCCAAAGGCCTCGGGGCCAAAAGAAGCATTACACGGGTCAGCAAGCTAAGCTATATTCCGCTTGTTTCCGCCATAGGTATTGACACTGTCGTCAGCCCACGACTATCTGCGGTCCGGGCTATTCTTCAATACATCAGACGCGGAAAGATTATTTCCGTGGCCCCCCTGAAGGGAGAGCACGCTGAGGCTATCGAAGCCGAGGCCCTGGAAACATCCGGCATCACAAATACCCCCCTATCAAAGATAAAATTCCCCAAAGGCGCCATTGTCGGGACAATCGTCAGGGGAGAACATGTCATTATCCCAACGGGAGACAGCATCATCCTTCCCCAAGACCGTCTTATCATCTTTGCGCTTCAAGAAGTGGTCCCTAAACTGGAAAAGCTTCTTACCGTAAAGCTGGAATATTTCTGATGCATTTTTTGATTATAACTCGCTTTACCGGCTTACTGATTCTATTCCTGGGCATTTCCATGGCTGCGCCTCTCATCGTCTCTCTGATTTATGATGATGGGAGCGCATACTCTCTCGGTCTTTCAATGATCATCACCTCAGGTGTCGGAATTGTCCTTTATTTGTCGACAAGACATCATAAAGAGGTGCACCTAAACCACCGAGATGGTGTGACAGTCGTGACCCTCGGCTGGATCATGTCGGGTCTGGTCGGGACTCTGCCCTTTCTTTTTTCGGGCTCAATACCCGATTTCACTGACGCCTATTTTGAATCCATGTCCGGTTTTACAACAACCGGTTCCTCTGTGTTGGCCGATATTGAAGGGCTTCCAGAGGGGATCCTCTTTTGGAGGAGTCAGACGCAGTGGCTTGGAGGAATGGGGATTATCGTCCTATCTATCGCAATCCTTCCATTTCTGGGCGTTGGTGGGATGCAGCTCTACAAGGCCGAGATTCCAGGCCCTCTGGTCGACAAACTCAAGCCGAGGATATCAGAAACGGCAAAGACCTTGTGGAAGGTCTATGTGCTTATTACCCTAGTAGAAGTAATCCTTCTTTTTGCTGGGGGCATGTCACTTTTCGATGCCGTCTGCCACGCGTTCTGCTCAATGCCTACGGGCGGTTTTTCCACAAAAAACGCCAGTATTGCCTATTTTGGTACGCCATACCTCCAGATCGTCTTGATTGTCTTCATGATGCTTGCAGGGATTAATTTCTCACTTCATTATAGGATGATAAAAGGAAATGTGAGCTCTTTTTACCAGAATTCCGAGTGCAGAACCTTTCTTATCCTGACAGGCATATTTGCCCTTTCTATTGCATTTGACATTCATGGGGCACTATACCATTCTTTTTTCGATGCCCTTATGCACGCAACCTTCCAAGTGAGCTCCATTATTACCACGACCGGTTTTGTGACTGCAGATTACGCAAAATGGCCGCCTTTGTCACAAGCGATTCTTCTTGTTTGTATGTTTCTCGGCGCAATGGCCGGATCCACCGGCGGTGGGATTAAAATAATGCGAGTCATGCTCCTTTTCAGACAGAGCTACAAAGAGGTCTTCCGCATTATCCATCCCCATGCCGTAACCGTCATCAAGCTAGAGGGAAGGCCGGTCTCGGCCGAGATACTCAGCAGCATCTGGGGGTTTTTCACACTGTATATGATCCTTTTCGTTATAGGCACTTTTATCATGTCCTTTATGGGACTTGATATATTCTCCGCCTTTGCATCTGTTGCTGCATCCATTGGAAATATTGGGCCCGGTTTCGGCACTGTAGGTCCCGTCCACAACTACTCGGCGGTCCCTTTGGCGGGAAAATGGGTCTTGGTTTTGTGCATGTTACTCGGACGCCTGGAGATATACACTGTCATTGTCCTTTTTCTACCTGAATTCTGGCGCAAATGATCCTCTCGAGAATCTGATATTTTTACTCACACATCTCTTCCTCACCGCTGAAAAGCGGGGCCAAAGTGCGGGTTTGGTTGATTACGACAGACCCACGCTGAGAGATTGTCCTGGAAAAGAGAATAGAAAACAGAATACACGAGACAAAACTATTGTCATGTACATATAATTTATTTAAGTATTAGTTAATTTATATATAATAGGACTAAATATAATGCCAAAATCTGTTGACAAATGGGCCTATTTTTAATATCATTATGAAAAGATGATTGCGCTGAGAAAAGGCAAAGACGGCGAAAGGCGTCGACGCAAAACTACGGGTCTAAAGCCACATCGGCCATGATCGCCGGGTTACCGACGGTTGATACGCAAAGCGCCCATCCATGAAGGATCATTTTCGGGGCCTCTCAAACACTCCGTCCCCTTGAAGATCACGGCAAGGGGAAAGAAAGCCGAGGAGGTGCGTAGTGCTTCGAAAGTCCATTTTCCCCTGTAGAGCGGAGATTGGACATTGAGAATATCTGTGGGTTGGTGCTGGTAAATGCCTTTGGGTAAAGACGCTCGGGGGCATTTTTTTTCTATAGCCAAAGAGAGTGTGGTAGATGATTATGCATGTATCAGGCCTGGTCTAGGTTCGCGCGCATCATTATATTTGTCAACGACGGAAAGGCATAGGGGGGATTCTTATGCAGGTCTATAATTGGGTTGCAGAAACCAGAAGGGGGAAAGTTCTAAAAGGCGAGCTGGAGGCAGCGAGTGAGAAGATAGCACGACTTCAATTGAAGCGGCGCAACCTTACTGTCAAGAAAATAAAACCGAAACCAAAAGACCTCTTTGAAAACGTAGCCTTTCTTCAGCCGAAGATCAAAAAAAAGGACATCGTCATTTTCACTCGACAGTTCTCTACTATGATTGACGCAGGTCTTCCTCTTGTCCAGGGCCTTACCATACTCGCTGATCAGACAGAGAATAAGACATTCAGAAATATCCTTAGACAAGTCACCAAGGATGTCGAGGGGGGATCGAGCTTAGCAGATGCCTTGAAAAAACACCCCAAAGTATTTGACAGTCTCTTTGTGAACCTCATTGCAGCCGGAGAAGTCGGCGGTATACTCGATACCATCCTCCAGCGCCTCTCAGCCTACATTGAAAAGGCTGAAAAACTAAAGGCCCGAATCAAAGGGGCCATGACTTATCCCCTGGTGGTCGTGAGCATAGCCATAATCGTTATCGCCGTAATCCTTGTTTTTGTCATACCGGTATTTCAAGAGATGTTTAGTAGTATGGGTGCAGGCCTTCCCGTGCCTACTCAAATAGTCGTCAACATGAGTAATTTTATTAAAGGAAACATCATCTACATTGTTATCGCTTTGTTTCTAATGGGGTTTTTGTTCAAGCTGTACAGAAACTCAGACAGGGGGAGAAAACAGACTGACGCCATTGCGTTGAAACTGCCGGTCTTTGGTCCTCTTCTCAAGAAAGTCGCTGTGGCCAGGTTTACGCGCACGTTGGGAACAATGATCTCCAGCGGAGTCCCCATCCTGGATGCCCTTACAGTGGTGGCTAAGACCTCCGGCAATGTCGTGTTGGAAGATGTTATTTATGAAGTCCGAGGGAGCATTGCTGAAGGACAGACCATTGCTGAACCTCTCGCGGAGACAGAGATATTTCCGGCAATGGTTGTCCAGATGATTTCCGTGGGAGAAGCAACGGGAGCGCTCGATAGCATGCTTGAAAAGATTGCTGAATTCTACGAAGATGAAGTGGATGTGGCGGTTGATGCGCTTACTTCCATGTTAGAACCGTTGCTGATGGTGTTCCTCGGTGGCTCTATCGGAGGATTGGTCGTTGCCATGTACCTGCCTATCTTCAAAATGGCCGCGGCCCTCGGGTAGTCGTGACAGGATGAAAGAAGTAAAGCGCCCTCAAGGTGAGATCGCCCGTCAACTCAAAGTCCTTATGCTCTTGAGGGTCGTCTTTATTTCTCTTCTATTAGGGGCTTTTATCTTCGTACTTGTCAAGCAACAAAAGCCCTATTCTCAGTATGTCCAAACTTTCCATTACCTACTCATAGCCGCAGTCTATTTCCTGACTTTTTTTTATGTCCTTGTGTTCAAATATGCCAAGACGCTCGTGTGGCTTGTCTATATTCAATTTTTCATAGATGTCCTGATAGTTACGGCAATTGTTTTCGCTACAGGCGGCATTGAGAGTATTTTTTCATTTCTCTATATTTTTGTGATTTTTGGCGGGAGCATCATCCTCTACAGGAGAGGAGGAATCGCCATTGCGTCTATCAGTAGCATCTTCTATGGTCTCCTCCTTGATCTCCAATATTTCGGGGTTATCCACCCGTTGGGGATTAGGCAGATTTCTCCATCCGAATACCAGAGTTTCCACATTTTCTATCAGATCCTGGTGAACATTGCGGCCTTTTACATGGTGGCTATTCTGAGCAGTTTTCTATCCGAACAAGCTAGGCAAAGCCGTGCTGAGCTGAAAGCGAGACAGTCGGATATAGAAAAACTGGAAGCCCTCAACGAGAGCATTATAAAGAGTATCAAATCAGCCCTTATTGTGTTGGATCATTATGACAGAATTATCCTCTTCAATCCTGCAGCCGAGGAGATCCTGGAGATGAAGGCTGATGCTGCAACAGGACACCCAATAGATGAGAGTCTCCCTTTTCTAAAGGATTACCTCTCACAATTGAACGTAAAGACAAATGAAAGATCAAAAAAAGGTCGCTCGTTTATTGATTTCCCCTATTCCAGAGGTAAGAACCAAGAGATCTATCTTCGCCTTTCAGTGTCACCCCTTGGGTTTCGCAAAAAAGATGAGAAAGGCCTCATTCTCATACTCCAGGACTTGACTGAGAGCAGAAAGATCGAAGAGGAAATGAAAAAGGTGGAAGGTTTGGCCCTGGTCGGTCAGCTCGCAGCAGGGATCGCTCATGAAATCAGAAATCCAATGGCGTCTATCAGCGGCTCTATTCAGATGTTAAAACGCGGACTCGACGAGGATGATGTTAATGCTCGTCTTATGGACATTGTATCTAGAGAGATAAATCGGCTAAACCATCTAATCAGCGATTTCCTGTTTTATGCCAGACCCAAGACGGCAAATTTCTCGGAGTTTAATCTGAATCAAGTGATTTCAGAATCCCTTACTCTTTTTAGAAACAATCAGGATCTCTCAGATAGAATCAAAATCGTCACAGATCTTGATGAGACAATTGACCTCAGATCCGATCCAGCCCAGATCAAACAGGCTTTGTGGAATCTTCTCCTGAACGCCCGTGACGCCATGTCGGAAGGCGGTACATTGCATATCTCAACGGAGAAGGGTCCAAATGGAACTGAGCAAGAGATGGTGAGAATCACTGTCCGTGATACGGGGACAGGATTCAATCATGAGGCCCTTTCCAAACTGTTCACCCCCTTTTATACGACCAAAGAGGAAGGTTCCGGTTTGGGACTGGCCACCGTTAAGAGAATAGTCGAAGGCCTTCACGGAGAAATTACCGGCAGTAATCATCCAGAGGGTGGAGCGCAAATTTTAATGTCGTTCCCCTTGTGTCCTCGCCACATGCCCTCGAACGGCAACGGCCTAATAACCTCTAACCCCTCATAACCCTGCAATAAAGGAAGGCTTATAGCGCCTGCATACAGCCGGATGGAATATCATATCCAGGACACGGGAACGTCATTGACAGAGGTCTTCGGAAAGCAGATTCAAGGAGAATAATGGTATCCCTACCAGACAAGAGTTGGTTTTCAGATGTTAGTCGCCCAAGCCGATACCTGGGAGGCGAGATCAATGCAATTGAGAAGGACCCCTCATCAACGGAGGTGTCGATCGCACTTGCTTTCCCAGATACGTATGAGGTGGGTATGTCTCACGTCGGACTCAAGATTCTGTATCATGTTCTCAATAAACACCACTGGATGTCCGCTGAGAGGGCCTTTGCGCCCTGGCCGGACCTTGAACAGCACATTCGGACCCACAAGATTGCCCTCACCACCCTTGAATCGAACCGTCCCTTGTCCAGTTTCGATATTGTGGGATTCAGTCTTCAACATGAACTCTGCTACACCAATGTTTTGAACATGCTGGATCTTTCTGGGATAACGCTTCTATCATCTGAAAGAGGTGATAGCCAACCTTTAATCATAGCGGGAGGTCCCGTGTGTTTCAATCCTGAACCCATGGCTGAAGTCTTTGACGTCATGCTGATCGGTGATGGGGAAAAAGCCCTCCCGGAAATTTGCGAGACCGTACGGAGAGCAAAACGGAATCAACCGGTCTCCAAAAAGGATATCTTGCATGAACTACGCTCTATACGGGGGGTCTACATCCCTTCCTTTTTTCATATGCACTACAAAGATGAAGGACCCATCAGCAGGGTTGAACCATTGCTTAAGGATTATCAGTTTGTAGAAAAAGCGATTATTCCGGACCTTGATGAATCCCCCTATCCTGAGCGTCAAGTCGTTCCCTTCACCGAATTGATTCATGATCGGTTGGCAGTGGAGATCTGTCGTGGTTGCACCCGTGGATGTCGTTTCTGCCAGGCAGGGATGATATATCGCCCAGTGCGAGAGCGATCGCCCTCCGTGGTCCTCGAAAAGGCGGAGAAGGCCCTTCGACTCACCGGATATGATGATCTTTCTCTTCTATCCCTCAGTTCCGGGGATTACTCCTGTATTCTCGAACTTGTCAAGGTCCTTATGGATAAGCAGACCCATCTGAAGACAGCAATCAGCCTACCCTCCTTGAGAGTTGAGAGCCTGGATTCTTCACTCATGGAACAGATCAAAAGGGTGAGAAAAACAGGTTTCACCCTGGCTCCGGAGGCGGGAAGTGATCGGCTGAGACGGATCATAAATAAAGGATTGACCGAGGATGATATACTACAAACTGCCCAGTCGGTTTATGATGCCGGATGGAATCTCATCAAGCTCTACTTCATGATAGGACTCCCATTTGAACATGATAATGATCTGGAAGGTATCGTAAACCTGGTCAAAAGGATAGCACGTCTCCCTGCAGGGAAGGGGAAGAAGCCCAAACTCAATGTGAGCATTTCCACCTTTGTGCCGAAAGCCCATACCCCCTTTATGTGGGTCTCCCAGATCTCCCTGGAAGAAAGTCTGAGGCGGATACAATGGATTCAGAAAGAGTTGCGCAAGAGCCCGGTACGGGTCCGGTGGAATGATGCTGAATCAAGCTGGCTTGAGGGTATTCTTTCCAGAGGAGACAGAAGATTGACTCCTGCAATTATTGAGGCCTGGAACCTTGGGGCAAAATTTGACTCGTGGGGAGAACACTTCAAAAAGGGGATCTGGGAAGAGGCCTTCAGACGCAAGGGGGTGGACGACCATTTCTATCTTGGGAGAGAAAGACCCCTGGACGAGGTTTTACCGTGGGACCACATTCGATCTGGTATCGCCAAAGGTTTCTTCATAAGAGAGTGGGAAAGGGCACAGAGAAGTGAGTTAACGCCCGATTGTCGTCAAACCTGCCTTGAATGCGGCGTGTGTGACCACAAAATGGTTGATCCGGTGATTTATGACGATTGCGGATCTCTGAAAACAACCGGGCCGGTCTCCTCCAATGGGACCGACGATTTGACACACAGATACAGGATCACTTTTACCAAACTGGGGCATGCCGGGTACCTGAGTCATCTTGAACTTGTTCGCGTGTTTGTCAGGGCGTTCAGGCGAGCAGGTTTGTTGCTGAAACATTCCAAGGGTTTTCATCCAATGCCCAAATTGTCGTTCGGTTCAGCCCTACCGGTCGGCGTTGAGAGCATGGAGGAGATTGTTGATATTGAAACCAATACATCATACAGCACGACTCTTCTCAAAAGAGACCTTAATGATCAGCTCCCCGAGGGTATTGCGGTGAAATCCGTAGAGAGACTCTCTACCCAAGAAAAGAAAAAGAGATTGACTGAGACCCACTATAGGATCACATGCAACAATGCCATGCTGGAAGAGGAAGATCTTGAGAGATTCCTTAGATCAGATTGTTTTTCTATTGCCAAAAGAAACAAAAAAGGTGAGCATCAAATCAACGCCAGACCCATGGTCGCCTCTATGAAGTTTGCCGCGACCGATAGGATAGACTTAGTCATTCAAAAGACTTCCGGTCCCCAGTTGAGACCGGATGAGATAGTAAAAGCCATATTTTGTCTTGAAGAATCAAAGTCGAAAAAGATGAAGATCCTAAAGACCGCACAGATCTTCTCATAGTTGCTTTGCCCAAGATTTGCGGAGGAAATCCAAGGATGCCCAATGAGCTGATCATTAACGCGAGGCCCCATGAAACCAGAGTCGCCCTTGTCGAAAACGGTGTTGTCGTGGAGCTCTATATTGAGAGAACAACCGGGCAGGAATTGCAGGGCAATATCTATAGGGGCAGAGTCGTACGGGTCCTGCCGGGTATGCAGGCCGCCTTTGTAGACATCAGTCTCAACAGGACAGGCTTTCTTTTTGTCTCAGACATACACAAGGATCTCCTAGACCTGGAGAGGGTGATGATGCCGAGTCAGGGAAGAATCGAGCCCTCATCCGTTGATTCAGATCTTGAGATTGACAACTCCAGCCGGATGGAGGGCACCTCTTTTCGAATAGAAGAATTGCTTCAACAGGGACAGACCATCATGGTCCAAATTGCGAAAGAACCCCTCGGAAACAAGGGCGCCAGACTCACAACGCATATTTCTCTTCCAGGCAGACACCTTGTGCTCATGCCTACGGTCAACCACATAGGGGTCTCTCGTCGCATTGAGGATGTTGATGAGAAGAACAGATTAAAGGCTATCGTGGAGGAGGCCCGGTCAAATGATTTCGGATTCATTGTCAGGACCGTCAGTGAGGGTGTTCCACCTCAGAAGCTGAAAAACGAAATGGAGTTCCTTCTGAACCTCTGGTCTGATATTCAAAACAAAATGAAAAGAGGATCAAATCCAGGACTCCTTCACAAAGACCTGAGTATCTCCTTACGGGCGGTTCGTGATCTCTTCACACGGGAGGTAGACCGCCTTGTGATTGATTCACCGGAAGAGTATGCCAAGATCACCGAATTCATAGAAGCCTTTGCCCCCAAATTGAAACACTCCATAGGGCTTTACGAGGATTCCGAGCCTATTTTCGATGCCTACGGCATTGAGATGGAAATCTCCAGGGCCCTTGATAACAAAATCTGGCTGAAATCCGGAGGATATATTGTCATTGAGATGACGGAGGCCCTCACCTCTATAGATGTTAATACAGGCAGCTATGTAGGGAAAAGAAATCTGGAAGAGACAATTCTAAAAACAAACCTTGAGGCAGTCAAAGAGATCGCCTATCAATTACGTTTCAGAAATATAGGAGGACTGATTGTTATTGACTTCATAGACATGGAAAAGAGAGGTGATAGGGAACGTGTTTTTGACAATCTCAAAGAGGTATTGGACAGGGACAGGGCGAAAACCAATGTCCTTCCGATGTCGGATTTGGGGCTTATAGAGATGACTCGAAAAAGGACACGTGAGAACCTCGGACGAATCCTCACCGAGCCATGTTTCTACTGTGAGGGAAGAGGTATGCTCAAGTCCAAGAAAACAGTCTGTTATGAGCTGTTCAGGGACCTCGAAAGAGAGTGTGCCATCTCCTACGACAGTGGGGAGGTCCGTGTTCTGGTCAATCCGGACATCGAGGATATGATCCGGGAAGAAGAGCAAGAGACCCTTATGGAGTTGGAAAAAATGCTTAACAAGCCGATCGTTTTCATCCCAAAGGATAATTACCACCTGGAGCAGTATGAGATAAAGACTTAAGAGTATTTTTTGTTTGAGAGAAGCATCAGGAGTTCAATCGAGCTTAGGGACTTTTCCAGTGACTTCTTGCTTAAAATCTGTTAAACTTTTCTCAATTATTCACATTAATGTTTTAATATCCCAAGTTTATATTTATGGCTTGTGGGTAACCTTCAGATCAGTATAGGGCGGACATAGTGCAAACGGACCGTATCAGGGCTTCAGGCATAACAGACGTAGGCCTCAAAAGAGAAGAGAATGAGGACTCTTTTTCTCTGGATGATGACTTAGGCCTCTATGTCGTAGCCGATGGCATGGGAGGCCATCTGGCCGGAGAAGTGGCCAGCAGAATCGCTGTTGATCTGGTTAATAAGAGCTTTAGAAAATGGAAGGAATCAGAAACATCAGACCTGGATCTTTATGGATATAAGGATCCTTCCCTTACGGATCCGGGCAATCATATCCTGAGCAGTATCCGATTGGCCAATCGCGTTGTCTTTGAGATGGCGACAGAGAATAATGAATGCCATGGCATGGGGACCACGATTGTCGCTCTCGCGGTAATGCCCGATCTGATTATTGCCGCAAACGTTGGAGACAGCCGCATCTATCTCGTCAGAGGTGGTGAGATTGAGAGACTGTCAAAAGACCACACCGTGGTTGCCGAGCAGGTTGAGATGGGCATTATGACGGAAGAAGAGGCCCATCACTCTCCTCTGAATCATATCTTGACCAGGAATCTCGGCGCCAACAAAGATGTACGGGCGGAAGTCTTTGAAATTGAGCCCGCACCGAATGACCGCTATATTTTGTGTACCGACGGTGTCAGCGACCTGATATTGGATGAAGAAATCAAGAGGATTGTCGAAGAAGGGGATGGACCTGAGACCCTTTGCCGGAGTTTTATCGACGAGGTCCTGAAAAGGGGTGGGCATGATAATGCGACGGTTGTGTCCGTTTACCTGCCTGACATTGAACAGAAAAAACAGGGTATCTTGAGAAAAATGGGCGGCCTGGTGGCGGATATGCTTGCAGGTATTCAAAAAGCAAGGAAGAATATCAGGCCGTGAAACTATTTTATGTTGCATTTTGAAATACTTATCGATAAAATATAGCATAAAGATCAGATCCAGGGGGGCAAATGATGGCAAGGCTTGTGCTTTTGTTTAATGATCAGGTAATCAGAGAATATCCCTTTGTAAAACAGAGCATGACGATAGGCCGAGAAGCGGAAAACGACATTCAGATTGATAATCTCGCCGTGTCAGGTTTTCATGCCAGGATTGATAAAACAGGTGAGAGCTTCATATTGACGGACCTTCAAAGCACAAACGGGACATTTGTCGGCGATAAGAAAATAGTCTCCCATAAACTCAGCCATAGCGAGAAGATCAACATAGGTAAGCACGTCATCCTGTTCTTGGCATCTGAAAAAGAAGATGGAGTCCTACCCGGCAGCGAAAAGGAGGGCGGTCTGGACAAGACCATGATACTGGACACTGCGAAACAGCGTGAACTCCTGGCGAAACAGGAATCCGCTGCGCCCCGGGTCGCCAAGCCCAAGAAAATCGGCGTTTTGACCTTCTTGGATGGATCCAAAGAAGGAGAGATCGAGTTGACAAAAAAACTGACCAGGATAGGCAAGGCGGGTAATTCCGAGGTCAAACTCTCCGGTCTCTTTATGGGCGCCACTTCGGCCACTATCAGCAAACGACCTTCAGGATACGCCATTAGTTTTGCCGGCGGCATGACAAAACTAAAGATTAACGGAGATGTCGTGAAAAACAGTGTGCAGTTGAATGATTTTGATACGATCGAACTGGGGTCATACAGATTTCAGTTCTATCAAAAGGATCTTGGATAATCTCAGTCTTTCTTAGCCGTTTTCCTTATACTGGCAATTCCTTCCTCTATTTTATTTTTCGAGAACACTTTGTTGCAATGTGTGCATTGGTAGAGTTCTTCAATCTGCTGATCATAGATAAGGTCGTTGGAGAAATTCACCCCGTGAAACCGCACGGAAAAATTGTAGACCGGACTGAAGTCCTTGTTTTTGCAGACGTCACACAGGAAAAACTCCCTTGTCTCATTCATTGGCCCTTCCTCCTAAAAATCATCTTTCTTTCCCCACCCCAAAAGAGTGTCTTCTAGGGGAGGCCCAATCAGAACCTTGGAGGTTCGGAAAAAACGGTTTTTCCCTTTACGCAGTTCATTACGATTTTATAGAATCGAATGGATCCCGATAAAACTGCTTTTCGGCGGGGTCTTGCAGCACAACCTGTTGGAGTTTGCCTGGCCTTTGCCGTTTTAGGAAATATGGAGCCACCGTGCGGAGTTGAACCGCAGACATCCTCATTACGAGTGAGGTGCTCTACCTGCTGAGCTACGGTGGCTCAAATACACGACCAGTGAAACATACTTGCTTTTCCTATGCATGTCCATGATTTTTTGTATTTTATGTCTTGTCAAGGAGCCCGGTCAGGCGTTACAAAATCGGTACACACATCGGAGTTCTTTTGGAGCATTTCTTTTTTTAGTAACCGACCGACTGAAAGGAATTTTGAATGCCAATAAAACGACCTGAAGAACGCATAATTTTTCCATTGGATTTTCCCAGCTTTGATAAGGCCATGGAATATGTGGAGATCCTCAAAGGCCATATCGGTCTTTTTAAAATAGGGCTTGAGCTCTTTATCAGCGAAGGCCCAAAAATACTCAAGGCAGTGCATGAGGCCGGCGGGACCGGGATTTTCCTTGACTTGAAGCTGCATGATATACCCGTGACGGTTAGAAGGGCCTTAAAAGCGGCCTCTGCATACGGCCCTGACTTTATCACTGTTCATTGCGATGAGGGAGGAGATGTCCTAAAGGAAGTAACGGGAAACAGCCCGAAGACATTAAAAATACTGGCAGTGACCGTACTGACCAGTCTGAATCGGAAAAAGCTGTTAAGACTCGGTTATGCCGGAGAGTATGCGGAAGATATCTCGAATCTCGTCTTACTCAGGGCGCGCATCGCCAAGGAGGCGGGCTGCCACGGAGTTGTGTGCTCGGGCCATGAAGCGGCCATGATAAAGGGTGAGTTCGGTAGGGATCTCATTGTTGTGACGCCGGGCATACGACCTGCCTGGTCTCTCGTCGGACAGGACGATCAAGAGAGGATCGTGACGCCGGAAGAGGCGATTAAAAACGGGGCCGACTATATTGTTGTTGGCCGTCCTATCCGAGATGCGAAGAGCCCGCAAGAAGCGGCAAAGAGAGTGGCCGGAGAGATAGGTTCGGCACTCTAGGTTATTGCATTTGAAATCCAATATAATAAACAGGTCACCTACGCCCTAAATTGTCTTTGACTTTCCAGAATGACTCAAGATATGCTATTATAATTAAAGTGATTTAGAATTTATTGGAGGCGGCATGATTGACCTCGTTCTAAAGGGTGGGATTTTTATGTATCCCATTATCTTCTGTTCGATCCTGGCCCTAGCAGTGCTTTTTGAGCGATTGTGGATCTTGAGAAGGCGGAATATTATTCCCGATGCATTTGTCAGCCAAGTGGAAAGACTTCTAAAAGAGCGGAAGATACCGGAGGCAATTTCCCTCTGCCAAGACAATGTATCCTCCATGGCCAAGATCTTCCTGGCCGGACTCAAGAACACGCAAAAGGGAATGTGGCTCGTCAAGGAGGCTATTGAAGAGAGAGGAAGTCGAGAGGCGACAATTCTCGAAAAAAATGTGGAAATACTCTCTACCATTGCCAATCTGACGCCCCTTTTGGGCCTTCTGGGAACGGTTTCCGGAATGATCAAGACTTTCAAGGCGATTTCCGTGCAGGGTATCGCCAATGCCGCCCCGCTTGCAGGAGGAATAGCCGAGGCCTTGATCACGACGGCGAGCGGTCTGTGTGTAGCCATACCCACGCTGGTGTGTTACCGGCTTCTCAAAGACAAGGCGGGTGTTCTGATTTTTGAAATGGAAGAGAATTCCATTAGACTGGTCGAATTGATAGAAGGCTGCAGCAATTCGAACTCTAGGGCATAATGCGATTCAGAAAACCAAAAGTAGAGGAATTACACCTTGGGATCACCCCCCTTATTGATGTTGTGTTTTTGCTTTTGATTTTTTTTATGTTGACATCCCATTTTCACGTGGCCTCCGGTCTTCCGATTCAACTGCCCAAAGTGACCAAGAGGGCAAGCGACGGAGGCAGTGATAAGATTACCCTCATTATCGATAAGGAAGACCGCCTCTATGTGATGGGCGAAAAGGTTGACATCAAGGATCTGGCTTCAAAGCTCAAGGCACTGACGGACAAAGAGGGCCTGTCACGCTTGGTGTTGGAGGCCGATGGAGAAGTCAAGCATAAGACGGTTGTCACGGTCATGGACATTGCCAAACAATCCGGGGTGACCTCGATTATAATCGCTGCTCGGTGGGAGACTGAAAAAGAGAAGCCAGGAGAGTTGTGATGAAGGCAAAAACTCTCAAATTCCTCGTAATGACTCTTTGCTTTATAGGAGCGATCATTACGTGGCTCGCCTTTGGCGAACGTGGTCTCATTCAACTTTACCATGTGAAGGACCAAAGGGAAGATCTGGTCCGGCGCATTGATGAGCTTAACAAAGAAAATCATGCCCTGCTGCAAGAGGTGCATCGCCTCCGGCACGATAAGGGATACATTGAGTCAGTGGCAAGAAAACAATTGAATCTGATCAAGTCCGATGAGATAATGTATATATTCAAGAAAACCGAGATTCATAATCCTGATGGTTCCGATGTCTTTGAAGGGACCGGGCAAACCGGGGAAAGCAAGAAGCCTGAACGAAAGGTTGGTCTTCATGACGAAAACAGATGATTTTATCGACCAGGTTCTGAAACAGAGTCCTTCTCGTGAGACTCTTTTCCTGATCCTAAGGAAAATGAAAGAGGAGGGAATGATAGGGGAGGTCATCAGGGAGTGTATCAAGGCCTTGGACATCTACCCCAACGATATCCCTATCCGGACACTCTTGAGCGAGGCTTACATGGAATCCGGATTTATCGGTCCGGCTGAAACGGAACTCCAAAGGGCCGTGGCCGACATCGCTCTATTGATTCCCGCTTTTAAGCTCCAAGCCGGCCTCTATGCCCGGCAGGGACGGAACGAAGAGGCCCTCGATTCACTTAATCGATATCTTGCCCATTATCCCGATGATCAAGAGGCCCTAGAACTCCTTGAGGAGATCCGCCCTGCCGAACCTGAGCCGATGCCTGTAATGCCCGACATTGCCGAAGAGCCCATCTCCCTTATTGCCGAAGAGGGCGCTTCTGACAGGGCGAGCCTTGATCTTGCCGAGGGATATTACGAACAGGGCGACGTGGAAAAGGCGATCGACGTCTATCAGGATCTCCTTATCAAAGACCCTTACAACACAACCGCTGCCGATAGACTTACCCGGTTAAGTGCTCAGGATGCTGATAATGGCACACCTGTTGTGTCCCAGGACGATAAGGTCAGGGCCAAAAAGCAAAGGCTCGTGGAGATTCTGGAAGAGTGGCGGACAAGGTTTCAGGAACTAAGGCATGTCTCAGAAAAATCTCCCCTTTAATTTCAAAGCAACAGGCATAGGCAGCGTCCCCTATCTTGACGTTGATGCAACATGCCTGGAGATACTGGATCTTTTTCCTTCGATGCCCTTCTGGCCGCAGTTTGTCAAACGGAGCTACGTTGAAGGAATGAATATTCAATACACTGAGAATCTCCCCCTTCTGAAGATCGACAAGCAGGAAAAATCCGTCGTCCTATCAACCGAAAAAGACCTGGGGTCGGAACTCGTCACATTTTATGATCATCTATTCGAACAAGACCTCGACTACTTTGCTATCAGCAGGGAGTATGCTCCCGGTCTTTACAGGTTGCTTGAGATGATCGATCAGGGTGATTCAGGCAATATCGATTACATTAAGGGGCAGACAGTCGGTCCCATCACTTTTGCGGCAGCCATCATTGATCAGGAGGGAAAGCCTATCCTCCATAATCCCGAACTTTTCGAGGCCATGACCAGAGGTCTGGCCATAAAGGCCCTCTGGCAGGTCCGGGAGCTGGGAAGGTCCGGAAAAAGGACGGTGATCTTCCTGGATGAGCCCTATCTCTCCGGTTTCGGATCCGCTTTTTCGTCTATTCAGCGCCATGAAGTCGTTGAGGCGCTTCAGATGTTTATCGGCTATCTCAAGGAGAATTCCGATACCCTGGTGGGCATTCATTGCTGCGGCAATACCGATTGGTCCATGATCATAGAGGCTTCTCCTGATATCATTAACTTCGACGCCTACGGTTACATGGAATACTTTCTGCTCTACCCGGATGATGTTCTGCGGTTTCTGAAGGGGGGGGGCATCATGGCCTGGGGCGTTGTGCCGACCTCGGAACGGATTGAAGGTGAGTCGTCAGAGGGACTTTCCTCAAGACTGGAGTCTGGTTTGAGTCAAATGGTTGAATGGGGAATCAGCCCTGATCTGCTTGCCCGACAATCGATTCTTACACCGGCATGCGGTATGGGGAGCATGGAACCTGAAGGAGCAGATACTGTCGTGAAATTGCTGTCCCTCCTCTCCCGACGGTGGGCCGCCCGATCTTAGATCAGCTCCCGATCTTCTTCATAACATTGTCAACATAGAGAAAGACTTTTTCAGTAATTCCGCCGATATCATCCTCATCCAGGTCCAGGAATTCAAGGGTCCTTTCATCCATCTCGTAGAGAATACTATCGATTCTCGTATCGTTTTCACCTGTAACAGCAATAAAATCGGCCAGGTGAACCAAAAAAGCCAGTCTGTCTTCATCTGAGTTGGAGGGGTCGTGATGGTAGGTTATGGCGCTGCTCAGGGCTTCAGGGAGACCCCAAATGTTGATAACCTCTGACCCGATCTCAGCGTGATCAAACCCAAAAACCTCCTTTTCCGCCTTAAGAAAGGATGTCTTTCCATCTTTTAGCAATTCCTCAATCTCATCCTTTCTCTCCAAGACATGTTCGTCAAGCATGACCTTTCCCACATCATGAATAAGCCCTGCTGTAAAAGCGTCGTTAGACAACTCAGGATACCTCGATTCCGCGAGGAGCCTCGAACCGATGGCAACGGCCAGTGAATGGCTCCAAAGGGCACCGGATTCCAGTTCATATCCTTTGAGTTTATCCGGTAAAAGGCCTTGCGTTCCGGCCATGATGATGATCTCCCGTAAGACCTCGCCGCCCAGCAATACCGAGGCATGTCCGATGGACGTCACCCTCTGCTTGAGGCCGTAAAAGGCCGAGTTTGCCAGCTTAAGGGCCCTGACGGTGATCGCCTGGTCACTGGCTATGGCAGTGGCAAGATCCTTCAGACCGGAGCTTTCATCAGAGACGATTTGTCTGGCTTTTACAACGACCTGAGGCATTGGGGGCAGGACTCCGGTCAGCTGCTGCAGGATCTTCTTTTTCAGTTCCTCGCCAACAGCCTTCTTTTTGGGCTCCTCTTTCGCCCTCAAATCAAACTTGATTGCCCATTTGCATGCGGGACAAGGAATAGTGAATTTCTTTCCCACGGGGAGCTTTTCATCAGGAATGTTGTAGACTTTGTGACAGTTGGGGCAATCTACTTTCATCGTGTATTTTCCTTTCCACTAGCTATCGAATATGAAGGAGCCGAATCAAGAAAAAACCTTATTTTCCCACATATGAAAGTTTTTGACAATTCACTTTTCAGGTATTAAGATGTTTTATTTTGAGGCAGCGATTCAGGAGGGATGTCCGAGTGGTTTAAGGAGGCGGTCTTGAAAACCGTTGTCCCGAGAGGGACCGTGGGTTCGAATCCTACTCCCTCCGCCAAATCAACGTTGAGGAGAGATGGCCGAGTCGGCTGAAGGCGCTCGCCTGCTAAGCGAGTAAAGGGCGAAAGCTCTTTCGAGGGTTCGAATCCCTCTCTCTCCGCCATTCTTTAACCAAAATATGCCAGGTCCGCCAGCCCTACCAGTCGTCACGAAGCCCATCTTTTCTTTCGATTACACCCTTTCCAAAAAATCGCGCAAGGCCGGCCTGATATAGTGCCGGCTGAGATCGAAGCGTTTAAGGGCCCTTCCGAGGGTTCGGGTCTTCTCTCCCACGTCAACCGTCGTGCTTATAATAACGACCTGCTTGTCCCTCACTCGACACAGACCTCCCCTCGATCCGAAGACTATTTCGCTCTCGAGATTTTCATATCGTACTTCAATGCCCAGTTGATGGGCCAGTGCTTCAAGATGATCCAGCATGTGCGAGTCATCCATGCCGAATTCCTTTCATGCCGGCTTGCCTGCCCATTGTTTGAGAAAGACATCCACGCCTTATTGACGTTCAGCTTCCAAATCATCTGTGAAGCACGGCAAGGAGATCATTTACTCAGGCGTTTGATATCATCCACCAGTTGACGTACGGCCTGGGCCGAATGGTCGAGGGCCTTTTTTTCATCATCCGTGAGAGTGATCTCTACGACCTCTTCGACACCACCTTCTCCCAACTTCACGGGGACCCCGATAAACAGGTCATTGATCCCATACTCTCCGTTTAGACAGGCGGCGCAGGGAAGTATCTTTTTCTTGTCCTTTAAAATAGCCTCCGCCATCTCCACTGCGGCGGAAGAGGGGGCATAGTAGGCGCTCCCTGTTTTCAGGAGTCCGACTATTTCCGCACCGCCGTTTCTCGTCCTTTCAACCAGTGCATCGATCCGTTCAGGAGACATCAGCTCCGTAATAGGGATCCCTGCGACTGTAGAGTATCGAGGCAGGGGCACCATGGTATCCCCATGACCGCCCAGGACAAAGGCGTGGGTATTCTCAACAGAGACATTCAACTCCATCGCGATGAAAGCGCGAAAACGGGCGGAGTCAAGGACACCGGCCATCCCGATGACCCTGTTCTTGGGGAATCCACTCACATCGTAGGCCACGTGGCACATGGCGTCGAGGGGATTACTGACAATGATCAAAATGGCGTTGGGTGCCACATCCTTGACCTCTTGGACCACCGAACTCATGATCCCCATGTTGGTCACCAGGAGGTCGTCCCGGCTCATGCCCGGTTTTCTCGGTATGCCCGCTGTAATGATAACGATATCCGAGTCCTTGGCTTCAGAGTAATCGCCGGTCGATCCTGTGATCTTCGAATCATGCTTCTCAACCGGTGCCGCCTCTGTCAGATCCAGGGCCTTTCCAGCAGGGACACCGTCGACCACGTCAATCATGACAACATCCGCCAGCTCCTTTTCAGCCAATCGCATCGCAGCTGTCGCTCCCACATTTCCAGCCCCGATAACGGTTACTTTTTTCTTCATCTTGATTCTCCTTTCATTGAACAGGGTTTGACTGATATCCTCTCAAGAGAGCCCTGCAGAAGTCCCAGACGCCGGGGAGGGACCTTTTGAGAAGGCTTAAAAATAGTCTGCAAGTGGATCGGATTATAGGAAAAAGGGGAAACATGGTCAACCAATAAGCAAGCTTCTCAGTGATTTCACTCTTCGGCTTCCCTGATTCTGTTCAGCCTGTAATAGACCCCTTCGAGAGACATAAGCGTCTCGTGGGACCCCTGCTCGACGATCCGACCTTTATGCATGACCAGGATCCTGTCTGCGTTTCGAATCGTTGAGAGCCTGTGGGCCACAACCAGGGTGGTTCTTTGGGCCGTCATTTCGGATATAGCCCTTTTGATAAGTCTTTCCGTCTCCGGATCGACGCTTGAGGTCGCCTCGTCAAGGATCAGTATCTTCGGATCAGCTGCCAGGGCCCTGGCAAAGGAGAGGAGTTGACGTTGGCCACCTGAAAGGGTCGAACCCCTCTCCCCGATCTCATATTCCAATTTCTCGGGAAGCTTTTCCACAAAAGAGAGGGCATTCACCTTTTGCGCAGCCCTCACAACCTCCTTTTGTCCGATACCGGGTCGTCCCAACGTGATATTCTCAGAGAGGCTCCCGGAAAAGAGAAAGACATCCTGCATGCAAAACCCCATATGGGATCGAAGACGGTTTTTCGGCCACTGCCTCAGGTCGACAGAATCAAGGAGGACCCTGCCCTTGTCAGGATCGTACAATCGTTCGACGAGGTTGACGAGCGTGGTCTTTCCCGAGCCTGTGGCGCCCACAACGGCGATCATCTCTCCCGGGTTCACGTCAAAGGAGATATCTTCGAGAACAGGGACCCCTTCCTGGTATGAAAATGAGACTCCCTGAAAGCTCAGTTCTCCCTTCACATCATCAGGCGCTTTCGGGGATTCAGGCTCGGGAATGATCTCCTTGTGGTCGATAAACTCAAAGATGCGTTCGGTGGAGGCCATGGCCGCCTGCATAATATTGTACTTCTCCGAGATATCCCGGATAGGCTTGAAAAACATCTGGATATAACTGATAAAGGCCACGAGCGCGCCCAGGCTGAGCTGTTCCTCAATAACGCGACCGCCCCCGTACCAGATGAGGAGGGCGACGGCCAGAGAGGAGAGGAGTTCCATGAGCGGCATGAAAAGGGAGAATACCTTGATCTGTTTCATGCCGGCCAGGTAGTTTTTGTGATTGATCCGGTCAAAGGCGTCCATCTGAAATTTTTCGGTGGCAAAGAGTTGGATAGCACTCATGCCGGAAAGGCGCTCCTGGAGAAACGCGTTGATCCTGGCAACCGTGGCCCTGAGTTCTCTGAATGCCTGCCTTGCCAGTTTGCTGAACAGAAAGGCAAGACCGAAGATAAAGGGGAGGATTAGAAAAGAGACAAGGGCCAGTCTCCAGTTGAGGTATAGCAGCACAGCCAGGATACCGGTCAGAAGAAAGAAGTCCTTCAACAGGGTCACGAAGACGGACTTAAACATCTCGTTGAGATTTTCCACATCATTGGTCACCCGGGTGACGAGGCGTCCAATCGGATGCCTGTCAAAAAAACGGATGGCCTGATGCTCTATACGACTGAAGAGTTCAAGCCTTATGTCCTGCATGATATGTTGCCCGGCGTATTCAAGGGTATAGTACTCGACATAGCTGATCCCGAAGGACAAGAGGATTAAGACCAGGAATAGGGAGCCGATCATGAAGACGCCATGAATGTCTCGGGCTCTCAGTTTGAGGAGATCTTCTCTGTCCATGGAATCAATAGCTGAGTAGGGAATCAGGATGCCTCGATCCCTCATCTCATAAAAGGGCAGGCCTGTTTCCAATAGGGCCGTGACCTCTGGATTCTCTTCCATAGATCTGTAGAATCGTTCCGTGGTAATAATCCCCAGTGACCTGTACATATGCAGTTGTGCCGGGTCAATCTCTTTGATATCCAGGCTGGAAATGACCGCGAGATCGTTTTCCCTGTTTTTCTCCACCAGATGCCCGTATTGCCTGGTGAATTCCAAGGCCTTCTCTCCTTGTCCGTCCAGATCCACACGATACCATGAGGCGAGAATATAGCGGTCAATCGCTATCTTGGAGAGATAGGGGGCTGCCAGGTCCAGGAGGGTAACCACGACAGCCAGCACAAGGGCGACGAGGATGCGGGTCTTGTAGGCGAGGGCATAGAGGGCAAGCCGTTTAAGCAGCTTGATATCATAGGGTTTTCCGAGCCGACCCTTTTCGATGTATCCGTACTCCCCAAACATGTTTAGGTGAACTCCTTTTCCAGTTCTCTTTCAATAAAGTGCCTTTGATAGATCCTGGCATACATCCCTTCCCGCTTGATCAGGTCCCCATGTGTCCCCTGCTCGGCGATCCTACCGCCATCCATCACTATGATCCGATCGGCCATACTGATCGTCGAGGTCCTGTGGGAGACAATGAGCGTTGTCCTATTCCTTCTTAATTCATAGATATTGTTCAGTATTCTCTCTTCGGTCAATGTGTCCACCATGGAAAGGGCATCGTCGAGGATCAGGATCGGTGGATCCTGGATCAGGGCCCGGGCAATGGTCAGACGCTGTCTCTGTCCGCCGGAAAGGGTCACCCCTCTCTCCCCCAGTCTCGTGTCCAATCCCTGTTCAAGGGCCTCAATATCATCCTGGATACCAGCCGTAACAAGGGCCCTTTCAAGGGTGTCGTCAGAGACGTCCTCGCGGCCGAAAAGGACATTGTTCCGGACAGTATCCGAGAAAATAATGATCTCCTGGGACACAAAGCCTATGTTTTCTCTGAGCCTCTTCAGCGGAATACGACGGATATCCATGCCGTCGACAAAGAGGGTCTGTTCGGGAGGGTCGATCAGGCGCGGTATAAGATGAAGGAGGGTGGTCTTTCCGGTGCCGACACGACCGATCAACGCCACTGTTTCGCCCGGGGCGATCCGTAACGAGATGTCTTTTAGGGTGTTATGTTCATGTCCGGGGTAGGTGAAATCAAGGCCCCTCACACGAATCTCACCTTTGATTTCCCCATCCTCTATGGGCTGGGCAGGGTCTTGAATCTCAGGGGTCTCATCCAGGATCCTATTGATTCGGCGCATAGACGCGGACCCCCTCTGGATGAGATTGGTGACCCAACCCATGGCCATCATAGGCCAGGTGAGGAGATTGAGGTAACTGATAAAGGCAACAAAATCGCCCGTACTGATGTCTCCCAGAATGGTCAGACGTCCGCCGAGCCAGATGACGACGGCAATTCCCAGGTTGGTAAAGATTGCCATCATGGGAAAAAAGAGGGCAAGGGTCCTGGCCAGGTCCATGTTTTCACGAATGTACTTCCGGCCCTCCTTCTCTACTCGATCCTTTTCCCACTCCTCCCGGCCATAGGTCTTGATGACCCTGATACCGGCAAAGGCCTCCCTGACCTGTTCGGTAAGGTGTGAGAAGGTGTCCTGGACACGCTCGAAGCCGGAGGACATCCGCCGTGTCAGGGTCCAGGAAAAAAGGATGATGACAGGGGCCGGAATAAGGGAAATGAGGGTCAATCGGGTGCTGATCGACATCATGAATCCGATGGCGGCAGTCCCCAGGACTATCCCATCGGTCAGGGCGACGATACCCATGCCGGCGGCCATACGAATCGCATTCAGATCATTCACCGCCATGGCCATAATGTCACCGCTTTTTGTCCTCTGGTAAAAGGAAAAGGAGAGCTTCTGGAGATGTTCGTAGAGATCTCGTCTCAGGCCCTTTTCCACCACCCTCGCGTGACCCAGGATAAGGTGCCTCCACACGTACCGGAACAGGGCAATCAACGAGGCAATTGCCAGAATAGCGAGGCCGTGCTTGAGTAAGAGCTCTTGCGTGCCGGCCCTGACGGTCAAGAGGTCGACCGCCCGCTTAATGACCTGGGGAATGAGGAGTTGAAGGAAGTCCACCAATAGGAGGCACACGAATCCCAGCGCGAGAGACCACCGATTCCTGATGAAATATCGCTTGAGGGGGTGGAAGTCTTTGGAGATACGTCCCAGAAATCTGAAAGGTCTTTCCATGGAAAAGGACATACAGAACAGGTTATGAAATGTCAATCCTGTGGAGGCATTTCTCCCACGAGAAGTATTCTCAAGGAGGAAAAACCTCTGCTCCATGGCAAGAGCGGCCTATAATGGGTTGCCTATTGCTTATGGGTTGTGTAATTTACCAATCGGTTCGTATTCTTCATTTCAGTAAATTGTCCGGAGAACCAGAGCAGCACGTTCCCGATCCAGGGGTAAGGACTTTTATAAAAGGGGAGAAAAATAGGAGAGGAATATAAGTCCTTGGAGGATCACTCAGTGGATGAAAAGCCTGTTTTCCCTTTAAGGACCATCACTGAGACGGAAATCTTCAACCGATACCAGATATGTTGCCAAGACTGCCTTGGAGGGTTGTATCGCCCATGGCATGCTTAGATTCAGAAAGGAGAGGTCGTGGCCTCCTATATCATGAAATGCCTTTGCGGAAAGAGGCCACCAAACACCTCACAAGATGAGTAAACCGACTAACTTTATCAATTACGACTAAATCCATGACAGAAAAGGAGGGTGGGATGCCGGACAAAAAAGAATCGCTCAAGCGAAAAAAGGAGATGGAGTTCGATGAAAACAGGGCCCATTGGTTCAAAGAAGAAGAGAAAATCTCTGAGTTGTGGGAGAAGGCCTACATGCCGGGTGGCGAGGCCCAAGTTGAGCGTCTCAAAAAACAGGGCAAAAAACCTGTTCGACAGCTCATCAAACAACTCATTGATCCGGGGACCGATTTTATGGAACTCAGCAGGGGTGCCGGCTTCGGCATGAACTACGAAACAGCGAAAGATGTCCCAAGCGCCGGCCTGGTTACGGGATTGGGCAGAGTGCACGACAACTGGGTTATGGTCATCGCCAATGACAGCCGCGTCAAGGCGGGGGCCTACTTTCCCATTAATTGCAAGAAGCACCTACGGGCCCAGAACATAGCCGACGCCAGTGGTATCCCCTGTGTCTATATCGCCGATTCCGCAGGGGGTTACCTGCCTATGCAGGACAGGGTCTTCCCGGGCCAGGGACAGTTCGGCCGATTTTTTTATAACATGTGCAGGATGTCGGCAAAGGGCCTGAAACAATACACATTGAGCACGGGCGGGAACACGGCCGGAGGGGCCTATATCGTCTATCTTGCCTGTGAATCGATTATGATAGACAAGCTCGCCTATTCCTTCCTGGGCGGCCCGCCCATGGTGAAGTCCGCCATTGGAGAAGAGGTGACCATGGAGGACCTGGGGGGCGCGAAGGTCCACACTGGTATTTCCGGCGGCGCCGACCACTTTGTCAAGTCCCAGGACGAGGGCATTGAAAAATTGAGGGAATTGTTATCTTGCGACCCCAAACAAAGCCTGCATATTGAGCGTCGCGAGCCAAAAGAGCCTAAAATTCCTATCGACAATCTCTACGGCGTTTTACCAAAGGATTCCTACAGGGGAATCAATGTGCGGGAGGTGATCCGATGCATTGCCGATGACAGCGAATTCATGGAGTACAAGCGGAACTACAATGTGGGGCGAGGCGACAACATTGTCTGCGGTAAGATGCACCTCAAGGGGATCCCTGTAGGCGTTGTGGCGAGCAACAGCAACGGCGTTATCTTTGTGGACGCCGCCAGAAAGGCCGCTGAATGGGTGATACGATGCTGCACACAGAAGATCCCCATTCTCTACATACAAAACTCGCCGGGGTATATGGTGGGGACCAAGGAGGAATACGCCGGTATAGGCAAGTACGGCTCCGACATGGTCAGGGCCTGTGCATGCGCCAATGTCCCGAAGATCCAGTGGGTGATCGGTCCGGATCACGGGGCCGCAAACTACGGAATGTGCGGCAGGGCCTATGACCCCAGGTTCCTCTTCCATACCATACGGGGCAGGACATCGGTTATGTCCGGCAGAACAGCCGCCTTTATCCTCACCAGCCTTGAACGGGCCAACGCCAAACGGAGAGGAGAGGCCATGGACGAGGAAGAGGTGGAGAAGTTTGAACAGATGATGAAGGACAAGTATGCTCGGGAGGCCCACCCCTTTTACCTGGAGGCCCGTCTTTTCAACGATGGGACCATACCGTTAAGGGATTCCCGCGATGCCCTGGCCACGGCCTTTGAGGTGTCTCTGTTACAGCCGATACAGGAGTCGAATTTCGGCAACTTTAAGTTTTAGCGGTTCTTTGCGATTCTATTTAAGATTTTGCCGAGTCTTGAAACAACCCGGGAAGACAAAGGAGAGCCCTACGGCCCCATAAGGGAACAATATTGGTAGACTTCATGAAAACATGCACATCTAAGAAAGGGAGGATTGAAAATGTCTGAGGTCATATTGCAGGAAAAGACGGACGACGGCATCCTGACGCTCACCATGAATCGTCCGGAGGCAATGAACTGCATGAATTTTGACATGATCGAGACCCTCGACAGGGTGGTCAAAGAGTCCAACTTCGACATGTCTGTGCGGGTCATTATCATCACAGGGGCCCCACCACCGGAAGGGAAAAAGGCGTCCTTTTCCGCAGGGGCCGACCTCATAGAAAGGAGGACTCTTACCGACGATCAGGTCCGCCGTTTTATCGCCACTGTCCGTCAGACCATGATCACGGTTGAGTACGCCCGGGTCCCGGTTATTGCCGCCATCAACGGCTTTGCCTTTGGAGGGGGCACCGAGCTTTCCCTTGCCGCCGACCTCCGTATTGCATCGACAAATGCCCTTATGGGGCTCACTGAGACGAGCCTGGCGATTATCCCAGGCGGCGGCGGCACGCAGCGTCTGCCGAGGATCGTGGGTGTGGCCAAGGCCAAAGAGCTGATTTACACGGCGCGGCGCATCACTGCCCAAACAGCCCTGGAAATCGGTCTTGTCAGCCAAGTCGTAGAACCGGACAAGCTCATGGACGCGGCCACGGCACTGGCGGCCGAGATCACAAAGAACGGTCCTATTGGGGTGCAACAGGCCAAATTCGCCATCAACTATGGGTCTGAATGCAGTCTCGGGGTGGCCCTGCCTCTGGAATCCAAGGCCTATGAGATCACGATCCCCACAGAAGATCGTCTCGAGGCGCTTGCGGCATTCGCTGAAAAACGCAAGCCTGTATTCAAGGGCAAATAAACCTATCAATTACCCCGCAGGGGCCGTTCCTTCGGCTCTTGCTGGGGAGGCGAAAAAAGATGATGTCTCCGACTTGAGCACACTCTGTTCTATCTAAACATATTCAAGACCCCTTCGGATGATCTCATCGGCAATGACCAGGCGGCGGATCTCGGAGGTGCCGGCCCCCACTTCATAGAACTTGGCGTCCCTGTAGAACCTGTTAATGGGATATTCCAGCATATAGCCGTATCCCCCATGGATCTGCATGGCGCTGGCAGCCACGCGCGTAGCTGTCTCACCGGCAAACAACATGGCTGAAGCGGACAGCTTGTGGACCTCTGTTCCCTTGCCGCCTCGATCAGCCTGGTCCGCCAGGACAGCCGCCCGGTAGACAAGTCCTCTGGCAGCCTCGACCTCCACGTACATATCCGCCAGTTTTGTCTTGGTCATCTGGAAGTTGCAGATCGGTTCGCCGAACTGCTCTCTCTCCTTGGAGTATTGGAGGCCCAGTTCAAAGGCCCCCTGGGCGATCCCAAGGGGTTCGCCGGCAAAAAAGGCCCTTTCCACATCCAGCCCGCTCATCATGACATTGATACCGCCGTCGACCACACCCTCGACGTTCTCGACCGGCACCCTGCAATCTTCAAAAATCATCTCCCCTGTTGGAGAGCCCCTGTTGGACATTTTCTTCAACTTCGGCGGAAGGGTGAGTCCTGGAAATTCATTCTCAACAATAAAGGCGGTAATGCCTTGGGCCCTTTTTTCAGGGCTGGTCTTGGCATAGGTGACAAACACATTCCCCACGGGCGCGTTCGTGATAAACATCTTGGACCCGTTCAGGACAAAATGGTCGCCGTCTCTGACAGCGTTCGTCCGTATGCTCACGGCGTCGGAACCTGCGTTGGGCTCGGTCAGGGCCAGGCATCCTATCAGGTCCCCGGAACAGAGCCCAGGGAGGTACTTCATCTTTTGCTCTTCATCGGCATTCCTGTGAATGTTGTCACAGCAAAGGTTGGAATGGGCCCCGAACGAAAGGGCCAGGCCCGGGCAGACCCGAGCCATCTGCTCGATAATAAGGACTGCTGCCAGCAGATCAAAACCGGACCCCCCGTATTTCTCATCGATAGATACACCCAAAAACCCGAGGTCCCCCATCTTTTTCCAGATACCTGGGGGGAATTGGTCCTCCTCATCGATCTGTTCCGCCAACGGCGCGATCTCCTTGACCATGAACTGGCGGACATTTTGCTGAATCATTTTGTGCTCTTCGCTTAATTCAAAATCCATCTGGGTCTCCTCATTCAATGTAATGATCATAATAAGAAATCATAACAAACGCGGAAGCCGGCCTCCTTCTTCCCAACAGGGCCTCCATTTCCATCGCTCCTGTTCGCACCCACCTATACCATGCCTCCATGAAAGTTCAAATATCCAAAGGGCTTTTGACGCCAAAAATATTCTTTTTTGCCACATGGGTATATATCATGGTTGTCTGAAGGTTTTTATGGCCCAGGAGTTCCTGGATGGTGCGTATATCATATCCCTTTTCCACAAGATGCGTGGCAAAGCTGTGCCTCAGGGTGTGCACGGTCAGGTGCTTGGCGATCCCCGCCCTTTTTGCGGCCGGTCCTATGGCCCTTTGGAGGTTGCTGGGGTGCCTATGGTGTCGCCGTACCGTATGCGATCGGGGATCCACTGAGAGCGATTTCGAAGGAAAGACCCAGAACCATTCCCACGATGTGGCTGCATTTGGGTATTTTCGGCCCAAGGCATTGGGCATGGAAACGCCTGCTAGATTTTTCTCCCGATCTTTTTCATGAAGGGCCCGGACATCTTCCAGGTGCTCCTGGAGATCGGTCTTAATGCTTTCAGGCATAATCGTCATGCGATCTTTATCACCCTTGCCCGATCTCACAAAAAGGGTGCTCCGCTCAAAGTCGAGGTCCTTGATCCTGAGGCGAGCGCACTCATTCATTCCGAGCCCCCCACCATAGATAACCCGTGCCATTAACTGATTCACACCCGACAACTGATCGATCAATCGGTGTACTTCCTGGAGACTCAGGACAACCGGCAAGCGTCTCTTGGGTGCTGCCCTCACAGTATCGCGAATGTCGCCGACATCTTTTTCAAGCACATGACGATAAAAGAATAGGATGGCATTCAATGCCTGGTTCTGGGTGGCCTTGGCGACCCCTTTTTCAACAGCCAGGGCAGTCAGAAAATCAACCATATGAGAAGTATCCAATTCAGCGGGATCAATATCCTGAAATCGTGAATAAAACTGACGTAACCATCCCATATATGACTGTTCTGTCCTATATGACCGTTGCTTCAATCGCAGCATCCTGACCATGCGGTCGGCATATTCCTTCCATGCCTCTTCATAGGATGTGGCGCTTCTTTCCCCATTATTTTTCCCGGTTTTAATAAAATATGAATAGAGCCGTATAGCCTCTCGGGCCTGTTTAATCTGCCATTCTTCATAGTCTTTCTGAAGAATACTTAAAAAGCGGTCGACCTCATCAGTCGTCGTCGATTTCTCAAGGTCCTTTTCAAGGTAGGCATAGAGTTTTGAAATCCACATCAGATAATAAGGTATTTTTTTTTCGGGGATCGTGTTTTTTGAAAATAAAAAAGATTTGAACCTGTCCATAAGTAATATCTCAAATAACTTTATTCAAGCTAATAATAATATTTAGGATAAGATGCTGAACCTCTGGATTGTCTCTTTTAAGTTTTTTGTACGCATTTATTCTATTAACGTCATGATATTTGTCAACTAATTATTTGATCAATCCTGAATCGCAAAAAAATGAAAACAGTTGACTTGTGTTTATATCAAAGTGTATCATATATTAATTAGGCGCAAGTAGACTCTAAATAATCTATAAGTTCGAATTTGACCTCAATACGAGCGCGTTGAATAGTTTCATCGTTTGGCTTTTTGAATGACTATCGCACAATCAACAAAAAAGGAGGTATACTAATGCGTTTTAAACTTTTTCTTAATAAGCTATCGGCAAGTCAGACTATTTCAGAATCAAAGCGAGAAAATAAAGCCTTGAATTGTTACGGCATGTGTAATCCTTATAACTCACGTCGACTAACTATGGATGATTCCCCTAGAATTTCTATGAATGATCTCTATCTTGCGATGAAAGCTTGGCGAATCAGGAAGGAAGGATTTGGCCATCTTGTTTACGATCCTGGCAACAGCCGAATTTATGAAGTAGATTCCGAAGGCGAGAGCTTTCTACGAGATTTTTGCAATGCTCAGAACTTGAAGGAGTTTGCCGTTGTTGCTGAGTCATCGCCCAATCATAGATCCATTTTGGAACAGATACAGACAGAGTGTATATGAAAACGCTTTCCGCTCCTTTAATAGTATCCATTCAAGTTACGACGAACTGTAATTGTTCATGCACTTACTGTTATAATGCGAATGCTGGTTATTCAAAAACTATGTCGCTTTCAGATTTTCAGCACGTCGTAGAAATATTTGCTGAAAAGGAAATTTTTAATTTTGTGATTGAGGGTGGAGAACCTATGCTTCATCCTCAATTACAAGGATTAGTCCAAATCATTGAGGATACCGGCATTGAATATACTTTAATTACAAACGGCACTATGATTGATACTTATATGGCACAGTGGCTATCAAGATTGAATTGTGACTTGATAATCTCGCTCGATGGCCTGACTCAAAGTGTTCATAATAGAACGAGGAGCCGATATGAATCTGCCATTAAAGGAATTAATAACCTTATCAGCTATGGCGTTTCATTTGGAATTAACACTGTCTTAAACAGACACAACATTAAATCATACCCTGACATTATTGAAAGACTTTATCCACAAGTTAAGCGCTTCGCACTTCTAAGGCTTGTTCCTCGATCGGCTGATGATGATGTTGTTAAGGACTTATTAGCTTATTCATTAAGCGAGGTTGAGTGCCTTGAAAATGAGCTGCGCAATTTGTGCCAAATGAAACCTGATATTAGGATCGATTCTCCATTTAACCTTTCAGGGAACAAATCTAATGGATTCTGCGAATCTCTCGAGGTACCTGGATGTCTTGCAGGGACAACATTATTAACGGTAAGACCAAATCTTGATGTGTTACCTTGTAGCTACTGCCAAGGGAACGTGATCGGTAACCTTAAACTGCAAACATTTCATGAAATATGGGAGTCAGAGTCTACAAAAGAGATTCAGGCGGCCACAATACCACCATGTCTAAAGAGAATGTAGGAACATTAAGATGAATTTGTACGATATAGATAAACGCGATCTTGCAGTTTTTTGCGCAAATCAGTTTGTTACTCAAATTTTGCCACGTATTTCGCGAGCTGGTTCTATTGAGGTGCGCGATGCTGATCGTAGCATAAGCGGAACCCGTG
>JAXHUM010000020.1:0-37089 GCA_034189325.1 Thermodesulfobacteriota bacterium
GACCTCAACAAAGCGCCTCCATGATCTTTTTCATGTCCGATACGGGGATCTGTCCCGCGGCGGACTCCTGGCCCCTCTCAAGAGAGGCAAAGGTGACATAGCCACCCAAAAGAACGGTTGCCACACGGCTGAGCCGTCCCAGAGGCCCCATGCAAAAAGCAATGATTTCGATCCCGAGCTTCTTTGCCAGTGGAATCAGCGTCAGGACCTTGAGATTGTCTTCCATTTCCTTGGCCGTTGCAATGATCTTGACAACATCCGCGCCGGTCGCTGCCATCTTTTTGAAAAGCCCCTCCAATTCTTCCCCGGAGGGTGTCTTGTAACGGAGGTGGGACGATAGAATGATTTTTGATGATCGACGTCTGCGGAAGATCTCGCTTCTCACCTCCAGGGGTAGTGTATACTCCACATCCACGAAGTCCGCGCCCAGATCTATTGCCGTACACAGGTAACGAATCCGTGTGCCGTTGTCGGCAGTGCCCTCACCACCCTCTCTCTTTGAACGATAGGTGATAATCAGCGGCCTTGATGCGGATCGGATGATCGCCTCCAAATCAAAGGAGTCCATGACATCCAGCCGGATCTCCATGAGATCCGCCAAGGGACCGGCCTCTTCCATATGTCTTAAAGCCTCGGCAGTATCACGGGCCATGATGGGGATACAAATCATACGGGACAGCTTCTCTTCAAATCATTTCTCAGTGATCGTCTCATTGATCTTGTGACCGAAATGTCTGGCCGCCTCTTCCACATACCCGAGCACCTCATCCCCCGGCCGAAGCTTGACAACGGAAACAGCCTCGCCCCCGGCATCTACCAGCCGGATGGTTTCAGCGTTTTGAAGGATCGTGCTCACAGGTCCGTTCGGTCCAATAGCCTCGATCAGGAGCAAGGGTCGTTTTTCAATCTTCACCCTGCCCACTACCAGCGATATGGCCTGTCCCTCCGCATTGACCCTGAGGACCTCATCCCCGGCCTTGATCTCCGAGAGATAACGGGTCTTCCCGCCGGGGACCATCACATAGGCATGCACCGGGCCGGCGTTTACCCTGAAAGGCCTGGGGGAAACATAAGGGTTTTCAATGCTCTCAGCGTGAATGAGAAAAAGGGCTCGACTGCTGTTCCCAACCAGGCACCCTTCTCCGCCATTCATCACGGTGCAGGTATCAACACACACACGATCGCCCATCCCGAGAGACTGGATATTGTCAATCTTCAGTGTGACCAGGTCCACCATCTGGTGATCCGATTTTATCTCTCCGACAATCTCCTTGACCTGTACGGGATTGTCGGCGGTAATGATCAGACCGTCAACACCCTTTTCCAGGATACCCATGCCTGTCTTCGCGTCTTCCAGATTGTCGACCTCAATAAGGATATTGTCGGCTTGTGCAACGAGATTTTCCAGGGGAATAATGGTCCAGTCACTGGTCTTGACAATCACCCTCATCTCCTTTGTCAATCGGATGATCTCTTCCTCATCATCGGTCGAGCGGACATCAACATAGACCACATCTTTTCCCCATTTAAGATCGCCATCTTCAGATACGGTCTGAATCAGCCCCAGCTCCTTTACCTCTGAGACCTTGTCGTTGGGAACAATCACCGCATCGGCCCCGGACTCAAGGGCGGCTGTGACAAGTTTCTTGTTCCACGGGTCGGCCTTGACCCATATCTCTTTCATTGTTTCCTGACCTCCATATAATAATTTCCGAAAATTCTATGTCTGTAGGTATGGGTGCCGGGGGATCTATCTCTTGTCATCAAAATAGGCCCTCAGATTCTCTATAATCTTTCCAAAACCGGCCTCATCCCCGGCCTTGGCTATATCGGCCAATTCCCGGGCCGCATCCACGTATTGTCGAATAAAGCCGTCTGCTGAGTCGTTATCCATGATAAGTGATCCAAAAAGCCCGGCGGATTGCCCCAGCATGGACTGGATACGATGGACTCTATCTTCGAATGTCTGAGTGGATGTGTTGGAAATATCGTGCATCGAGACGCCTGACCGACTGATACAGAGGGCCAGAGCAAGGGTTGCAAAATGGTTGACCCCCTGGACAAGGCCCATGATGTGATCATGCTTCTCCGGCGATACCTCCACGATTTTCATGCCTGTATCATGCAGCGCCCTGGAGAGCCACGGCATCCATCGCGTTCCTCTCCCAGGACAGACCGCCACCCTCCTGTCTGAATCGGAGGAAGCATTCGGGCCGAAGAGCGGATGCACACCAATGACCTCGGCCTCGGAGTATTTCAGCATGGCATCCAGGGGAGCGGCCTTTATCGAGGTGAGATCCATAAGGAGGCTCTCTTTCGAGACCTGCGGCCCTATCTCTTGAATCACCTGGACGGTAGCGGAAACCGGGACGGATATGACCACGATATCGCATCGGCCGGCAACCTCCGAAGGGGTAAGATCCGTCTTCCGGCCCACACAAAAGACCTCCGAGGCGAATGCCTGGATGATTTCTGAAAACCATGCCCCCATTCCCCCGGTGCCACCGATGATGCCTACTGTTGGTTTCCCTGATTTCACACTTAATCCCATGGATCTCCTGCAGCCGGGTAAGATCCCAGCCTCTTCATAAACGCACAAGCCCCTTCCATCTCTTTAATTGCGTCGCGGACATTACTATCCTGCTCATGTCCTTCAAGGTCAACAAAAAAAAGATACTCCCAGTTTCGTATTTTCATAGGCCTCGATTCGATCCGATTCATGTTGATCTTTCTCGCGGCAAGGCCCTCCAGGGCCCTGAACAGGGATCCAGGCTTGTGTTGGACAAAGAAAAGGATCGATGTTTTATCATTCCCGGTCAAGGCGGCCTGGGTCTTTCCTATAGAGAGAAAACGGGTCACATTATCCGGGCGGTCTTCAATGTTTTCTCTCAGCTTATTCAATCCATACGTGTCGGCGGACAGTCTGCTTCCAATGGCCCCGGACTCTGGATCTTCCTTTGCCAATTTAGCGGCAAGCGATGTGCTTGCCACTTCCTTGATCGGCATACCGGGAAGATGTGTCTTCAACCAGGAACGGCATTGGGCAATTGGCATAGGATGCGAATAGAGGTATTTGATCTTCGAGATATCATCCGCCCTGCTCAGAAGATGATGCCTTATTCGAAGGAAAATCTCCGCCCCTATTTTCAGGTCGTAATTGTACAGGAGGTCCAGGGTATTGTTGACAGATCCCTCGTATGAGTTCTCAATAGGGACCACGCCTTGGTCGCAGATACCCTTCTCCACCATGGAAAAGACATCTTCAATGGTTTCCGCCGTTCGAAACGAGGCGGAATGCCCACAGAGCGATAGGGCGGCCTGATGGGAGAAGGTGGCTTCAGGTCCCAAAAAGGCCACCGAGAGGGCTTCCTGGACAGACCTGGATGCCGAGATGATCTCCTTAAAAATATGCCTGACGGCATCTGCGGACAGGTTTTCACTACTCTCAGAAATCAGACGTCTCACCACCTCCTGTTCCCTCGCAGGATCGAGTATGGTTAATCCGGCTTTCTTCTTGATTTCACCGACCTTTTTGGCGGCATCCTGTCTCCGGGAAAGGAGGGCGATGAGTTGCCTGTCAATGCTGTCAATATCTTTTCTGGTCTCTTCCAGTTGGCGACCATAGTCTTCACTGCCGTAGTCCGATTTCACCGCAACCCTCCATCAGCCTTTAACGAGGTATTCCAAAGCTTCATCTACGGAAGCATCTTCATGAACGATCATGGAAAGGGCCCCGACAATCCGGGTGGGGTTCTTGTGTTGAAAGACATTACGACCGATAGAGGTGCCTGACCCGCCGGCCTCCGTGGCCCCCTTGACCATCTCGAGGATATCGCGATCAGAATCCATTTTTGGTCCCCCTGCAATAATCACCGGAATATGACAGCCCTCCACCACCTTGTTGAAAGTCTCCGGAGTCCCTGTATAGGAGACTTTAACGACATCAGCCCCAAGCTCCGCACCCAAGCGTGCGGCATGTTTGATCACCTCCACATCATACTCATCCGCGACATTTTCTCCCCTAGGATAGATCATCGCGAGAAGAGGCATACCCCATTCAGAGGCATTGTAGGCGACCTTCCCCAGGTCGGCAAGCATCTGCCCTTCACTGCCGTTGCCTATGTTCACATGCACGGATACCGCGTCCGCGCCGAGCTTTATCGCCTCCTCCACCGTGCAGACCAGTGTCTTTGCATTGGGCTGAGTCGACAGAGAGGTGCTCCCTGAAAGATGGACGATAAGCCCCATATCCCGTCCTCCTCCGCGGTGTCCCCTGGCCACGACGCCCTTATGCACGACCACGGCATTCGCGCCTCCTTCAGCAACCTGACTCATGGCGTCCTTCATGTCGGTGATGCCCAGAATCGGTCCGACGCTGACTCCATGATCCATGGGCACGATGACGGTTTTGCCGGTAACACGATTGATTATCCTTTCCAATCTGATGTTCTTTCCAATCATTTTCTCTCCCCCTTTGATTAATCGTTGCTGCTTTCCCTGCCTGCTGATCAGGCGGATGTGATACCCAAAATTTTCGCAGTGAACCCTCACGATGCCGGCCCATTGTGAATCGCCTATAATACTGTCTCCAGACCTGACGGTCGCTCATCCCCTTTTTATTCGAGCCTGCTCTCGCAGACTGCCTTGTGCCTCAGGTAGTGGTCAGCGAGGACTATCTTGACCATAGCCTCAAGCACGGGAATTATTCGTGGAATAGCAGACGCATCATGTCTTCCCTCAAGCGTGAGTTTGACAGGCTTTCCTTTCCGATCAATCGTGTCTTGCTCCATCTTGATGGAGGGAATCGGTTTTACGGCGGCCCTCATGATGATGTCATCACCATTGGATATCCCTCCTAGGATCCCGCCGGCGTGGTTGGATCGAAACCCTTCAGGAGTTATGGGATCGTTGTTCTCCGATCCTTTCAGTTTGGCTACGTTGAAGCCCTCCCCGATTTCAAATCCCTTTACCGCGCCTACAGACATCACAGCCTTAGCAAGTTCGGCCTCAAGCTTGTCAAAGACCGGTTCACCCAGACCTGCTGGACATCCGCACACGCGAATCTCTACAATCCCTCCCAGGGAGTCGCCCTCCTTTCGGGCCATCGAAGCAACCTCTTCCATCCATCTGGATGTGATAGGATCGGGGCAAAAAAGAGGACTCTTCTCGATATAGTCCGGATCGACATTTTCCGCCCGCACACCGCCCAACTCTCTTGTAAAGGCGATTACGCGAATGTCGGCCGGACCCAGGCACTTTCCCGCAACAACACCGGCCGCCACACGGGCGGCGGTCTCTCTGGCGGACGCCCTGCCTCCCCCTTTGAAATCGAAATGCCCATATTTCTTAAAATAGCTATAGTCCCCGTGACCGGGCCTCAAAACGGTCCTCAGTATTTCATAGGGTCTGCTGTCAGCGTTCTTGTTTTTGATCAAAAGGACAATAGGGGCCCCTGTTGTCATACCTTCAAAGACACCGGAGAGGATCTCAACCTGATCCTCCTCCTTTCTGGGAGTCGATATGGCGTGTCTGCCGGGCCTCCTTCGCATCATGTCACGCACGAAGTCTTCCGGTGTCAGATGGATCCGAGGGGGACAACCATCTATGACGGCACCCACGCCAGGGCCGTGTGATTCACCAAACGTCGTCACTCTGAACAATCCTCCAAACGAATTTCCCGGCATCTCTTCTCACCCTCCAAATTCTTTGATGATTCCATCGGCTATAGCACTGGGGTCGTCCCTCCCCGTATCGACTGCAAAATCGCCGGCTTGCTCATAGAGAGGCATCCTCACAGCTAGAACCTCCCTGATCTCTTCTATCGGATTTGTCCCTGTCAAAGAGGGCCGCACATTACCGGAACTATGGTCCTTCTCCATCCTTTCTTTGAGGACCTCGGCATCCGCTTTCAGCCAGACCACCCACCCGTTTTTTATCAGATTCAACACGTTGTCCTGATCCAGGACCACCCCACCGCCTGTTCCAATCACCAGTTTGTTGTTCTGGGAAACTTCTCTGACTACCTGTTTTTCAATGTCACGGAAATAATGCCATCCCTTTTCTGAGATGATCTCCTCTATCGAAGAGGACTCTCTCTCTTCAATCAGTCCGTCCGTGTCCACAAAAGATCTGTTTAATTTGCGGGCAAGGATCTTGCCGACAGTTGTTTTTCCACAACACCGGTAGCCTACAAGGACGATATTCATTTGATCACGCATTTCATTCCCGCCTTAACATTGACTTTTGACAGATCCATCAACATTTGCACAGACAAACTCCAGGGACCGTAAAAAAGGACAAAAAAAAGCCGTGGGTTTCGGCAACCCACGGCTTGAATACAGAACACACCTACTCATCAACCCATGGGCGGATTTCCTCCCCAAAAATAAAAATAATAGCTTTTTTTCGGTTGATGAGCGAAGAGCAACATCTTTTCATGCCCCTTTTTTTATAGATATTGGAATAGTAAATAAAATCATTGCTTTTTTGTCAAGAAAAATCTTCTAGTCGCGGCAATTTAAAAAAAGGGCCTTTACCAATGCCTCGGGCTTTAAAAAAGGTGTATTATAGTGTACCACTATTGTGGAAAGTGTGTTGGATACTTTCAGAGTCACAGGCGTTCAGATGCCTGTTGTCAAGCGGTATGCATGGAAAAATCGGCATTGTCTTATTTTGAAATCGTGAACAGGGTCCTTCGGTGGCTCATGGAAGATTGATAAAACAGGAACCATCCGATCGCTTTTTGCGCAAAATTCCTTTATACATTGAATATCATGCTGTCTAGGATAATATTTCGAATCAGAAGCATCAGTTTGAAGTGGAAGCTGTTTATCCCCTTTTTTTTGATCTGTTTCATTGGGGTGTCGACCATTGCCTATATTGGTCTGAACGAGCAGCAGAAACTGATAAAAATGGAGGAGCGAGGAAAGATTCTGGGGTATTACCGGATCTTCCTGGCCATGATCGACCGAAAAAAGGAAGAGGCACTCTCCCTTGCCACAATCATCGCCCAAAATGCCCAAGTTCAAGAGATGCTCTCAAAACAAGACAGGATAGGGCTCAAGGAGGTGGTTACCCCTATCTATCAGAATCTGAAACAACATTTGGGCATCTCGCAGTTACATTTTCATACGTCCACAAGAGAGTCTTTCTTGCGTTTCCATCTTCCCGGCGAATATGGCGAATCACTCGAATATAGAAAGACTATTGAAGAAACCATAAAGAGAGGCAAGGGTGTGGGCGGGCTTGAATGGGGACTTACAGGTCTCGGCATCAGGGGGGTTGCACCTGTTTGGTCTGAGGGCGTTCTGATCGGTACGGTGGAAGTGGGATACCCCTTTGATGAGCTTTTTCTCGATGATATCAAGAGGGACTGGGGAGTTGACTTAACCATGTATGAGCAAAGAGGCGAAAAAGACTATGCCCATTATTCACTCCTTGCCACAACGCTGGAAGATGAAACAATCTATTTCCCCAAAGAGTATATCATGGGCCCTGATGAAGAGCGCCCCATCATCCTCATAGCCCCGGCCGATCATGCTGAAAAATCGATCCTGCTCGGCTCGGTCCACGATTACTCCGGGGAAGTGGTGGCACTGGTTCAAATCAATGTAGATCGCTTGTATATCGAGATGCGGTTGTTGGAGACAAGGAGGCTGATGATCATCGTGGGGAGCTTGGGGATCGCCGTGCTCTCTTCCTGTATCCTGTTGGTCGGGTTCCTGTATGTGCGGCCGATAAAACAGATTGTCAATGAGGCCCGTGAGATCGCGGAGGGTGAAAGAGAAACCAGGCTTCTGCAGAGACCCAACGACGAACTGGGAGAGCTTGCCCTTTCCCTGAATATGATGTTGAGATCTTTGAAAGAAAGAAATATCAAGATCGAGGAGTATGCCGAAAAACTCAGGGTCCGTGTCCGGGAACGCACGGCGGATCTCGTTGCCACGGAAGAGAAGTACCGCAACCTTGTGGAAAACCTCCCGCTCATTGTTTACAGGCTCTTGAAGGATGGCACCATAGAGTTTGTTAACTCCTATTTTACAGAAAAACTTGGTTACACCGTTAAGGAAGCCGTTGGCGTTAAAGCCTTTTGGCAGGAAAAGATCTGTGGCGAGGCCCCTATTCAACATACGGATTTTATGAAAAAATGCTGGGAACAGGGAGAGGGATTCGAGATCGAGAGAAGAGTCAGAGACAAAGATGGTCGCTCTTTGACTTTTGTCGACCATGCCCTACCTATGAAAGACAAGGAGGGCAAGGTACAATGGATCGACGGCATTATGATCGATATTACCGAGTTTAGGAGATTGGAAGAAAGAGCACTCAGGGCGGAAGAAATAAGGGTGTTGGGCGAGATCTCGGAAAGATTCGCCCATGAATTGAGAAACCCTCTGGCAACGGTGGGGGGATTTGCACGTCGTCTTTCCGAATCGCTCGCGAGTGACACAAACAAGCAGAAGGCCGCAAAAATTATTGTAGAAGATGTGGCAAGACTGGAGAACATCGTCAACGCTATTCTTGATTCTATAAAACCTATCACCCTTTGCATCTCCCAAGTTGATTTGAAGCTTGTGCTGGCCGCATCATTAGAGGAACTGGAAGGGGACATAAAGGGCAAGGGCATAAAGGTCGTTCCATCAATTGATCCCGAAATCCCGGAAATCCAAGGTGATAAGGACTTCCTACACCAGGCCTTCAGGAGTATTTTGAGACATGCCTTGATTTCGATACCTTACAATGAAACGCTCTTTCTTTCGGTTCTTCAGGAAGATGCCTTTCTGGTGACGATCATCAAGCATAGGATGGAAGGCCTTGCGGATGAAGATATTGAGCAATTCTTTTTTCCCCGTATGATAGGAAAGGCTGGATCAAGTATCGAGAATCTCCCCCTTGCCAAGATAATTATCCATCGCCATAATGGCAAAATTGATATCTCCCGTGAAGAAGATAATGTCGTCATTCTGAGAGTCGAGCTACCACTCGTTATAGCGTAATTCATGGCGCTTATTTTTGGAATCATCGCCCTCACCTTGTAAAACCTATTGATCGGCCGCTTTTAGGTTCGAGATCCAACAGATTGGCTGTTCGTATCCGGCGACAGGGAAAAAATAGCTTATAAAGGCACAAGGAATTTGATATAGACTGTAACTTAGGCAAACTGAGCGTTCTTTAATAAGAAACGCGTGTGACAGCTGTACCATTGATGTTTCATGTTTAAAGGGAGCGTGAATGATGAACGGAGAGTATGAGAACATCCTGGTAGCAAAAGAGGGGCCGATCACAACAATAATCCTAAACCGACCAAAACAACTCAATGCCCTTTCACCAAATCTTATTGACGATATGAACCGATGTGTCGAGGAGATTGAGGATGACAAAGATACCCGGGCAGTCGTGATTACAGGGACGGGTCGGGCCTTTTCCGCAGGGGGAGATATAGAACTGGATATCATACCCGTTTCTAAGATGAACCCTATGCAATGGAGAGAGTATATAAAAGATTTCTGCCGCTTGATTAAGCGACTTAATTATTCCAATAAACCTTATATAGCGGCTATAAATGGTGTCACTGTCGGCGGAGGGTGTGATATTTTCATGTCCTGTGATATTAGGATCGCCTCCGACAAGGCCAAGTTCGGCCATGGATACATCAAAATGGGGATTATCTCAGACATGGGCGGCAATTATCTCCTTCCCAGATTGATTGGGCCTGGTAAGGCAAAGCTCTTTGCCTTCACAGGAGACATTATCAGCGCCGAAAAGGCGGAAAAGATCGGTCTGATCGATGAAGTCGTTCCAGATGAGCAGTTCACAGAAGAAGTCCAGAGAATTGCACAGAAGATCGCAAATGGACCCAGTGCGGCAATCGGCCTGACCAAGGAGGCCATGCGAAGGTCTGCTCATATGAATTTGGATGAATCACTTGATTATTCAGCCAATCTCCAGAGCGCGCTCCTTGACAGTGAAGATTTTGGAGAGGGCCTCAAGGCCTTTCTTGAGAAGAGGTCGCCGGTCTTTAGGGGAAGATAGATATTTAAAGTGCGAAACCACACGGTTTTGTCAGTTCGAAAGTTGGTAGCAGGAGTTTTTGAAGCCGGGCAATTCCGGTGCTTTTGAGAAAGTAAGGTTATACTTATGACGAAACCAACAAAAATACCAAAGGCGACAATCACACGGCTCTCCATGTACTACAGGCAGCTTGAAATGCTGGAGTCCGACGGTTACGCCACAGTCTCTTCTGAGAAACTCGCCCGGCTTTCACAAGCCAACCCTGCTCAGGTGCGAAAAGACCTGGGCTATTTCGGTGATTTCGGCGTTCGCGGTGTGGGCTACGATGTTATTGAACTCCAGGCTGAAATCAAACGGATCCTCGCTATCAACCGCCAATGGAACCTGGCCATAATTGGAGTAGGTAAGCTGGGATCAGCACTTCTCCATCATGAGAATCTTGCCGTGCGAGGTTTCCGCTGCGTGGCGATCTTTGATAATGACCCTGCCAAGATTTCAAAAACATCAAGCATTGGTCTTAAAATTCGAGATATTAAAGACCTCTACAAGGCAGTAAAGGAACTGGATATCGAAATCGGCATTATCACGACACCGCCCTCTGTAGCCCAGAGTGTGGCGGATATGTTGGTAGAATCTCAAGTCAAAGCGATTCTGAACTTCTCACCGACGCGGATCCGGGTTCCAGATTGCTGTCTCGTAGACAACATTGATTTCACCGTGAAGCTGGATACACTAACGTATAAGTTGCATCATAAAATTTAAATAATCATCTGATTTCCATTTATCTGCCGATCAGCCGCTTTGACTCGGACCTTGACCTTGCTCCATTTCATAACAACTGTCACATACGTTCGACAGTATTAACCCCGCTTTCTTTCATTCACTGATCGGCTCATCCAAAGCCTGAAAATCATAGGAGGGTAAAATGGCCTTAATGACACCCGAACAATTCGAAGAGAGTCTGAGAACAATCAAGCCAAGGGTTTTTATGAACGGTAAAAGGGTTGATGATATACTCGAAAACAGAAACACACGAACAGTGGTGGAGGCGAACAAGGCCAGTTATGCCTGGGCATTGGATCCTGCTTACAAGGATATTATGACCTGCCAATCCCCGCTTATTAATGAGGTGGTCAATAGGTATACCCATATAAGCGGGAGCATCGACGACCTGATCAAAAAAGCTCAAGCAGGGACCTTCACCTCAGAGATGCTGGGGACATGTATATACCGTTGCGTGGGATACGACGCGATACACTCCCTGGCAGGAACCACCTGGGAAATGGATCAGGAACTTGGCACTGAGTACTACCCTAGATTTCTGGAGTACATTAAAATGGTGCAGTCCAAAGACCTTTCCGTTGCAGGGGCGCTCACCGAACCAAGGGGGAATCGGAGCAAGATGACCCTGGACTGGTCCGACCCCTTTTTGTCCTTAAAAATCGTCGACAAAAACGAAAAGGGTATTGTGGTCAGGGGCGCAAAGATCAACATCAGCGGCGCTTATGCAAGCCATGAGCTCATTGTCCTGCCCCAAGCGGCCCATTTGGAAGGAGAAGAAGATTACGCTGTCGCCTTTGCTACGCCGGTGGACGCCGAAGGAATTACCTTTGTTTGCCAGTATACCCCCTATTCCGCTGAAAGAGACCTCGCTGATGACCTGGAAGAGCTTGGCAATCCCCTTTACGGCCAGAGGGAAACATCGATGGTGATTTTTGATAATGTATTTATCCCCTGGGAAAGGGTCTTTCACTGTGGGGAGTCCCGATATTCCCTGGCCCTTGTCTCCCGGTTCGCCAGGACACATCGAATGACCTGCGGCGGGACCTGCAAAGTGGGCTTCATGAACCAGATTATCGGTGCCTCTAAGTTGATCCAGGAATACAAAGGTCTTGAAAAGGCCCCTCACATAAATGAACAACTCTCAGAGATGGTTGTTCTGAGGGAGACAGCCAGGGCCTGTGGATTGGCGGCAGCCCATCAGGGCAAGGAAGATCCTCCAGGTTCGGGAGTCTACTTGCCGGATGAACTCATGGGAAATGTCTCCAAATTGAATGTCTGCAACGCCTTCTGGCGGGTTATCGCCCTTGCCGGAGATATTGGCGGCGGACTCCTTGTAACACTCCCCTCGCTCAAAGAATTGGAGAATCCCGATGTAAAGGATTATGTCGAGGAATTTTACAGCTTTGGATCTCCCGAACCCACCAAGGACATCATGAAAGTCCATAAGCACCTGCAGAATTGGACAGCCGGTCTCCACGGCGTCGGCACGTGGCATGGCGCTGGACCGGTTATGGCCCAGAAAATCATGCTCCAGAGGGTGATCAACTACGATCACGAAAAAGACCTGGTTAGAAAGACCCTGAGACTCAAAGGAACTGATGAGACCAATATGGCAGATCAGTAGTCTAGTCTGTTACCGTCTATCAATACAGACCTTCCACGGAACCTTCTTTAGGATGTAATTTGTAGATATAACTTTATTTTTGTTTTGCGTTGGGGTAAAATAAAAAATTTTTGGTCATTTCATAGTGACAAAATTATCGATGTCATAAGGTATTTTGAGCAAATACTAACGGGATAATCTGAGTATGGGAAGAGAAAAAACACGAAAGAGGCTGTTAAAAATATTGGATATTTGGCCGCCCTTGAAGGATGTTTTTCTTTCATCCGCCCCAATAGACTCGAAACGCCGCCGGATCAAAAACCTTTTAACTAAAATGCTCGAGACAACCTTTGAGGAAAATCCTGAGATCCCTCCTCTTGAATGGGTCCTGACCAGAAATGCCATCAATACATTAAGAAACCTTGTCTCTCTAAGAAACGAAAAGCTCTCGGGATTTCCTTTCCTCCAATACATGGATAATATCCTTGAGATGAAAAAACTCCCGGGGACCGAAAAACCCGGCCCAGGATTTTTTGCTGAACTCGAACACCTTCTGAAAGGGATAGTCGGAAAGGCAGGCATTTACCAGGCAAAGGCCCCCGGTTTTACCAAGTATGAGGGGACACAGGCGGCGAGACTGAGATCGGCAGACCTGTCGAGGATGGCCAAGGCATCCATGAGATTTATGAACCGCTATACGTCGGGACTGGATAAAGATGTCTGCCGACGGCGGAGCCTTAACAAACTGCGGATACTGAAATACTTCAATGCAACGGAATTCGAGTGGGAAGACTGGAAGTGGCATACCAGGAATATCATTAGAGATGTTGACACTTTAAACAATCTTGTTCATCTTACGGATGACGAATACGAGGCGGTAAAGCTGGCAAGAGAAAGCCGGATCCCCTTCGGTATCACCCCCTACTATCTGTCGCTCATGGATCACAACTCCACGAGAAAAAACGACTATGGGATCCGATCTCAGGTTATCCCCCCCCTTCACTATTTGAAAACAATGGGAAAGCACAAGAAATGTGCCGACCATTCCATAGATTTCATGTTGGAGAGAGATACCAGCCCCATTGATGGAATCACGAGACGATATCCACAGATTGTCATTCTCAAACCGGTTTTGACCTGTCCCCAGATATGCGTCTACTGCCAGAGAAACTGGGAGATTGAAGACGTCTACTCCCCCACCTCCGTGCTTTCAAAAGAAAAGCTGGAAAAGGCCCTGAAATGGATTGAAGAGAGGCCGGAAATCAACGAAGTACTGATTACAGGGGGGGATCCTCTTATCTTGTCCAACGAAAAAATCGAGAGACTCCTTACCAGTGTTTCAAAGATAAAACATATTGAGAGAATCAGGATCGGCACAAGAACGCCAGTCACTCTTCCACAGAGGTTGACCGATTCACTTGTAAGGAGCATCAATAGCTTTCACAATCCTGGAAAGAGAGAGATCATCATTGTCACACACTTTGAACATCACTATGAGATCACTCCAGAGGCCATGGAAGCGGTGCAGAAATTTCGTCGATATGGTCTCGAGGTCTACAACCAGCTTGTCTACACCTTTTTCAACTCGCGAAAATTTGAGGCCGCGGCCCTGAGACACAGACTGAGGTTGATCGGGGTCACCCCCTATTACACGTTCAACACAAAGGGAAAAGAGGAGACGGACGACTACAGGGTCCCGATCGCCAGATTACTCCAGGAGCAGAAGGAGGAGGCCCGACTCGTCCCGGGAACCGTGCGCACCGATGAGATCGTCTTTAACCTCCCAGGGCTCGGGAAAAACTATCTGAGGGCCTCACAGCATCACGATATCATCTCCATACTGCCGGACGGCCGAAGGGTCTATGAGTTTCACCCATGGGAGAAGAAACTCTCCTTGGCAGACACCTACGTCCACCCCGACATTTCCATCTACGACTATCTCAAGAGGCTCAAATCGATCGGGGAGGACACCGCCGAATACAAAACCATCTGGTACTATTACTGATAATTCCAAGTGCCCCAATAAGCCCCCATCAAAGCGCAGAAGAGGCCTTTTCAATAGCCCTTACGATTTTTGGGATCTGCTCCTCCATATGAATATTGATCGGGATCGTAAGACAACGGGACAAAAGTCCGACCGTCTGAGGCAGAGCAGACGGATCATAACGGCACCTCTCCTTCCCTGACTCATCCTTGAAGGGATAACCGGACTTGATGAGGCTCTTTCTCTCCAGCAGGTGCTCCCATTTCCCATAGTAATGCCAGGTGTTTTCGTACCAATCAACAGCAGGACATCCCTCATCCGCCATAGCCTTATTAAAGGCGACCGCCTCTTCCCTAGTTGGAAGGAAAAACATCACAAAGGAGGCGATATCTCCTTCAGGATCCAATATATTCCGGAATGTGACCTGATTGATTCGACTGAGCGCTTCTTTGATCCGCGATTTGTTCTCTCTCTGCTTGGCCAAGATCACATTATCCAGCTTTCTCAATTGCGCCAGGCCGAGAGCCCCTTGGAGTTCCATCATCCTGTAGTTGAAACCGATGAAACTCCTTTTCTCAAGCCCCCTGCCGACGCTCGGATCGTGATCGTGCCCATGGTCATGGTATTCCGACGCCCTTACAAACAGGTCTCTGTCATCCGTGATGACCATACCGCCTTCACCTGTGGTCAGGGTCTTGACCGAATCAAAAGAAAAGGTGCCCAATGCGCCAAAGGAACCGAGACGCTTCCCCTTCAATGTCCCACCGCATGCCTGGGCCGTGTCTTCGATAACCGGCAGGTTATGGAGGCCCGCCTCACGGACAATCTCCTCTACCCGTGCCTGGCTCCCGCACATATGCACGGGAATGACGGCCTTTGTCCTGGGAGAGATCTTCTTGGACATATCTTTCGGGTCGAGGCAGAGGGTATCATCAATTTCAGCGAACACCGGGATGGCACCTGCGTCAAGGATGGCCTCCCATGTGGCGACAAAGGTGAATCCCTGAGTAATCACCTCATCACCGGGACCTATCCCCAAAGCGGAAAGGGCGACCCTTAAGGCGGCGGTCCCTGAAGAGACGGCTAAGGCGCAGTCGACCCCGCAGTACTCGGAAAATGCTTTTTCAAACGCCTCAACCTTGTACATTCCCCCTCTCTGCTCATCAAATTCATATCTGAACAGTATCTTGTGGTTCAGTACTTCCATGATCTCTTGCTCTTCTTCTTTGCCAATAACTTCGAATCCAGGCATATTTTACTCCTCAGGCATGTTTAAGTCTTATGTGTCGTTCCGTCGACGGGGCCGTCTTAGATCTATTTCTTATCCGACCTTCCTTCAAAGGCACGCTCATAAATGTTTCGGGCGATCTCGACTTTCATCGGTCTCGGGTTGTTCATGATCGGTCTTGTCACATTCATCGCAGCTTCCGCCATCTTCGGGATCGCATCTACGGGAATATTAAGATCGTGCAATGTCATAGGAATCCCGATATCCTCGGCAAGGAGTCCGACGGCATCAATGACCCTGGCAGCCATAACACGTTCAGGGCATTCATCCTCCATTTCCCCCATTAGACAGGCTATCTGGGCGAACTTGAAAATATTCCCCGGAAAATTATATTCAAGCACATAGGGAAGCAATAAGGCATTTGCCACGCCGTGAGGCACATCAAAAAAGGCCCCCAGGGGATAGGCCAGGGCATGGACAGCGCCTACGCCCGACATGGCCAGACCCAGCCCGGCAAGATAACTTGCCTCCATCATCCTCTCTCTGAACTCAAGATCGCTCCCGTCAAAGACCGCTCCTCTCAAATTGTCGGAGATCAGCTCGATCGCCCTGATGGATAGAGGCTCGCTAAGAAAGTGCGATTGAAGGGAGGTATAGGATTCTATTGCGTGGGTCAGTGCGTCCATACCGGTCGAGGCGGTGACCTCCGGAGAGAGCCCGACAGTCAGTTCCGGGTCGAGAATGGCCGTGTGAGGATAGAGGAAGGGGCTGTTGATACCGCCCTTGGCCTTTTTCTCTCTCATGGTAAAGACAGCGGTAAAGGTCGCCTCACTCCCGGTTCCCGCCGTTGTAGGCACCATAATCGTGGGGAGGCCAGGCTTTTCGACAAGGTTGAGACCCACGTAATCCTCTGCCTTTCCTTCATTGGTTGCCAGTACCCCGATCGCTTTGGCCACATCCATCGTGCTGCCGCCACCCAGGCCGATCACACAATCCACCTTGGCTGTTTGCGCGAGAGCAGCGCCTTGATCGGCAATGGCCGGATCAGGCTCAGGCGTGACCTCGAAATATTCGATTGCCTCTACCGGACCATCTTTGAACAATGCCTGAACGCGGGCGCCTATCGTGGTTTCAGAAAGTCCTCGATCCATGACCAGGAGGCACTTAGAAGCTCCCAAGGCCTTACATTCCTCAACGATTCTCTCCACTGCGCCGACGGCAAAAACAGTCTTTTTCACTCCTTCGATGCTGATGACATCCTGCATATAATCCCCCCGGAAGATTCCTCCAGTTCCATCGGCAACTGAAATCCTCTTTTTTCTCTATGTTCAATAGGTTATAGTTTTGCTCATGAACAGCCAACAGATCGCTGTTCCTGTAACGAATTCTTAAGCTTCTACATCAAAAAAACCCAAAGAGCAAGATAAGTGCTCATTTTTCGTGAAACGATCCTAATAATTTTCAGGAAACAAAAAAGTGGCACGCCAGCATGAAAACGTGCTAAGAACCACACATTAGTCTTCCATTTCCAGGATCAGATCCCGATTCTCAGCAGGAACCTTGAGGCCATAGATATCAAAGAAGCAGATTGTCTTAAGGAATTCTTTCCACGATGTTCACCTCAACAGAAGGAGAAATCTACGATGACCCAGGAGGATAAACTGTTCAGATGGAGGCCGCACCACATCTATTGCGAACAATTTCTGGATATAGATCTCTCCGACCGTGGAGAGGAATACAGTCGGGTTGAGCAAAAAATGAGAAGGATCATGAAGTCCGGCTCTGATGATATCATAGAATTCACGAAGGGCATCGACGAACTCTGCCTCACCTGCCCACTCCGCAAGGATGATAGATGTAACAGCCCGGAAGGGGATGAGGTTGAAGTGCTCAAGTGGGATGGGATCCTCATGAAAGGCCTGGGGCTGAGCTACGGCGATCGCATGAGTGTCAGGGAGTTTGAAGCGTTGACCAGAAAAAAATCGCCCCTGGAATTCTGTCGGACCAGGTGCAAGGCCAAAGATATCTGTCTTGTTTTCGAACTGGAATAAGACCTTTCGGGTTCGGAATGGTATGGGGAAAGAGCATTGGATTTGCCCTCGTGTGAAGCAGGTATTTGGGCTGAATAGCCTCCTGGAAGTCGGCGATCTTGTGCTTCAAGAAGCTAAAATGATCCACCAATCTGTGTCGATCATCTTGAATCCTTATTGGAGAGACGCTCGGCATCATAAGCGATATCTTGGAAGAGTACTGTCAATAGCCATTCGTTAAGAGCCGGCGCCGTTTTTAAAACAATGATATTCGAAATACTTCATGATCGCTTTGCTTGCCCGCTCGACCGATGGAAAGATTGGAATATTGTTTTTTTGGAGAGCCCTCTTGAGGTCTTGCCTCAATTCCGCCACTGACCGGTCCTGCAAAAAGGCGGGAGTGCAACAGATCAGGGGGATACTAATCTCTTTCCCGGCCGCAACAAGGCTCTCCACCTGATCCACCAGAAATTCTCGCAGCCTTTTGCCGAACTGGTTGGCTCTGTTGATCACAAAGCCTATATCAAGAATATACATGATAAAATCAATATTTCTATCGTTGCTTGCCAGTTCTATCGCCTTCTTGAGCACATCCTGGGCAAAACCGCTCGCGCTCAAATCGATCGGATTCCTTCGGATTGTTCCCATAGGGGGTACAAAGTCCAAGAGGCCCTCTTGAGTTGTGCTTTGTAATTCAGGAAGTCCGACCCCCTCTTTGGCGCAGATATCGGAAAAGCCGACGCAGTTCCCGCCGCCTTGTGTCACTAGACAACACCTATTGGTTTTCGGAAATCGATCGAGCATGCGTAAGATCTTAAGAAAATCGTGCATCTCTTCAATGCTGTCCACCATGACAACACCGAGCTGACGCGCCATGATCCGCCACATATCGTATCCCCCTGCCACGGAACCTGTATGACTGGAGGCTGCTCTGGCACCGGCGTCGGTCTGCCCGGCCTTCCACATAACCACCGGTTTGATCCGGGTTGTTTCCCGGATGATTTCTAAAAACTTCCCTCCCTCGTCGTTTCTGAGGCCCTCGAGGTAAATCCCTATTGCCTGGGTATCATGATCTCCACTGAGGTATTCGAGAAAATCGGTCATTTTGAGATCTGATGCGTTTCCAATGCTGACCAGCTTGCTGCAATAGTTCTGCTCATCGCGCGCCATCTCGGAAAAGACAATCGACATACCGCCGCTTTGGGATATGAAGCCGAAACCACCCGGAATCGTCGATTGGTGTTGATCAAAAACAATGTTCATCTTGGGATTGTAGATCCCCAGGCAGTTTGGCCCTATGATCCTCACCTTTCCCCCGGCAATACGATCGATTCTCCTCTGCAAATCGATCCCCTCTTCTGTTTCCGTCTCGGCAAAACCGGAAGTGAAGAGATGAACAGAACGGAGACCCTTTTCTACCGCATCCTCCAGGACGGAGGGCGTCAAGTGGGCCGGAACACCGATGACCGCATGATTCACATTGCCGGGAATGTCTTTTAGGGAAGGATAAGATTTCATGCCGAGAGCGGTCTTTGAGTGGGGGTTTACCGCGTAGAGTTCTCCCTTGTAGCCACCCATCATCAGGGCCTTCAAGAACCTTGTGGCACCCCTTGTGATATCGTCGGAAGCGCCGACAACAGCGATGGAATGTGGGTGAAATATTTCGTGGATATCTGCTCTTTTCATGGATCATCTCCCGGATACGAATTTGTCTGCTACGATACCTTCAACAACGAACAGGCGCAACACTATTTTTTATAAGACATGCTCGTCAAGTCAACAAGTCCCCTCTTCGGGATTACTGCATAAGCCGGCGACCTGGGCGACCCTGCCCGGCGGTCCAAGCACAAAGAGCACATCGTTCGGACGAATCGGCATGTTTACATCCGGATTGGACAGTATTTGCCCGTCACGACGTATTGCCAGTACCGTGACCCCATATTTCTTTCTCAACTCGTTCTCAGCCAAACCCTTTCCTGCAAAGGGGGAATTTTCAACAATCCTCAAGGTACTGATTTCAACGTCGGCGAGATTAAGGCTCAATTCAGAAAAAGACAGGGGCACCTTGGAAAGACTTCGAAACATTTCATACCCGTCCGATCGTATGTCAGCGACCAACCCCTCTATTTCATCTCGAGGTATAAGGTATTTGGCCAACACCCGGGTGAAGATCTCCACCGATGTCTCAAATTCTTCCGGGATAACGTCGTTCGCCCCTAATTCATACAAAGGCTTCATCTCTTGAAGATACCGACTCCTGACAATCAAGTGAGCCTTAGGATTAAGTCTCCGAATGATTTCAGTAACTCTCCGGGTCGAGGCCGGATCATTGATTGCGATAACAACGATCCTGGCATCTTTGATGTTTGCCTTCAGCAGGACACTCTCTTGACTTGAATCACCATAGTGGATCGGCTCCCCCTCGGCCTGTTCTTTCCGCACTGTTTCGGGGTTCATTTCAATGATCGCATAGGGAATACCGGATACGCGAGCAGCTCGTGCCACATTTCTTCCACTGATACCAAAGCCTATTATAATGAGATGGTCTTTCTTGACATCATGCCTTTTCTCCGGAACCGGATAAAAACCGGATACCAATTTTTTCGGTAGCGGCAAACTCAGGACTATATCGGCTATTCGCGGGGCCAGCATAATAACAAATGGGGTCCCAGCCATCCCGAGTACGGAAAAGGCGAGGAACATCTGATAAATATCTCCTGAAAGCAGATTATATTGAACGCCGCTTTTGGATAAAATAAATGAAAATTCACCAACCTGACTGAGCGAGAGACCAACCAGGATGGAGGTACGAAATGGAAACCCCAACAAGACCGTTGCACAACAGGCAATGAGGGATTTTAAGACCAAGACTCCAAGAGCGATTAACGCGATAGCTATTGGTTGCTCAACAAGGAACCCCACGTCGAGCAGCATGCCGATGGAAACAAAAAAGAAGCTTGTAAAGACATCCCGAAAGGGCAGGATATTCCCAAGGGCCTGATGGCTGTATTCAGATTCCGAAATAATCAATCCTGCCAAGAAAGCTCCCAGTGCAAGGGATAATCCCGACCAGGATGTCAGCCACGCTACACCCAGGCATATGGTCACGATACTCAGTAAGAAGACCTCTTGATTCCGTGTTCTTGCGATTTGAAACAGAACTTTCGGCACAATCCATTTTGCGCCCACCAGCACCAGAAGTATGATGCCGATTCCTTTGGCAAGAAGAACCATCACGGATTGACTCACATTCCCTGTAGTTCCGGCCAACAGGGGTGTGAGCAAGATCATGGGAACAATAATAATATCCTGAAATATCAGGATGCCAAGTGTCGTACCTCCATGCGGTGTATCGACTTCGGCCCTTTCTTGGATAATTCTGAGCACGATCGCCGTGCTGCTCAGCGCGACAAGAAACCCGATGAAGACCGCCTCGTTAAGGGCCTGGCCGAACTGCCGGGCTATGAGCAGAGTCGCCAAAAAGGTCAGCGACACTTGAATCGAGCCGCCCATGAGAACAGACTTCCTGATCTGCAGCAGCTTTTCAAGTGAGAACTCTATTCCGATGGTAAAAAGCAAGAGAACAATACCGATTTCAGCCAGGATCTCGACTTCATGCACTGCACTGACCAGCCCAAAACCGTATGGCCCAACGAATACCCCTGTCAAGAGAAGTCCTACAACCGCGGGCACGCCAAGTCGATGGCATATGAATAGGACGGCAATAGCGAGACCAAATATGACGACAACGTCGTTCAGTAGGGGTATTTCCAAGTTTGCCCTCTATTTGCTTAACACACGCCGAAACAGCATATCCGTATCACTCCAATCCTGTATGTTGCACACTTTCGCTAGTGCTTCTCACTCGGATAGTATGACAATAGAGCCTGAATGCTCTCTTTTAGATCGTTCACATATTTGAGATCCGTATTCTGTTTGGTCTTCATAGCGGCAAGGATGACGGCATGGTGCTTTATCAAACGAACAGCATAATCCTTCTGACTCGTGTTGACTCTTTGTGTAAGGAAATAGTCACTGATCGTAGAGATGATCTTCTGGGCGTGGTTTTCCTTATTCATCACCCAACGTACCAACTGGTTCTGAGACTGGGGATCGGATTTACCGGCCAATTCAACAATCAACTTAATCGACTTTTCCACTGTAGCGGCATCTTCAAGCATGGATTGGACTCTGGCGTGATCATCATAGATCCCGCAAGGGATCTGACAATGCGTATAAGCCGGTTTCGGTACCATCAGATTCATTCCCATGATAACAAAATGTATGAACAACATGACTATTATAATTCTTTTCATAACCTGTCCCTCCTAATATTCATTGAACATATGAAGATTCACCTTAACACCCGTTAATAAGACCGCAGGCGTCCTCATTGTATTTAAAGAGCGCCGGCAGCTACTCCAACACATGTATATTCTTTTTCGCACAGATATCCTTCAGCTCCTTCGGCCACACCGAGATGGTCACCTCCCCGATATGTGCCGTACGCAGAAGATACATAAAGGTCCTTGACTGTCCAATGCCTCCTCCTATGCTGAGGGGAATCCGGTCGTTGATGATGGCCTGGTGATAGGGGAGCTTTAGGAAATCCTCCTGACCCGACATCTTGAGCTGGATCTTAAGGGTCTCCTTGGTCACTCGTATGCCCATCGATGTCAGTTCATGACGCCGTTTCGTCACAGGGTTCCATACCAGGATATCTCCATTCAAGCCATGGTACTGCTCATTGTTTTTGATGATCGTCTCTGTAGCCCAATCGTCATAATCCGCGGCCCGCAACTCATGAGGATAGCCATCTTTCAAGGGCCAGCCGATCCCGATAATAAAGATGGCAGGCGCATGCTCTTGAAGGATCTTGGTCTCACGATCCTTCCGGGGCAGATCGGGGTAATAATCGAGAATCTCTTCGGCATGCACAAAAGTAAGTTTTTCGGGAAAATCAGGGTATTTTCCATTCCTGAGTTGGGGAAATGCTTGCTGGACCTCCTTACCGGCTCCTCGAATAACCCTCCATATCCGTGTGACAATATCTTTAAGAAATTCCAGGGTACGCTCCTCCGGGCCTATGGCCCTTTCCCAGTCCCACTGGTCCACGTAGGCGCTATGGTCGTGATCAAGGAAGTAGTCTTTACGCACGGCCCTCATGTCGGTGCAGATACCCTCGCCCAGGTGACAGCCGAATTGTTCGAGGGCCATACGCTTCCACTTCGTGGCCGCCTGGACAACCTGGGCCTGTAATGATCTGTCAAGTCCCAGCCCGCAGGGAAATTCCACCGGCGTTCGCGAACCGTCACGGTCGAGGTAATCGTTCACTCCGCTCTCTTTATCCACAATAAGGGGGACCTGAACCATGTTAAGTTTGAGTTCTTCACACAAATGAGTCTCAATGTAATTCTTGATGAAAAAGACGGCCTTCATTCTCTCCAGAGGTCGAAGTAGAGATTCGTAGTCATCGGGCAGTTCTTGTTCGAGTTTTTTGTAGTCACCTATTCCAGGGCCGGCCAAATCGGCTGTCTTATCCATCATCGGATGGCTCCTTTCTCATTTAAAGTTACTTTTGTCACTTGTTAAGGCAGAAAACCCCTTATCCGTTACCAGCAGTTTTCGGAGCTATTTTTATTTCAACGCGGCGGTTCATTTGCCGCCCTGCTTCAGTGACATTTGTGGCAATCGGGCGTGTCTCTCCATAAGTCACCGTCTCCAACCGATATGGGCTTATTCCTTTCTTGACTATCAAATCCTTGACAGCCACGGCACGTCTGGCCGACAGTTCCAGATTGTAGGCTTCCGTACCAGTGCTATCGGTGTGCCCTTCTACCCGGATGACCGTGTCAGGATACTGGAGCATTACATTTGCAATCCGGTCAATTTCCGAATAGAGCCCGGGCCTCACAATTGCCGAATCATGGTCGAATGAAAAATCCCCCTTCAAAGTGACCGCCAGGAGATTTCCTTCACGTCTTACAGCTGCTGCCTCTGATTCGGCAAGCGCCCGCCTCATGTCCCTTTCCTGGTTATCCATCATACGGCCCACCCCAGCACCGGCGGCCCCACCTATTGCAGTGCCGATTGCGGCACCTATGAGCGTACTTTCCGTGTCCCCCCCTATCAATTGACCAATGAGCGCCCCTGCCACGGCGCCGCCTCCTGCGCCGTAGGCCGCTCCCTTCTGCGTTTTATTGCTCGTGGCACATGAGGCAGATGTCAACAATGTGACAGCGCTCAATAAAACAAGACTCCTCGCAATCTTACATTTTCCGGAATAATAAAAGTCATACATAACTGCTTCCTCCTAATTTGCTGGTATTTCCGATTTAGGAACAGCCGAAGCCTGATCATTTATCGATCAGGCCTGAGATTTTCCTGGATGTATATTCCCCCACATCGGCAAGCCCATCTATCGGCATAAATTCATGAGCGTTATTCGAATACAGGCATGTAACGGAGGCTGGGAAATCTTCATCCGCCTCGTAAAAGATATAGCAGAGTGCTATTTTCGGCAGTGGATAAACAATAAAGGAAAAATCCCCCCCTGCTTCACGAGGCCCTTTACCTCCCCTAAGTGTTTTCGTTATCTTCTCTTCTGCTTCTTTAATTGCCCCGACATGAGGAACGAGTAGTTGTTCGGTATGTGTTGTGAAAGCCCCCGCATAAGGCATGCTGTCAGGGAACTCCTTGAATGATTTGAGAGGTAAAGGAATACAAAGATCTGAACGGGCATTTAAGGCGTAAAGAGATATTAAGACTCCAAGCACTGATGTCTGTTCTTCCTCGCCAAGTGTGATTCTCTTCGGCTCGATAACACATTTTTCACCAAAGGCATCAAAGGTAAACCGCTCTCCATTCTGCTTGCCTGCAAGGTTCTTGGCGAGATCTTTCGGCAGACTCTGGTAGAGTCGATCAAGATTATCCTCAACAATTCTTGCATAATTGTCTGTCATTCTTCACACCGTTATTTCATGGACGACAGGATTCATAACCATGCAGACCTCTTCAGCCTGTCTACGCTGAATCCGCACTTTTTCCCCTATTATTGTCAGGGAGAGTAACCTTTCAGAAATATTGAATGAGGTCCTGTGAAAATTAACCTGAATTGTCTCAAGGAAGGCTCACACTGTCAAGGGATCTGATAGATGGGCTGTATTACCTTATCTGAAAAGGCCTTACATCTGGGCCGTCCGATCCGTTCTTTTCTCCATCAACTCCAACTCCCAGTATACAACACCTGGAACTGGATTCTTATAGTATGACTCCCTTCTCCTAAAGCCAAGTATCTCATAAAGATGCATTGCTTCAGTGAGTCTGTCGAGTGTATCGAGCCGCATCAACGAGTAGCCAAGTTCTCGTGCGACCATAATGATCTCCTGAGCAAGTCTTCTGCCCAAGCCTGTTCCTCTTGCCTCTGGTCTGACGAAAAGACGCTTCATCTCACAGACATTATCGTCCAGCTTACGAACCGCAACACATCCGACTGTTCTTTCCCCATCAAGACCTATGAGGAGATCACCACTTGGCCGAGAGTACTTCCCAGGCAAACCGGCAAGCTCCTCCTCGAAACTCTGAAAACACAGATCAACGTCCAGAAATGCCTCATACTCGCGAAAAAGCTTACGCACCTCCTCAATCTCTATCTTCGTTTGCGCTTGCTTTATTCTCATTCTTTCCGGCCAATGGGCGGGTTGAAAAACAACTCTGTGAGATGTTGTTGATCCCTTTCAAATCAACCATCCGTAAAGCCTGGATGTCGTAGTATAGGATGTACTGTATCTACCAAGTAGTATAATGACACGTATAATATTCACACGTGGAAGACTAGTCAGATATATTTTGTTCCCGTTCTATCTTTACACCTCGCTACAGAGTAAATCTTCCCAGAGTTGGATATCTTTTTACCGCGCCTAACCTGATTCCTCAAGTTATACCAACCATCGGGAAATTCGACTGATAGGAGGTCTTGACGTCTGTCAGCTTCAGCCGACCGGCTCTTTGTGTCGGCTTTATTAGGCTTGTTGGCCGTTCTATATGCCTTTATTGTACCGGCTATCAATATGCTTGTAGAGCGATTCAAGATATTCTTTGCAGTTGTCAGTGCTTTCCTTTGGCGCCCATTCAGCCAAATCCTTATCTGACCTTTTTCTGTAAGGACCGGGCTTTATTTCAAAAAGAACAGTATCTTGTTCTAATGCAAAAAAAGTGTGATATGTCTTCGGTTGAGTATCAATCCCAATTTTGTCTGATTGATTAGACAGTTTTATGGCGTCTTCAATTCTTCCATCTTCATTAAAAATGATATATGCCAGCGATCCCTTTAGAACAATTACTGTTTCAGCCTTTGGTGGATTTGAGTGTCTGTGAGGCTGTACGTAGCTATAAGGCTGAATAACGTTAAGCATTCGGTGAAGATTATCATTATCGGATTTGTGAAAGGGACAAATAATTCTACCTCTAGGACTCTTTCTAGACATATCAACAGCAGATTTTATTAGCTCAGCTGTTATGATTGTCATCTTTCCGTCTGGTGACTCCATTGCAAGTGGGAACGAACTGACTGTCGCATTATTATTCATAATATACCTTCCTATTGTTAAAGGGACGACCTTACATTTTGAAACAACTCAAGTCTCCAGACGATACCCTCGCACCTTTGCCACTCTCTCCTCGCTGACCCGGATAACTGACAGAGGCAGGTGCTATCTCAAATCAACCTACTTCACCCCAACTTATTTAACTTTTTACGGTCGCCCCGCTATCTCGCACCTCGCGATGACGCCCTCCGATCAAAGTCCGGGATCTCTGACTTGCCCTTCTCCTATTCTTAGGCCCCGCGACCACCTGGCACAAGGACTCCCACCTCGCCGGTTCTGTGCCGTGCCAGGCACACGTGTTGCTCAGGGGTAGCCTGTTTTTCACGCTGTCACCTGAAGCAAATTGATGGCAAAAGTGCCCATTTTTATTGTTTGTGCTTCTTATGCTCTCCTGTTTTGGTCGATATTGAGCTTAATAAGAACTTTTGCACTCTTATTTGTCTTCTATCGCATCACGAACCTTTCGTGCAAAATCGTTCATACTGAAAGGTTTCTGGACAAAATGGATTCCTTCCTTCAATACCCCCTGACGGAGGATAACATCTTCTGCATACCCGGACATAAACAGGACTTTCAATTCCGGTTTTATTTTTTTTATTTTAGAAACCAATTCCGCTCCGCTCATCTGAGGCATGATCACATCGGTAATCAGGAGATCGATGGATGAAGTTTCTTTTTCAAAAACTGTCAATGCTTCCGTAGAGTCCTCTGCCAGCACAACTGAGTAGCCGATTCTTTTCAAAATTTCAGCCGTCATCCTGCGCACCATGTCATCGTCTTCAACCAACAAGACGGTTGCCGGATGAAATTCGAGCAAGGATTTCTCAACGACTTCCTCTTCTTGAACCTCATCCATCAGTCTGGGGATATGGACATTAAACGTGGACCCTTTTCCGGGTTCACTGTAGGCGGTTATAAAACCACCGTTCTGTCTGGTAATCCCATAAACGGTAGCCAATCCGAGCCCCGTACCCTTTCCCACTTCTTTCGTTGTGTAAAATGGCTCAAAAACATGCGAAAGCATCTCATTATCCATCCCAACACCGTCATCATTCACCGACAACACTACATATTGCCCGGGCTGGCACTCCACATGAAACGAGCAATAGATCTCATCAATATCAGCGTGGGATGTCTTGATCGTAAGGGTACCTCCGTTGGGCATGGCATCACGCGCATTTGCAGACAAATTGAAAAGAATCTGATCTACCTGCGCTGGATCAATCCTAACATGCCAAAGATCTTGTTGCGGATAAAATCGCAAATCAATGTGTTCCCCAATTAGCTTTGCAAGTGTCTTGGTTGTCTTCACAATCGATTTATTCAGATTCGTGGTTTTGGGTGCGACAATCTGTTTCCTGGAAAAAGCCAACAGCTGTCGGGTGATGTCTCTTGAGTGAAGGGCTGCATTTTCAATCTCCAAAACATTCTTTAGTAAAGGATCCCCCTGAGGCAGGCTGGATTTAAGCAACTCGGCATGTCCCATAATGACGCTGAGCATATTGTTGAAATCATGCGCTATGCCCCCGGTCAGCTGTCCGATAGCTTCCATCTTTTGTGATTGCAGCAGTTGCTTTTCAAGTAGTTTATTTTTGGTGATATCACGATGCATGACAATAGCATTTGTTATTATGTCCGATTCATCCTTTACAGGCGATATGGTCACTTCCAGAATCACATTAGCGGTCCCGCTAAGATCAAGGTGTTCCACACGAGAGCTATCATATGTAATGGTGAAATTGACAATTTCCCCCTCGTTGAAAACAGATTGAACCAAAGGAAGATAACCCTGTTCAATCACAATATCGTCTTTAAGAATGTTGTATTTGTAAATGACATCCTCTTCTTCAATATTCAGGAGGGCACAGCAGGCTCTGTTGATACGGATTAAAGTGCCTTTTGCATCTGAAATCCATATTGGGTGAGGATTTTGATCAATGATATTGTTTAAAAAACGCTCACTTTGGGATAACTTCTCCTCCATTTGCTTCCGTTCGGTGATATCCTGAGCCATGAAGAGTAAGCCTTTTTTGCCAAACGGAACAGCATGACAGTCGAGGAATACCTTTTTCCCAAAGCTTGATATAGTGATGACTTCACGGCGTATGGGAGAGTTGGTACTAACCACCTTTCTAGCAGTATCCAGCAACCCAGATTCCTTCCAGGCTTCGATATTGTTATAATTCTGATTAAGTACTTGCTGTTTAGTGGCTCCAATTATTCGGGCCAAGGAGTCATTGGTCGATATACACTGTCCGGAGTCGTCATAGATTGCAATTCCAACAGGAGATGCCGAAATAATATCCGATAGTACCTGGACATTTTGTATTAAATCTTCTGTCATATCAATTGCCAATCGGGATAGAGGAAATCATCGCGGATCCCCACCTCCCACACCACCGCTGATAACGGGATATTCGACAGGCATACCGATCACGTACCACGGCGGTTCGGTTGATTAAGTCATTTTAATAAACAGCCTCGGCAATCCCAGGACTGCATAATATTTTGCACACAGTCCAATTGGAGGTCAACCTTAAATACTCAAATAACTCAAGTCTCCAGATGTTACCCCCGAACCTTTGCCACTTTCTCTCCTTGCTGAACTGCATGACTGAAAGCGGCAGGCATCACGTTAAATCCACCTATTTCATCCCAACTTATCAGTGTATTTAAGGTTGTACCAGCAGCACATACGGTCGTCCCTCTGGAAAAGTATCTTTATACCGGGAACCTCACCTCGCTGGTCCCGTGCCATACGAGGAACACACGCTCGGCATAAGTCTCGGTAGTTTTTTCCTCGGCTGAATAAGCATGGTTGGAGAATAACAATCCTATGCCCTGTAAGCTTCAGCGTATAGCAACGCCCCGGTCACTCAGGTAGTCCTTCAAATCACGAATTTGAATGATCCCAAAATGGAACACAGACGCGGCAAGCAGGATTGTCGCACCTGCTTCCACGGCCTGATAGAAATGATCCAACTCCCCTGCGCCACCGGAGGCCACCACATCGGCTGAGACCGCTTCCTTGATCGCTCTGATCACCGGCAGGTCATAACCGGTCTGGACGCCGTCACCCGCTTTACTTGTAGGCAGAATAACCGGAACGCCGTATCCGTCAATGCGCTTTGCCCATTCGATCGCATCTGCGCCAGTGGCTGTCCGTCCCCCGTCAATATAGACTTCATAGCCTGAGGGCATAGCCCCGTTCTGGTCCACGTCGATGGCTACCGTCACCTTCTCGGCACCCAGCACTTTAACCATTTCTTCAACCAGTTCAGGCTTCCGAAAAGCGGCACTGCTGGTTGATACCTTGTTTGCTCCAGCCTCCAGCACCAACTCGGCCGATCTAACATTAGATATACCGCCACCGACGGTAAATGGCACTGATGTCACGTCGGCAACGCGTTTGACTACATCGAGCATGGTGGCTCTACCTTCCACCGTGGCTGTGATATCCAGCAGTGCAAGTTCGTCTGCGCCTGATTCACAATAAGCTCTGGCGCATTCGACCGGATCACCAGCGTCTCGTATGTCCACGAAATGGACGCCCTTGACAACGCGTCCGTTCTGCATGTCTAGACATGGCATAATTTTAATTGCTTGATCCAATGTATTCCCCCTCTTTATCTTGTTTTATAGTACTATCATCTTCACTTAACTCAAGTCCCCAGATGATAACCTCGCACCTTTATCACCTTCTCTCCTTGCTGAACCGCATAACTGAGAGCGTCAAGAGTCAGGGACAGATTAACCTACTTTATGTCAACTTATTTGACTATTCACGGTCGTGCCATGGCCTTTGAGACATTCTCTCAAAAGCGCGCCGATGCGATGTGCCAAATATAGCCAGGAATATAATGCTGATTTTCTCTAGGCATCTTAATAGATTTTCTTAAACAACAAGCAACTCTGATAAGACGGCGTGATCCATCCACACATCTACGTAACAGTTTTATCTCAATGTGTTTAACTTGTAAAGATCCTCCCTGTCACGTGGTACCAGGAATCTGGATATTGGATTCTAGAGAGAAACCGGCACTTGTAGCTAACCCATAAAATGGATGGGGAAGGCATGTCGTTCATTCCCTGCAAATTAAGTTTCAACAAAGTCTGGCCTTCCTTGTATAAGATGTACCACATCTACCAAGCAGTATAATTGGATATACGCTGCTCACAGAGACAAGACTGGTCAGATATATTTTACTCCTGTTCCATTTTCACGCTTTCGCTTGAGCATATGTCTTCCACAAGTTGGAGATCTTTTCAAGGCTACCCGCCTGCCCAATGACCGATTTTCAAGCATCTGATCAGCCATTTTTTACAACAAACCATGGCTTCCTTTTTATTGACCCCTCTATTAATCCTTATTCTGGGGATCGCCCTCCTTATCCGGACTTCAAAGGCACCCTGAAACCACCAACCTTTTCCCCTATTGATTGCGGCTTCTTGAACCAAGGATTCGTTCCGAGCTCTCGTCCCTCAACTCGGAACTAATCCTTTATTTGTTATGGATGAGACGCACAATTTCATCCTCTCCAAGAGGTTTGTTGTTTTTTATGGATAGACTTTCAACCCACTCTTCACGAAAATTTTTTTGGATGCGCAGGTTGAGGACAAGGGTAATACTCATAGCCAGAAAAGCTCCAAAACTTGCCAATGCCATGTCTTTGTGGGCATCCCAAATATCACCTTGTGTGCCTAAATATGCAATCCCCAAGTCTCCACCAAATAACTCTGCTGCACCCCACTCAAATAATTCGAACATCATGGAGGCTGCCATAGTTAATTCCAACGGAAAAAAGTAAGCCCAGAATCCCTTTGAATCAGCTATTCTGCAATAAAATTCTCTGATTGGATAGGCCAGTAGAGCTCCAAATAAAAAATGAACTAAACGATCAAAATGATTACGCTCCCATCCCATGAACTCATTAAGGCTAAAGGCCATTCTGTCAATAAAGAATTGATCATAAGGAACTTTTGCATAAGTATAATGTGCCCCGACTTCATGTAAGCACATGAAGATAAATATAAGGGTATAAGAAATTCTTGATAACGGGAATTTTTTATAAGATAAACCGAGAACAATCACAAAAATCAATGCAAGAAAATTCTCCAGAGCCCAATCCCCTCTGTCATGAGGTGAGATTGAAAGGAAAACAAATTCAACACTAAAAATTAGTGCCAGTATAGCTAAATATTTGTGGTGTGAAATTTTCATAACTCTATTTTATCTTTTTGAGTGATCTTTTATCTCGCGCACCATGACGGTTAAATTGTGGGGACGCAGTAAGTGGTCCCACACAAATGTCAGGTTAGCCATTGGTGTTAATTTCAGTTGCAGAAACACCAAGTCCTCTTAATTCCTTTTTTGCTGACTGATTATTGATGAAATCGTAACATCATCATTTATTAAGTAATTGTTTTTACGACAATACCTTTCCCTTAACAAGTATGATAAATCGGATTGTAATTATTCAATATTGTTGATGGTCCGATAAACTTTGATTGGATCAACAATTTTAATGCGCGCATTAGCTTTATAGACAGGCATCAATGGGGGACATCTATCGAAGGATATTCTTGAGATTCAAAGGAAGTCACGGGCTTGGGGGAGGCGATACGCCTCCCCCAATTCCACGTGAATGTCATGGTTAGCCGCCATTTCAACATGTCTTCAATGTTTCCATATACTAAAGTGTTCTCATGAATTCCACCAGTTCTTTCTTCTCCTGTTCCGTAAGCTTCAACCCCTGAATTAAATTGAAGAATTCCACTGTATCTTCTAGGGTGAGCAGACGCCCGTCATGCAGGTATGGTGGCGAATCCTTAATTCCGCGAAGAGGAAACGTTTTGATGGGGCCGTCGGCGGAAGCCATGCGACCGTTGATCATTTTAGATTTGAAAAAACGCTCCGCCTTCAAGTTGTGCATGAGGTTATCGGTGTAGTACGGTGCGGGATGGCAGACAGCGCATTTGCCTTTTTCGAAGAAGATTTTTTCCCCTCTGAGTTCGGACTCAGTCGCTTTTCCGGAATCGAGTCTGCCATATATATCCAGCTTGGGCGCAGGTGGAAAGTCCAGTATTGACTCAAATTCGGCCATGAAATGAACCTGACTGCCGCGTTCCAAAATGTTGACCCCCTTTTTGGTAGCGATTACAGGGTCTCCGTCGAAATAGGCCGCTCTTTGCTCGAATTCAGTGAAATCCTCTATACTCTTCAATGCGCGTTGGGAACCGAACAGACGTTGGATATTCACACCACGCAATGGCGGGGTATCCAACCGATGCCTGAATTCCTGGGGACGGATGTCGCCTACTAGATGTGTAGTACCATTCGAGTGTCCGTTGACATGGCAGTCGAAGCAGGTTACACCTCTGCTAGGGAGTTCTGAGCGCCGATCCTCAGTCTGGTTGAACTGTTGCTGAGGGAACGGGGTGACAAGTAACCGCAATCCTTCTAACTGCTTGGGATTCAGAATACCATTGAATAGATCGTAATAGTTCATGATGGTAACAACTTTCCCTTGGGATACATCGCCTAAGTCTGGTCTTGTCGTTAGATAGATCGGCGGCGGATACTCAGGCAGAAGATGGTCCGGCAAGTCGTAATCCAGGTCAAACCGGGTGAGGTCACGTCCTTCCTGTTCTTTAATTTGATCGATATGGAACTGCGGAAAAACCATCCCTCCCTCTGAATGATTCGGATGGGGAAGGGGATAGAAGCCTTCAGGCCAGAGGTCTTTTTTATGAATCTCTTCAGGCTTCATCGCAGCGAGATTAGCCCACGTCATGCCTCTAGGAAGCCTAACACGCACACCCTCCTGAACAGCCTTTTTCCCTCCCGCCATCATGACGCCCTCGGCTGGACGGTCACTCAGGTCATATCGTTCGTTCAGCAGATTCATATGCCGTTTCATCACCTCCGATTTTGCCTTCTTCATACGCTTTACAATTTCCTGAAACTTCTCTTTAATGACGACTGGCGAATAGCTGCTCACTGAAGATTCTTGTGTATAAGTAATTGCCGGCAACATAACAAGAAGAACAACAATGATTACCAGCGCACCTATAGGTTTTTTTGCTTTGAGTATCATTTTCTGCCCTCCTTTAGTTGATGGTTATAAATAATGACGGCTAACGAGGCTGTCGAAATCAATTTCTGTGAGATGTTGTTCATTTCCTGCAAATTATGTTTCACCACGCCTGGATTTCGTAGCATGATATGGACTACATCTACCCAGCAGTATAATGAGGTTAATAACGCTCACACATAGAAGACCGGTCAGATATATTCTACTCCTGTTCCGTCTTCACGCTCTCGCTTCAGCATATGTCTTCCCAAATGTGAATATCTTTTCAGGGTTGTGAACAAGGCAATAGAGCCTCCATTGAATGTTGATCTTTACCAGGACTTTCGGGTCAATTGCCTTGCGCCCTGTTTCGTCTTTGCAATATCGGGCATCAAATATCTTCAAATCAAGACGTTCTCCAAAAATATGATCGATAGCATATTCCAAGGTGCCGGGCAGCAGTTGTTCCTCCAATAATACCGGCACCATCGCCATTTGATCATGGTTGACATGTTTATATCGCGCCATCTGTAGCTCTCCTGTGGATAGATTAGTTAAACTATTCACTACACTCTACCACGTGGTAGCATCGCTTCAAGCACTATGGGAGAGCTAACAATCTTTTTAGGCAGTCTCAACGTCCCCTTTTACTCCTCCTTTTCTATAGCCGATGGCGTTGCTTCAGTATCTGATAACATCTCTTTTCTTTCCCTTTGATATTGTTCATATGAAGGGGGTTCTTCGTAGTGTGGATCTCCCAAGTTCTCAAGACGTTGCTCTCTCACATTTTTTTCATAAGTATCTCTTGAAATATCATCTAAGACTGATTTCATTTGCTTTTTTGAGCAAGCAGGAGCCCAAAAGATAAAGCTGATAATAATGCAGATCCGAAACAATTCTTTCAATTCCATTCTCCTTCATACTTGTATGAAATAAATCATTTCATTCACCCATAATATCGTCTGTGAACCTTCATCTGGGATACCGGTATTTAAAAGAACGGAAATGATTTGTGCCTGTTGTGGAAAGAATTTCAGGTTTATTGCTTTTTTGAAACCACCAACCTTTTCCCCTATTGATTGCGGCTTCTTAAACCAAGGATTCGTTCCGAGCTCTCGTCCCTCAACTCGGAACTAATTTATTATTTGTTGTGCATCTGTAAATATTCTAATTTTTTCTGATATGTTATCGACTTCTATGTTCCCACCTTTAATAGGAAACCATCCGCTGTCTGAAATTACAAAATCTAAATCTTTGATTGGTATAATATCCTCTCTCGGGTTAAATATGCTTATGTTTTCGCCACAGAATTGATTAATGGCCTGGGGGTCGCGTATAAACCATAGCCTTTCTCTACCGCTCAGGTGACTTCTGTAAAAATTGACCCCTGAATCCGACAATTCAGGGCCTGTGGAATTCGTAACGCAATCCACTCTCTTTTGATCTGCGCTTGGTTTAAACTTTTCTTTCGTTGTAGAAAGGACAATGTATGGTTTATTGCACCTTTTGACTATTTTATTATGCAAAGCAAGATTAATTATAGAAGCATGTCCGGCGGAGTGTATAAATGACGATTTATCAAATCCATTAGCGCCCACTAGGATATAATCAACATTATAGTTGTTTAAAATTGTGCCAACTGCAGCATCTGGAATCATAACAATATTAGTAAACTTTCTATTTTCCAGTGCCGAAGCATAGCGAATTCCATCATGGTAAACCAACTTATCCTGAGGAGCCGTAATTGTTTTAGGCTGCCCTTCGCAAATAAAAAAAATAAATCTTTCCGATATGTCTGATTCTATATTGTGATTATAAAAATCTTTCCTCTTAGTATCTGGGTATAGTTCTTGTAATATGGAATCTCTGAATCCGCAAATAGCCTTAATAGTTAACTCACTGTAGCCGTAAAGAACAATGACAATTTGTTTGTTTGTTTCTTTTTGGTGAGTCTTGTCGTTACTATTATTTTTGAAAAATTCAGATGCATTCGTCCTGATTTTGTGTCTATATCGGTGATGATCTAAAAACAGTTTGGTGACATTGTTTCCAAATCCTGTTAAATTATCTACTTCTAAATATTCTTTGTAATAATGTGCACATTCATTTACTAATTTTATTAACCCATAATGGCACGGCCGTGACTTAATAAGTTCTCTTGATATTATATCCAAAAACTCACTCAAGTCCTTCTTAATTTTGCTCACATTTGGCTTTTTTTCAGAAGTTATTTTGATTGCACCTACATTTTTCTGAAGATGATAGCCACTTATGTTAGCAATTGTCTGAAGAATCATCTCAAGAAGTTTAGAGGCGCTTGGATGAACCAAAATATCATAATTTGCCACCATTTCAATCAAATCAGTGGTAGTTTGTTCAGGTACGAACTCGATATTTCTCGTTGACTCAATATATAAAAAATAAGTTGCTTTATTAGATATTAATATTTGCTTAACACTGTTTAGCTCCTCATTCAAATCCTGCATTACTGAGTCAATAACATATCCCAGTTTTTTATTTATTATCTCTTTTGCATAGCTTCCGCTTTGTTGGTCAAGCTTAGGCTCCATAAACTCAACTGATATTGTATGACTTGATGCGTTAATAAATATACCATTTATAATTCTATTTTTAATCCAGTGCATCTTTGACTCTTGTGGAATATTGTAAGCCAGGCAAATTGCATATGCTGGAGTAGGCGTTCTATATGTTCCAATATCTAGGGCGTCTGCAAGTCTTAGATAGGCTGCTATTAGCCTGATTTTAAATCTTTTATTTCCTACGCCAACTGATTTCTCTGTAGGACACTTATCAATATTCTCTTTCCTTCTATGATATAGACACAATGTCGCAAGGAATTCCTTGTCTTGTTCCTTCAAATTACATCTTTCATAATTGTTCACTATGAATTTGGCTGAAGTTATATGATGATATTCTCGTATTTCATTATCATCTAATTCTTTTCCCCATACTTCTTTTGCAACTGAACGGTACATACCAATATCGTGTAGCCAGGCGGAAGCGAGTAAATAAAACCGTTCTTCTTCTTCGAAACAATTTATTGCGTCCTTGTCAGGTATTAATTTATGTAAATTATCCTCGACCATTTTAAAATGCTTTGGGCCATGAGGTGTATAATAGGCTAAAGGCTCTTTAGCACTATCTTGTTTATCTAAAGCAGTAACAGCTGCTTTGATTTTCAATAAATATTCACCCATTTCTGGAGTGAGCCAATTTTCCCAATCATTATTTTTTGTAGTCATATATACCCCCTAATAGGGATTTTGATTGCGCAACGAAGCTGTTGATAAACAAATCTGTGAGATGTTGTTGATTCCCTGCAAATTAAGTTTCATCAAAATCTGGTCTTCGTTGTATGAGATGTACAACATCTACCCAGCAGTATAATGCGATTTATAATGCTCCCAGAGAGAAGACTGGTCAAATATATTTTTCTCCTGTTCCGTCTTCATGCTCTCGCTTTAGAATATGCCTTCCCAAAGTTGGATATCTTTTCAAGGCTACCCGTCTGCCCAGAGACCGATTTTCAAGCATTTGATCAGCCATTTTTTACAACAAATCATGGCTTCCTTTTTATTGGCCCCTCTCTTTATTTCTATTTTGGGTAGCTCACTCCCTATCAGGACTTCAAAGACACCCTCAAACTACCAACCTTTTCCCCTATTAATTACGGCTTCTTGAACCAAGGATTAGTTCCGAGCTCTCGTCCCTCAACTCGGAGCTAATCCTTTTTTTGTTGTGCCCTGACCTTTT
>JAXHUM010000021.1:0-6806 GCA_034189325.1 Thermodesulfobacteriota bacterium
GCCTCAATAATCGACACAGGCGTTCCTTCATTCAGGGAGGTGAGAGCGACACAATCCAGGTCCGCATATATGTAAGGAAGATCCCTTTGCCACCCGCAAAAAAGGACATGCTCGGTCAAACAGAGATCCGCTGAGAGAGCTTCCAGATCATTTCTGAGTTCTCCATCACCTATCACAAGGAACCGCACATCGATTTCCGGTCTACCCGCGAGGAATAACTTCGCCCCCTCCAGGAACATTCTATGGTTCTTTATAGGAACCAATCTCCCGATGATCCCAATCAAGTATGTATCAGAGTCAATGCCCATATCATGCCTAAATTTCCCTTTGTGCTTGCCGCTCGAAAGAAAAGGGGCCAAATCAAAGCCCAGGCTTACAATCTTAACCTTCTTGGCAGGGGCAACATGGTATTTCTCTACAAGTTCCCTTTTCTGGGACTTGCTGATGGCCACGATCACATCTGTCCACAGGGCCAGTATACGTTCTATAAGCACATAAGACAGGGATCTTACCCTGCTGAAATACCCCGTGAACACATTACCGTGAAAGGTATGTACCAGTCTGATGTCCGTGCCGAAGAGGCAATTACAGATGATTGCGGATACGCGCCCTATCACACCCGCCTTTGCCGTATGCGTATGGACGATGTCCGGTTGTCTGGTGCAAAGGAGTCGGATCGTCGACATGAGGGAGCGAAAATCCTTAAGGGGTTTTATTTCCCTTACGAGTGTATCCAGGGTGATCGGCTTTCTTTTCAGGTGGGCCGTCAGATAACTCATGTCCCCTTCACCGCATGAAATCCGGCCATACAAAAGATCTGATTCAAATTGCGCTGGATCAAGTCTTTCATGGAGAAGGACCGTGTGTATGGCTGGGCCTCCTACGTTGAGACGGGCTATGATCCTCATGACCCGCATTCTTTTGTTCACAGGCCTTCTTTTCCGCCTGTTTTCCGCCTGTTTCCAAGTGAGAACAAATGCCATGCGAGCAGCCAATGCCACAACTGCCAACGGCCACAGGAATCTCCAGAAAACCCCACAATGCTTGATAAGCAATTTGTAGCTGCTTTTGTGAAATTCAAAAACAGAATGGGTAGGCCTTTTTGTGCTGCTTCCTCCCACATGGTGGACAACCGATGCCAAAGGGAAATAGACCACTTTCCAACCCTGTTTCCTCATTCGCGCACAGAGATCAGCATCTTCCCAATAGACGAAAAACCGTTCATCCAGGTTTCCCACATCATCGAGGGACTCTCTTCTGATCAGCATGCAGGCCCCTGAGACCCAGTCCACATACATAGGAGTCTTTCCATCGGATCGACCAGAGAGGATATTGGCACTACTGATTTTGTTTTTAGGAAAAAGCTCGGTTATCAGTGTCGAACGACCGAAAAAACCTGTGAGCGGGGTGGGGAAACGCCTCGCCGAACCTTGCAAAGAACCATCTGTGTTGAAGATACGGGGACCAAGAACACCCACATCTTGGTGGTCTTCCATGTATTCGAGAATCCGTTCAAAAAACCCATCCGAGACTATCGTATCAGGGTTCAACAGCAAAACATACGGTGCGTCAGACCATTTTAATGCCTGATTCACCGCCCTTGAAAACCCGAGATTGCAGGTGTTCCTGGTAAAGTTCACCTTTGGGAATTGGATGATAACATCATCAATCCCGTCATCAGAGCCATTGTCCTGCACAAAAATACTCGGCTGGTTTGTCCCTTGAGTCGTCTCGAAGATGGCATTCAGGCAATCAAGGAGAAGGGCCGAACTCTTGTAGTTGACGATCACAATATCTATCAGACCTAGATCTATTTTGCTAATCTCCTTGTCAGTCGAGGTAAAAGCCATTCCTTTTCAAAAACTCTCCATAGGTACTTGTCGCTTACTTTTTTTTTGGATTGTATCTTCCTTCGTTTTCTTAAGGCCTTTTTGAATCCCCTAAGGGCATCAAGCTTTGCTTTGAGAAATTCTTTCCCCTTGCCGGTGGCCATGAAAAACAAAAAAGAGGCCATATCATATATTAGGTGAAAACAAATGGTTTTGCATATCAATCCGGAGGGCATATTCTTCACATAAACCCATTCCAGATTTCTGTGACTATAATAAACCGATGTGGCAGAATCATGGATGATGCTGCCGCTCCCCTTATGCCGCACAATCGCCCCTGGTACATACAGGCACCTATATCCCGTAAGCTGGGCCCTGAAGCTCAGATCGACATCTTCATATAATAAAAAGAAATCTTCATCAAAAAAACCGATCTCTCTGAGCATGCTGGTGCGATAAAGTGCGGCCCCGGCGCAGGCCCCAAAAACCCATTCCTGGGCATCCAAACGATGAGCCCTCAACCCGCGTCCTCTAAGAAGACCGGTCCCTCCCCATGTATAGGCATCACCTGCCCGATCAATCTCATTCGGATGATCGTATGAGAGCATTTTTGAAGCTGCAAAACCGGCCTCGGGATGGGCCTCCAATCCAAGCAGGAGAGATTCCAACCAGTGGGGATCAGCAACGGCGTCGTTATTCAGGAGGGCCATATATTCAGCCTCTACGGTTCTCAAAACAATATTGTTCGCCGCGGCAAATCCGACGTTCTCTGTCAGGGAGACTATCCTGACTTCCGGATAGTTCAAACGGACAAAATCCACAGAACCGTCTACCGAGCCATTATCGACCAGTATGGTATCAAAGGCTCTAAAACTTTGTTTTGAAAGAGAATCCAGGCATTCTCCCAGATATCGCATTCCATTCCAGTTGACCACGACAACGATAATCTTGGAGACACCGGCCCGATGTAAATGTCCTTGAAGGGCGTGGGAGGGTGAATTCAAATGCTCAGCTTCCTTACCACAGAGGTTCCCTAAATTCTCGCGAAGCCACAGCGTATAAGTTGAGAGACTTCAAGCAAATAATCGAGACCTTTGCAAAACGCCCCCTTTTGCCCAATTGCGGTGTCAGGTTCAAATTTTAATCCTCGAAATATTCAAGATATTCCTCCGGTTAAAATTTTCGCCTTCCTTGCACTTGAACAAAATTGAGCATTTTTCAAAGGTCTCTAATCTTGTGCTTTGACTTTGGGCAAAACGACGATGATTGCTGACGGGAATAAAACAGTCGCTATTACAAATATCGCAAGGAAATCATGATTGGGAAGCCGCACAAACAAGGCATCTCTGGATCTCTGGAGGCCTCGAATCATTCCCATTCGTAACCATGAAACTGTCCCAATAGACTTGTGGCTTTGAACCGCTTCAGGGTTACTCGTGGCTTGATCGTTCTCTAATACACCAACAGAGGAAAAAGCAGTGTAGAAAGATTCGTTATCTTTTCTTCCGCAATCTTCTCCCGAATATGCCGAGACCTGTCAGACCAGTTCCGAGAAGGAGCATGGAGGCGGGCTCGGGTACCGGCGCGGCCGTAACCTGAGTCCTAAAGATCTGATAGTCGGAAACACCGGCATCTCCCACGAGAGCGCCTCCCCAGATCCAGTCGGCATTGACATCAATCCCGGCGATCTGACCCCAAGGGTCACTGCCGTGGTCCAGACTGTTGATGCCCGTACTCCATGTGGCCCCGGAAATCAAACCTTCTAAGTCACCCGCCGAAGGAGCAGGTTCCCCATCCTTATCCAGACCTGTGATAAGCACTTCCCAATCGCTGGTATTCGTCAAGACTGAATAGGTATCCGCTACAAATTCTCCGATCAGTCCCTGTGCAACCGCGTCATCGCTCCACACGGCCACGTAAATATAATCGCCTAGATCTGCATTGAACTGCCAGGTTTCCGCCTCAGACCAATTATATGTATTCGCGGTGCTGCCCTCGTCGCCGAGTTCGTTATGACCGACGAAATTCACACCATTTTCGTTGCCGTAAAACAGGGCGTAGTGGTTGTCGGCCGTAAGGGTCGCATCAAATGAGACAGCCATTGCAGGACCTGCCATGACAAGAAAGATGCTGACTGCCGATAGAAATACAACAATCTTTTTCATATTCTCCTCCTCTTTCCAAAGAGTTATTTAAGATGCTACGTAAGTGTAAGCGTTATGAACTTGTCTGTTGGAATATAGCAAGAGATTTGCCAAAAGAAAGAAGAGAAACCTACTTATCTTAGTATTTCATACAGTTATCTCACTATTACGGTCAATGCGCTCCATCAATTCGATCTCTCATTCCCCCTTGATGAGAAAACTTCTACTACAATATAAAAAGGAATGAGCATGGAATGTGCAAATATTTACACACTTCTGGGGGCTCACAGTCTTAATGAAAAATCTTCCTTGTCGAGGGTTAGATTCGGGTTGTAGTAAGGATCGCCCTTTTTCAGGGCCTCTTCCCATTTCTTCTGGAAATAGCCTACTTCCTTACCAAATCTCCTCCTTTTCTCAGACGAGTCCTCATAACCCCTGCTGAGAGACTCATAATGATAGAGTTCGGCATAGGGCGTATAAACGATCAGATATCCCTTCTCCCTGATCTTCATACAATAGTCAACATCATTGAACGCGTGACTCAGGTTTTCGTCCAACCCATTGACCTCCTCAAAAACAGGCCTCTTGGTGAGCATACAGGCAGCGGTCACAGCGCTGAGATTTTGGACCTCTTGTATTCTCCCGTAATAACCTCTCGATTTTCTGCTGAAGCGTCTATGTGAATGAGCAGCTACACCCCCAACGCCGATAATGACTCCGGCATGCTGAATCGTATCGTCGGGATAATAGAGCAGGGCACCTACAGCACCGACATCTTCTCTTTGGCCGAATTCCAGCATGGCCTCTATCCAATCCTTCGTGATGACTTCCGTATCATTGTTGAGTAAAATGAAGTAGTCAGAGTCAATTTCTGATACTGCGTAATTCATCATAGATGCGTAATTGAAAGTATTGTTGTATTCGATAAAGCTTATGCGAGGATCTTCTTTCATCTCATTCAGGATTGCCTGTGTCTCGGGTCCTTTGCTTCCGTTGTTTACAAGGAAGATCCGGTAGTTTTTATAGGTGGTTTTTTTCAAGATACTTTTCACACAATTCTGAAGCACCTCGCCCTGATCCTTGAAGGGGATAATTATGGATACCCTGTGATTGTCCCTGATCTTCTTCCTGACCCGGTAGGCCCCTGGGAATTTGCCCTCAAGGACTTCCCCCTCGATTCTATTCCTTTCCAAATAGGATAATAAGGCCTTTTTTGCTGAATCAAAGGCGTAGTGTTTTGCATTTGTGTCGGCAGCAGTGGATTTAGGAGCCTTTCTCCAATGATAAAGGATTTTGGGAACATGGAGTATTTTCTCAGGAGCGGACGCATCAATACATCTCAGAATGAGATCATAATCCTGGGCCCCATCATACGCCGGTCTAAATCTCCCAACAGCATCAACAGCGCTCATTCTGATCACACAGAAATGACAGAGGTAGTTCCTTGACAACAAAAGATCAGGAGAATAGTCGGGCTTGAAAAAGGGTTCCACTCTCTTCCCGCGACTTTCGATTTTGTCTTCATCGCTGTAAATCAGGTCGGCTTCTGGAAACCGGTTAAGCAATTTCACATTTTCATACAACGCGTCTCTACTCAGCTCATCATCGTGATCGAGCATGGCTGCGAATTCACCTGTGGCAAGAGACAGGGCCTCATTGGATGCCATGGATATGCCCCGATTCCTATCCAGAAATTTTACCTTAATTCTCTTATCATCTCGGGAGTACCTTTCCAGTATCTCTCTGATCCAAGGTTTTGTAGATCCATCGTCGGCAATACACAAGTCCCAGTTTTCATAGATCTGCATCCTCACGGAATCAATCGCCTCAACGAGCCATTGCCTCTTAACATTGAATACCGGCATAATAACGCTGAATTTTGGCCGATACGGCAATTCCGAGATTGTATGCCTGATAGACTCGATGTTTTCTTCCGTCAACCGATGTGTCTTCACCCACCGGGCGTAATCACTTCTAAAACTTACACCGCCATGGCTTCTTCGATTTCGATGGAGGTACGCAATCGCCTTTCGGCAAAAGGGCCTTATTCCTTCTCTTGCAAGGACCATCCATCCCTTACGGAGCCATGGTTGTTCAATAGGTATCATACCGACATCCTTCAAACAGGAGGGCTTTTCTCATATCCCGCAACATTTCTTGTATTTTACACCGCTTCCACAAGGGCATGGCTGGTTCCTTCCCGTTTTTGCATTGGGCAGCGGCCTCTCACCATCTTCCCCATTGAAGACACTGGTCCCTTCTGAAAATAGCTCGTTTATCACCGATACGGCAATATCCCTTAGTTTGCCTAGGGCGTAATCGTAGAACATCGTCCAACCGTCACATAACCGGCTCAGATTCCTTGGGTTGGACTCTTCGCCCATTCGATACCTGATACAATCACCAGCACAGATCTCCAAATGGGGGCAGGTATCACACCGGCTGTTCCATTTGGTTTTCATTGCCGCAAACCTCAAGTACGACGGATCAGTCTCCATCTCATGCCATCTGTTTTTCGCAATGTTTCCTAGCCAGTATTTCGGTTCAACAAAAAAATCACACGGATACACATCCCCATTGTACTCGACGACAAAATAACTGTTACACCTCTTTTTCATGGTGCACTCTAGCTTCTCGCCTCCTATAAGATGGCCTAAGACGGAATCAAACAATCGAACGGATATCCTTCCCGTATCATGCATCAGCCATTCGTCAAATACTTCGCACATGAAGCTCCCCCACTGTTTTCCGGAGATCGTATGGCCCGCACTGGGCCCTTTGGAGGTTTCATAAAACTCCACGCAAGGAATATACTGATGATAAAAGAGGTCGT
>JAXHUM010000022.1:0-15204 GCA_034189325.1 Thermodesulfobacteriota bacterium
GGAAAAGATTGCATGGTCCGGGCGGATTATATCCATCCAGCCCCGTATTCGTCTCTTGCGGTCCTTCGATGAGCGGAGCCACAGCTACTTGGGATATGTGCTTCGGGTTGAAGGGACAATCGGCGATAAACCGGGCGAATTCATGATCGCCATTGGAAAGGCCGCACAAGCGAAGCATCGTTTCCGTGCAGATATGGAGGCAAGTGGTCAGGCGGTTCCCGTTCCTGATCCGCGGCTTGAGACGGCAGGATTCTACAAGGCAAGCGGTTTAAAGATACTGAAAGATGCTGAAGGCGATTCCCCGGCTGGGCCACCGTTCCTTGGTGTTCCACCCGATTTGGAAACCTATCGCAGCCGTGGGCCTCGGCGTCTGGACACCCGGCCTTATGACGCCAAGTGCACGACCTGTATCTGGGGCTGTCGAATGCCGGTGGTGATGATCATCGACCACTGGAATCCTTCCCAGAAACAGTACCGATTCGAGGCCTTCTGTTACGGTCCAAAGGACTGCGCTCTTTACAAGGCCGGACCGACACGCAAGGTGCCCGGGCGAAAGGGCATGTCCTACACCGAGGAGGACTGGGTCGACGAAGACGCAACCGCCCATAGGGGGCTTGATAATTAGACCGTCGCACTGGACAGACATGCTGGAGGGAGCTCAAGGCTGCCTACAGGGACAGCTCGCCGGTGATGCCCTGGGCCCAAATTCGAAAAAGGACTTTTTTCTTAGAAAAGGCCCTATTTTTTTGTGAGGTCGACTTCATTTTTTCGAGGCGATTTTCGGTCCGCCCATATAACCAAGCCCGTCATCCTTTCTTATAAACATATTTTCCCTTCAAGGACAGCAAGATTCCGAAGATTCACCGGATAGATCTCAAGTCCTTTCCATTCCCTTTATCCGTTCAATTCAGACACAGACCATGGCGACGATTGGGAGGCCTGCGCAAACGCCGAGCAGACTTCTTTCTCTTCTCTATTATCTATAAAGAACGGCTTTCTCAGCAGAAGGCGAACTAAAAAAACCGAGCACTAAAATTGTTTTTAATATCCTAAACATTTATTGACAATACTATTAGAGTATGTCATTCATTACAATATGCTGAACTGCCGGCTATATAAATTTTGAGGTAGGTACGAAGGTTTTTTGTCGAACCGGCAGGTGCAGTCAGCAAGTCCTTTCAACTAAATCTTAGTACTGTTCATCTGCGAAAGGAGGTGGATACGTGCACTGGATGGACAAAAATGGAATTGGAACTAAAAGAAAACCTTAAATCAAATAGAGGGGGATTCAAAATGACCGACAAAATAAATTGGGACCTTGTCAAGTCCTATGAAAAAGATGGCGAAATGGATTTAAGCATAGGCAACCTTTATGGTTATCCGGAATTTCTCAATTCCAAGGAGAGCGTGTATGCGCCGGGTGTAGAACTCCAGCCCAAGTGGGACATTCCTGATAAGGTGGCGATCTGCTCAGCGATAGTAGGCGCCATGCAGTCCAAGGCAACCAATCCCCATCATCCCATAACTGTCGAAGAGATCAGAAAAGAGGCCCTGGAGGTATGCGAGGCGGGCGCCGCCAATGTCCATATCCACGTGCGAGACGAAAACGGCATAAATGTCATGGACCTTGATAAATTTCACCAGGTCATTGATCCAATTCGGGAACAATACCCGGAAATCCTTGTGTGCGGATGTCTCGTGCCTTTTGTACCGGGAGACTGGGGACGTGCCGAGGAGGCCATGAAATCAGGTCTAGTGGACCAAACACCGGTTAATACGGTTGCCAGCTATATTGGAGACAGCCTTTTTGCGAAGGCCCCGCACTCTATCATAAGGAAGGCAGAGCTGTGCGAGAAATATGACGTCAAGCCCCAGATCGCCGTTTACAGCGATGGGGATATCGACAACGCGCGGCGCTATCTCATCGCTCCGGGGGTGGTGAGAAAGCCCTATTACTGGATACTCCTTCCAGGTCTCGTTGGAACAAGCCCTATGTACACGCCCATGTCCATGGTCGATGTCCTCATGGGGTATGTCAGAAGGATACGTGAAATTGATGAAGATTCGAGAATCATGGTATGCGCCGGGGGACGTGCCTCCAGTTATTTGACGACACTGGCAATGCTTCTCGGGCTGAACATTCGTGTGGGCAAAGAGGACACCATCTGGCAGTATCCCCACAAGGACGACCTGATAGAATCGAATGCCGAGATATACAAAAGGACCGCAACCATCGCAAGGGCCCTTGCAAGAGAGCCTGCGACGCCCGACGAGTATGTGGAAATGATGGGTCTGAGGAGAAAGGGAGGAAAAGTGATCGCATAGAATAACCCGAAACCACGGTTGGAAGACCGACGTTGTATGGCCTGGGGGCTTGTTATGGAATTTAAGCGGGATAATTATCCTGGTGTAAAAATCACTCCTTAAAGCCCTCTTAAGGCCATACGCAAAACATCGCATACCAGGAGGTCAGGACAATGTTTTATAAGGACAAATGTGATTTATGCGGTGAGTGTCTCGCAAACTGCAAATATCACTCCTATGACATAGACACTGCCGTTGCAGAAATGAAACGTCTTGTAAACGGCGAAAAAACCGCGCATCTGAGTACCTGCATCACCTGCTGCGGGTGTAATGAATACTGCACCAAAGGGGCGAACCCCTTTGATCTCATAAACGAGCTCCAGGAAAGACATCAGGCGTTTGTTGTAGCCAAGAGCTCCGAAGATTTTTACAATAGCGCCCTCAAGTTGCCGTCCGAAGTGAAGCAGGGGGATCCGGATAAACCGGCACTATCCATGTGCGTTATGCCGGCCCTCATCCCGGAGGACCTGATCAGCGGCCCCATGTTTGACGGTCTGACCGTCGCCTATGGCGCCGATTATTTTTGCTGGCTTGGATACATACATTTCGGATTGGAAAGCCCTCTCAGGGAAAACGCCCAGAAGTTCGTGGATGCCCTTGCGAATCTTAATCGTCGGGAAGTCATCTTCTTCCATGATGACTGTTATTCCATGATAACTTCGAAAATGCGGGAATACAACATTCCCGTTCCCTTCAAGCCGACCCACATCCTTGAATATATTGCGGGCTACCTCAGGGATCACAAGTCGGAGATCACCAAACTCGGTGTGAAGGTGGCCTACCAGCGACCCTGCGCATCCAGGTATACACCGGAGAAGGACAAGTTTCTTGACGAAATATTTGACCTTGTCGGTGCGGAATGGGTGGACCAGGAATTCAAGGGTATCGACTCGCTTTGCTGCGGTCTTTTGACGTCACACAAAGATCAGGCAAGAGGTCAGGCCATTATGGAGAGGAATCTCTCGGATATGGTGAATCATGGAGCTCAAAGCGTGATCTTCCTCTGCCCTGTTTGTGAGCACGGCCTATCCGAACAGGCTGTAAAGCGGGGAATGAAACCGGTCCATATCGTTGATCTGGCCAAAATGGCCCTGGGAGAGACATCCATTTAATCTCTGTCACTGCTGAGGATAAAATGCGGGACATCGGGAACCTGGTGCACCCCACACAAAACTCAGCACAACGAAATGGCCCTGTATGTTCATCAACTGGGGGGAGTCGGCTTCTGCTCCCCCCCCCTCAATTAAGACGGTCTCTCTCAGCCTTACTCACGATTTAATATCGATAGCCGGTATCGAGGTCGCCTTCAATATCATTTGACAAAAACTCTTTGATACATTATTCTTTGTGCTTTTGCCAAAAAGCGATCAATCTGAGACGCTAGGATTGAAATGTCTGTTTTTTAAAAGGGTTAACTCATATTGGATTGATTATATAAGATGACTGAAACTGACAACAAAAACCTCACAGAGAACATAGGTGAATCTCTTAAGCGTATACGAGTATCCCGTGGCATCACTTTGCAGGAACTCTCTGATCTCTCCGGACTCTCGGTCTCCTTTCTGAGTCTGACCGAAAACAATAAATGCGGCATTAGTTTTTCGAATATGCAGAAATTATTGAGAGCCCTCAACATGAGAATCGCCGATTTTCTGCAGACAACCCACAACGACGACAAAGTCGTACGCCTGGAAGAAGCATCTCAGTTTGGACCGGACATAGAAGGGGTCCAGATGTTTTTACTCGCCTCCAATGTGGAGGAAAAAAAGATGGAACCGGGTCTCTTCATCCTCGAGCCGGGCGCCTCTATCGGGTACATGCAGCATGAAGGTGAAGAATTCGCCCATGTTATTCAGGGAAGCCTTGAAGTTTTCTCAAAGCATAACGGAGATGGAACGGAAAAGAGATATATCCTTCACAAGGGGGATACGATCTATCTTACAAGCGAGTATCTCCACAAGTATCAGAACATAAGCACAAAGCAGTCTATATTTCTTGCGGCGGTGACACCCCCTTCATTCTGAAGGACGCTCGTCGATCTCGATTGTTCTCGCCATACACTGCCGTTCCTCTTCCCTATGTCACGGCAGCCTTTCCCAAATCCCTTCATCTTCACGTAACGGCATCGCAGGGCAGGACAAAGGCCTTTATCCCTTGTCCTGACATATCTTTCCTCAGGTCCCTCACGCCGTCTAGAAGCTTTTCCGCCATACCCTCATCAACCGCAACAGCCAGGACATTGTTCGTCTTAGGCCACACATGGGTGCCCAGATGCGGCCCGCTGGATCGCCCTTGACCGTAAGTCTTGGTCCATTTGGTAAATCCCTCAACCCCGGCTCGCTCCAGCATACGATCCACGGCACTATCCATAGCCTCGTTATAGGCAATCATGACAAGCTTCATGAAGCATCCCTTTTCTTCTCGTTGTGGTTGTTCGCATCTGGTCGGTCCTTAAAAATGCTGTAAACCGTCGGAACCAGTATGAGAGTCACCAAGGTCGACGCCAGGAGTCCTCCCAGTATGGTCGCGCCCAAGGGATTCCAGACCTCCGAACCCTGCCCTTGCTTGAAGGCCATGGGGAGGAGGGCCACAATAGTGGTAATGGCGGTCATCAGCACCGGTCGCAGGCGGGTCCTCCCCGCCTCCTGGACCGCCTCGATCATCGCCTTTCCCCGTGCCCTCAGAATGTTGATGTAGTCGACAAGGACGATGGCGTTGTTGACAACGATCCCCACGAGGAGCAACATCCCCAAAAACACGATGATGTTGAGATTATAGCCGCCGATCATCAGGAACCAGATCACGCCGACAAAGGCCACCGGCACGGAAAACATCACCACAAAGGGGTCCAGGAGGGATTCAAACTGAGAAGCCATCACCATGTAAACAAGAATGACACCAATGATCAAGGCAATGCTCAACCAGAAGAAAGACTCGCGGATATCCTCGCTTTGTCCTCCCATGGAGACGTTCACGCCGTGCGGGATCTCACTCTGACCGATCAGGGCTTGCACCTCTCCGATGGCTTCTCCGAGGGATCGACCGTGAACATCCCCCTCAACGCGTATGATTCGTTGCTGGTCCTTGCGCTCGATCTCGATAGGACCGAGTTCCGTAGTGACGTCGGCGACGCTTTCCGCTCGGATAAGATCTCCCGAAGGAAGGCGGATAGGAAGGTACTGCAATGAGGCCAGTTCAGACCTGTCCTCTTCCCGCAAGCGGACCATGATGTCGTATTCATCACCCCGGACACGGTACTTGCCTGCCTTGCGACCGAAGATGCTTGTCCGGACGGTATCTCCAATGTCCGAAACATTCAGCCCCATGGCCGAGGCCTTCTGCCGTTTGACATTGACCCACACCTCGGGGGCCCCCTTTTCCAAAGATTTATGAACATCCACTGTGCCGGGTACCTTAACAACCCTTTTCATGAGGTCGTCAGCGTATTGATCGGCGGCATCCAGGTCATCACTCATGATATTGACGCTTAAGGGTGTTTCACCGCCCGCAATCAGACCTGCCATGGGATCGTTCAGATCGAGACGAAACTTGAGAATGCCGTATGTGCTGGATAGTCTCTCGATGCGCTTCCTCACAGCATCGGCGATTTCCGTCACATGTCGATCACGATCCTCTCTGGGCACGAGCTTCAGGCCGAACTGGCCCACATGGGTCCCCTCGTCAGTAGTGAATCCGGACTGGCTGACTCCGCATCTTGAATAAAAAGAACGAATCTGTTCCTTTGGGACTTCCTCGAAGATCGTTTTATGCATCTCCCTCATTACCTCGGCAGTCCTCTCCACACGCGTTCCGATCGGCAGTTCTATGGTCCCTCGAATAAGGGCCCGGTCCTCCTTGGGCATGAATTCCCAGCCTATTGCCGGAATCAGTGACATTGTCCCAACAAAAACAAGAGCGGCACTGAGCATGACAATCTTGCGATGTCGAAGACACCACCCAAGGATCGTGGAATAGGCCGCGGCCAGGGACTCAAAACCTGCTTCCGTGACGCGAAACAGGAAACCGGCCTCATCCTCGCTGCCGTATTTTTTACCCAACAGACGGGAGGAGAGCATAGGGGTCATGGTGAGGGCCGTGAAAAGCGAGGCGATCATGACCAAGGTTGCCACAATGGCAAAGGGTGTAAAAAAGATTCGGGTGACGCCCTTGACAAAGAGAAGGGGGAAAAAAATGCAAAGGGTGGTCAATGTAGAGGCGGTAATGGCCATGGCCACCTCCGAGGTCCCAAATACAGCTCCTTCTGTGGCGCTTTCACCCTCCTCGCGATGACGGGCAATGTTTTCCAGGACCACCACCGCGTTATCCACCACCATGCCGATGGCTATAATGAGGGCAAAGAGGGTCATCATATTGATGGAATAATCCATCAGGTACATCACCACACCGGAAGCGATGAGCGCGAAGGGTATGGCCAGACCGATCACCAGGGTGCCGCGGACCTGACGCAGAAAAATCAGCACGACCAACATGGCCAAAAGACCTCCCAGGATCAGCGTCTGGTACAGATCGGAGACCATGCGCTCAATGTCCTCTGAAGAATCCATGACGCTGATGATGTGGACATCGGAAGGGAGTCGTTTCTCCAGGTCGGGTATTGCGGCCCTCACCCTACGAGCCACTTCTACGGTATTGGCCTCGGATTGCTTCTGTACCAGGAGAATAGCACCCGGTTTTCCGTTTACGCGGACCTCCAGATCGAGATCCTTGAAACCGTCCGTAACGCGCCCGACGTCACGAATACGGACAATCGTACCTTCGCTGGCCCGGACCACGATATCGTTCATCGGCTCCACATTTTTAAACTCCGCCGGCACACGGGGCAGGTAGTCCGTATCGCCCATCTTGATGCTGCCTGCCGAAACCTCCCGATTTTCCCGAACAACCGCACGAACAATGTCGTCCGGTGTAAGCCCGTAAGAGGCAAGGCGCTCCCGGTCCAGATCCACATTCACCTGCCGCTGCAACGGTGTAATGACACGCGCCGCGCCTACGCCGGAAATGCTTTCCAGGGGATTAGCCACCTCATCTTCGAGCAGGTTTTCGAGATCTTTGTAAGATTCTTGAGCAAATACGCCGAATACCAGGATAGGAAACTGGCTGATGTCCAGTTTAAAGATCTGGGATCGATCCGCTTCATCCGGGATGAGCCGCTGCGCCAGGTCAATAGCGTCACGTACATCGTTGGCCCGCGTATCCAGATCAGTCTCCCAGTCGAACATCAACCGTATAGTGGATTCACCTTCACGAGAGGTGGAATAGATATGCTTCAGGTCTTCCACAGTGGACAGCCTCTCTTCCAAGGGCTGCGTCACCTTATCCTCCACTTCCTCCGGACCCGCGCCCTCGTAAGGCGTGATCACCGTGATGGAAGGGATATCCATCTCCGGGAAAAGATCGATAGGCATCTGCAGGAAGCAAAAAGCCCCGACCAGGATAACGCCCAAAAAGACCATCAAAGTGGTAACCGGACGTCTTACCGAGGTTTCGGAGATCTTCATGGTTTAGTTACCTCCTCGGTGGTGACCTTCATCCCGTCGCGCATCATCTGCTTTCCTTTGAGAATAACCCTTTCGCCCTCGCGCAGGCCCTCCAAGACCTCATTAAGGTTTCCCTCCTCCAGGCCGATCCGTACCGGACGGAGGTGGACCATTTCGTCGTTGACGACAAAGACCCTCAATCCATCGTCCGAGGCCAGGAGGGCTTCGTCGGGAACCAGGAGAACATCTATCCGTTCTCGAAGCACCAGGCGAATCCTTGCATACATTCCCGGTTTCAGACGACGCTGATCATTCGGCGCCCGGATCGTAACCAGTACGGTTCTCGTGACCCTGTCCAGCTCCGGGCGCACGCGACTGACCGTTCCGGTGAAGCTCTCGCCGGGGTAGGCATCTACTTCGATTTCCGCACTGGTTCGGCCCTTCGTCAGGTTTGGATAGTGCTTATCCGCCACCCCTCCGGTGATCTCCACCTGATCGATATCCGACAGCTTGAAGAGCGGCACCGAGGGGCCCACAAAGGAGCCTTCATCCACATATTTCCTGCTCACGATCCCTGATAAGGGCGCCTTGATCTTGGCATCGGCCAGGTTCACCTTTGCCTGTTCAAGGGCCGCTTGAGCCTGGAGTATCTGGGCTTCAGCCATTTGCACCTCCGAGCGGGCCCGTTCAAAGGCGGTCATGGCGAGGTCAAACGCCTGCTGGGTCCCGACGCCGCTCTTGCGGAGCTTGATCCAGCGCTCTTTCTCGCGACGGGCATCGACAAGGTTGACTTCCGAGCGGACCTTGCTCGCCTCGGCCAGGGCAAGGGCCGCTTCTGCAGACTGAACCGCCGCTCGATATTGCTCATGCTCAATAACGGCGATCAACTCTCCCTTTCTTACTTCCACCCCCTCTTCAATCAACGTGCCGTCAGGCAACCTCAATCGTTCAAGTCGGCCGCTCACCTTCGCTGTCACGTCCACCGCGGCCAGCGCGCGTACTTCCCCTGTTACCCAAACGCCCTCGGTAATCGTTCCCTTTTGTACTGCGGCGACGAAAACCTTTGCAGGGCTTAAGGTCTGTCCCGTTTCCATGCCTTTGACCCTGGTCGCTTCCTTTCGCTCCCGCAAGACTCCCGCGCTCCTGTATCCGGCGTAAAGAATACCGGCTATGACCACAAGCCAGATTAAGACTTTTGTGACACCTTTCATCAACTCCCCCCTTTGCTGGCTTCCTCCCTCAGGCCGGTTTCCCCGGCGTTTTCCGATTGCTTGACTTCAAACGGCCCGATGACACCGGGAAGTATGGGCGATCTATGATCGTCCTCATGTTCACCGAATCCAGGCCCCAGGATCCCCATCGATCTCTGCAATGCCAGTCTCGCGATAGTATGATTAAAAACAGCCTCATAATAAAGCCCTTGGGCCCGAGTTAAAGCGGACCTTGCCTCGGTCGTCGCTACGGCCTCAGCGACACCTTCACGATATTGCACTTCCGCCAGACGCAGGGCCTCCCTGGCGCGGGCCAGGTTCAACTTTTGAGATTCAACAAATTCTTCCCCGTCGCGAAGACTCAAAATCGCCTGCCGAACCTCCAGCAAGGCCTGCTCCTGGGTATCGATAAGCGTGATTTCCTTCTGCTTCAGTCGTTCCCGTTCCTGTCGAATGCGACCCTCTCGCTGAAGCCCGTCGAACAAAGGCCAGACTGCTGAGAGCCCTGCACTCCAGGCATCCCCCCAATCATTCTTGGTGGATGTGTGTGGATCGGGTTTAGCCCACTCCTGACGAAGAAAGGCATCCAGTTTCGGCCAATATTGACTCCGGGCCACCCTCAGGGCCTCTTGCTGCAATTTGACGCTCAGTTCGACCTGGTAAAGGTCGGCCCTTTTGTCGTAAGCTATTCGCACCGCCTCGTCGAAAACCGGCCTGACAGGCGCGTAATGCAGACTGTCGGACAAAACCACCTTGCTGTCCTGGGAGATACCCATGGCCCGAAAAAGTCGTGTCCTGGACAGATTAACCCTGTTTCTTTGTTGAATCATCTGTGCCTCAAAAAGGGATACGTCTACTTGGGCTCGCAACACATCGAAATCAGAGGCCAATCCCTGATCGCGCTTGACCGTGACATCTTTCAGGTACGCCTTGGCCGATATCACGGCGTCCCGATTGACCTCATATAGATGTTGACCGAGAAGGGTATTGTAATAGGCGCTCGCCACATCATAGATTACGCCGTGGACAACGCCCCGAACCTGCTCACTTGCCAGAAGTGACACCCACTTGGCCGATCGCAGGGCCGCGGGAATCGCCCCTCCTCGGAACAGAGGCTGACTCACCTGGAGTCCCGCGGAATAATTGTTCACATCTCCCAAAGAGACGGACTGTCCCCCGACGTTGAAACTGGCCGTCTCATCCAACCGGACGTAATCCGCCGTGCCGGTGATTGTCGGAAGGACACTGCCGTAGGATTCCAGGACCACACCACGGGAGATCTCTCTTTCCTGTGCCGCCGCCTGAAGAGATTTGTTGTTCGACAGGGCAAATTTGAGGCTGTCCTCCAATGATAATTCGCCCCTAAGAAGCACTCTCGCCTCCTTCTCTTTTTCGCGTGCCTGCTTCCATGTGACGTAGGCCTGGGCCCTCCTTTCCTCTAAACCTCTATAAAGAGATTGCTCCGTCACACATCCCGCAGTCATCATCATCCCCAATAACAGAATGAGCGTGATGAAAACGCTCCCCTTCCGTGAAGTTCCTTTTACGACGGTCTCCGTCATACAACATTTCTCCTTGGCTGGGCGATAGTCCTCATTCAAAGTATAAGCTATAGGGACGGATGAAAGGGCCATCTCTACTCATTCATCCGCCCTCCTGCCCATTGCACTCACACAGAAATCAACGACGTGGGATCCCAGGTCGGGGACTTCTATCGTTCCCAATACCCGTGAACGGCTCACGCCGATCAACATGCCCCGCAGAAGATGGGCTGTTTCCTTGGTGGGAATATCTCTGATCGTTCCATCCTTTTTACCTTGATCGATGCATTTCTCCCACAGGCCGATGACGCTGTTGATCCCCTGTTTCAGGACCTCAAAAGACTCATCTCCGGACTGAATAATAGAAAAAGGGAGTGTGCGGACAAGGACCGCCAATGCGTCTGAATGCTCAATGCTGAACTCGAAGTGAAAACGGATGTATGCCTTCACAGCATCGAGTCCGGTACGGCAGTTTTGAACGCTGGAACGAGAACCGGAAAGGTAGTATTCCGTCATCTTCTCTAAAATCCTGAGTAAAATCCCATCCTTGGTCTTATAATGGTGAAAAATCAACCCTTCAGCCACACCAGCCTCTTTCGCGATCGCTGAAGTTGAAGTGGCGGTGAAGCCCCGCTGTGCAAAGAGCTGAGTGGCCGCCTCCATAATAGCCTCTTTACGGCTCATTGAGTCCCCCTATTGATTGAGTGCTCACTTAATATAGTTCGCAGTGGAAATATTGTCAACTTTTTTAAGGGGCCCCTTCCCATCCTGATCGACACCACTTGCCGAAATTCACTTCATCTTGACTCAGAAGACATATTTTCATATCCTATCCCTCGCTTGCAAACAGGAAACCCCTCCACTTCATGCATTTATTTACAAAAGAGCTAAGGTCTTAAAAAAATCCGGGACAGAGGAGGCGTTGGCGGTGTCTTTTTAGTAGTCCGCATCACCCACGCAAAATGTGATTATATGCGTCAAGCCAGGGTTTAAAGCAACTCAAAGGCAGAGAAGGCCTATTTTGCCCGGGAGTAGCACTCTTCAAAGATCCTCATCACAAATTGCGTAGATTGCTGCCGTAAGCCTGGAATGAATCATAAATATGCGGTCTTCCAAAAAGATACTGCCGACGCCTTATTTCAACTATTTTACACGGGCTTTTTGAGATGTCACCTTCATGCATTCATTAACCAAAAAACCATGGATTCCATATGTTTTTCCATTTGCCCTTTTTTTGTTGATAACCGGGCTTGGCCGTTATGCCCCGCACCGAAACCTGAATATTCCGGTAAAGCGTTTCTTATGATTGAACCGGGACCTTTTATTCGCTTATGATCCCAACTTTTTCAGCACTGAATCTCCTGCTTTTAATCTCCTCTTTCCTGCTCTTCCGTCTTAAGACTAATGACAGGCGGCTTTCTCTTTCCCTGGTGCAGGTCCTTCTTGCTCTCCCCCTGTTGGCCGGGGAATACCTCTTTCTGGCCTATCACCTGGAGCCACGGACACTTCCCCTGCTCTTGTTTTCTGAAGGGGTATTCGTCCTGCTGTGGTCATACATGCTCTTTCGCTTGTGTCTGGCAACCATGACAACGGTTCAGGAATCCATTGTTTCGATTTGTGTGCAGATTCTCATTGGAGCTGCCCTCCTTGGATTTGCCGCCTATTGCCTATCCAGTGGGATTCCTGCAGAGATTTCAAATGTGGGTCTGGTCTACAACCAGTACGGTCTGATCTACATCTTTGCCTTTGTTCTATTGATTGCCGTTCTCATGGCGGTTTGGCGCCTCGAAAAATTCTGGCGCGCCCTGGAAAAAACCCGTCGATGGGAATACAAGTTCCTGATGGTGGGGAGTTGCCTGGTCTCCGGGGCCCTTGTTTGGGCAACCTCCTACCGAATCACTTACCTGGCGCTGATCCCCAATCACCTTTTGCTTCTGGCCGCTCTCCTGTTTATCGCCTGGATTTTCATCCTCTATGCTGTATCGCGGCACAGGTTGCTGAACCGCAAGATGTTTGTATCCCGCAAAATCGTTTACTCTTTTGTGGCTCCCTCCATATTTGCGCTCTACCTTTGCCTTCTCGGCATAGTCTCCTTGATCATGAAGACCTTCGGACTCTCCCTTCCATTTGTCCTGCAATGGCTCTTTCTGGTCTTCGGTCTGATCGCCATCAGCATCTTCGCCTTCTCAGGAAAATTGCGCCGACGTGTCCAGTTTTTCATAAGCACCCATTTTTATATAAATAAATATGAGTATAGGGACGAGTGGTTGGCCCTCTCCCGCCGCCTCCAGGGGACCCTGACCGAGGCAGAGGTGGTTCGGGCCCTGCACGAGGTCTTGACGGAGAGTTTGTATACGACAAAACTTGTGATATGGCTAGGGGATAAGACTCAAGGTTATCATGTTGTTTTGCCAAATGAGCATACACCTACCATGGACCTTTCCCCAAATGATCCTCTCGTCACATTTCTCAACACCCATCCCTATTTCTATCTCAGAGAGAGAAAAACAGACGAGACATTGTCCGCCGTTGAAAGAGGCATGACCCTCCTTTCTGATGAACTGGATCTGGCCTTGATGGTGCCCCTTCTTATCGGTGATCAACTGGTCGGACTGATCGGCCTCGGCCCTGAATTCACAGGAGGTCGGTATGCCCATGATGATTTCGATCTCCTTACCGCCCTCGGCACCCAGGCCGCCTCGGCCCTTTTGTCCGTTCGCACGGCCGAGAAACTCGCCCATGCCCGTGAACGACAGGTCTGGGACAAACTCTCGGCATTTGTTCTCCATGACATCAAGAACGCCGCCTCCATGTTATCACTTGTCAGGGAAAACGCCCCGGGGCACATCCACGACCCCCTGTTTCAGCAAGATATGCTTGAGGCCGTGGATAATGCCCTGGTTAGAATGAGCAAGGTCCAGACGCGCCTTGACATGGTCACGGAAAAAGAAACCATCGTGTGTCAGGATCTCGATCTTGGCCGATTTTTGAACGACCGATCGAGAGACATAGGGAAAAAACTTGTGGACATGGAGATCAAACTCACATGCGACACACTCATCCAAGTCAATACCGACCCTGAACTTTTCTCCCGCGTCCTGGAAAACCTCCTCCTTAACGCCTTTGAGGCAGGAGGAGAAAATACCATAACCCGAATCAATACATACCCTGACAACGATCAGGGCCTCGCCATCATAGAAGTCACGGACAATGGTCCGGGAATTCCAGACGACCTCCTTCCCGATGCCCTGTTTGATCCGTTCAAGACCACCAAACCAAGAGGCACGGGAATCGGTCTCTGGCAGGCGAGACAGCTCGTGACAGACCTCAAGGGGACCCTGTGGGCCGAAAACCTGCCGCATGGTGGATCTCGCTTTATCATCAGAATACCCTTGGTAAGCGTCGGAAAACTTAACAGCTGATTTCCCTGGGATATTGTCTGCTTTCGGATCCGGCGCACCCACTGTAAAATATTCCGACATTTTTTTCGACGGCTTTCCCAGGGAGATGGAGTCCCCCATACACCTATCTCATATTTAGCATTAAATAACAGCATGTTAAACACTCTTATTACGGATCAAGATCAATTCTTTGAGCTCAGGCAGTGTCGGACCATTTTACATGGGCAATGCGCACAGACTGGAGACACCCTTAATATATTTATAATATCAATCACTTGCAATTATGGCACAGTAATTGCATTTTGCTAGACTGAAGGTTTTTGAATCATTGTGATTTTTAAATATCGCAACTAAGAGGTGCATATTGAAGAATTTATTGATGTTACTATGCGGAGTAACGCTGCTTTTTGGGATGATAGGGCTTGCAAGTGCCACGCCCATCACTTTTATTGATACCACAACTTTCACTGAAAATGGTACTAACCCGAGTGAGGATTTGGATTGTTATGGTGGGGATGCGGTCAATAAACTTGAGGGACGTTGGGACTATGTCGCCTGGACCCATCATTATGAATTCACTCCTCCCGCTGCTGAAGTGTTGTCAGGTACGCTGACGCTTTCATTGCACGATGATGGTGGTCTTGGTGATGGTCCCGAATTCGCATTTGGATGGGCAGAGGATGGTACCTGGGCTTTCGGTGAAGTCGATACAGCGCTGTACGACTTTGAAATAACGGCCTCTTTCCTGGAAGACGGCGCTTTTAGTGTCGTCCTTGCGTCGCTAGGAGGTGACTTTTATATTAATTACTCTGAGCTGGAAATCACATATAATGCAGCCCCGGTTCCCGAACCAGGAACCATACTCCTCCTGGGTGCAGGCCTTCTCGGCGTAGTCGGTTACAACCGCAAACGCTTTGGGAAAAAAGCCTAAACAGCCTCCACATCACCACAGAATTCTATTAGCCACATTCAAAAGCCCCGGATAATCCGGGGCTTTTTTTGATGAAGCAAAACGGTTTCAGAAAGTTTATCTAAACAAATCTGGCTGTTTTTGAGAGCCTATTAAACCAAAAGAGACGGGAAACGGTCTTTGGCAGGCAAGGCAGCTCATGACAGACCTCAAGGGACCCTGTGGGCCGAAAGCCTGCCGCTTGGTGGATCTCGTTTTACCATCAGATTACCCTTGGTA
>JAXHUM010000023.1:0-5118 GCA_034189325.1 Thermodesulfobacteriota bacterium
TCAAATACTTCGCACATGAAGCTCCCCCACTGTTTTCCGGAGATCGTATGGCCCGCACTGGGCCCTTTGGAGGTTTCATAAAACTCCACGCAAGGAATATACTGATGATAAAAGAGGTCGTTTCTTCGTAAATATTGGTAGGTCTCCCTGCCTCGTGTTACATTCGAAGCGCTGACCAGGACAAGGATATTAAAAGGGACGTCATGTCTCCGGAGAGATTCAATACCTTTCAACACATCGGAATGGGATCCCTTGCCTCTGGCATCTATACGATTTTGGTCATGCAGTTCCTGGGCCCCGTCCAGGCTCACGCCGACAAGAAAGCGGTATTTCGAAAGGAAGGCGGCCCACTTATCATCGATAAGCTTCCCATTCGTTTGAAGGACATTGGTGACAACTGCATAATCCCTCCCATGCTCCTTCTGGAGTTCAATTACTTTTTCAAAAAAATTAAGCCCCATGAGCGTCGGCTCCCCTCCCTGCCATACAAAAGTATACTGTTTTTGATCAGTGGCCATATAGCTCGAGACCAGACGGTTCAGGGTATTATATGACATCCGGTGAGTCTTAGCCTGAGGAAAGAGTTCCCCTTTAGGCAGATAGAAACAATATCGACACCTGAGATTACAGTCCGCAGAAGCAGGCTTTATAAGAAGTGAAAAGGGTTTCATGTAGTCTATCGAGAGAATTTCTTGTGGGAGGGCCCGGGGGCAATTTTCGTGGTTAGTCCTGTATTCTCTTGAAATGAGACGAGACTCCGCGGCATTTTAAGGAAGAGACAGGGAGGGGACTTAAACAGCAGAGTATCGCCGAAATTTCAAAAGTTTCTGAAAAAGCATGTTTCTTGAATACATTCAGATTGGTCGCGACAGGCTTTTTATGATTTTCTCACAGCGTTCATCGAAATAGTCTAATCGATCTCTGTACCGCATGTTGTAGGCCAAATTTACCTCTTCAATGGGGTCTTTGGACAGATCATACAGTTCTCTGAATTCAGGATGATGCCTGTAGCGTATGTATTTCCACTCCGTCGTTCGAATCCCTTCACTCTGAGGGATCCGGTCATGGTCAAAAAGGTGCTCAAAGAAGGCCTCGCCACGCCATTCTAACTGTTTATCCCTCAGCAGGGGCGTTAGGCTCCGGCCCTGGATGATCTCAGGAATGGGAACCCCGGCCATATCCAGGATAGTCGGAGCCATATCAATGTTCAGGACCATCTGGTCCATGACCCCATGGGCATGCGTTCCCGCACTTCGTGGATCATACATAATCATGGGGACACGAATAGAGGATTCATGGAGGAGCCATTTACCTGCAAAACCCCGCTCCCCTAAAAAATAGCCGTTATCAGACATCAGTATAATGATCGTGTTCTTGTCCAGTCCCAAGGCCTTCAACTCTGCCATGATTCTCCCTACAACCATGTCAACTCCGCTGATCATTCGATAATATCCCTTGATCATGGTCTGGTATTTCTCAGGGGAGTCGAAACGCCACCCCCACCGAACCCTATTCAGCGAAGACTGAAGAAACCTGGGATGGGATTCGAAGAAATCAGGTTCCGCCAGCTTCGGTTTGGGAATAGAGACCTCCTCATATAGCTGATCACATGCCTCAGGCCACAGGTATTGCCTGGGGTCTCCGTCTTCCGCATGGGGGGCGTGAAAACTGATGGAAAGACAGAAGGGCCGCCCGGTGTTGAACCTATGCAGGGCCCTGACAGATTCGTCCCCACAGATATCCGTCAAATGCCGAGTTCCGCCATCCTTTGCTTTGACATAGGGAGTCCGTTCTAACGGAACAAAGGTATCAAACATATGGGAAACATCGCCTTTCTCCACTTGAACTCCGAATTTTCCTATAAAGCCGGTCTGATAACCGGCCCTACGAAGAAGAAAAGGATAGCTGATCTGCGTGTAGTTGTGAGACAGGGGAGGTGTTCTAAAGGTGAAACCATGCGTGCGTTCGTGCAATCCTGTAAAAATACTGGCCCTGCTTGCCGCACAAATCGGTGTGGTCACAAAGGCATTTTCGAATCGGACGCCATTCCGGGCAAGGGAATCCATGTTCGGGGTCTTGATTATCCGGTTACCGGAACATCCCATGGCGTCCCATCGCTGATCATCGGTAAGGATAAAGAGGATGTTCGGCCTGCCACCTCCCTTTCCCCTGAGACTTGTGGCGACACAATGTGGACCCATTGTGGCCAAGCCGCCAATCCCCAAGGCTGTCGATTGAATAAACTCTCTACGTGTGATCCCATCGCTTTTCATCGTCTTCACCAAGGGAATAGGACAATATGGCTCATTTCTCAATCCTCTGGATCTTGATCAAATACTTCTCCAAGCCCTCTCTCCAGTGCGGCATCATATCAACCCCCGCCGATTGGAGCGCCCGATTCTCCAATACTGAGTATTTGGGTCGCGATACCTTTGAAGGGAACTCATCAGGATTTGCCACTGAGAGTTTCACCGAGGCATCGGTCAATTCGAATATGCTCTTGGCAAACCCATGCCATGAGCAGCTTCCCTGGGCAGTGACATGGTACAGGCCGTACGCATCCGTATCAACCAGAGCGAGGATCTGCCGAGCGATATCCTCCGTATATGTTGGCGTCAAAACCTCATCATCAACGACTCGAACTTCCTCGCGCTCTTCCGCCAGCTTGAGCATCAATGTGACAAAATTGAGGCCTCCTTTTGCGCGGCAGGGATTAAGACCATACAGTCCGGAAACACGTAATACAAAATGTTTTTCCGCAACGTTGCGAATAAAAAACTCCCCCGACAACTTAGTATTGCCATATGCGTTGAGAGGATTTGGTTTGTCGCTCTCAACATAGGGGGCCTTCTTGCACCCATCAAATACATAATCTGTGCTTATGTGTATTAGCGTATATCCTACGGTGTTGGATGCCAGGGCAAGATTGAGTGCGCCCATTCCGTTTACCTCAAACGCCTGGCGTGGATCATCTTCACAGGCCTCCACATTATGCATGGCAGCCGTATTCACTACGACATCCGGCCCAATATCAGCTATAATCGCCTCGACGGATTCGAATTCAGACACTTCAAACCTATCATGATTCAGGTTAATGACATCGTCTCCCTGTTTCCTGAACAGCCTTGAAATATCAGATCCCAGTTGGCCATTGGCCCCAATTACCGCTATTTTCACTGGTCAGATCTCCCTTTTAATCGCTTTGTTACGTTCATCTGGATAAAATTGCTGACAGCAATAAAGCATCCTTGTCATTCGGCTGTATTTGTTGCCCGTCCCGACATATCAATTTTCTCCAGCAGAGGCTGAGACCTTTGCAAAACGCCCCCTTTTGCCCAGTTGGTGTGTCAGGTTCAAATCTTAATCCTCGAGATATTCAATATATTCCTCCGGTTAAAATTTTCGCCTTCCTTGCACTTGAACAAAATTGAGCATTTTTCAAAAATCTCAGGATCTCATCTCATGGAAGGAGTAAGAGCCTCAGTGCTCAGGTTTCAGTCCTTTTCCGATTCAGTGTTATGGATCTTCTTAAAGGTCTGGATATTGTAGTATCTGGGATTATCAAAATCATTAAATTGATCAAGGTTTTTGGCAAGGCTCTCAATGACATCAACAATGGTCTGTCTCGGTTTGAAGCTGAGCACCTCCTCAGCCTTGCTGATGCTCACCTTGTAGTTCCTGTAGTCTTCCATATGTTTTATGTCCAGTCTTGGATGGATACCTATATGTTTTTCCACACCATCACGGACATAATCGGCAATTTCGCCGACTGTATAGTTGCCTGAGGCCACATTGAAAACCCCGGAAATCGAGGAGTTTGCCTCAACAGACCGAATATAGGCTGAGACCGCATCTTGTATTGCCAGTATAGGCCTCCATATAGCAGGATTGTTCACTGTTATAAGGCCGTCAGCGATGGCACTTTTGAACATAGTGTTCACTACTAGATCCAGTCGCATCCTTGGGCTGTAACCCGCAACGGTTCCTTGCCGGAGGGCGATCACCGAGAACTCATCATCTTGCATGCCGAGTGCCCCGAACTCTCCCTGCAGTTTTGAAATGCCGTATGGATAATTCGATATCGTGGGGGCTGTTTCATCATACAACTCATTGACAGTGTACCCATAAACCGAACAGGAACCTCCATGAATGAACCGTTTCACTCCGGCCCGTTTGGATATATAGGCAAGATAAGAAGGAGAGGAGGCATTATCAATGAAGTTCTTGGCTGGAGAGTATTCAGCCATCGGATCATTCGAGAGGCCGGCAATAAAGATGACCTGATCATAGCCCTTAAGGTCGTTTTCATTAATTGCAAACACGTCTTTCTCAATTACATTCACCTCCCTTGGGAGATGATTGCCGAACCACAAAAGATCCACCACATCAACTTCATAACTCCGCTCCATCAACTGTGGGACCAAATTTGATCCAATGTATCCAGCGCCGCCAGCGACAAGTATTTTCATTCTTACCCCTCTCAGTATTTATTAAATAGATTTTAGGCTCAACATCTTTTCGCAAAGAATCACAATCAGTTACTTGTTCCAAACAGGTTTAAAGCTGAAAGCTCAAGGCTGAAAGTAAAAATCATGGTTCTGCCGCTTTCAGCTTTGAGCTTTTACCTTCTATCTCTATAACTAATCACGTAGTAAGGCTGAAGCTGTTTAGACTGAAGGCTGAAGGGGTCAGAAAGCACGATTGAAGCACTTTGACGGAAATATCTGTTTTTTGCATCAAACATGGCTTGAAAATACGTTTTTCCCTAACAGTCTTCAGCCTATCCACCTGAGTAGTTACCTACCTCTTAAAATATATATCAATAATCAAAATTTCTTGATTCCGCTTTTTCGAGCCACTGCGAAAGCGATTGAGCGGTTTTGTCCTTATCGGACAAGATCGGTTCCTCAACAGGCCATTTGATACCGATCTCCGGATCATTCCACAGGATTCCAGACTCGCCTTTACTGTTGTATATGCCTGTGCATAGATACTGTAGCTCCGCATAGTCGGACAACACACAAAAGCCCCGAGCGAAGCCGGCAGGCGCCCATACCTGGAGTCTATTTTCCGCAGAGATTTCCAGCCCCACCCACTTGCCCAAGGTCGGAGAACCAT
>JAXHUM010000024.1:0-2005 GCA_034189325.1 Thermodesulfobacteriota bacterium
TTCAAGTATTGTGAACAAGTGGGGAGAAACTGTTCCTATCAGGATGAGTACTGCAGGCCTATTTGATGATAATGGGGCCCTCATTGGGGGCGTAGAGGCCTTTCAGGACATTTCGCGTTTAAAAAAATTAGAGCGGGAAAAGGAGAATATTATCTCCATGTTCGCCCATGACATGAAGTCCTCTCTCACCATTATAGGAGGATTTGCCCTTCGACTTTTAAAAAAAGGAAAGCAGACTGACGAAAAAAAAGTAAAAAAATATATTGCCATTATCAAAGACGAATCGGGCAAGCTTGAATCCCTGGTCAACGATTTCTTGGAATTCTCCAGGTTGCAGACAGGAAAATTGAAATTAAACTTCAGCGCCACCTCCCTTGATAAAGAATTGATGGGGCTTTTGGATTCTTATTGGCTGAAAGCATCACAATCGGGGATCGAGCTGGTGCTGCATAATGAGGAGGAATTGCCCATTATCGAGGCTGATGCCCGCCAGTTACGCAGAGTTTTTACAAATCTTCTGGACAACGCTATCAAGTTCTCAAAGGGAAAGGGTACAATCACCATATCAACTAATGAAACTACCGAGAAGGTGATTGTCAAGGTGAAAGATGAAGGGATCGGCATAACACGCAATCAGCTACCATATATTTTTGATTCCTTTCATCAGGAACAGACGGGAAGGGAAGCAGAAGGTTTTGGGTTAGGATTGGCGGCAGTAAAGACTATTGTCGAGGCCCATGGCGGGAAGATTTATGTGGAGAGTGAATTGGGCAAGGGATCGATTTTCACCCTTGTCTTACCTAAGATACAAAAGTTAGATGATAAAAACATGCGACCTTTTTGGTAAGGATTTTTCATGCGCATAAATACAAAAGTCGAGAGCTATTTGAAAGAACATTTTGGCCCGGACACCAGGTTAATGGGAATGGAGCGCCTTGGTGAAGGGATGCATGGGGTCGCATATCTAATAAAATTCAGGACTGGTTCCGAAGAGAAACGTTTAATCATGAAAACCCTCTTCCCATCCGAGTTCGGCCATGATCATTTTTCAGACAGGGCCCAGGTTTTACTCCTGGCAAATGCCGACTATAATAAGATGGAAAAGCACATAAGGGCCGTGGATGTAGTAGGGGAAGGTCCGGACAGGCTCATATCCCTCAAGGAGGCCCGGGAGTTTTATATCTTTATGAATGAAGCAAGAGGGACGCCCTATTTCAAGGATCTGGAGACGATTCTGAAACGGGGCAGGCTTAAGGACGTAGACATAAAGAGGACCCAAATGCTCGGCCGTTTTCTCGCTCAAATCCATGCTGAAACATACAGAGGTGAGAATGCCGGGGCCCTTTACCGAAGGAGGATACGTGAACTGATAGGCCATGGTGAGTGTATTATGGGTATTATTGATACCTATGATCAGGTGGAATTCACCACAGATTCCGAGCTTATTGAATATGCGGGAAAATGCCTTCCCTGGTGGGGAAAAATCAGGGATAGAAACGAGAGATTATGCAGGGTACACGGTGATTATCATCCCGGAAACATATGGTTTGAGAGAGACGACTTTAGCCTTCTTGACCGGTCAAGAGGTTCATGGGGAGAGGCGGCCGACGATGTATCATGCCTGGGCGTAAATTATATCCATTATGCAATCAAGGAGACCGGGACCTTTACGGGGTCTTTTGCCGATCTTTTTCGAGAATTCCTGAACTCTTATCTTGAAGATACAGAGGATCGCGGCATATTCCAGGTGGTACAGCCCTTTTTCGCATTCAGAATTCTTGTCATTGTCAACCCAAGATTTTATCCCGATGACAGGATTGAGACAAAGAGAAAACTACTTGATTTCGGCCATTCGGTCCTGGAAACGGAACAATTCGAAATAGAACAAATCACGAATTACATTGAGGGAAAATGAACTTTTGTCTCTGGGTTACCGGATTACCTGGTTCCGGGAAAAGCACAATAGTCAAGGAACTCGAGCAGATACTGCTGGAATCGGATCTTG
>JAXHUM010000025.1:0-37043 GCA_034189325.1 Thermodesulfobacteriota bacterium
TACAGTCTCTTGGAAGAAAAATGGAATAAACTCGTTTCAGGTGATCTTGTTTAGCCCCTCCAGCCATGACCCCTTCCAGCCGACACTTTTGTTTTTCTTATTTCCCAGAAAAAAATCCTAGCAACCTCTGTGGGACAGGAAACGGTAAAAGAGGTTTCCTCGAGGGAGCCGTGACACCGTGTGTCTCGTTCCTATTTCTATCCTGTCGATCCCATGGATGTGCGTTTATCTTGTTGGTTTTTGAGGTCCTAATGATAGGTATTGTCCCGGAAAAGGTAAGAAAGAGCCTATAAACGATACTATGGACATTCATCAAACAGGGAGATCTTAGGCGTAGTATGGGGGATTTTCTTCAAACACTATCCCTAACAAAGTATGTGGCCCTCCTCGACATGTTTGATCCCTGGATAGCTCTTGGCGCTTTTTTCGGGGCATCCTTCTTGATGATCTGGCGTTTGGGAGCGATCGAATCCAAAGGAATTGCAGGGACCGTACTGGGCACTTTGATCATGCCCTATTGCTCGGGCCTATCCAACCTCATTTTTGCCTATGTCCTGGGCCGCAGCGGTGGAAGCGGCTCCATGGTTTTAGAGAACTGCATTGTCAACAACGTGACCAATCTGACCCTCCTCATCGGCCTTCCTGCCATCTTCTGGAAAATGAGTGTTTTTCCTGCCGAGATCAGAAAGGTGAGGCCCAGCATCTACTATGACTCTCATCGCCTTAACTACCTTTCGCTGCTCTTGACACTCTTGGCCCTGATGTTTTTTACCGGAGTTGCCTGGGCACTGGGACGGGACGGCACATTAGACTTCGGGGACGGCCTGGTCCTTGTGGGCATGTTTCTTTTCTGGCAGGTCTTTCAGGTCTTTGATGTGTTAAAGGCCAATGTCTATGAGAGCAGACGTTTGGTGTGGTCCATGCTGATCGACCTGTGCCTGATCCTCCTGAGCGGTTATATTGTCTATGTAAGCATTGATCGTTTGGTGGCCTGGATCCCCAAGGCAGGGACAGGGTTCTTTGTTTTCGACAATTTGGGGTGGTTGAGCGGTTTTCTCATGGTCTTGCCAAATGCCTCGCTGGCCGTATATTATTCTATTAAAGGCCGCCCCGACATTGTTTACAGTTCCCAGACAGGAGACGGGCATATCTGTATTCCCATGTGCATAGGGTTGTTCGCCCTTTTTCATGTTATTGAGATTCCCTCCTTTTTTAATCTCGGCGTCATCATACTCCTGGGGGCGGGATTGGTACACTTTATGCTCATTGCCCTTCTTGGAAAATTGCCGAGGCTGATGGGGCTGGCGTTGACAGGGGCCTATGGTCTGTTTTTGTACAAAGGGCTGATAGCACCCTGACAACTATCTGAGGACAACAAGATATTGATTGAAAGATACTATTGTCATTGATTCGTCATTGACGGAGAACATTCATTGATGGAGGCTGGTGATCATGATGGTGGTAAAACGAGGAAGCAGCGGCAGTATCGTCCTGTCAATCCAGGAGATGCTGAAAAAGCTGGGATACAGGGTCCGATATAAGGATAACGATGGATCTCTCAGGTTCAAACCCCTTGAAGTGGACGGAAAATTCGGGCCGGACACCGAGGCCGTCGTGTTGGCATTCCAGGGCGCCTCTGGGTTGTTGAGAGATGGTATTGTCGGGCCGGTGACGATGAAAGCCCTCGAAGAGGCCTACACGCATCATATACTTGAAACACATTCCCCGGGCGTAGACGCCGTGAGTGGGATGCCCGATAGATTTGTGTTTGAGCGCGTGAAAGCTGACGCCTACGGTGAGGGGTATTCACAGCTTTCTCTTCGAAACGATGTGGCTTCCCAATACAATGAGATTTTGGAGGAGGTCCACTCAAAAGGAGCCATCCTGACCTCTTCAGGCGGTATCAGGAACATACACTCAAAAGTCACCAGGAGCAGGAGCACCACCTCTTTTCACTATCTGGGGCTTGCCTTGGATCTCTTTATCTACAGCGGCATGGTTGATCCTGAAAAGGATCCGTATGTTGTTTCGAGGGAGGGTGAACGCCGCTATCGAGTGTATGCGAGGTGTACCGACAAAGGGGGTGAAGTCAATAGAATAGAACATGCCATCACCTACAATGATCGGATTAAGGGGGAGTCGGTTGAGGGCAGTTTTCTCGACCTGACCGGACTCTTTGCAAAGAAAGGCTTCCAATCGATTCGGGCGAGACCGACCTTTGAGGCGGGAGACTCCATGATGGGGGCCGAATGGTGGCATTTTCAGTATGAGAAGGGTTTAATCCCAGGGGTTACGACCTTTGGCAGTGAACTCCTGAAAGTGTATTCCAAGGAGACCTTAAGGGGGACACCACCCTGGGAAAATGGGGATCGGATTTTTAAGATAAACTGGTTTTAGCCCCTCTTCCGGGAGACTGAAAGAGATCCATTTCATCTTAGCCAAGGAGGAGAAGATGCCTGGTAAAAATTCATTTCAGACATTCCTCGAGAATTTCAAGAGCGGTGTTGCCGACTTGACCACACTGGATGTTGTCACCTTAACGGGAGAGATTAAGATTTCCAGTTCAATGCCTGGTGATCCTAAAAAGATCGACCTCCAAGAGCTTTACAGGCATATTGAAGAGAGCGCCGGCATGGAAGGCAAACTCAAAGTCGTCTCGTTCACACACATCGATGGTGATTGTGATGTGGTCAACTTTGTGGGATCCGAACTGGGAGAAGCAGAACAAGTCCTTTTAAAGGCCCATAGAGAGATAGTCAAGACATCACAGGAAACAAGACAGGCCATGGTAAAATTTATCAAAGAGCTATTACCCTATTAAGCCATGACAGCCCCATTTGGTCCCGGGCCTTTTGATCCTGCGGACGACACAATCCATACTCTCATCAAGGATGATTTGAGAGCGGCCCTGCAAGTGACTCTAGGGGAGACCATGCAGGAGGGACACTCCCCTGAAACCCTCCTGGAAAAAGACCTCTTCAGTCAGTGGCAACAACACCTCCTTGACCTGGAGTACGTGAACGAAGAGGATGCCACGGCTGATTTCTGTACTCAGAGAGTCATCGAGGCCATACGCTCCTTCTGTCGTGATGATCCGACCCTAGCCGATCCTGATCCGGGATCTCCGTCGTATAAGAACAATCTCGAGGCCCAGCCTCAATGGCCGGGACCTCTTGAGCTGGACCGTCTGACCACCCTCACCTCCTTTGACGGGGATAAGATCCATATGCCGATGCCATCTGAGGACGATCTGAGCCTCTTCTCCCGGGTCCTCCATTTCAGGTTAAAGACCCTTGGTCTTTATCAGGGCCCTGTTGCCGAGAAATTGAACGAAGACACGGAAATCGCGCTGGATCTCTTTCGGATGATCACAGGGTCACAGGACCCTGGCTGTGATATCCTCGATTCCCTGGGTGACGCCAGGCTATTAATGGACTCTTATATCAAAGAAAATAATCCGCTCCTTGTCCTGAAGCTGACAGAGACGCAAGGGGAGCCGGAGTTTGATTATGAAGAGCTCGCTATCATCAATGGCCGATTTGTGCATGGAAGGGATGAATGGAAGGTACTTGAAATCCATGACGCCGAGCATTTTAAGAAAGCAAGGATCAAGGCGGCCTCTCGTCCATCAGTTGAATCCCGGCGCATGGACATTCGAAATCATTTTGGACTCCAGTTGATACAATTAAGGCTCTGGATGCACGGCTTTTACAAGGGACGTATGGACGGCTGGTGGGGCCGAATGACCTTCACCGCCTTGAAGGAGGCCCTTGCGTTTGAAGACCTCAGGCAGGAAGAGGCCGTGCTATACCTGGGAAGGGGCTACTGGGCCTTGAATCTGGAGTTTCTTGAGCGCCGGCTCTTCGCAAGGCTGGAACGATCCCCCAGCAGCTTTTCGGGGTGTTGCGAGGTTGTGCGTGAATATTCCGTTTACGTAAAAGAAAGAAATGCCGACCATGCCGCTCTCTTCACATCCGTCTGGGATGAGGTCGGTAAGGGATCACAAGGGATCATACTACTGGGACGGCGAATCTACTACGGCACAAAAACCTTGCTGAGGTCCGGGGCAAACGCACTCTTAAAGGGCTTCAACTGGATCAGCGGGGCAATCGAAAAACTCGCTGCGCCTGTCCTGAACTTTCTTCATTCCTTCTTCCGTTTGGCCAGGGAGGGTGTCCAAACCGCTGTTCAAGCCTTGGAGCGGGCCTCTCATTTAGCACTTGGAAAACCGATCATTTCACGCCGAGGCGATGACTGGGCTCTCACCCGTTTTGATTCCGACTGCGATGCCCTTTTATGGGTGTCTGAGAAAAGCCCTTTCGATCTTGTCCGGAGTCATAGCCAACTGTGTAGGGCCATGGCCAGAGACCTTGACTTCTTCCTGACTGTTGCGGGGAAGGTCTTTTCTTATATGATTCGTATTGCCGAAGGCCCGCCAGGATGGTTCAGAATGGCACTCGACCTGGGCATGATGGTGAGAGACGCCCTCAAGACGAGAACGGAGACCCTGGACTTCCAGAGTTGATGCCGCTGACGGCTCCGATACTGAGCTTAACTCAAATACAGAAGGGTAAATCAGGATAAGGGAGAGATTAAATACCATGTTGGGCATGGCCCTCCCAGGCCTTCCATCTGGAAAAACCCTCAAGAGGGGATCTGGACTTTCCGACACTATCTTCTCTCAGTTCTCTATCCAGTAATGACCGACCCGGCGAAGGGATTCGTCCGCATCTCCGAAGCGATTGTCGAGGCGGTGGAGGGGCCGTAGTCATGACCGGGCCAGACAACTGTGTCTCCCGGCAAGACATACAGCCTTTCGTGAATAGACTTGAGCAATTGTCTCAACGATCCCGAGGGAAAATCCGTTCGTCCAATACCGTTGACAAAAAGTGTGTCTCCAGTAATGACATTCTTCTCTCCATAAAGGCAGATTCCACCCGGCGTATGTCCCGGCGTATGAATGACGGTCAGCCTCGTATCTCCTATCTCAATGATGTCTCCATCCTTGAGCAGGATGTCCGGCTTGGGGGATCCGCCACCGCCCAGCACCTTTGCAAATACTTTGTTAAACGTCTTTCTCAATCGATCCGCATCCAATTCATGAATCAGAAGTTTGGCGCCAGTAGCAGCGACAATGGCCGCATTTCCAGCGGAATGATCAGCGTGACAGTGAGTATTGATCAAGTGAGTCACTTCACACCCGCCGGACTGGGCTTGGATCAGTATTCGCTCTGTTTCAAAGGCGGGATCCACCAAGGCACAGGTATTTGTCGATTCATCTTTGATAATATAGGCGAAAACAGCCAGTTTTTTTAATCTTACCTGCTGGATCTGCATAGGCATCACTCGTCTGTATCAGGCGGCTGAAAAAGCATCTTGAATCAAGAGCATACCAGCAGGTCAAAAAGAAAAAAAGCGGAAAATCATCTTTCTCCCCCTGAAATCTTTTTAAATTAAAGCTTGACATAAGGATGTATCCAATTGAATAAAAGTTAACAATGACATGGAGGCTGCAAAATGCCTACGGCTGCTTGTGGAATAAACTGTGATGTGTGCAGGCTCAATCTCTTGGGTGTCTGCTCAACATGTGGTTCCGGCAAGGATGCAAATGGGCGCAAAAAACTGGCCGCGCAAGAAAGGATCTTGGGACAACCCTGTCCTATCCTGGCTTGTGCCACGGAAAAGGCTATTGAGTACTGTCTCAGAGACTGTGACAGGTTCCCCTGTGATGCCTTCAGATCTGGTCCTTATCCCTTCAGTCAAGGATTCCTAAACATGCAGGACAGAAGACGTCATGAGAAAGTCAGTGGAAAGAGTCCGTCAGGAGATGTTCTGAAGGTCCCCTCAGAGTATTGGGATAGACTCCAACAGATGGACCTGGATGAAGTCTGCCGAAGGGCGCTCGCCGTAAGAGACCAGGACACTCGGGTCATTCTGGCCTTTCTCAATGAGTATCTCCTGATCGACATCAAGGGCCGTTGTCTCTCTCATCAACGGGAAGGACAATGGAAGCGCGTGGACAATTCTCTCCTGGAATTACTCTGCCTCTTGTATCTCTTAAACGTAGGGACCGAACCACTTGCTCACGAGATGGTCACGGTCAATCAACTAAAGACCGGTCATTTTTTCAAAGGACCCCACGAACTCAAAATCAAACCCCTTGTAAACCGTTACGGAAACGACACAAAGGCCTTTAAAAGGGCGGCAGAGAGGAGGGGCGGTGAAGCCATGGACCTGGCTGATATCTCATACAGACTGACCCCCTTTCCGAGAATACCTCTTTTCTATCTCTTATGGGAGGGTGATCAAGATTTCGAGCCGAATCTTTCCATCCTCTTCGACCGAACTGTGGAAAACCACCTTGCAGCAGATGCCATCTGGGGACTTGTGAACCTTGTCTCGGGCCTTCTTCTTGAGGAGGATGGCGGTTCCCTGGAAACTGTGGAAGATCCACAGGCCTGAAAGTGTCTCGATCCATTAAGAGTCCCTTTATATGTGGGATTATCGGAAGCTCGATCATGATTCAGAGGACAAAAAAATTCTGGACAGGAGGAGACAATGGACTACTTTCTAAACGATGAACAGAAGGCTGTTCGTGAACTCGCGCGAAATTTCGCACAAAAAGAAATTATCCCGATTGTGGCGGAAGACGATCTCAATCACAGGTTTCAGAAGGAACTGATCCTAAAAATGGCTGAACAGGGTTTCTTCGGGGCGGCTTTTCCAGAGGAGTATGGCGGATCTGATCTCGGCTTCATAGCCCACGTGATCATCGTGGAAGAGATTTCAAGGGCGGAGTCCTCCCTGAGACACTTCTTTAATATGCAGGGCATGACCTGCCCCCTGACAATCCTCAACTGGGGAACTGAAGAGCAAAAGAAGAAGTATGTGCGAAAATTGATCAAATGTGAACTCTTCGGGGTCAACGCCATGACGGAACCGGATGCAGGTTCCGACTTCGCCTCAATCCGAACCTCGGCTGTGGAAGATGGCGATTTTTTCGTCGTCAACGGCTCCAAAATGTGGATCAGTAACGGCCCGATCATGGACGCAGGCGTTCTTTTCGTAAAGACCGACCCGAAAACCAAGCCCAAGCACAGAGGGATCTCCTGCTTGATCATCGAAAAGGAGATGGCGGGTATTACCAGAGAGGAGATAAAGAACAAGCTCGGGCATCACTCGGCGCCCACAGGGGAACTTCATTTCGAGGACTGCAGGATACCCAAAGAAAACCTGGTCGGGGAGCTGGGACAGGGATTTAAGATAGCTATGAACGCCCTTGATTACGGGCGCTTGAGCGTGGCCGCCGGAGCTGTCGGTGTGACCCAGGCCTGCATAGACGAGAGCATCAAATATTGCAACGTTCGAGAGGCCTTTGGGAAGAGAATCGGCGAATTCCAGATGAACCAGCAGAAGATCGCAGAAATGATCGCCGGCGCGGAGGCTTCCAGGACACTCCTCCACAAAGCCGCCTTCTTGGCGGAAAAAAATATCAGAAACACCCTTGAAAGCACCCTGGCGAAGCATGTTGCGTCAGAGGCTTGTATCCGCGCGGCACGGTTTGCGGTCGAGATTTTCGGGGGCTACGGGTATTCGGAAGAGTATCCAGTGGCCAGGCTCTACAGGGACGCCATTTTGTACCAGACAGGAGAGGGGTCATCCAATATTACCAGTATGATCATTTCCTTGGACGGGTTAGGTTGGAAGAAGGTGCGTGTCGATTATTAGGTATTTTTATCCATGGCAACCATGGAAGACTCTGGGGGCGGACCTATCTCGATCGAGGAGATCGTTTTATGTTCGCGACCGGTCTCCTTTCTTAGACAAGTTGGATCGTTTCGAGGGCAGGTGTTGGTCTGAGGAAGGATGAATATGAGTGAAGGGGCAGAAGATGATACGTCCCTCCGTGCCTCTTCACTCATACTGATTTCACCACCAGGACGGCTGTCCCTTGAACAGCCCTGACAAGCTTGACGCTGGCATCACCGAGGACGAACTCTTCCGCCTTTGACATCCTTTTTCGCCCTATGATTACCATATCGAAATGTCGTTTCTTCAAGAGTTCGATAATTCCATCTGAGACCGTTGGGTAGTTTTCCGCTATCAATTCCACATCGATACGATCGGGATCAAACCCCTTGTCAACAAGTTTGGTCTTAGCCTTCTCAAGCATGGCCAGCATTTTTGAGGGTTGTTGTCTCATGAACTTGTCTCCCATCAGTTCCTTCCCTGCTGATGGCTTTCGAAACACATGAACCAAAGTGGCGTGCCAGTCCTCAGGGTGTATGGGGAGATTAGCAAGATAATCCACTAGTGTTCGAGAACTCACAGAATCGTTTAATGCCACTAGAATTGAATGCATTTGAGGAGATCCTCCTGTTATTCAAAAACCGAGTACAAACATACGGTCAGGTCCTCAACAATTTCCTCGGCAAACTCGTAGTAGACATCGGTACCCATAGAAAAGTGCATGAGGATGTCGTTGAGCATTTTCGGAATAATAGGATACAACTTGCGCAAATTTATGAATCGGCCCCTGTCTAAAATGGAGACATCACCCGCTTCCATGAGATTCTTCAAGTCTTTGTAGGCCACGCCATCTCTCTTGATCTCATGACAATGGTGAAACCCCTTTCCTATTGCATACATCAAGATGTTCCCAAGTCCGAATACATCCAGGCCGTAAGGGTTTTCAATGGTCTCGTAATCATAATCAAAGTCTATCCAGACGTAGTTGCCCGTATTGCTTTCTATAATGATATGGTCATTCCTGATATCACCATGCTTGAATCCGTTGGCGTGAAGAAAGCGAATCGCTTCAAATGCCTTTATCAATTCTCTCAGAATGCGTGGGAGTTCCGCACTGAAATAGGTGTCATAATCCATTTCAAAAGACTGGATATAATCAAAGAACCCCTGTCCTCGAACAATATCCAGTATACGGACATTATTTTCCTTTGAATCACGGTAGGATGTCCCATGCATAAAGTGGGGATGATTCTTCATACGGTTTAGGACGTCCGACTCCTTATCCGGATTTCTAAAACGTCTGATCTTGACACCGCCTATGGAAGACTCGAAGGCCTCAAAATGCGAAAGCTTGGCAATTTTCTTCTCCCCCGTGTCCAGATCCACGACCTTCTTTACCCAGAACTTCGGATCATCCATCCCGAATCGGCCTTCTCGTTCATGTCCCGTTACCTTATAACGTTTTGAGTCAACAAGAATGATATCACCGTAATCAATGGAGAAAAATTCTGTTGTATCCTTTACGATTCGACCACTCACAGACTACAATCCCTCCAGCCTGCGAAGAGGGAGACTGCCCATGGCGGCCTTGACTCCCTCAAGAAAATTCTTGAGTCCATGATATTCTATGACCAGGCCGAGATGCTCACAGAGCACGGATAGCGAGTCGATATCGGACTCATGGACCTTCCAAGGCTTGTCATAATAAAGTCTTAATATGCCGATGGTTTCCTGTTTGTATTTGATGGGTATGGATAGCATGGACACGATCCCGTGTTTTGCGGCAGCCTCGGGATACTGGACCCTGGGATCGTTCTGCATGTCGTCAATAAAAACCGGTTCCCCGGTGCTGAAGGCGCATTGGTTTTCTTTAACAAAAACCGGGCCTTTGGATAGATATTCCTCACTGATACCATAGCTGCTTATGGGAAAGAGCTGCTTTTCTCTATCGTCCAGAAGCATGACACTGCACCCTTTGGCCGAAAAGGATCGGGTTGTTCCTTCCGCAAGATGGTCCGTCAATAAATTGAGGTCTTCGTAGGTCGAAATTGCATGAGAAATCGCCTTGAATTCCCGAAGATAAAACCTTCTACGTGGCTCTTGATTCATCTCTTGCTCTCCCTATTTCTGAGATATTGGCTTTCAGAGTGATTATATCCATGGTCCTTTCATTACAATTTAGCAAACAAGGAGAATAAAGGTCAAAGACTTTGTAAGTCACCCTGGCAAGGGGGTCGGCTCCCGTCGTTCATAGGACTTTCTGTCTCAAACGGCCATCAAGGGACCTGGCCGGCAGGAGAATCTTTCGGGCGATTGCAGTCCCGACAATTTTACGACCTTTGGAAACAGTTTTCATGAGAATCTCCTGCATAAGGTTTAACATCGCCTGGGAGTCTCAGAGTCCACACTGAGGGTCTTCATGGCCTTCCCCGGGTCCATACGTTGGGAAGATACCTGATACAATGACTTCACAAAAGAGCCAAAATCATATATGAAGGCGAGTGTTGTTACCTGTTTTGGCACTACCCCCCCAAATATCAGGGCGCTGTGAGGGTCACATTTTGAATATGGATGAATTACTGATAAAAAGTCTTGAAGCTGTGGCGGAGTTTTATGATGAAAGGAAGGTAGGCGATATCGGTCCCTTGGGATTTCGTCGATCCACCGACCTAAAGACGCTGCTGGCCTGTGCCTACCGCCTCTTAGAAGACAAGATCCTTGTCCCTCATTCAACGACATTTCTCGATCTTGGTTGCGCAGATGGAAGAGTCAATGTCTTCCTGAGTTATCTCTCCCGAGTCTCAGTGGGAATAGAGTTGGATGAATGGACCCTGGATGAATACGACACGCTGAGGTCTGAATTGGAGGAGGCCCTCGAAAGCAAGGGACTTTTGGTGCCGCAGGGAAATATCTTCCTTTTTCATGGGGACGCCACGGATGAAGATGTCCACAGAAAAATCGCCGAAAAGGGCAAAGTCAGATTGGATGAAATCGACATCTTCTACACCTACCTGGTGATGCATGACGAGTTTGCTCGACTCATCGCGGAAAAGGGCAAAAAAGGTGCCCTCTTTCTGGTCTATGGTCTACAGAGTGTCCTGCCGAAGTACAAGGGGCTCTCTCTATTAGATGATATCAGTCCCCTTGAAGGGATACTGGGGGTCTATCGCAAAGAATAACTCGTCGTAGCGTCCGACAAAGGGTATTGAGGATCCCGACTTCTTTATGATTCCGTGTCACCCCTGCTTATTCATGGTTCAGTAAAAAGTCAGAATTTCGACGGTTTCGTAAAATGTTCAAGATCAAGGCTTGCAAATCCCAAGGAATGAGGCGTAGATATCCTACGCCGCAGCGACGAAGGATGCAGCGTAACGCAGATATTGGACTTTTTAAAGACCGTCGTTGATTGACTCAAAAGAAGTCTTGTTATTTCATGGGAGTCTTCTGTATGTGAGAATAGTTTTTTGACAAGCCAACCATAAAAAGATCAAAGGAGGATGATAAGTCATATGGATCAGGAAACAAAAAGGAGAACACAGGAAACCGCCAAGAAACTCTTTGGAAAAGGCATAAAGATGGATCCCCCTTATCTGACGTGGAAGGCTTTTGACAGGGATCTGGCCAATGATTTATCCGGTTTTATTACTGGGAATCTATACTCCAGAGATGTGCTCACGCCCGCTGAAAGGCAGATGGCTGCCTGCGCCATGCTGGCGGCACTTCGGTCGGGTGATGAATTGAAACTTCATGTGAACGCCGCCCTGAATGTAGGGTGCGACCCGAAAAAGCTGACGGAGGTCTTCTTTCAAGTCGCCACCTACGCCGGTATGCCGGCCGTGAATCAGGCCCTCGCCATCTATCGAGATGTCCTCAAAGAAAGAGGGGAATGGCCCATAGAATAGAAGGTTGTTCCTCACGCCGAAAATACTCGGCTATGGGGTGCTCTCCCGGTATGGGAAGAGAGTTCTGTCGTTTGTAGTGCCGTTTTCTAAAGGGGCTGTCTGCCGATGAATGCGATTATCGTCGTTCAGCCCCTATTCTACTAATTCCCATTCCCACTCACACCACACATCATCCGGGTGTTCGTCAGGAGGACACACAATACAGCTGGCCTCAAATTGGGGATTGATCACGTCCGAGGCGATCTTGCATACATCTATACCAGCCTGCTTACAGGCCAGTTCACCGACTCCGTCTCTCAATCGTCTCACCTGTTGATAACAGTTGGTGACTTTGAGTCTCAATTTGTTCTCAGCAGGCCTCCACATATCGTAGTCACAGTTTACCCAGATCGTAGAGAGGATCATCGCATCCTCAAGGGCCTGAATATCGTCTTTCAGATCAAACATCTTTCTCAGGCGGTACATTTGGACTCTCGAATTCGCCCCAAAGCAGTGGCTATCACCCTTTACCGCCGCTTCTTGACCATACTCGTTGTTCATGTACATCATCCAGTTGTTCTGCAGGTTCCAGAAGTTCTTCTGAACGAGGTCGATATAATCGAGCAGTTCCTCTTTCGAAAAAGTTGATAGTCTTTCTGTCTGAGCCTTGTTCAACGCCATTCGCTTCTCCTTTCATTCTTGTGATGACTGGAAGTTATACCTGTTCTACTGCCTATGTTCACTCAGCCCACAAAACAATACGATAGTAAAAGCAGCTAGATTGTTAAGGTGTCGCGTTGGTCAAAAAAGCACAAACCGATGAAGTGGAGGGGATCAGTCTCATTTCAAAAAAAGCTTTCATTCAATATCAGGAGGTTCTCGTTTCAAAAGGTCAAGCTGCTGTTTTTTTTGAAAGAAAATGTTCTCTGAAAGAAATGGTCGAGGGAGCTTTTCACACAAAAGCCCCCTCCTGTCTCGGCGATCGCTTCAAAGAGATGTGGGACCGGATTGCCCGAAGCTCTGCGCTGTTCTACAAATAATATCGTTCCTGACTCCCGGCAAAAGATCGATGAAGTAGGCGCTGACGACGAGATCGGGATGTTCCGCTGCAGCAGGATCAACTGCCGATCGACGTTTCCAAACCACAGGACTTGACTACCTCGCCCAATTCCTCGACATATTCATCTGCAAAACCCTCCAGACCCTCAAGGGGATAGTCCCGGCCCAATCTGGCATACTTCTGGGCGCCCCACTGATGATAAGGTAGCAGAGAGATCTTTTTGACCTCCATCTTTGAACCGAACTCGGAGATCTCTTTTATAGTGTCCACTGAATCGTTAAAGCCTGGAATCACAGGGATTCGGAGCCAGGTCGTCACCATCTGGACGGTCTTTTCCACATTTTCCAGAATCAGTTCATTCCCCACGCCGGTCTGGGCCTTATGAATGGCGGAATCCAACTGTTTGATATCAAAAAGCACCAAATCCGTATGCTCAAGGACCTGTACCATATTGTCCCACGGGGCATATCCCGTGGTATCCAGAGTCGTGTGAATTCCTTTTTCTTGACACTTCCTGCTCACGTCCCTCACAAATTTCCATTGATTCAGGGGCTCTCCACCTGAGAATGTAACACCCCCCTTGGAATTCGCGTAAAAGAGTTTGTCCTTTTCAATCTCCACAACAGCCTCGTCCACGTCAATATACCTGCCCACCCGTTCAATGGATCCTGAAGGGCAGACCTCGGCACACTCCAGGCATTGATCACATTTGTCCCATTGAATCCTTCTCCCTCCGTCCTCAAAGGAAATAGCCCCTTGAGGACAGGTTAAGACACATTTCTTACAGCCGATACACTTGGCATCGAAGGTCATAATCTCAGGGGTCGAACTCATGGATTCCGGATTGGAGCACCATCTACAGTGCAATGGACAGCCTTTCATAAACATTGTTGTTCTGATTCCAGGCCCGTCGTGAATTGAAAATCTCTGAATATTGAATATCAAACCCTTTTCTGAATCGCTCATCTCCATCTCCTTATGAGAAGCTCTGCGCTGTTCTAGAAATAATATCTTTCTGGACTCCCGGTGGAAGATCAATGAAGTAGGCGCTGTATCCAGCCACCCTGACGATAAGATCGGGATGATCCTCAGGCTTTTCCTGAGCAGCCAATAGAGTATCTTTATCCACTACGTTGAACTGGATCTCCCAGTTGCCCATTTCACTCCACGTCTTGAGATAGGAGGCAAAGATTTTTTTGTTTTCATCCTCCAGAAACTGGGGCATGAATTTCTGATTGCATGTCTGGGTGTTGGGTGTGTCCACCCTGCCCATAGAGTTGATCACCGCAGTAGGTCCCCTTTTGTCTCTGCCGGCACCAGGGGAAAGAGTGCCGTCAGCGTAAGTATCGATCCTCCCCTCCCTTTTTCCGTCCGGGAGGGCCCAGGTGGCCCGTCCGGCCCCATAATAACCTGAGGCAGGACTCCCATCAAGGGTCCATGGGGCGCCGAACAGATTCGTGAACTTCTGTACCTCTGCGTATGTCTTGTGCATCACATCATGCATGATCGTATCAACATATTCGTCGTCATTCCCGAACTTCGGCCCCTCATTAAGCAACCGCTGCCTCAATTCTTCGTGTCCTTCAAAATTGGCCTTCAATGCAGTAAGGAGTTCTGCCATGGAGACAGCCTTGTCGTCGAACACCAGCTTTGACATGGCCGCCAGGGAGTCTGCCACATTCACCGACCCCGAAAAGACAATCTGGTGGTAGGGATACTCTGTCCAGGCCGTGCAGTCCATTCCCCTTTCAATGCACCCGTCCAAAAGGGACGAACAAAAGGGGATCTGGCCGTACCGCCTATAAATGTCCAGGGCAATATTGTTGATCCTGGACACCTTGTCCATGGCGAAATTCACCTGCTTCAGGTAGGCCTCCATCACCTCATCGATCGAACTGAAACCGAGCGGGTCAGGCGTTTTATAACCTATCTGCTTTGTGCCGTTACCCATCGATTTACCCTCATTCAGTGCCAGTTCCAAACACTTGCCGAGGGCTAAAAAACAACCCTGCGGAACCCGCACCTGGGTATTCTTCTTGGGAAGAGAATAGGAGATACAGGCGGCAGGGGCATAGTCCCTTGCCAGTTCCAGGGGCACGCCCTTGTTCTGGATTCGGGAAATCACATGGGTATCGTTGTAGATGTCGGGATAACCCAGACCACTTCGAATACAGTCTATAGACTTGTCTAAGACAGCCTCGTCCAGCTTCGGATGATATCGTAGCGCTATGGCAGCCTGACACGTCCGTGTCTTCATAGCCGCGTCAAGCATGATCAACGAGAACTCATTGCTCGCGTCCCTCCCTTGTGCGTCGACGCCGCCGATCGTGAACTTCTGATACTGCGTCACACCCGAACCCACCACGTGGTACGAGGGAAGCGCGATCTGTCCCGTATCCTCGACCTTCATCTGGAGAACGCCGACAAGTTCCTGCGCTTCTTCCCTTGTCAGACGCCCCTCTTCCTTATCTTTTTTGTAAAAGGGGTACATGAGCTGATCAAACCGGCAGGGTGATCCATGCCTGATCGCTTCTATGTTATAACCGATCAGATAGGTAAACCACCACGCTTGAAGCGCTTGCCACAGGTTCTCCGCAGGATATTGAGGCACCTGTTCACAGTTCTTGGCAATCTCCAACAGTTCCTCTTTCCTCTCGAGATCTTTCTCCTCTTCACTCATCTCCCTGGCAAGAAACGCAAATCTATGGGCAAAACGGATCACTCCATCGCAGACTATAATCACTGCCTTTAAAAAATCGATCTTATCTATCCAACCTTCAATCTTCTCCCCGCGAGAGGGCACCTCCGACTGGATCTCCTCCAACCTGCTCCGCGCCTCTTCGAGGATACCATCAAAACCGATATGAAGGACCTTTTCATAATCAAGGGCAGGCCAGGCCCTGTCCATTTGAAATTCATCAGCGCTCACAACGCCTTCATTGTCCCGGTATTTGATCCAGGGCTTTAAGTCCTCCGGGAGCAAAGACCTCACCCTCCCATCAATACACCTCTCCCTCCAGTAATCTGCAATCTCCTTGAACTCCTGATGCCCATCCTCATCAAGGAGATCATTCCAGGGACCGATCAACTCCCTCTCCAGCCATTCAACAGACAACTCCGGCGTTATGGGAAGAAGAGAAGGATCAGAGGCATAATTCCCTACAATCAGCTCATAGTCGGAAATATATATAGTCATGTTTTCAAGAATATGGGCCAGAGATTTCGCCCTCCTGATCACCTCAGGCTCACCTTCCGTCTCCTTGTAGGATGCTGTTATCAGCCTCCCTCTTTCGAGACACATCCGTACTTCCGTCCCCTTCGGACCCCATCTCAACTCATGCCGCTTCCCAGGTTCCTTCCACGTCTGGAAGTCCTTCCTCACCATGTTTTCCTTCAACTTCTGAGGCCTGTCATATTTCGATGCAACAATAGTCATGATTTTACCTCCTTCAGAGCAGTTGTATGAGCCTCTCTATGATCTAATTCACCTCTGTTTAAAACACCTGCTTTGTCAGACAAATTGGCCCAGGCCCTTGTTGATGGATCCGGACTGATAGGTAACATTATTGCTGACGATGGAAGGCATACGCACTCAAAGACCATTACAAACCATGTCAAAGAAGTCCTAATTCCCTGATGATCTGATCAACAGCAACCGCATAAGGGGATGAATGCTGCATATGAATAATCGGTTTGCCCACAGAGTCGAATTGTGTAATATTGTCATCCTCCGGAAGAAATCCAAGGACATTCAGATCGAACTCCTCAATCAACGGGATGATCCCCTTTCGATCTTCTTTCATTCTATTGACCACCAAGCAGATCTCTGGGTGGCCATCGCCCTCTTTCTCATATTTTTCAGTGATTTCTTTAATCAGGGAGGCGTTATGAATACCCCTTGTTGACGTGTCTGTAACAATCAAGAGCGTATCGACGCTTCGTACGACCCTTCGGTTCACCTGCTCCGGGCCTGCCTCGCAGTCAATGATCGTCAAATCATAGTCCTTAGCAAGACTCTCTATTCCATACCTTAGAAGTTCGTTCAGCGCGCAATAGCATCCAGGACCTTCAGGCCTGCCCATGACCAAGAGATCAAAACCCTTACCCGACGTCAAGACATCCGATATCATGACCCGAGGCGTTTGACTCTGCGCCCTTGTCTTCATCTCAGGGTCTTCTATGAGCCCTTCTCGAATATCGCCCACGGTCCTTCGGACCGTCGCGTCAAGAGCCGATGGAAGGCAGACTGCTGAGTCGGCATCAATGGCCAGGATCTTGGATTTACCTCCTCCAACAAGAAGATTGATTATGGTCGCGGCAAGGACTGTCTTTCCCGACCCACCCTTGCCGGTTATGGCGACGACTCTTCCGTTATTTTTATTCTGATGCCTCATCAATATCCTTGAAAACAATCCGCATAGGTAAATTCCCCAGACCGAAATATTCCCTTAAGGTCCCTTCCACAAAGACCTCGGAGGTCATGGGAACAGCGCTTCTGTCTTTGACAAAAAAGACAAAAGACAGAGGACTCAGTGCCGTCTGAATAGCGTAACAGACTCCGGGATCTTTCCCATCCACTGAAGGAAGAGGATGTTTTTTTACAAACTCCTTCAATGATTCACTTGAAATAGCTCCCGGGATATCATTGGCCCTTACCTTGACAAAGCTCCTTCGAGCCGCCGGCACTATCTCCTCTATGCCCTCTCCATATTTTGCCGACACAAAAAGAATTGGGTCGTCTTGTTCGAGCTTAAGGCTAGACCTCAGGCCCTCTTCTATTTTGGCCACAGAGGCCCCGCTTTTGTCCTCAACGAGGTCCCACTTGTTCACCAGAACAAGCACCACTTTAGGGGGATCATCCAGAAGATCTTTGATAACTATGTCTTCGTCCGCTACGAGGTCTTGAGCATCCAAGAGAAACAGGACAACATCGGCCCCTTTGATCACCTCTCGGGATTGTAGCATCCCATGATGCTCCGGGCCTTCTGTTTTGTTTTTCAAGTGTCGTAGTCCAGCCGTATCGATAAGAAGGAGAGGCTCATTGTCCCGATAATAGAAAAGGGTGTCCATTGAGTCCAGAGTCGTCCCAGGCACTTCGGCAACCACGGCCCTTTCCCGACCCAGGAGGGAATTCAGGAGCATGGATTTTCCAACATTCGGACGTCCCACGATTGCCAACTTCAAAACGCCCGACTTATTGAGGTGGGGAAGGGAGGGTGGAAACCTGGCAATGATTTGATCCTTTAGTTCATCCAGACCGATATTATACAGGGCGCTGATCAAGAGAGGCTCGCCAAATCCCAATCTTTTAAACGGGGGGGTTGCCTCTTCATGGTCCTCCTCCTGATCCATCTTGTTTGCCGCCAGGATCACCGGCGTCCTCGCCCTGAGAAGCAGATCGGCCGTCTCTCTGTCAGCTTCGTCTATATTCTGTTGACCATCCACGAGAAAAATAATGGCGTCAGATTCTTCCACGGCCATGCGCACCTGATCATTGACTCTTCTGTCGATGTCCGCATCAGGATTGGCTTCCAGGCCTCCCGTGTCAAGGAGAGTAAAACTCCTCTCTCCCCAGCAAACATCGACATAAACACGGTCACGGGTTGTCCCTGACGCGTCGTCAACAATGGTCCTTTTCTCGCCAACAAGCTTGTTGAAGAGCGTGGATTTACCGACATTCGATTTCCCAACTATAGAAACGATCGGCGTGATAGCCCTGAGTTGATGATTTTTCGGAAGCAGATGAATATCCTCCAAAGACCAGATGGGGGCCTTCTCTCTCAGCCTCCCGAATCTTTCATCCGACACAAAGGCGTAATTGAGCCAGGCTTCCTGTTGCCGAAGGATATCACCCCTGATTTCTTTTTCCTCTGCCTCGCTCAACCCCTGGACCTCAACCCATTTCTCAAAAAACGCACCACCCGGGCTCCAGAGCTGAAACATTTCCTTTTCATACATCCAACGGGTCGGAGTCACCCCCACTAGTGACAGAGCGCCTGCAACCTCTTCACGATCCCTGCCGTCGCAAAAGATACACATGATGGGCTTTTCAAAACCGAATACGGGGCTCCCCTCTCTTGTGTATTTGATCATATAAATAATGTCCATCTCAACGGCGATTTCCAGTTCTTTGGCCAGTTCGTCAAGTCTTGGTCTATCATCTGAAATGATCCACTTGCCCCAATGTTCCATGTATTCTTCCCGAGTAAGCTTCTTACCTCTAAAAGTTGGATAGGGTCTGGCAGTTGAGGCAAGGACGTATATCCAGAAACGATCTGCATTATCAATAATCATGAGCAATTACCTTTTTGGTCATTCTCCGTAACATCTCAATACAATAGGCAGGGGGGAGCTTTTTTACCCGGACTTTTGGGATGACTGTCTCTTCAGCGAGAGCCCATATACTCACGCACTTTTCCCAATACTATCTTGGGAATATCCTCTTTCTTGTCAACCGCATAGATATTTATGTTTCCCTCATCAGATAGAGATCTCTTGAACCTGGCAACATGTTGACTCTCACCGATATAAACGGCCGTCACACGGTTATCTATCTTCTTGAGATAGTTGATGAGGTTACCCAGGTTCGTGATTTTCATATCGGTGATGATAAAGACATCAGGCTTGTCGGACCCTTCCAGAAAAGCGGCTATATCTTTGAGTGAGAGGGCGGTTCCTCCGGAAAAATACTTGCACAATACAGAATAGACCTCATCCCTCTTGTCACTATAGTCGAGCAGGGCCTTGTTTCCCATCATCGCGTCACTGAAGTTGTAGACTCCCACCCTTGCGCCGTTCCTCAAATAGGCATCACAGGCACATCCAGCCCCCAGGACTGCATAGGAGAGATCTTCCCGTGGATTGATCATGCTGGCGGAAGAATCGATCACCAACACGCAATCAGGAGTTGAATCCATGTCACCCAGGATCTCCCCCTCTTTTCTTTCCCAAACCTTGGTGATCCCCGGCATAATCTTCCCAAAACTCGTCCAAACATCGATTTCCTGGACCGGGCTCCCTATCTCCCATGGGAGGTGCGAATGTGGATGGAGATTACCGCTCTTCTTCATGGGAAGTTTCTTAATGGGCATGTGGTAACTCTCGGCCAACTTCATATAATAGAGGATATCCGCATCCAAGCCCTTGCCTTTTCCCCGTCCCATGACAGGGTATCCTGCGTCCTCGAGTTCCTCCAATATATCGCCCACGCTCTCCTTGAACTCTTCAATATCCTCCACATTTTCGGCAAACTCCTTCAGTCCCGCCTCAATCTCTTCGGGTGAAAAACTGTCAAGGTCATGGGAACAGATGGTGAAAGACGTGGGGTTTTCATTGCCCGGAGCGTCGCCGGGCTGGTTGGAAAGGCTTTTCTCAGCGGCCTTTTTCAGATCCAGAAGAAAAGACTCTATCGCCCTTGCAAACTTTTTTGCAGACTCTTCCCATTCTTTTTTTGCCAAATAAGGAAGGCTCTTCAGGTTTCTCGGTATCTGGGCGTGGCCTTTCGCTCGAAGGTCCATACCCCATATCGACTGGTATAGAGCAGCCGTAAAATTTTCAACGACCCCTTTCTTGAGATGCCTGTAAATGGAAGGCAAGGGCGTGTCTATCTCTTTGACACAGTGTGTATCGGCAACAACATCGGTAAAGATCCTTGTTGCCATTTTTGCCATTGCCTTATCCTTGATGACCTTCTTTGAGGCAGTGTAAATGGAAAGATGGGTCTTAAAATCCCACGGGCAATAGGTGTAATGACTGATCCCATGATCCAGGAGTCCCTCTATGACCTCTTCGTCCGATATCTGCCCATCGAGTTGATCAAAAAAGGCCGGGTTCAGGATAATCTGCTTGTTCCTCATGGCAATGGCCACCCTGTCATCACATTCTTCGATAACAGGCATTGGAATTTCAGGAAAGAAGTGCTTTCTCCTTACCTTCGGCCAGATCTTTTTGAGTATTTCATTCCTATCCATTACCACAACCTACGCTGATTCCGAGCCGATCTCTTCTCAAAAAGATTAACCAAGAGGAAATATCAGATTGCCCTTCTCATAGACACGACCATACATGCTGTCACCCAAACCCTTTACACGGTCGGCCACAGAGATCTCTCCCCCTGTCATCCACTCTCCGGTATGGTAACCAGCGCCTTTCTTGATTTCAATGGTGCCGCTTTTCATCCCGGCGCCTGTCCAGTTCTTGGTGTTGCCGTTGACCCTCAAGGTCCCTCCATTGACTCCCATGCCGGTGAAATCACCTAAATCACCATTGATATTCAAGGTCTTCCCCTTGGGTAAACGAAAGCCTATAAGGCTGATATCCATCTTCAAATCAACCAGATTCAGGGTTATGTTGTCTTCTTTGGCATAATTAATAAGCGCCGAAATATAGATTCCCAAAGGCCCTGTAACCTTGTATGGAAGATCATCAACACCCTCGATAGAATAGCAGAACTCTTCGATGTCTCCCATATCGTATTGCATCCCGTTAATGGCTGCCTTGGCTGCAACGTACGCCCTCTCAACCGTTTCGTTCTGGACAAGCCAGACAAAGTCTTTTTTACCCTCAGTCAAGAGTCTTGCATATCCCTTAAGGAGTTTCCCCATGACCTCCTTTTTGTCCTTGACCATTTTGTCAAGGGGCAACTCTCTGACGTTCGGTTCATAGTCACCAAATGCTCTAAAAGGATTCTTCATAATGCTGACTCCATGTCCTTCTTTATCTCCGCGTAGATCGGATGGTCTCCTTCAACTGCCTCCAGTTCTTCTCCGTTAAAACACCTGTTACCCACGGACAGGGCATGCTTAAGATGATCACTCTGTTCGACATACCGGTGATAGATTGCCTTTGTCGCCTCTTTTCCCAAATGTATCTGGAGGGGATCATTCCGGATGCTCATCTCCCTCTGGGCGAGATACTCCTCTTTCCATTGAATCCTATGCGCAATGGTATAGGGAACGATCGTCCTGACATGTTCCAGATCCACTGCTTCGTCCCCTAGAAGCCAGGCCAGGGCCTGACAGTAGTTTTTAATGGAGCTGGGTAGTCTGTTGGAAGCACAGTTCTGAACATTATAGCACATGTAGCCTGTATAGTGACATCCCTCCTCGCACACCTCGACGGACCTTTTTTGACCATATGCATAGCAGTAGGACAATTCAGAGAGAATCATCCTGATAAAGGCGTTTGAATCCAAATCGAAGGACATATTCTGAATCTCCGATTTGATAGAGAGCCTGTCAGCCCTTGTAAGAGGTTTGATCCCGGACTTTTCAAAGAGAAAACGACCAAAGTGATTACATATCGCATCGAACCTCTCCATCTTCTCTTCGTGAGGGATCTTACTGCCCAAGACCTCTTTAATAGCCTGTTCATAGACAGGATGGCGTAGAAGGTTTTCCTTTGCGTCCTTTTGTCCGATTAAAAAAGCGATGTTCGGCCCCGGATGTCTCGATTCTACTATCACATCAAACCTGTCGACCATTGGGGCGATGATGCTGTTGGTCCCCATGTCCTGATAATTGGCCGTGGCAAAAAGAGAATATTCTTCATTGATGATCATCTCGTTGAGATATTCCCAATTCCCTCTATCAACACCGTCCAGGATAACGCTCTGTTTTGTCTCTGGAAGCCTGTTGATCTCATCCACAATCTTTACAGGCAACTGGGCGAAGTAAGACCAGACAACCTCTTCATTCCCCCTGTTCAGTTCTCCCAGATCGGGCCTCCCGATAATCTTCTCCTCTGTCTGTTCAGGATGCCCGGAGACTTCACTTCCCCATACGGTTCCAATGGGAACCTGGTAAAGAAGACTGCATATGTATTCGGCCGATGTCGTCTTTCCAAGGCCTGGTTCACCCATAATCAACTGTTTGCCCATGTTCAAGACTGTGAGAAGGCCGAAGAGCAGGGCAGAATTGAACCTCCTCTCTTTGACAGCCAAATCGGGCCTGTTAAAATAGAGGTTATCTTCAATAAAATCATGGCACTCAAAAATCTGTTGCTGATATCGCTTGTCTTTGTCCATAGCATTCCCTTGATAGTACAAAAAGCTCGATGAGTTGAAGGCCCTGTCATGAGTGAAGACTCTATACAGGTTTATTTGATAAAAATGGAGGAACAGGTAAACGACGTGTTGGTAGGCTTGATCTCGAAAACCCTATCCCACCAAATACGGACGGATTTTCCCTCAGCCTGATAAGAGGTGTACAAAGGAGGTGATCTTATCTTATTATGTTGGACCTCGAATGAGCTGGAAACATTCCCTGCTTCCTTGTCGCCGATAGAAACATGACCCGTCTTGACAAGATATTATGAGTAAGACATAAGTGATTTACAGTGAGAGCCGATTTCGTATGCCTGACTCATAGTCTCCTTCATCGTTCCCCATTCCACCATTGTGGGATCAGATTCAGTTTACGCCTCCATCAGTTATCAACAATAACTTTCCAGGCACAGGAGACATCCTCATTCACTTCTGCGGGACGATTATCAGGGGGAGAAAAGACGCATTCTATTCTGGCCTTTGAGTTGAGTGTCCCGAAAAGGGCTGCGAGCTCGGCTTTTTCCATCTCTTTGCAGGGAAATATGGCCTGGCCCCTCGCCTTCCTTGAGGTCTGCGGGTGACAGTTGATGAAACGAAGCTCCAGCTCTTTGTCTGATATTTGTATATATTCACTAGCACCTACCCTGCCCCAAGGACCGGTAGTATGTACTGTGACCATGTCCTGAATAGTTGCATTCCCCAGAGGGATCCCTAGAAACTTTGCCATCCGACGGGCCTGGATTTTTCCAAAATCCACCATGACTTCCGTGTACATTTTGACACACACATCGGTGCCGTACTTTTTCTCAACAGCCTGGATCCACAACCCATCAATAGTCAAGGTCAGCTTACCATATACATCGAGCAATTCTCTCATCCGGTCTCTTTCCAATTTGTCAATCATACCAGTGTCAAGTGTTCCCATACAGAATGACCTCCCCTTTCAATCTCTTGTTGGGTGTTATGCAACCCTCCAGCACCTCAAGGTGCCTACTTAAAAATAGCTAATATGTCAACTTATAACCTGTAAACCCCGACATGTCGACAACAAAATTGCGAGACTTATCATAACATTAACTCAAAGAACTGGGCAAATTTCTCCTTGATTACATCCAAAGAGACAAACCTCGGATCCCATGGATCCAGTTGGATGGCGAGTGTGGGGATGCCTAGGGCGTCCTGTATCGAATTCTTCACCAACTGTGCAACAGCCCAGTTCCACTTACAGCCAACATTTCCAGCGAATATTACTGCATCCGCCTTATAATCCTCGGCGACCCGAATACATTCTTCAATATAGAAGTCCGCCGACCCTCGCCCATGCCTTCCCATGGGATAGTTCATAATTCGATGGGCCAGGCTCTTGAATATTTCCGATTCATCTTCCGAATCGCATAAAGGCTCAGACGGGTAGGCATTGAGAAGGCTCGCAACGGTCACAGCCCCGAATTTGTTCTCAAGCCACTCAAAGATCCCCAGATCAAAGTCCACACCATTGGCGATCCACACAAGCCGGACCTTCTCTTCAGGGATCGCCCCCTCCCCCTTCTCAACCATCTCCTTTGCCGCTTCGTATCGATTCTTGATCCATTCGGTAAACTCCGGGATACCGGCAAGACCCATCATCGCTCCGCCGGCTATGTAAAGACCCCTGGAGGAAGATGGAGAGGGGATGTTCCTTCTGAGATCATTCAGTTTGAGAAAATACTCCTGGGCCTTGTTGGAATGTCGAATCACTTCTCTCAGCCTGTCCATATCTAATCTCTGGCCGGTCTGTTCTTCTACAAACGCAACCATGGCCTCAAACTGTTTGCCGACATACTTGTAGGCCCTATCGTTTGCGATATAGGGAATATCGAGAAAAAAAGAGGGAATTCCATCACAGTAGGCAAGATTGGAATAGGCTGTTATTGCAGAATCACAAGGGTTCTGAGCACCAGCCAAAAATAGATCCGGGGTCAGTGTCTCTCCTGATGAAACCAGTCCTACAGGGAATATATTGACCGTGCAGACATGGTCGGGAATCTTGACATTGGCCAAATCAAAGTACTTCAGAGAAATGTCGCCCAACGAAGCCATGACCCCGCACGCGTATTCCGCTGAAAAAGTCGTCACATCCATGGCCCTGAATATCTCTGGAGGGAGACAGAAAAAGTACCACAACAGGGGCTTACCTTCAGCCACACCTTCATGGACAAGTTCAAAGTATTTGACGACTGGATCTGTGAGCCACTTTTTATCCGGATATTTTTTTTCCATATGGCTGTTAATGCTCTTAAGCGTCTGATATACGTTCTCAATGACATCTATATTCTTATCCATTATTTTGCCCTCCCCTCTATCATTTCCAAGAACGCCTCTACCCTCGTCCCTATCTGACCCTCACTGCCGGGGGCATACTCAGAGTCTATAATCAACATCGGGATATTCAGCTCCTTCATATCCTTTTCCAAGGACATGGTTTCACCTCCCCAGATATTGCAGAACATCATCCTCTCAAAAACAATCCCGTCAATATCAAAAGACTCGGCCATCTCCTTAATCAGATTATGTCTCTCTCCTCCTCTGCCTGGCATCCTGGGGCAACGGGAATCGTTCAGGTAACCCTTGGCGATGATATCCAGAGGATCGCCGTCTGAATCGAAAGGGTCCCAGAAAGATATGGTTCCAAAACAGGAAAGGTCCGTCACAACAAGGCCGCCCAGGTCTTCAATGGCCTCTGAATTACTCGGATTATCAAGGGGAGTCCCTATCAGCATCAACCGTGCCCTATAATTGTTGATACCGTTTCTCGATTCAACTTCGTCGATCAAACTCTCCAGTTGGGTATTGTATTCTTCAATAGGCATGGCGCTTGACATGACCACGACCCTCTGGATTTCCGACCAGGAGATCTTGGGGTTTTTTTCCTTTCTCAGATCATAGAGCTTTCTGAGAAGCTTACGGGTCTTATTATAGGTATTGACGGAATCTCGGAGATTTTCATCAGTGACAGTAACGTCGAATGACTTTTCAAGGTTTTCTCTCAATATATCAAGTTCGTGACGAAACCACTCAACAGCCTCAGCACTGGACTTGTAAGGAACACTCAAGAAATGAAAAAAATCGGCTCCGATTTCACTAACCCAGTTGTCGCACATTCGTCTCATACACTCACAACTGTTCATCGAAACCAGGCCATCCAGAAAATTGTACTCCCCTTTTAGGGCCAATTCGAGGATACTGCGGGAAAAGGGACAGGTAATCTGAGACATACGAACATCGCCCATCGTCCTTTCACCGCTTCCTCGCGCCCTGATTCTGTAGGGGAGTATACCTGCGGCATGAATAATCTCTTTAGGGACATAAGAACAGGTGAACCCAAGGACCGGCTTCCCCTGTTTCTTCCAGTTCTCAACAAAAGGATTCAATATAGAATCGGCCATCTTGCTTAGATCTGCTGCCATCTCCATTCCCTCCCAGTTCAGTATAGATAAGACCTCTTTATGGCAATTTGAAGCATACATCCTTGTGTCTCACCGACGTCTCATCCCCGCTTTTCACGGCATATTCAGAACGGCCTTTGCAGGGGCCCCCACCTTAAAAGAGACTGTTTTTCAAGACGTTAAGGGCAAAAAGCGAGAACACTTTTTTGATATTTAGCATACTATTTACTTGTATGCAAATAAATAATATTTGATTCAGTAGGTTGAAAAATGGGGTGAGGGAGTGCCTAGAAGCAATGAGACTGGAAAATGATAAGGCAATTTAACCTTCCCGAGATGATCAGCGTGGCTGCTTACAGTCATGCTTCTCACCTGATTAAACAAACTTCACTCTCTACACTATCGTAAACTCCCATTGGCACCACCGGTCCCCGGGGTGAGGGTCTGGAGGGCACGTTAGACACTTCACTTTGGAACGGGGGTTGATTCCTTTGGCAAAGCCTTCCATGCAGGGTATGCCTACCTCTTTGCAGGCGAATTCACCCAGGCCCTTCTTTATCCTGGCGTTTTGCGGCTTACAGTTTGTGACGGTAAATATGAGAACATCATCTGAAGGCAGGGAGACTTCATACTCCGTCACCTGAAACATGGAATGGAGGTTAAAGGCCTTTGCAAGGCCATTGAGATCTTCGGTGATCTTCGTAAGTTTCTTCAGCCTTATCGCCTCACCAAAGCCGGCCTTACTCCATACCTCCTTGTCCATATCAATCGCCTTTTGCGTGTCCAAGAGCTTCTCAACCGCCTGAAACCAGAGCCCGTCAACCGCGTAGGTACTGTGACAGAAGGACTCTATCATTCCAACCAGCTCTTTCTTGCTGAGACTCATTAAGTCGATCTTTCCTACTTTTTGTGACATTTCCATCTCCTTTGTTCATTGTGAAGGAAAGGCCAAACCCTTCATATCTGAAACCTTTTTCCATGCCGTAAGTCCAAGGCATCCTTAGGGTACACCAGGTTAGATCTTTCTTTATAGAAGAGAAACGGGGATTTTTTCTAAAAGCCGTATAGCTTTTAAGCACAAAGGCAGGTTTGGGAGTCCTTATACCAACCCCCACTCCCCAGGTCGGAGGTCCTTCAGAAGGAGCAAGATAAGGCCCAAAGTGCAAGAGGGCGATTCACAGGTCATGGGGCATTAACTCGGAAATTACCATTGAAGAGTAACATGACAATTGCTGATAAACGTCCTGGTCTCAGACAAAATACCTGCCCTCGGTGAAGCCCCAATTCAGGATGACCAGGACATCATCCATCGCTCACAGCCACCGCTTTCGCCTGCGATAGTGTTTCACCTCGGCATAGCTCTTCCGAGATCCAAGCTCACTGAGGCCGAGATAAAACTCCTGGATGTCCTTGTTCCCCTTCAACTTTTCAGACGGACCGTCCAAAACCACTCTGCCGTTTTCAAGGACATAAGCGTAGTCGCAAATATTCAATGCAGCAATAGCGTTCTGCTCGGCAAGGAGGATAGAGATCCCCTCATCCTTTTTTATTTGCGCCAGCTTTTCGTACGTATCTTTGATAATGACCGGTGCCAGTCCCAGCGACGGCTCATCGAGCATTAAAATCTTGGGCCGGGACATCAGGGCGCGGCCCGTCACCAACATCTGCTGCTCCCCACCGGAGATATAACCGCTGACATTATTTCTCAGCCGCTTGAGAGTAGGAAATAAGGTAAAGACATTCTCGAGGTTCTTCTTTGCCTCGGCAGCGTTAATCATGTAGGCGCCGGCAACAAGGTTCTGTTCAACGGTCAGATGACCGAAGAGCCTCCGGCCTTCTATAACTTGTATGATCCCCATACTCGCGATAGTCTCCGGATCATCATCATGGATCGGCTTATCATCCAAAGTGATGCTCCCACGAGTGACCTTTCCCTCTTCCGTATGGAGCAGACCTGATATGGCCTTGAGAGTCGTGCTCTTGCCCGCTCCATTAGGCCCCAATACGGAAACGACCTTTCCATTTTCCAGATCAAGAGAGACATTACTTAAACCCAAGATGACCCATTGATACCTCACTTCAACATTTCTGACCGCTAAATCAGGCATATCACATTCCTCAATCTATGGCTGGTTTTTTCAGTTCCTCTGCAACGTCCCTGATATAGATCCGGGTCGCCACGGTTGAGTAGGTCCCATCGTGATACCGAAATGAGGCCTCAACATCAATGTACTCATTCTCACTCTGATAGAGCCCCGCCACGAGGTCACTGTATTTTTCAAACAGATGTGACCTTCTCAGCTTTCTGGTACGTGTCAGTTCTGATTCGTCGGGATCGAATTCTTTGTGTAACACGATGTATTTCCTGATCCTCACCTCTTCAGGTAACATTTGATTCACCAGATTGAGGTCCTCCACGACCTTGCGGCTCACCTCATCTTTCTGGGACAAGTCAACCTGGGTTGTGAAAGATATCCCCCTTTTCTCCGCCCAACGGGCGACACTGTCCATGTCAATGGTGACGATCGCAGTAATATAGTCCCTGCCCTCGCCGATGACCCAACCGTCTTTGACATAGGCTCCGAATCGGAGTTCAGATTCGACAAACTGGGGGGAGTATTTGGTGCCGTTTGCCATTTCAGCCATCTCGCTGATACGATCGAGATAAAAAAGAAAGCCGTCATCATCGATATAACCGGCATCACCGCTATGATACCATCCATGTTCATCAATCGCTTTCTTGGTCGCCTCCTCGCGGTTGTAGTAGTGATCAAAACGATTCGGTCCCCTCACATAGACCTCTTGATCGTTACTGATTCTAATTTCCGTCCCTTCCATCACCCTACCAACGGAGCGTAATTTCAAGTTGCCCTGGAGCTGGGTGGCGATGGAAGGCACCTCTGTTGAGGCAAAAAACTCTCGTAGATATAATCCACAGGCATTTAAAAACCTAAATGTATGGGACCCAAGGATAAAACCGGCTGTTGTCCCGGACTTGGTCTTTCGCAATCCCACCTTGTCGAGATTCGGTCTCAAAGACAGCATGTAGAAGAATTTGTATAGGAGCTTCTTTACAAAAGGAAGCCCCTTCCCCTCTAATTCGAGGTCAAACTTCTGATATCCTAACTGCAATCCAATATTAAAAGACTTTCTCTTCAGCCAAGGGGCATCGGCAACACGTGTACGTATTTTGGAAGCAATGTCCTCCCATCCTCTGGGCAGGTTCACGACATATCTGGGACCTATTTCTCTGGCGTCTTTGTCCATTGTCTCAGGGAGCTCAGGAAAATGGAGGGTGGCCCCATGCATCAAATTCCTCACCGAACCCAACATCGGTTCACCGACGGACGCTGCCGGGAACACACAAAGGATTTCATCTTCAACTTCCACCGGAAAATATCGCTGCAAAGAATCTCCCATGGCCAACTGATTGGCGTGAGTCCTGACAACACCCTTAGCGCCACCGGTCGTTCCGCTGGTGTAATACATCGTCGCAGGGTCACCGGATCTGATTTCACCGATTGATTTTTCAAATAGATCGGGATGGTCCTTTTGAAAGGCCCTTCCAAGCCCTGAGACTTCTTCAAAACTGGTAACCCAGGGATCATTGACATACATCGGCTCGTTCATACCCCTAGGTTCCCAATAGACGACCTTGTCTACCACGTCACACTCGTCTCGTATGCTGAGGAGTTTATCCACCTGCTCTTGATCTCTGACAACAGCGATCTTGGGATGACAATCTTTGATGTAGTAAACCACTTCATCTGCAAGGGCATCCATCCAGACACCGACGACAGTCCCCCCCATACACCACGTCCCATACATGGCCCAATAGGTTTCAAACTCATTATCTCCAATGAATACAAGTTTGTCGCCTTTCTTGAAGCCCAAACTCGCCAAGCCTAAGGCAAAAGATCTGGCCCTCTCATAGAACTCCTTCCAGGTGCAGGGAAGCCATATTCCAAAGTCCTTCTGACGCATGGCGATACGGTTAGGCCACTTATCGTAGTTCCTTATTAAAAATTGCGGGAGTGTCTCCATTTTTTCCTTTGAAGATTCCGTGCTCATTTGTTGATTATCTTTCAAGGCTCATACCTCCTCACCTAAATAGGCTTTGATCACACCCGGGTTTTTCGAAATCTCCTTCGGAGGTCCTTCACCAATCTTCACGCCAAAGTCAAGGACTGCTATCCTTTCAGCAATATCCATAACAATCCCCATATCATGCTCAATAAGCACGATGCATCTCACACCTTTGTTCAAAAACTCTGATTCATATCCAAACCTTGCCCCCTTGTAAATATCGAGCACAAACCTGACCAGATCCTCTTTTTCCTCAACATTCATGCCCGCCATCGGCTCATCGAGAAGCAGGACCTCCGGTTCCATAACCAAGGCCCTGGCCACGCCTATCCTCTTGCGCAAACCATAGGGTAGCGCGCCGACAATATCTTTTCTTACTTGCTCCAGTTCCATAAAATCGATGACTTCTTCAACGATCTGACGATGATATACCTCCTGGGCACGGGCGGGGCCGAAGAAAATGGAGCTTCCAATAGGCCCTTGCCTGATCTTGTTGTGCCTTGCCACCAATAGGTTGTCGACCACTGAGAGCTGGGCAAAAAGCTCTACCTTTTGAAAACTCCGTGAAATGCCCATCTTGGCGATCTTATGAGGCTTCAAACCAACCACGTTTTCCCCATTAGTAAGAATTTCTCCCTCCTGGGGGTGATAATAGCCTGTAACACTGTTGAGAAGCGATGTCTTACCCGAGCCGTTGGGACCGATGAGAGCCAAAAGCTCATTATCCCTGATCTCTAAATTCACGCCGTTGAGCGCAATCGTACCGCCGAACCTGAGTGAAATATTATCGATCTTGATCTTTGTATTCCGCTCCACGTATACTTCCTCCCTACATTAAGATAGTTCCTCGCCCATCCCTATACCGTCTCTTTGTCGAATCTTCCCGTTATGCCCAAAAAACAATGCTCAGGATATGAAATACACGCTTGCGGATATTTTCTAATAAGCCTCGACCAGGTAAAAAATATCATTGACGGATGGAGGCCAGGTAAAAACCTTCCGGCTTAAAAACTTGCGCCCAATTCAGAAAAAGATGTATGTATCGCCCTAGGCCTCATCTCCCAATTCCTCTTGGATCAGATTGTTCAGGTATTGTTCGACATGGCTGCATTTGGAACCTTCACACGCACTTGGTACGTTGGAGGAATGACCTCTTGAACGATCCCTAAACCAGGTGCAATAAGCTGTCCAGTCATTCTTGACCAAGAGGGCAACCCTCGATTGCGCAGCAGGGCACCAAATAGCCGTGGTTGTTACCTGCCAAGGCAAATCCTTCGGCAACTTTTCCACTGGTTGACCTTTGTCTTCCATATCAAACCGAGTCCTCCCTTAAACATTGTCGATAAAGAACATCTCTTTGACCAAAACGGTTGGGCGCTACAAGCTCTTTGCCACCCCCATCTTTCACTCAGTACGATCTCTTTTGAAAACTCCTGCTTTGGCGTGTCTTTACCAATACGACCAGGGCCAGAGTCGATACGATTCTTTAAATATCGCCCATCGGTGGTTCAGGCCCCTTGGTTCAAGAATCACGAAAACGATAATCACCCCGGCAACGAGAATCGTCGGCACGGCAGAGGTGAGGCTCTCCGGAAGAGCGGGAAACCCTTCAATCAAGACACCCGACAGGATAACACTCAGCTCCCACAGGCCCCGGATAAACAAGACGCCGAAGAAGACACCTGCCACCGACCCGGCTCCACCCACTATGATGAAGGCCAGATACCATATGGATTCCATGATGGTAAAATGCTCGACATCCGCCCTTCCGATCCATATGACCAAAAGGGCACCGGCAATACCTGCGATGAAACAGCCGAGTGTGAAACTCGAGACTTTGTATAAGCCGACATTAATACCCATTGCTTCAGCAGCAAGATCGTGATCCCTGATCGCTTTGTAGGCCCTCCCCATTTTTGTCCTCCCAAGATTGAAGACAAAATAGGTGAAGACAAGCGTGAATATCCAGGCGAGGTAATAGAAATGGTAATGTTTTTTGAGAACAATGCCGAAAATCTCCGGATCAGGTGGAACCACCCCGAATCCACCGCCAAAATACTCAAGCAGGACCCATGGAATAATGAACTGGGCCGCCAAGGTAGTTAACGCAAGATAGAGTTCTTTTACTTTCAATGAGGGCAATCCAAAGAGAGTCCCTACAAGGGCGCCGTATATACCGGACACAATAATAGCGAATATCCAATGGAGACCATACTTGGCCAGATTTGCATAGGTAAAAGCCCCAACAGCCATAAAAGCTGTATGACCAATGGACATCTGCCCACATAATCCGGTGATGATATGTAGCCCCAGGGAGGAAAAGGCTGTTATGCCGACAAGTGTCAACCAGCTCATAAGGGTAGGCCCGATAAAGAGGGGAAGTGCCATGACAAGCACGACCCAGCCAATCAGCAACCCCCAGTGAGTCTTTGTTCGTGCCAACGCAAAGTCTTTTGTGTAAGTCTCATTATAGACGCCGCAAGGTAAGGACATAGGCTAGACCCTTTCGATTTTTTCCCAGCCAAACAGGCCGTAAGGTTTCGTCATAAGAATGATTGTCATCAAGACAAAGGCCACGATCTCCCTGACCGACCCTCCAGCCACATAGGGATCGATGAATGCAATTCCCAGCGATTCGCAAACCCCAACGAGGAGCCCCGCGATCAGAAGACCGCCAAAAGACTCAAATCCACCGATGATCGCCACCGCAATCGCCTTGATTCCAATCTCGGTCATCGAATAATGGATCCCGCTGATATTTGTGATCAGAATACCACCTAAGGCGCCTAAGGCGCATGCTACGGCCCAGCTGATAGCCACGAGACGGGCCACTTTTATGCCGAGGCTTTGGGAAGTTGTCTGGTCTTCACTCACCGCCATCATAGCGATTCCCATTCTGGCCTTTCGAAAAAAGTAGATGATTAAGGCAAACATCACGATCGTGAAGAAAATGATCGCAGCCTGGTCATAAGAAATAGTGGCACTCATTATTCGGACCGCTACTCCCCGCGGGAAAATCCTTGGTGCCACAAGAAACTCATTACCCCATCCCAGGCTGAGTATGCCTTCAAGGAATAAGGCAAAGGCCAACGTGATGATAACCGACGCCATTATAGGCTGGCCGTAGAGGGGACGCATGAGACCACGCTCGACAAGGACACCCAGGGTGATTCCAACCACCATACTCCCGAGGATTGAGCCCCATATAGGCAGCCCGATATCAACGCCGAAGGAGTAAAATATATAGCAGCCGAATATCACGATTTGACCTTGAGCAAGGTTAAACACTCCTGACGTCTTTCTGATCATGATAAAGCCCACCCCGATAAGGGCATACACACAACCGTTGACAATACCGGGGAAAACACTAAACAGGATGCTATCTAACATCTTTTCTCCTTAACTCCTGTCCATCCGTAAAGGGTCTTTTTGCCCAATCTCGGTGTTATGCTCAAAAAATAATCCTCGGAATATTACACATATGCCTGCGGTTATTTTTTTCGCATGCCTTGATCTTGAACAAAAATCCTCATTTATGGATGGACACTAACTCGTAACTTAAGTCAGGTCTTCTAAATTGTTCCTTCCCTTCAAGCCCCATGGCCTATTCCCGGAAAAACTCATAAATCATCTTCTCATGTCCTCCAGCCTATAGCATCAGATATAGCAACGCGGATGAACACCCTTGCCGAACCCTGGATTCCACCCGGGATAAAACAAAGAAGGGCTTGGTGCCGCAACGGATCCGACTTACCTATACAACTTGATTCTCAGCATCCAACCTCAAGGGCCGGGGATTATAAAGGCCGTTAAAGGGGGTTCAGCTGGGAGTTACATCGATGTACAAATGGGATTCCGGGGGTCACGTAGTCTTCTATACCTCGACATCCTGGCGCAAAAATGCGGTATCAATTATATAGACTATAGAAAAACTCGGTTTTGGAAATTGTCGAAAAAGGTAAAACCGGACAATTAGGTTTTACCTAGCATGGATTGGAGGTTTTTTCGTTGCCGCTCAACTATGAATGGTATGTGTTCCCTGTCTCTCAGACGCCTCTACCATCCCAGTATCGTCGTCTCCTGCCGTATCAAAACGCTTGTCTACAAATTACGATTAAGAGAAAACTCTTCGAAAATCAGACCCATTCCTACAGCCGTTTCTGCTGCACTTCTTTGTGATAAACAGGGTCGTGAAAGCCCTCATTTATGAGTGAATTCTAATTAGTAAACAGCGGCGCTTACAGTTAAGCGTTCCACCTCAGATGTTTTTGGAAAGAAGGTTTTCGGTAAATTCTAATGTGTTCAGCAATCAGTCCCGCGCAAAGTGAGAACTCTGTTTCATCTGAAAACTCACCGAAAAATTGCGATGAGTAAGGCAATCGATAATTGAAAGGATATTGAAAAAAACCATCAATGAATAGATGATTGAGGTCTGAGGAATTATCAAACCTTGAACCATCTGTCAAGAGTTTTGTTCATTAATTTTCTTGATTCTTAAAGGAGTCCACAGGAATCTATCAGAGAGGAGGGACTTCTCGAAATATCCTCGAATCACCCAGAAGAAATATTCATCCCCCCATCCATAAGCCGACCGTCCCAGGAAGGTTTTAAGGCCGCAGAGGGGCTCCTCATCTCGATTATTCCCATTGGCCGGGATATCCTTTTGAAATTCCGCCTGTTTGTCATCAATCAAAGGTAAAACCGGCCTTCCAAAGGGACTTGGAAAGTCGTGACCTCAAAAACCTTTCAGAGGCTAGGGCCATTGGTAATAATTGCTCATGACTTCTTTATTCTCCCTCGGATTCCATCTGGGATAAAACGGAGAGGGACCTGGAGCCACTATAGGTCCTACCTGATGATAGATCTTGTTCTTGGCATCCAGACGATAAAGAGCTGAATAGGGTTGTGTGATGGGGAATTTGGGATCAATGGAGAACCTGAGGCAGAGTCCTGTGTCCACGTCGGTCAGGTTGAACATGGTGTTTCTCAACCTACTCCTTGAGAAGCCCTCATATCCATATTCTTCAAGACACCTCTTGACGGCCTCAATTCCCACCATCAGGACATGTTGAACTTGGATAGCATGGTCGACTCTGTACTCCCAGTACCCGGGATCGTCTTGAAGATATCTCCCGGCACAGATCCCTGCTTCGGGGCTCCTGTCATCTGTATAATACATGGAGGATATCCATGGATTATACACTCCATCAAAAAGTTCAGGAATAGCCAAGAGTTCACGTAACAAGTTATAACTACTAATAAAGCCAATTTTGTCCCTTATGCCTAACCTGACGGCGCATTCAAGAATGACTTTTACACCGGGCGTCGCGTGATCCATGACTAATACGTGAGGGCCTTCTCTAAAGATCCTGTTGAGTTGTACTGTCACATCGGTCGAGGCCATCGGCACGAGCTCAACTCCGACAAGGTCTATGCTCGACTTGGCGTATAGTTTCTTCACGACGCCTTTTTTGTATAAACGACGGGAAGGGTTATCAAAGGCGATAATCGCCGCTTTCATTGCTTTTCCGGAATGCCCTCGATGTTTTTCCCATACTCCTTTTTTATAAGCCATGAGATTCTGATGCGTGAGGGTGACAATGCTGACGGCATTGGCCATGAGGTATTCCTTGTCAATATTCTCCATATAACTCATAGGACTGGGATGGACACTAAACACATGCAGCATCGGGACTTTATCTCTGATAGCGAGTGTGCTTGTAGATCCGGCGGGACTGCTGCCGTGAACAATGATTAAGTGGGCCTTCCAGTCTCTGAGCCTGCCATAAGTTGTGACGGCCTTTTGAGGACTGTAGGCGCAGTCTTCATACTTATGTTCGATGACAAAACGACGTTTACTACCATCCGGTTCCCTGTACGGAATTCCCCCTAGAGTGTTGAGGTACTTAAAATAGGATATCTGTATCTTACCTCCTGCACCATGCCAGGCCACGGCCGGTCCGCTTAAGGTCAACAAACCACCTATTTTTATCCGGACCACGTCGGGAGCCTTTGATTGTGCTTGAACATGTCCAGACACAAAGAGAGTGATTACCAAATAAGTAACAGATCCAATCATACAAGCGATCTTCCAAGTTCTCATCCCCTTGTCCATGACATACCTCCTGTGCTTGAAGAGTTTGAAGGAGCAAACCTCTGTTAGAAATACATGATCCCTGTTCACACCGCTTTACACGTTTCATTTTTCTATCGAAATCTGGTGGGTTATGAAAAAAAGTCGGTTTTATGAAGGTGCAGAAAAAGATGCAAATGTTTTAGGGGTATTCTTTATAAGGATTTGGAGGTTGACCAGTCTCACACAATTCTAAGGAATACGATAGATGGCTGATGGACACGTCCGAAGAATAGCGTCACTCCTGTAATCGAAAATTTCGAGATGATCATGATTTAAAGAGGCATTTCCATTTAAACACTCTTTAATCAGTGAGGATCGTAAGAGAAGAAGAGGAGGAGGTATATAAAGGAATAGAGGAGCGTGATAACAGTTAATCGAACGAACCTAGGAATAACGTGGATCTGATTTTTCGGTAACAAAGGTTTGGCGACCTGTCAAGTTTTTTTCTGTTGCATTCTCAAGAAGTCGCGGCTGAAGTGGTTGTCGGACGCCGGAAGAGCGAGGGGTCTTCAGAAAAAGGCCCGTATGAAAGACTATTTGTCTCCTACAAACGGAAAAGGAGAACGATATGAAAACAGACGTAAGGGATCACATCACCATCAGAGTAATACTTAAAGGCACCTATGCTGTGGTCGAACTCAATCGACCTGAGAAATTCAATGCC
>JAXHUM010000026.1:0-4480 GCA_034189325.1 Thermodesulfobacteriota bacterium
CCTAGATATTAGGTGCCTTTCACACCAGTATGTCTCCTAAAGAGAGACGTATATTATTTTCCAAGAATGGATATGCTCACCACATTTCTGTTGGGGAAGCCGCCCAGGTTATGTGTGAGGCCGAACCTTGCGTCCTTTACCAGCCTCTCTTCAGGCCATCTGCGAAGGAGCTGGTTGTACATTTCATAAATCATCCGCAATCCTGAGGCGCCGATAGGATGGCCAAAACACTTCAAACCACCATCCACCTGACAAGGGACACCGCCTTCCTTCAGGTCAAAAAATCCGTTTAAGGCATCATCGACGGCTCCTCCTCTCGGTGAAATATGCAGATCCTCATAAGTGACCAATTCCGTAATAGAAAAACAATCATGCACTTCAAAAGCACTGATCTCTTCGCGAGGATTTTTTATCCCGGCTTCATCATAAGCCCTCTTGGATGCGTAGGTAGTCGTTAATATACTCGCCCCATCCCAATCGGTATACATGGCCTCTTCTCCCGAGCTGCAGGCAATCTGAAGGGCCTTTACATAAATGATCTCCTGATCCTTCTTCAAGCTCTTCGCAATTTCCGGAGTTGTGACAATAGCGGCGGCCGAACCGTCACTCACGCCGCAACAGTCAAAAAGGCCTAAAGGATAGGCGACCATCGGGGCATTGAGGATCTGTTCCTTTGTAGGAGCTCTTCTCAAATGAGCACGGGGATTCATGGCCCCATTTGAATGGCTCTTCCATGAAATATGGGCCATCGCCTCTTTCATTCTATCCATGGGGACCCCGTACTTGGCCTCGTAAGCTGAAGCGAGCTGGGCAAAAGAGCCGGGAGCTGTCCTGTTTGGACCGAGAAGCACATCCATTTGGCCATCTGTTCCGCCACCGGGGAGTCCGCCGTATCCGGTGTCTTTCAGTTTTTCCACACCGATAGCCAGGACGATATCATAGGCCCCTGACGCCACGGCATAACAGGCTCCCCTAAAGGCTTCCGTGCCTGTGGCACATTTGTTTTCCACGCGGGTAACAGGGATAAAAGGGAGTTTGAGGGCCATAGATGCTGGAATAGCGGATTTTCCTATATTGACTTCATCAAAATAGCAGCCCAGCCAGCAGGCCTCTATCTCTTTTTTGTCAATGCCCGCGTCCTCAATGCATTCAGTGAAAGATTCAACCATCAAATCTTCCGCTTCTACGTCCCAGCGCTCGCCGAATTTTGTGCACCCCATCCCCAATATTGCGACTTTATCTTTGATGCCATCTGCCATGCTATGCCACCTCCGTTACAGGTACAGCTTTCCAGAAGTACCTGACAATATCCCTTTTTTCATCATAATACTTCACTCGAAAACTGAACGACAGGGGCATCCCCACCTTCAGCGATTCAAGATCACAGTCCGTGAAATCAATCATTAACTTCCCGCCACCCTCAAAAAAGACATTGCCGTATATCTGTGGTGGATTGATTGAAGCTGCGAGGTTGTCTCCGGTGAAACTGGCAATTTTCCCACCCTTATCAGAGAAATAGTAATCTTCCATCTCATCCTTGGCGCCGCACGAGGGGTTCACGCAGATCCTCTGCGGGGGAAATTGAGGTGTCCCGCATTTTTTGCATTTGCTTCCGCAAAGACCCAGAAGGGCCTTGTTTGCCCTCCAGATCATGGACCACCGCGTGGGAGAGTCCTGCTCTCCACGGAGACCGGTTTCAACAGGGACAATATTACGCCAGGTCAGGTACTTCTCGTATCTATCGAGTTCCTTTCTTTTAGCCAGATGCCATGAAACCCCTTTCCTTTTCGGAAGATCCTTGATTTTGTCGGTCACCTCCAAAATAATCGCATCGCATCCGCTCCCATATGTAACGATCAGTATCTTTTCTCCCGGTTCAGCTTCTTCAAGAACCTTGACGAGCATAACCAATGACTGGGCCGAACCCATCTCACCAATCTGATCCATCAGGATATCCTGGACCTTGTCAGGATCGAATCCAAGCTTCTTGTTGAGTTTCTTACGTTCGGGAGGATAATGACAGGAATAGATGATCTTATCAAAGTCATCCGCGTTCACACCATATTTGTCAAAGAGGCCTTTAACAACGGCGGGAATCATGTGTTCATATCCCAGGTCTCTTATCCATCGGTCCTCCCACTGACGATCGTACTTGGCGAATCTCCCACGATAATGATCAACAAAATCAGCGGTGATGCTGAAAGATCCCCTATACTCTGCAATAACATCCTGCTCACTCACCAGAAAGGCTGCAGCGCCGTCGCCAAAGATCATTTCCTGGGCGCTCCCCAGCTTGCCGAGACGGCAATCGGACGAGCAGACAACAAGGTCCCGGCATCCACCCGAGGCCACGGCCTCAAAGCCGGAGATCAAGGCCGTACTCCCTGACTTGAGGGCCCCGGCGAAATCCGCTGATCGGACACCCTCTTTCATTCCCAAAGCCCCGGCGATCACACCGGCATTCTGCCTTTCCTGAAAGGGCATCGTGGTAGAGGCAAAATAGACCCCTTCCAGCATGGAATGATCAAAGCCATCGGCGCAGTCCCTGCCGGCAGCCACAGCCATGGTCAGATTATCCTCATCAAAGTTGGCCACAGCCTTTTCACCCCTGGCAAGTCCCCTATTACCCGAATTCAGCCACCCCATGGCCTCGAATATTTTCTTTCGATCCAATCGATATCGTGGGACATATGCCCCATAAGAGCGGATGCCAACCATAAAATATCCTCCTTCTCCTTAAACAACGATAGTAAAAGCTCATTATTCCGGCGATCCTAATCAGAGTCATAGGCCCCGATAGTGCTACCAGGATCGCAGTTGTTCTAGAGGCCGAGTTTATCCGCGACCCTGTTCCTATGAAAAGATCCGTTGCCGAACAAGAGTTCCAGTTTCTTGGCATTTCTTGTATATAGATGCAGATCATACTCTTCGGTAAAACCGATACCGCCACTGACCTGGTGGGCGAGTTTTGTCACGTCTTTGAATGCCTCTCCGCAATATGCCTTGGCCGTGGCAGCCTCTTTTTCCGACTCAATCCCTTCGCTGATACGCCACGCCGCGTAGTGGGCAACATGCCTGGATGTCTCTGTCTTGCACGACATATCGGCCATCATATGTTGCACCGCCTGAAACGCGGAAAGGGGCTTTCCAAACTGTATCCTTTCATTCACATGGTTGACGGTCATCTCCACGACCTTGTCCATGCCCCCCAGGCACTCACAACTCAGCAGAGCGGATATCCTCGGCAGCAAGTTCTCAATAGACTCCCAGCCCTTCCCTGCCTCGCCGATGATCTGCGCTTTTGATACGTCAACGTCCTTTATGCGAACCACACACTCATTCCCATCACCGGCAACCGTCTTCATCGGTTTTGTTTCAACCCCCGGCGACTTTGCATCAACCGCAAAAAGGGTCATTGCTCCCGGACCCACTGAGGGCGTTTTGGCCGCGCAGATTATGTTATCCGCCACATGGGCGTACGGCACAAAAATAGATGTCCCGGAAATCCGATAACCCCCATCCACTGGCTCAGCCTCAAATGCCACGTCGTCTTTGTGGTAGTGACCCGCTTGACCGACCAATGCCAGAGTGGAGATATATCCTCCACCTGCTATTTTGCGCAAATAGATATTCTTGATGTCTTCCGTTCCGCTATCCTGTATCAGAAGGCCGCTAAGGACGACCGTGGCAAAAAAGGGACTTTGGAACGCTGCCCTACCCATCTCTTCAAAGATGACGGCCAGATCCACAAATCTTGCTTCGTAACCGCCATATTCCTCACTAAAGACAAGACCAGTCCACCCCAATTCTCCCATCTCCGTCCATACATCAGGGAGATATCCCTTCTCCTCAGCAAGGAGTTCTCGCAGGACCGCCGGGGGCGCCTTCTTCTCAAAAAACTTTCTGGCTGTATCGACCAGCATGATCTGTTCTTCATCAAAAGTATAGTCCATTATTCTGCTCCCTACCTGATTGAATTAAGAGTCAAAAAAAGAGTATTGAAAAACTACCTGACAGACAGCTTCAATCCCCGCTGGGCAACGATATTCTTGAGCACTTCGACTGATCCTCCCTGTAACGTAAAGGATGGACTCCACAGATAAGACTCCCCGACAACACCTTCAAAGAAAGCCTCTTCCGATCCCGGCATAGTAAGCCCGTGAAGACCCATGATACTTGTCGCGACGTCCGCTAGTCTGGCCTCATAGAGCGTACACACCGTCTTGCCCATGGCCGCCTCAAACGATGGTATCTTCCCCGAATCCAAGAGACTGCAAACATAGTAGATAAAAAGCCAGCCCGCCTGAAATTCCGTTTCCAACTGGGCGACCTTGTCCCTGATAAGAGGGTTCTTCGAAATCGGTTCACCGCCCAAGCGCGTATTCTTGACATATTCTAGGAGGCGATCTTTGACCACATGATTCTGCATAAGCCTGTCGATACTCGACCTCTCGTAGTCCAAATTTGTCATGATCTGTCT
>JAXHUM010000027.1:0-3267 GCA_034189325.1 Thermodesulfobacteriota bacterium
GTGCTGGGATCGGTGCTCAACATTCTCACCCTTGCCGTGGGCGTGCTGGGCGGCATCTCGCTGCTGGTCGGTGGCGTGGGCATCCTGACAATAATGACCATCGGCGTGCATGAACGCACCGCCGAAATCGGCTTGCTGCGGGCCCTGGGCGCCGGTCGGCACCATGTCCTGATGATATTCATGGGCGAAGCCGTCGTGCTGGCAGGTATCGGCGGTTTGGCCGGCCTGATCTGCGGCGTCGGCCTTTCCTGGGTCCTGGGCGCGATCGTCACGGCGCTGCCCACCCACACCCCCTGGAGCTATGCTGTGATGGCCGAGGCCCTGGCGGTCGTTATCGGCCTTTTGACCGGGGTTTTGCCGGCGCGACGGGCCGCAGGCCTGGATCCCATCGAAGCGCTGCGGGCAGAGTAAAGAAACCGGATCAAGAGGGCCCATTGAAAGACTACGATCATAATCGTTTTCAAAAGACCAGGTGCATATGCTTATGAACTGGCGTCATCCGCGTAGCTTTCTCCCGGCAGAGAATGTCGTACATTCCGGAAGAGTCCTAGGTGATTTATTGATCCAGGGATGCAAAGGAGCAGAAGGTCTTTGATGCCCTGGAATGGCTGGGCACCATGTGCTCGCACGTAGCCAACAAGGGAGAGCAGGTGAGGTGGTCCGGTATTACGGATACGACAGCCAGACAAAAGCTCTCGACACACTTACCCCATGAAGGCCCACCCTGAACTCAGGGTCCTATGATGTGGCACGTTGTCCCGACCACAATAGCCTTCGGTCACCTTTCCCTTGAAACCCAAGCCCGTTTCCGCTATATCCCTTCCCAAAAAAGCGAGTTCTTATAGGCTTATCGGAATTCAGAACATCCTGGATCTGATGGTTATAAAGCATATCGGTCAGCCCGTCTGAACAGAGCAGAAAGATGTCTCTGAGCACGCTTTTCCCCATAATTACGAATTATCCACAAGTTCCTTAATCTTAAGCATTAAGCACGAATCCTCTTTTTCTCTCAGGAACTCAGGGTTAAATATTGCTTATGCAACCGGAACCTCATATGATGACAAAAGTGTTCGGGATCTTCCAATTTCAGGGGTCAGATGAATTCGATCTTCCCTTCTAGGCTTCATTCATCCATCCCGATGTGCGGGGATAAACATTTAAAAGAATCCTTTTGACCCCGTCGATCCCACCAAAAAACTATTAAAGAATCCGGCGTGAGCCTTTTTAGCGGCTCTTTAATTCTGTGGGTTAGGCTGCGGATCTCTTATTCAAGGCCGATTCCGGATAGGAAGTCTCTAGAATAGTTGCGAAAAGCTACAGGAGGAGATAATGAAACGCAAAAGATTTTCGGGTTTCGTGACTGCATGCGCACTTTTTTTCACCATTATTCTTTCGTACACGGGTGTCCTAGCGGCCGAGTTCACGGCCGATATCGTGATCACCGGACCAGGGGGAGATTACACATTTATGCTCTATGTCCGGGACAACATGTACCGTCTACAAAAGACCAAAGGGCCCTCGAATGTGCCGCCCTTTCCCACCATCGTGAACCGGGATACGGCCATGACCTGGGGTCTCAACCCCCAAATGCGCCAGTATGTAGAAATCGCCGACATCGATAAAACCATCATGCTGAACCCGCTCGTCGGTTGGACCGCAGCTCGAAAGAACTTCACGGAAAACGCGGGGCCTGGGGAGACGTTGAACGGGTATGATTGTAAAACGTGGATTTATACGGAGACCGGAAAGGCGGAACCCGCCGCCAAGGTCTGGTTTTCTGAAAAACTCAATCATATTCTGCGGGAGGAGCGTTTCGGGTTGAACAAAAATCCTGTTCTGGAACTCCAGAATATTCAGGAAGGCCCTCTGGACCCTGCCCTTTTCGAGATTCCCGTGGGTTATACCGAGGTGGATATGGGCGGAAGTCCGGGCCCCAAGCCCATGGCCGCTGGAGCGAAAAAGATCGCCTCGGCAGCAAATTCAAAGCCTCGTGCTTTGTCCTCGCCACCCTCATCAACTGATCAAGATACTGCCAAGTCGGATTCGGCGGCGGCTTCTTCCGGGAATCTCATATTCATCCTGGACGCCTCGGGTTCCATGTGGGGCAAGGTCGAAGGGAAAGCCAAGATAGCAATTGCCAAGGAGGTCCTGACCGGTCTCATCAAGGAACTCCCGGATGATGCCGTGGTGGGCCTGGTGGCCTACGGGCACCGCCGAAAGGGGGACTGCAACGACGTGGAAGAACTGGTCCCTCTGGGCAAAATAGATAAGAATAAGCTTATCAGCACTGTCCAGGCCCTGAGCCCCAAGGGCAAGACCCCAATCTCCCGTTCGGTTCGCAAGACGGCCGAGCGGATCAAGCACCTGGAGGACGAAACCACCATCATTTTGGTCTCAGATGGTAAGGAAACATGTGACCCGGACCCGTGCGGTCTGGTCAAGGAACTCAAAGAGGCCGGTATCCGGTTTGTGATGCATGTCATCGGCTTTGATGTGACCGAAGAGGAGAAAGCACAACTGGAGTGTATGGCCCAGGCCGGAGGCGGGGAGTATTTTACGGCCAAGACGGCCAAGGACTTTCAGATGGCTGCAAAAGAAGTAGTCAAAAAAGCCTCGGAAAAGCCACCTGTCAGCCTTCTGGTGACCTGCATCAAAGATGAAAAACCTATCAGGGCCTACGTAAAGATCCTGACAAAGGGAGGGGAAAAGCATGTTGCCGAGAGTTGGACCGGCACGGAGAAACCGGCCCTGTTCCGTCTTCCTCCGGGGATGTATGATATTCGTGCCCAGGATCAGAGTGTCATCCAAAGACCCACGGTGGATATCAGGGAAGTGGAGATCATCGAAGGTCAGAAGACCGAGAGGGTTGTCATCTTCTCCACAGAGGGCGTCTTGCACGTCAAGGCCGTCAAAAACAACGCCCCGGCAAAGACCTATGTCAAGGTGCACCGCCAGGAAGACAGCAAGTACATGCGCGACGGATGGACAAGGGAAGATGGGACACCTGCCGAGTTTAAGCTCCTGCCAGGGGTCTACAAGGTTTCTCTACAGGACCAAAGCGTGACACAGCGTCCGGTTATCTGGATCGAAAACGTAGAGGTCCAGCCCGGAGAGACGGTTGAACGCATCGCCACCTTTGGTGCGGGGGGCGTCTTGCACGTCAAGGCCGTCAAAAACAACGCCCCGGCAAAGACCTATGTCAAGGTGCACCGCCAGGAAGACAGCAAGTACATGCGCGACGGATGGACAAGGGAAGATGGGACACCT
>JAXHUM010000027.1:3367-27277 GCA_034189325.1 Thermodesulfobacteriota bacterium
GCCGAGTTTAAGCTCCTGCCAGGGGTCTACAAGGTTTCTCTACAGGACCAAAGCGTGACACAGCGTCCGGTTATCTGGATCGAAAACGTAGAGGTTAGGTCCGATCAGATCACGGAAAGGTATGCCACCTTTGTGGCGGGGGGCATGCTTAAAGTCACGGCCACCAGGGAGGGCGCTCCCTACAAGGCCTACGTCAAGATTTACCAGCAGCAGGACGACAAGTACATGCGCGACGGATGGACCCGGGAGGACGGGAGTGCAGCTGAATGTAAGCTTCTTCCGGGGGTCTACTATGCCAAGGTGGAGGACCGCAAGGAGCGATCCGTCCGGGAGATCCGGGATATCCAGGTCAGGTCAGGGGAAACGGTTACGGTGAACGCCGCCTTCCCCATAGAGGAAGAGCCACCAGCACCCGCCCCGACTCCCGAACCTCAAGCACAACCCGAGGTCGTCCCCGCTCCCTCTCCCACGGTGAGTGGCGATAGTGCCCCATCTGCCGGTTCGGGTGAATCAACGGCCGGAAGCGGGAGCATCATGAAGGGTGAAGTACCGCTCATGGAAGGTGCCAAAGTGCTCAAGACCGTGAACTACGGTCCCAACTCCCAAGTGGAACTCGAGGTCCCGACGGCTCCTCAACAGATTTTCGATTTCTACAAGCAGGCCATGTCCGCAAAAGGCTGGCAGCCCGGCATGGCTATGGTCCGGGGAAATAAGGGAGTGCTTCAGATGGTAAGCGGCAAAGGGCAACTGATGTTCAACATAGAGGGAAACGGAGAATCATCAAAAGTCTCCATAGTTCTTTTGGGGCAATAAACAGTCACGTACTCTCCGCGTAGACCAGTTCTTATGCAGAGATGGTCCTTTCCGGATTCGAGCTGTCAGCATTCATCTATCAGCGAAAACCCTGAAGAGACAATTCATTAAACCGATCTCTGACGGCTTACGGTTGAGCGCTCCATCCAGAAATCTCTGATTTCTGGATGGACACCAGGCTGAGGTTTTGCTGGTCAAGGTGTATAGCACGATTTCACAGGGAGGTACCAGTCATATGTGGGCACGGATCACTGAGATCCGCTCTCAGGTCATGGCCGGAGGTCTGAGCGATGATGAGAAGGTTGTCATTGACAATCACATGTCCGGCGCCCTGAGGGGGCTCATGGTGGCGGTGGAAAATTATCCGCAGCTCTCAAAACCAATGATAATTTTTTTCAGCTCAAGGCGTCATTGAACGAGGTGGAGGAATAGATTCTCCATCAGGAAATAACTATCCGTCGAATCGGTAAAATGCTACAAAAACACGCCCAAAGAGGAACCATTATGAACAAGTCCCTTCTGATGGCATTCTTCCCATCCGTTCTCCTGACATGGAGTCTGCTCCTTATTGCGTTGGTCGGGATGCCCGGCCCGGCCCATGCCGACGAACCTAAAGGACTCATTCCAGTTGATCTCTCCGTGGATGTCCGCTGGGATATGGATGAAGGTAGAAATACCCGCAAGGGACATTTCAGGATGAATGCCAAAACCACCTTGAATCTGGATAGGACCGGTAGCGGGCTGGACCAAGAATCCAAACTGACCCCCTTCAGCTTGAAATACAGGGGGAGGACCTTTACGGGAAGTCTCCATTTCGAAGAAACCCTGACCCAAAAGGAAACCCGGCCGCCGAACTGCTCCCCGGTCCTTGAGAGTTACAGCGGCTCACGGAGCTTTTCCTATTCACCCCCGGAACAATATGATTCCATCAACCTTATGTTACGCCGATTCGGCATCACGAACAGCCGTCTCAAGTCACAAGTCTCAGGGGTGGGCGCACAGCAGTTCCTAGCGGAGTTGCAGTCCCAGATGAAGATGCCGCCCAGTTATTACGAATTCGTTGCCGGAGGCGTTTCGGGCAAACAAACCATATATGGTAAGAAACGGAAGATGGTGAAAGGGGAGTGTCATTATGAAAAGGCTGAAAAAGAGGTTTTCATGAGCATGGTCGGCCTCAGATTCCCCATCCCCGAAGAAGGCCCCATAGAGGGCAATCAGACCTGGCGTGTCAAACTCGATGGGCCGCCCAGGAATTTCAGCATCAAACTCTCCCAGACAGGTGTGGGAAAGGAAAAGCTCTATCGACCTGGAAGCGCAGGTTCGGGGGGGAACGCCACCTTCACCATCTCCTGGAGTTCCAAGGAAATCTCTCCTGAATTACGGATCTTGGTAAGAAAAGAAAACGCGTGGAAGGACATTACAGATAAGAGGGAGGAATCGATTTGTGTCGGCCAGAAAGTCTCATTGAAGTGTGAGCCCCTAACCGGTGTAGGGGATTCGCTATCCTCCGTGCAATGGCAGATACCCGGGATGCCTGATCTTGTCGTTAAGGGCTGGGAAGGAAGTGAGGCAGGGAGCAAAAAAACGCCTTTCACTGAAGGGGATTGCCACGATCAAACCGTGGAATTCGCCTGGATCGACGGTTCTTTTGAAGGGCAGGAACGAGAAATTACCTGTACAGCAGAGGTAAAAGGAAAGACACTTACCCGGCGTACGATACTCAAGGTCTATAAACCAAGGTCTGAAATTGATATCAGCGTTGCAAACCATGTGGGATTTGGGTGGGGTGACGGGTGTGAAATGATTCCAGGTTCGCCCTCCGTAGAATTTGAAAGCAGGGCCGTCATGCCTGAGCCTTTTAATAATCAACGCTTCTGCCTCTTCTACATTCAATTGGTACAATGCAACGCCTGGGGCCTTAAAAGATATGTTTATCCCCACTATGAGTGGGTGAATGATGTGCACGAACAAATGCTGGATGGCGCCTTTCCTTACAACGGCTATCACTGCGGTGCCAGCCTCTCGTCGGTTCTCATGAAGGATACGCCTGGCTTTCCGCTATCGGCGATGGCTTCAGCCTATGCGCATATGGATTTTGTAACCTATTTAATGCTTATGCCACCATATCCCAAAAGTGACGTCGGCATCGTGGCCGTCCCATTGAAACGTTTGGAGTGGCAATGGACAGGGGCTGCTCAGGCCGTCGGTGAGCCCTTCCCCAGCGATCTTCCCCCTTGTGGGTGGGGGCATTGTATTGTCGGAGATGAGGCGCCTGTTAAAAATCCTCCCATTGCCTTGGACTGCAACAAATACCCCGAATGGAAGGAAACAAAAGTCGAGGGGGTACTAAAATCAACAAGACAAATGACAACAAACAGGGAAGAATTGCCGCCGACAGATACAGATTGGGGGATAAAAAAACAGCCTGGAAGAGATCGGTGATCCGGATCTGTGCGAAAATATCCTCCAAAACTGGCCCCGGGCCGACGAGGTGCACGGTTGGTGCCTTTACAGACTGGCCGTGAAACAGAAGGACTGCTCTTTGTGCGATCGCATTCAAGACGAAGACATCCGTAAGCTGTGCATATTGGAGGTCTGCGAGCTCGGGAAGTAGAAGCGTTCAAAGAATCAAAGGCTCGCTCACCTCGGGCTTTTTCCTCATGGCATGGGGCGTGTTTGAAATAAAAGGTTCCAATGAGAGCCGCAATTGGCCCAGCACCAAGGGAACCATCACCTCATCCTATATCAGTGAACAGACCAGGAGAGATTCCAATACTCGTCGTACAACGACAACCTACTATGCTGTATGAGTATCAAGTCGGGGATCGACATTTTACCAGTCACCGCATCGAATTCGGTGGTGAATCCGGTGGGATGAAAAGGGTGGCGAAAAAAAGTCGTGGACAAATATACCTCCGGCGAAAAGGCAACGGTTTACTACAATCCCCTAGATCCGCAATACGGGGTCCTCGAAGCCGGTTTCACCTGGAGCTCACTCATTGTTTTTTGGCAGGGATAGCTTTTTTCGGGGTAGGTATTTTGTTTTTAAAGGCCTAGCGGAACCAGAGGCGGAGACGGCCGACTGGGCAGCCTCCCCATTTTTCTGGGAACACGGAAGGATAGACCTGCTTGAAAATCAAACTCCGTCTTTCTTTTTACCATGGAGGACATGAAGCGCATGGAGAGGTCGCCAGTGAAGATACTGTTCATGAAGGCGTCGGAGGGGAATTCGCGAATGTGGATAGACCCATAGAGGTACAATGAAGACAGTGGCTCTTTCAACCAAACCTCCTGGTGTGACGGCCCCTTTTTGAACAGCTTGGGGGCTGCCTGGAGGACAACAATATCAAACACCACAGTATCCAAGCCAAAATCCATCTCATCCACCACCGCAGCAGTATCCTTTCCCGCTCGCCAACGGCTTTGACGTTAGTAATTTGATCCACTTGGCCCTCCTCAATCCAAACCAAACCAAGACGTGGAAAAAGAGACATCCCGGGCGGGGGATTGTGACGCCGCCCGTGATGAAACGATAGAAGGTACCAGGGCCCATATAAATTTCTATTTCCTTTTTGGAACTGGGGTATGCTTTAGCTTTACTCCAAAGCAAGAGAATGCCATACATTCCGGAAGAGTCCTAGGTGATTTATCGATCCAGGGATAGAAAGGTGGGAAAGTCTTTGATGCCCTGGAATGGCTGGCCACCATGTGCTCACACTTTCCCAACAAGGGGGGGTAGGTGGCCCGGTATTATCGATACGACAGTAACGTGAGTCGTGGTAAGCGGAAAAAGCAAAGAGATAGATCCTCTTACTTGCGCCAAATGCGTATCATCGCTTATATCCCTTGTCAACAACCGCGAGTTCTTGTCGGCTTATGGATAAGTCCCCTTGCTATTTAAGGTTTTTCCAGAAATCTTCCGCTTTCTTTAGGCCGCTGTCAGCACTTGGTTGTTTGGATACTGACGGTCTTATTCCCCTGAGCCTTGCGATTCTCTCTTCCAGCGGGGGGTGGGTAGAAAACAGATTTGTCAGGCTATGGCCTCTTAAGGGGTTCACTATAAACATATGGGCTGTGCTGGGATTTGAGTGCATGGGCAGTTGCCTGGAATAGGCGCCTAGTTTTTCAAGCGCATCTGCCAGTCCAAAGGGTTGACCCGCCAAAGAAGCACCGGTTTCATCCGCATGGTATTCCCTTGACCTGGAAATGGCCATCTGTATGAGCATGGCCGCCAAGGGTGCCAAGATTGACATGATAATCAGGCCTATGAACCCTAGACCGCCTTCTTCATCGTTATCCGATCCGCCTCCAAGAAAGACCGTCCACCGGGCCATGTTGGCAATAATCATTATTGCTCCCGCCATTGTGGCGGCAATGGAGCCGATCAGAATATCCATGTTTTTTATGTGTGCCATTTCATGCGAAATGACACCCATAATCTCATCTCTATCCATAAGCTGAAGAAGACCTTCGGTGACGGCTACGGCAGCGTGTTCCGGGTTTCTGCCTGTTGCAAATGCATTGGGAGATTTCTCAGGTATGATGTAGACCCTTGGGACTGGCAGGTCGGCTTTCCGGGCAATATCCTGCACTATTTGATAAATCTCGTGGTTTTCCTGCGGGATAACCTCCCTAGCTTTGTATGTTTTTAGGACAATTTTATCCGAGTACCAGTAACTGAAAAAATTTATCCCCATTGCCAGGAGAAAGGCGATGATCATGCCCTGCCTTCCTCCCAATAGATCACCAATCCAAACAATAAGGGCCGTCAGCAAGCCCAAAAGAAGAGATGTTTTAAACCAGTTTCCCATCTCTCACCGCCCTCCTTCATATAGAGTCAGACTTCTCATATTTTAGTTCGATTCAAGATTTCATGCCAAGCCTTTGCTATGGAGCGTTTCACAAAGGCGTCAAATTACAGTCACCTTTAATCAATAATCATCAGACAGTATTTTTCAAGATCTATCCTTTCCTTGTTGGTCGGAGTGAAACAGAGTATCTATTGGAACATGTGATGCTTCACCTTCCGGTCAGAGGCCATCCTTTATTGACTGGATTCTGGAACGAAAAGCTGTATATTTATCGTTTATGAAAATCATATTTGCACTGTTCATCATCCTTTTACTCGTCTTTAGCGGGTATCATCTTACCTTTCGACGTTTCCGCCTGCTGGTCTTTGCCCGGCGATTCTATCTGACCGGAACGGAGTTCCTTTTTTTGGGTCTGCTCCTGGGCCCCCAGTTTCTGAACATCCTAGATGTTGACGCACAAAAGGGGTTGGCTCCCTGCGCGGCCCTCGTGCTCGGATGGATCGGATTGATTTACGGGTTTCAATTCGAGATCAAAAAACTCCGACGTCTTCCTCTGGATTTCTTTCTTGCAGCGTCCCTGGAAGGCCTGGTGACTTTAACCCTGGTATTTATCGGCGTGTACATGGCGATGATCCATTATTTTGCGATTTCCCATTCGCTTGCCATGGTCGTCGCCATAACCCTTGGGGCGGCCGCCGGATGCACCGCTCAAACCGCTCTGGCATTTCTGCCAGCGGATGTCGCAGGCAGACGGCCGGATACCACAAGGCTTTTGAGGTTCATTTCGAGCATCGACGGCATGTTTCCCTTGCTCATTTTCGGACTCTGCTTTTCTTTTAATCCTTCCGTCGAGATGGATGGTTCATTGTTGGGAGGCTTTGGTCAGGGTATCCTTTCCAGTCTGGTGGCGGGCTTGGGCCTGCTTTTCCTTTTTGCCCTTTTTATCAGTCATCGTCGGCTTAAAAAGGATCTCATCCTGATCGTCATAGGTATGACTTTACTGGCAAGCGGACTGGCCCTGGTGCTGAGATTCTCTCCTCTCCTTATAAATTTCTTTGTGGGTTTCTGGCTCGTCAATCTGTCTCTAGATAAGGAAAGGATCTATCAAATTTTGATGACCGTTGAAAAACCCACCTATCTGCTGTTGCTGGTCTTTCTGGGAGTCCACCTGTCTTTCGACGCACCGGGGCTGCTTTTCATAGGGATTGCCTATTGCCTGTATCGGGTCCTTGGAAAAACGGTTGCAGGGTTTGTGGTAACCCGCTTAAACCCGAACCTCCAACAATATCCCGCTCTCTTGGGATTCGGTCTTCTTGCTCAAGGGGGCCTGTCACTGGCAATTTTACTGGACTTTCAGCTTACATTTCATTGTCCAGTCTCAACTCGGGTTATCAGCATTGCGGTCATTGCAGTCATCTGCAATGAATTTCTGAGTCCCTATTTTCTCGAACGTATGCTTAAAACGACCAAATGATGGACCGGAACAAACAATATATTGCGGATCTAAAGACCTATGTTATTGCCGTGTTGTTGCTGGCAGGGTTTGCCCTGTGGGTCAAACGCATGGACATCGGATCCGACTGGCAGCAGGCAGGGATGACGACCTTCTCTCTAGGTTTTGTATTGCTGTCCGCGTACCTTGTGGCCCAGATCCTCAAAATCACCGGGTTGCCGCTAATCAGCGGTTACATCTTTGTGGGGATCCTGGCCGGGCCTTTTATTACCGGATTTCTCAATAATGAGATGGTGCTGCGATTGAGACTCGTGGATGACCTGGCCTTAAGCTTCATAGCCCTGGTGGCAGGAGGCTCCCTACGTAAGACGTTTCTGCTGAGTCGGGGCAGGGCCATTGTTGTCAATATTTTGCTGCTGTCCCTTGTAGTTTTTGTGATGGTCGGCCTTTCCTTTTATTTTATAACCATTCGGTTGCGCCTCATCCCCGAACTCTCCTCCTCTCAGATCACTGTCCTGGCAGTTCTGCTGGGTGTCATTGCCATTGCACGTTCCCCCTCTTCCGCCATTGCCATCATTGAGGAATGCCGCGCAGAAGGCATGTTTTCCGCCACCGTGCTGGGTGTTACCGTGGCCTTGGACGTGCTGATTATCATCTTTTTCACCATGGCCCTGACAGTTTCGAAAATCATCATGGGGCAAGGAATGCCCGTGGATTTTCAGGCATTCGGAATCCTATCCTCGGCTGTGGCGGGCTCCCTTGCTCTGGGGATTCTGTTCGGCAAAGGAATTTCCCTGTATATCGAAAAGGTGAAACATGACCTGCCCCTGTTCCTCCTCTTTTTCGCCTTTTCGGTTTTCAAGATCTCTTTATTTCTCAATGCATTTATGGAGACGCGGTTTGCCGTTTCCCTTCAGCTGGAGCCTCTGTTGATATGCATCAGCGCCGGGTTTACAGTGCAGAATTTCAGCAGATATGGTCCTGTTTTTATGGAAAACCTAGAGCGCTTTGCCTTGCCCATTTTTGTGCTTTTCTTTTCGCTGGCAGGGGCTTCACTCAATCTGGACGCCCTCCGCACAACCTGGCCTCTGGCCCTGTTTCTGGTCATGGTTCGCATTGTGGGTATCTTTGGGAGCACATGGCTGGCAGGCGTCATCTCCGGAGATCCCAAACCCCACAGACGCATTGCATGGATGGCATACATTACCCAGGCAGGGGTCGCTATCGGCCTGGCGCAGCTTGCCCAGCGCCGTTTCCCTGAACTGGGGGTTTACCTGACGACACTGGTCTTGGCAGTGATCACAATCAATCAGGTGGCAGGTCCCATAACGTTTAAAATGGCCCTCAGGCTGGCAGGTGAGATAGGTGGAAAAAACGGGATCAGTCAGGAGCCTTCCTGACATGTCTGCCTTTCAAAGGCTTTCCGAGTTTCTTTTGCACATGGTCCTTGTGCTGTACCGGATCCACGGCCAGCCCCAGCCGGCCGAAACGCTTTAAAGGAACGACGAAATAAACACCTTGGTGTTGCTTTTCCGTTTGGGAACAGATCATTTCAAGATAGGAAACCGCTTTATCAAGGGTCGATGAGTCTTCAATGGCGGTGAAAACGGTCTTGTTGTGGATCGAGCCTCCACTCGCAAGAGACCGGAAGCCGGCAAAAATAGGAATATGATGACTGATCATCTGCAAGACATCGGTCGATTCCGCCAACGTAGCACCGGTGATGCCCATATCCAGCCATCCGGTGATTAGTTTATCCAGCAGATCTTCATTATTGATTACAGCGATTAAAAGGTGCACGGTTTCACCTTGAGAGTTTGAGATTCCGGTCTTAACGGTCGGCTAATGAAAGGCGATCCCCTCCTCTATTCGTCGGATCCCTTCCAAAAGTGCTTTGCCGTCAGTTTCGTTCCTTACAAGATCCAAAAATTCGGTTTTTTCGCAGAGTCTGGAAATCCCGGCCAAAATCTGAAGATGTAGGGACGTCTGGTTTTCCGGAACCACCAACGCCAGAATAATATCCACCGGCAAACCATCCAGCGCCTCAAAGTCAATGGGTTCCGCTAACCGGATCAACAGCATGGCTGGCGCACGAGCCTCCGCACTGGCGGCATGGGGGATGCCGATACCGCTTCCAATTCCCGTGGACATGGCCTTTTCCCGCGCAATCATACTTGCATATAACATACGGGCATGGCCCACCACACCGTCCCGTGCAAAGGTCTCCGCCACAAAACAAAACACATCATTTTTATTCCTTAGCACAGCATCTAGAAAAATGTGATCGGCTCGGAGGCGTTTATAAATTTTCATGGGGATCTATCACCTTAAAGTTTGGATCAGGTTGGCGATATGTTTTCTGTGCAGCATAACATAAAAATCTTTGGATTCAAAATGCCCTTAAGTTCTGAGGAGCCACATTTGAGAAATGATGCAGGTCTGACTTTTATGTTTTCTTGAGAGAAAAAGAGCACACCCCATCAAGGGCGGTTTGCCGCTCTTCTCCCCACAACCGGGGCTGATAAAACCCTCTCACCATCGAAGTTTCACAATAAATTCAAGACAAGCGCTTTTGGTGCTGAACCTGTGGTCGAAATTCTGGAATGTTCCCGGATAATCAATGCCGGAAACAGGGTGCCTTGGCTCTTGCATGCCCACATACTGCATATTTTAGTCAGGACAGGGCGCCACAACAGGAGAGTCTCAGTTCAGGGCGGGCCTGCATGGGGTGAACGTGTCATGGGCTCTTATGACGCATGGAAATCTGGAAATGATGAAAATTTTAACCGGAGGAATATGTGGAATATTTCGAGGATTAAAATGTGAACCTGACACCGCAATCGGGTAAAAAGCGGTGTTTTGCAAAGGTCTCGCTCCTTGACTTACAAAAACTGCTGGTCGGGACGAGAGGATTTGAACCTCCGACCCCCTGAACCCCATTCAGGTGCGCTTCCAGACTGCGCCACGTCCCGTGCTTTTGAGACTGAATATTATACCACTCAATCACAATGTCAAGATATATCTTGATGCCCGTGCCCCTTATAGAAATGGCACAATGCTTGGGTATCCTTGATATATCAAAAGCATAGGTCAATGGCTGTAATCTGCGGGAAAGGGATAACTCAGGGGGCGTGTTTAAAGATACCCCCCAAAGGCAATAGAAAAGGGATGCCTTTGTTTCAGGCCGAAGCATCGTGAACAATGAGCTGGTCCAAAGGCATCTCTTCCATCGATGCCAGGCTTAGTAGCAATGCTCCTCCGTGGGGAATTTTCCCTCCCGGACCTCTTCGGCATAGGCTTTGATTCCCTCCCTGGCTATTTTGGCGATCTCTTTGTACTGTTTCACAAACTTCGGGAGGTGCCTTTCGTTGATTCCCAGAAGGTCATTCAGGACAAGAATCTGTCCATCGCATTGGGCGCCTGCTCCGATTCCGATAGTAGGAATCGAAAGCGCTTCGGTAATCTTCTCCGAAATATGGGCTGGGATACCCTCAAGGACCACTGAAAAGGCGCCTGCTGATTCCACTTCCTTTGCGTCGTTTAAGAGGCGCTCTTCATCCCTCTGCACCTTGAAACCACCCATTTTGTGAACGGACTGAGGGGTGAGCCCGATATGGGCCTGGACCGGAATGGAGGCGTCGGATATGGCCCTGATAATGTGGCTGACACCGGCACCTCCTTCGAGCTTTACAGATGAGGCCCCGGCCTCTTTGAGAAAACGGCCCGCATTGTGTATAGCCTCCTCGATGCTTGCCTGATAAGACATAAAGGGCATATCACCCACTACCATGGCATTCTTTGCCGCACTTGTCACCATCTTCGTATGGTAGATCATTTCGTCCATGGTGACGGGAAGTGTGCTTGATTTGCCCTGCACAACCATCCCGAGAGAATCCCCGACTAGGATCATATGGACCCCCGATTCATCCACCATTCGGGCAAAGGGGTGATCGTACGCTGTCAGGGCCACTATTTTTTCTCCACGGTCTTTCATCTTGAAAAGGTCTGTTACGGTGATTTGTCCCTTCATGATAAGAGCCTCCTTCATCTTGAGGTTAAAAACCTATCCCCGAGACGGCATGGAAAGACCGTCCGTCAAGGGGATGTTTCTCTCTTTTTAGGAAACCAAACATGCTACACCACTGTTCTTTACCTTGATTGCCATGGGTAAGTCAAGGCGAAAAACGAAAATCGCATAAAAATGCTTAATTTAGGCGAGATGTCAGTATAATTACAGAAAATGAAACGAAAATCGATGTTTTTTGTGATTTTGTTTCCATTCGATTCTTGACGTGGACACGCGTTGATGTCATATTAAAAGCCCTAGGGTAAAGAGAGCCCGCAGGGCTGTTGTGATCAGATGAAGAGTTCGATGGAATGCCTGGAAGGGAGCGTTTATGGGGGGAGGAGAGGCTGAAAAAAGCAGGAAGAAAAAACATATCGATCAGATTGACGCAAAGATAATCAATTTGCTTCAAAAAGACGGCCGGCTTTCCAATACTGAGATCGGAAAAAAACTTAGAATTTCAGAGGCAACGGTGAGATCGCGAATCAAGCGGCTCGTTGAAGATGAGTACATTCAAATAGTTGCCGTAAGCAATCCTTTCAATCTCGGCTTTGGAATCGCCGGAGATTTGTATATCCAGGCAGAGATGAAAAAGGTGAATACCGTTGTTAGGGAGCTGAAGAGGTTTAGAGAACTCTGGTACATTATCATGACGACCGGTGAAACGAATATCAACGCCGAATTTGTTGTGAAATCGTTGGAGGATCTCAACGACCTTGTCTATAACCGACTCAGTAAAATCGACGGTGTGCTGAAGGTTGATATCTCAGTCATTACAAAATTCGCCAAACGCAAGTATGACTTCGGCACCGGCCTGGATTAATGCCCTCTTTCACCCTTCATAAAACTTCTATTTCTCGTAAAGCTCGGGAAGGCAAGGCATGAATATCTCATTTATGCTGGACAGAGGGGAAGAGGGATCTGTCGGTATGGGGAATGAATTTCGCCGCACTGAAGAGATTCATGAATTCCTGATTGACGTTGAGTTCCATGTAGGTGACCTGGTCCCGTATGCGGGAAACTTCCTCCCTGGACTGGGAGGAAAGCAGTGCCATGCGCGCCCCTGCAAGTGAGGTGTTACCCAAGGGGACAAAGGTCTCGAGGGGAAGGTCGGGGATCATGCCGATGGTAATGGCGGATCTGGGAGAGATGTAGGTCCCAAAGGTCCCTGCCACATAGAACCTGCGGATCTGATCAAAGGGGATATTGACAGTGTTGGTTATGGTTGTGAGGATGGTATACATCGCTGCCTTTGAACGAATGAGGCCGTCAATATCTGTCTGGCTCAGGCTCAAGGACCTGCCAGTACCCGAGTCTTTGGAGGGTACGACCATGAGATGCTTGATGCCGTTGACCTCAAAAAGGAGATCACCGCATGTCGAGGGCACATACCTTCCTCTCAGGTCGATCATGCCCGCCAGAAATAGCTGGGCCACCAGATCTATCATGCCGGAACCGCATATGCCTATGGGCCGTTGCCCCTCGATGGTCTTCACATTAAAGTCATAGGTGACAGGATCAATCCTCACCTGGTCAATGGCTCCCGGCCCCGCCATCATGCCCATTTCGGCAACACCTCCCTCCAGGGCCGGGCCTGCCGCCCCTGCACAGGCCATAAGCCAATCGCTGCTCCCGATGACGACCTCGGCATTGGTCCCCACGTCGACAAGTAAGGAGGTGTCACTGTCATGTGTCATGCCGGAGGCGAGAATCCCGGCTATCAGGTCGCCACCAAAATAACTGCCCACATTGGGGAAAATAAAGACCGGGGAGCGTGGATGGATAGAGAGGTCCAGGTCTGAAGCCGATTGGATCTCAAACCTGTTGGCCACAGGGATATAGGGTTCGCGACAAATCCAATAGGGGTCAAGACCGAGGAAGAGATGGGTCATGGTCGTGTTACCGGCAAGAGCCATCCCCATGATATCGTGGGGGTGGATATGATTCTTCAGGGCAAGTTCCTCAATCCGGCGGTTCAACTCTTCACAAAGGAGACCTCTCAGGGCTTCGAGTCCTCCTTTTTGGGTGGCCGCATGTATTCTGGTGAGAATGTCCGTACCGACCTCAATCTGAGGGTTGGAAAAGGATAGGGTATCCGTGGTCGTACTATCGGAAAGATTGATGAGGCTGACAACAACGGTGGAGGTGCCAAGATCAACGGCCAGTCCATAGGGCCCGGCCTTTCCAGCAGTGGGGAGCACGTCGATGAGGGTCCAACCTCCCTGCTCTTCAAAAAGGACGGCAGTAACTTCATAGTTGCATTCTCTCAGAATATGAGGCAGGTTTTTCACAAGAGAAAGATCGATATGGATCGCACTGTGATCGAGGTGCTTTTGAATACCTTTTGCAAAACGGTCCGTGTCCGCCGTATTATCTTTGAGCGTGGGAGGAAAAAGCACCGGATCTACTGTCTTGATCCATGGTTTATGATCGGATTGATTTTCCATGATGGTTTTCTCTCAGCGTGTGGACCGAACCGCAGGTCGGTCCCCAGGATTGGCTCTCCATGAATTCCATGGAAACACTATTATTCCAAAGGCCTCTTGTCAAGACAGGGCCCCTCGATTCCCTCCGGTATCAACTCCGGCCTCTAGGCAGGGTGGTCTCCGGTTCCGGGCTTGATGAAACCCTGCGCGAGGCCGGAGATGCTTTTTTCGCCAAGATCTCTGGGGAGGGCCTTAGAATGCTGCTGGAGGTTTTGAATGCTAAAGGGAAGAGATCGAAACATTAGGGTGACAGTGGATCACGATGCCGGGATATGAGGAGCGGAAATATAGAAAAAGGACCCAGTCGCCTGATCTGGTCTCTTTTCGCATCGCTGTCAGAGAAACGGATCTGTGGATAAGCGCTGACAGGGACCTGAAGAAGGAGGCCACGGATCTGGTATTTGATTGCCGGGCCCAGATAGAGAGCTACATCAGATTCCATCCCGGATTTTCCACCACCCTATTGCCTTACGAGGATGATTCAACGGCACCGCGATTACTAAGAAAGATGATTCGCGTCACAAGAAACGTAGGGGTTGGCCCGATGGCCTCAGTGGCAGGGGCCATTGCCCAGTATGTAGGCGAAGGGCTTCTCATGACCACGGATCAGGTGATCGTTGAAAATGGTGGAGACATTTTTCTAAAGGCCAACCGCGAGGTCACGGTTTCTCTGCTTGCCGGGGATTCTCCGCTCAGTGAGAAGCTCGGTATTTTGATCCCTCAGGGACATTTGCCGATCGGTATCTGTTCTTCATCCGCAACAGTGGGGCATTCCTTGAGCATGGGCACAGCGGACCTCGCCTGCCTTTTGTCCCCCTCGGCCGCTCTGGCGGACGCAGCGGCAACGGCCGTTGGGAATCGAATAAAGACCCTGGAAAGCCTCGAGAGCGCTGCTTCTTGGGCCCGTACTATCGATGGAATAACAGGCGGCGTGGTGATAGCAGGGGACAGGATGGCTGCCTGGGGTGACGTCGAGCTGGTAGGAATATGAAGAATCCCGGGCCGTAGAGGCGGCTTTTAGAGAGGGAACAAGAATTGACGGATACATTCAAAGCTCATATAGGGTATCGTCTACCTCCGGGGCCGAGGATTTCCGGACTTTTGCCAACCTCTTTTTCAAGCTGAACGGATCTTCCTCTTCAAGGATGTCTCCCATGTCCGCTTCGATCTTTTCCGGGTCTTCTCCTGCTTCCATTCTGCTGAGGGCCTCTTCCATGCCGGGGCCCAGGTCAAGGCCTGTCATGTCGGATAATTTGCGCATGAGGTCGGCGGCCTGTCTGGGATCATTTTCGTCGATATTCTCAGCCTCTCGGGCAAGGAGAGACATGGCCTTTTCCATTTGACTTTCGTCCATATCCGGGAAAGGCATGTCGTCCTCAGGACTTCGATTGCGGGATATGGAGAAAACGGACATATGCCTTTCCAGCTCTAATTTCCCGCACCGGGGGCACAAGGGTCGCTTGTCAGTATTCGGCCTGGCGGAAAGGAAGTTGAATATAACGTGGCATTCCGAACAATAAAACTCGTAGACAGGCATTTATCTCCCTTCACGATGTATGGTTAGATAGTATGGTTGGATAGCGTTAGCATGTTTTGCTCTTTTACAGATCAGTTCCCCAATTGTAAAGGAGAAAGATCCTGGTCCCGTCTCTATATTATGACTTGTCTTTTTTACTGATGTTGCTATACTTTTCATATGTTAGCAATGCTGCAAAGGGGGTTGTCCGCATAGAAAAATGAAAATCGGCGTCCTATCGGATACTCATCTGTCCGGTGTAACCAGAGAGCTTGAGGAGATCTATAACAGGTACCTGGCTGACACGGATCTTATTCTCCACGCTGGCGATATTGTATCGGCCGAGCTTATTGATTTTCTTTCCGCTCACAGCTTTTATGGAGTGTGCGGAAATATGGATCCTGCTGAAGTTTGTGATCGGTTGCCTCCCAAGTGGGTCCTTGAGGTGGGCGGCCTCAAATTAGGGCTGATCCACGGCTGGGGATCTTCAAAGGGCCTTGAGGATCGTATCAGGCAGGAGTTTCAGGATGTCGACGCCATTGTATACGGTCATTCACACAGGCCGGCCAACCAGGTTCGAGAAGGTATCCTTTTTTTTAATCCCGGGACGGCTACAGGACATAGTTCTGCCGGGATTCATACTATCGGCATCTTACAGGTGGACGACACGATTCGTGGTGAGATAATCACCTTGGATTTTTTATGAAGACGACATGTCGCATCGAGGTTAAGGAAGATGAATGACAAAGATTCATACAATATTTACAGGATTTCAAATATGTATAGTGGAGGTGATTGATGAAACAACTAAGATGGATAGGTGTTATTCTGCTGGCATTGCTGGTGATCATTATCGTGGTACAGAACCACGGTGCCATGTCAACGCCTGTAATGTTCAAGCTCGATCTCGTCTTCATTAGTTTTGAAAGCTCCCAAATGTCGGTATATCAGGTGGCGGTCATTACTTTTCTGTTAGGTGTCCTTGTTTCAGGTGTCTACGGAATGACCGAACGTTTTCGCCTGAAACGGCAGGTAAAGAACCTCTTGAAAGAATCTTCGGAAAAGGACAAGGAACTCAGCTCTTTCAGAAATCTCCCTGTGACCACGGACGATGAAAGCATTGAAAAGGCGATGGATTCACAATGAAAATTTCTCTGTCACATTGAAAGGGTTTCGAACAATACCTGAATAATATCCAACGGAGGGGGATATTATATGTGGGAATCGTTATGGCAATGGGTGATTGACCCGACAAATCACCGCATTCTGTTAGCTGTTTTTATTGCCTTTTTCATGGGACTGTTGATAGGTGTCTGGAAGCGCCGTTCCACTGGAGGAGGTGAAAATTCAACTGTTGACAAAGCAGATAAGGCCTTTTTTAGGGGTGTTCAGTATATCCTTTCCAACGATCACGACCATGCTATCGAGGAATTCACAAAGTCTGTTCAGGTCAATTCCGATACCATTGAGACCTATGTGGCCCTTGGGAACCTTTACCGCTCCAAGGGCGATATCGACCGGGCCATCCGAATCCGGCAGAGTATCATTCTCAGGCCCCATATCGACAACAAAATCCGAATTAATGCTCTCTTTGATCTCGGCCTCGATTATCGTAAGGGCGGCTTTCTCAACAGGGCACTCAAGACATTCCTCAAGGTGGAAGAAGGGGAGCCTTCCAACGTTCAGGTCCTGAAGGAGATTGAGAGGATCTATGAGGAATTAAAGGATTGGGAGAATGCCCTCAAGACCCGACAAAAGATCTCCCGTTTAACAAAAGGCAACTACAAGAACATTATGGCCCACCATCTGGTGGAAATGGGGAAGCATTGCCAGCAGAATCATGAATCGACGACAGCCATATCCCTTTTTAACAAGGCCATAGCGACCCATAGCAAGTGTGTGGATGCCTACCTCCATCTGGGGGATGTGTATTTTGAGAGGCAGGAATACAAAAAGGCCGTTTCAAGCTGGGAAAAGGTGGCCACCGTGGACCCCCACTTCACCTTCCTGGCCTATAGGCGTTTAGAGGGCGCTTATTCAGAGATGAAAAACCTGAAACCGGTAGAGGATTTCTTGAAGGAGTGCGCCCAAAAGGATTCCGACGCCTTTACTCATCTGGCCCTCGCAAGGTATTTGTACAATGAAAACGACATTAACGGGGCCCTCGACGAGATACGAAGCGCACTGGAACTCGAGCCGCTCTTTTGGGAGGCGAGAAGGTTTAAGGGGGAGATATTGCTCGGTCAGGAGAGGGAAAAGGATATCGTGGTTGATTATCGCGATCTTATTAAACATTTGGACATGCCCTATCTAAGGTTCCAGTGCGAACAGTGCGGCTTTGAACCAGCCATACTGCAGTGGCAATGCCCCCAGTGCAAGTCTTGGGATACGATTCACATCATTGATTCCAACCGACTAGACGGGGGCCAAACCCAGAGAGCAACGGCCTTGCCCGAATTTCCGGGACACAATAAAGATAAATAGTAATGAGCCGATTAACACCTATGCTCAGACAGTATATGGGCATCAAGGGCCAATACCCTGATGCCATTTTGTTTTTTAGGATGGGTGATTTTTACGAGATGTTCTTTGATGATGCCCGTACGGCGTCCAAAATCCTGGGCATTACATTGACCTCTCGGGGAACCCTCGGTGAAGAGAAGGTTCCCATGTGCGGGGTTCCACATCACGCCTCAAAGTCTTATGTGGCCAAGTTGGTCAACAATGGCCTGAAAGTGGCCATATGTGAACAGACGGAAGACCCAAAACAGAGTAAGGGCATTGTCAAGAGGGAGGTGATCAGGCTTGTTACCCCCGGTTCACTCATTGACGAAGGAGAAGTGGACGACAAAAGCAATCTTTACATGGCTGCTCTCTCGGGCCCTTCCACCCCACAGGATCGAAAGAAGAGAGCAACATACGGTCTCGCCCACGTAGACTTGTCGACCGGCGAGTTTCGGGTGACAGAGGCCCAAACCTGGGAGCAACTAATAGAAGAACTGAGCAGGATTGATCCTGCCGAAGTTATCATCCCCGAGAATACATATCTTCCGAAAAGCGAGACACTCTCCAGTTATTATCGGGAAACACTCAAAAGGGATGCTTTTGATCCGGGGAGGGCGGGCGACATTCTGAGAGAGCAACTCGGAGTCAGATCCTTGGCAGGCTTTGGGTGCCAGGATATGACATGGGGAATTATTTCAGCTGCCGCACTTGTCTCCTATCTTCAAGACAACCAAAAGGTTATTCCAGGACATATCAAAGAGCTTGTCAGTTACCGACTCGGCGACTACATGTTTCTGGATGAGTCCACATGCGAACATCTGGAATTACTGAAAACTCTTAGAAGACAGTCTGTCAAAGGGTCCCTGGTGCAGATGCTTAACAAGACCGTGACCCCAATGGGAAGCCGTACCCTAAAGCGGTGGATCTTATACCCTCTTATCCGGATAGAGAGCATACGGAGACGATTGGGAGCTGTGGGGTGGTTTAAAGATAGTCCGGCTCTGAGAGAGGAAATACGGGAAGAACTTGGTAAGATCTACGATATTGAAAGGTTGAACGGCCGTATTGTCCTTAAAAGGGCCAATGCCAGAGATCTGTTGGCCCTGAAATTCTCTCTCCAACGGCTCCCGGCTGTCAAGGAACACTTGGAATCATCGACCAGTTCCCTTCTCTCGGAGATCGGCCTGAGGCTTGACACTCTCAGGGATGTCGCCGATTGGATTGAAGAGGCGATCCATAAAGATCCCCCGGTTAGTTTAAAAGAGGGAGGGATTATAAAAGAGGGGTACGATGACAAACTGGACGAATTGATCTCTCTGAGCCGAAGCGGCAAGGGATGGATAGCCGAATTCGCCGCATCGGAACAGAAACGGACCGGTATTTCAAGTCTTAAAGTCGGATACAACAGGGTCTTTGGGTACTATATTGAGATCTCCAAGGCCAACATGCATCTGGCGCCTCCGGATTATATTCGGAAGCAGACCCTGGTGAATGGAGAGCGCTATATCACCGAGTCTCTCAAGACCATGGAAGAGCAGGTCTTGGATGCTGAAGAGAGGCGAGTTGCGCTGGAACTTGAGATTTTCAGTAAAATATGCGACGACATAGCGATTGAAAACGGGCGGATCAAGGAGACCGCCCATCTGATCTCCGAGATCGATGCTTTGGCCGGTCTTGCTGAGACCGCTGAGGCCAACGACTATGTCTGCCCCGAGGTTGATGAGGGTAGCGATATTGAGATTGTCGAAGGCCGGCACCCTGTTGTGGAGCAAACAGTACGGGATGAGGACTTTGTCCCGAATGATGTTCACCTCGACTCAACAGACCACCAGGTATTGATTATTACGGGACCGAACATGGCCGGCAAGTCTACCATCCTGAGACAGACCGCCCTGGCCGTCCTGATGGCACAGATGGGAAGCTTTGTCCCGGCCTCAAAGGCCGTCATAGGTATTGTGGACCGTATTTTTACTCGGGTGGGGGCCTCGGATGATCTTGCCAGGGGGCAAAGCACCTTCATGGTAGAGATGAATGAAACTGCCAATATCTTACGCCAGGCCACACCGAAGAGCCTTGTCATATTGGATGAGATTGGCCGTGGGACCAGCACTTATGATGGTCTGAGTATTGCCTGGTCGGTTGCTGAGGCCCTGCACGACAGGGGGGGCAAGGGTGTGAGAACGCTCTTTGCTACCCATTACCATGAACTCACTGCCTTGGCGGCCTCCAAGCAGAGAGTGAAGAATTTCAACATAGCCGTCAGGGAATGGAACGACCAGATTGTATTCTTGAGAAAGCTCGTTCCGGGAGGGACCAGCCGGAGTTACGGCCTGGAGGTGGCCCGGATTGCAGGTCTTCCGGAAGAAGTCATTGTGAGGGCAAGAGAAGTCCTTGAGAGCCTTGAGAGCGCTGAGTTCGAAGGGAGAGGAAGATCCGGCCTGGCACATCCCTCTTCTAAAAAAGATGAAGAGGAGCTGTTGCAACTCAACCTCTTCAACCCTCATGATGACAAATTGAGAGACTGGATTAGAAAACTGGATGTTTCGTCGATGACTCCGCTAGAGGCCTTGACTGAGCTCCATCACATGAAGGAGTACCTCGATTACGAGACTGACAACTAGACAAATGAAGGCAAAGACCCTATCTGTTATTTTTATATTCATGACCATCCTGGCCTGCCTTATCCTTGTGGCGACGGAGGTCCCGGTAAGAGCGGCCAAAACGCCTGCCACTCTGCTCAAACAGGCTGATCAGTACCGGAAATCTCTTTACGGCTCTCATGAAAAGAAGAAATTCCGCCACAACTGGCTCAACAGCGTCCGCCGTTACGAAAGGCTCTATCGTCAGTACCCCAAAACCAACGAAGCCGCATGGGCACTGTATCATGTCGGCGGTCTTTACACCGGCCTCCACCGATACTCGGGCCTGTCAAAAGATCTGGATGAGGCCATCGTCTATTACAAAAAGGTGGTAGAGTCCTACGAGTCCCATCGTCTGGCCGACGATGCCCAGTTCAAAATTGCTGAAATCCTTTACAAATACAAAAAGGACCCTGCCCAGGCCTACGTGGAATTCTTAAAGGTTGACATCAAATTTCCTTCGGGGGATATGCGGCCGAAGGCCAGAAAAATGCTGGACAAATTAGCCCTGATTCTGTCCGAAATGGATGATGCCGGACGGATGGCTAATGGTGCGTCAAGATCAGGGATGGTCGCGGTCAAGGATATACGGCACTGGTCAACCCAGAACTATACACGGGTCGTAATCGATCTGGAAGATCGAGTGACATATGAACATCATGTGCTGAAGGCGGATCCTGACCGGAAAAAACCTCGAAGACTCTACTTGGATCTTAAAAAGGCCAGGGCAACGTCGGATATCGATAGCGCCCTCCCCATTAAAGACGGCCTCCTCAAGAGAGCAAGGGCCGGCCAATATTCAAAAGACACGGTGCGCGTTGTCCTCGATATCGAAAGTATCGGTGGGTACAAGGTCTTTCATCTGAACGATCCGTTCCGGATCGTTGTCGACGTGCGGAGGGCGGAAAATGGGGCAACCCAAAAGAGTGTCAAGTCGAAGGGCCGGTCCAACAGACAGGTTGTTCGGAAGGGCGTGAAGAGGGCTGATGAGCCGGACCATCAAGCGTCCCTTGCCAGACAGCTCGGGTTGAATGTCAAACGAATCGTCATTGACCCGGGGCATGGAGGTAAAGACCCGGGATGCTTTTTAAAAGGAGGCATTAAGGAGAAGGATATCGTCCTGAACATTGCTAAACAGCTGGCCGCCAAGATAAGAAAGCGGATCGGTTGTGAGGTGATCTTGACCCGGACAAAGGATGTCTTTTTGTCGCTCGAGAGTCGGACAGCCATTGCGAATATGAAAAAGGCCGACCTGTTCGTTTCTCTCCATGTCAATGCCCACCGGAGCAGTAAGATATGGGGGTTGGAGACCTATTTTCTCAATATGGCTACAGACGAAAGATCGATGATGGTGGCGGCAAGGGAAAATGCCACCTCTCAAAAAAACATCAGCGATCTGCAGACCATACTTAACTCCCTTATGCTCAATACCAAGATCAATGAATCAAATCGGCTGGCTCGAAAGGTTCAAGGGGGGATGATATCCCGGGTCAAGGCATCACCCTACAAACAGGTCAATAACTTGGGTGTGAAACAGGCGCCCTTCTATGTGCTGATCGGAGCAGATATGCCCTCCATCCTTGTGGAGACGGGTTTTTTGACCAACAGTAGGGAAAGAAAGAGACTCCTCAACAAGACTTACCAGAATCATTTGGCGGAAGGAATCTGTACCGGTATACATGCCTATATCAAGAGCATCGACCAGGTCTACAAAGGCGGATAGATATGAGACTCAGCGGACCTCTATCTATCGCGCCCTTAGGTAGGCGTCAATGAACATGTCGATATCACCATCCATAACCCTTTCGATATCACCAACCTCTATGTTCATTCTGTGATCCTTAACCATCCTGTAAGGATTAAACACATACGATCTTATCTGGCTGCCCCAGGCGATCTCTTTTTGAGATTGGTGTATCTCCTGTTTTTCCTGGTCCAGCTTTTCTTTTTCCAGCTCATAGAGCCTTGCCTTCAGGACTTTCATCGCCATGTCTCTGTTGCGATGCTGGGATTTTTCATTCTGACACTGAACAACGATTCCAGTCGGTAGATGCTTTATACGCACAGCGGAACTGGTCTTGTTGACATGCTGGCCGCCCGGACCACTTGCCCGGAAGGTGTCAATCCTGAGGTCCTTCTCTTGCACTTCGATCTTGATATCCGAATCAATCTCCGGGATCACGGACACGGAGGCGAAAGAGGTATGTCTTCTTGAGGTGGCGTCAAATGGAGAAATACGGACCATCCTATGAACGCCATGTTCACACTTGAGGTAACCGTAGACATAGGATCCTGTCACGGTGAAGGTGACATTTTTTATCCCCGCCTCATCACCGGGAAGGAGATCGAGGACGCTCACCTTAAACCCTTTGGCATCACACCAGCGACAGTACATCCTGAAAAGCATCTCCACCCAATCCTGGGCATCGGTGCCACCCGCTCCGGCGTTGATGGCAACAATGGCGTTACGTCTATCGTCCGGTTCTCCCAGCAGAGATTGAAGTTCAAGGGCGCTGACATCCTCCTGCAGGCGGGCTACCTCTCCTTGGGCCTCCTTCAAGGTAGATTCATCGTCCTCCTCAAAAGCCATTTCAACCAGGAGTCTGGCATCCTTAGCCTCTCCATAGAGGGCCTGCCACTGACCAATGCTCTCACTAATGGAGGCCCTCTTCTGGTTAAGCCTGGACACCTCTTCTTGGTCTCGCTGCCAGAAATCGGCCTTCGACATGATCAACTCAAGATCATTCAGCTCTTCTTCCAGTGTATCCAAGTCAAAGATGACCTCTAAGATCCTTCAACTGATTAAGAATGCTGTCGATATTTAATATGAGATCTTCGAACATCGTATATTCTCCCACCAGAAAAATTGTTGATCATCGCCTGTTTCATAATAGGCATTTTCTAGATTAAACAAAGAATGTTGTGCCAACAGGAATCATTGAAAAACCTGACTTCTGAAAAAGCCTGTAAAGAGGCAGACGCACTTAACTAGACCCGAATTGAGATGTGACGGATAATCCATTTGAATCGCAGTAAACTGGATAAATCTCTATTCTAATCCCTATGAAAAATATTTCAAGCTAAGAGAGTTCTTTTTGGGCCTATGAGCAGTCTGTGAGTCCTGAAAGAAGATCGATCGAACGGTGTGAGCTCTTGTTTTCGTGGTTCAACAGTGTCATTATAATTTGAATATCCTGCGAGAAATTGTTAAAGATAGGGTAGAAGCCGATATTTCTACAACCATCGAGGAGGTTAAGTTTGAGATGCTAAAACTTGGTGAAAAAGGAGCAATTCCCCAAAGAGACAAGGAAACTTACGCAATTGCGCCCCACATACCCTGCGGCGTGGTAAACCCCGATCTTCTTCGCAAAATGGCTGATATTGCGGAAAAATACAATGCCAAGGCCATGAAGATCACCGGGGCCACTCGGATCGCCATTGTGGGAATCAAAGAAGAGGATGTTGATGCCATATGGGAAGAGTTGGGAATGGACAAGGGAGCCGCTGTGGGCCTGTGTGTCCGAAGCATTCGGGCCTGTCCTGGAAACACCTTTTGTTCAATAGGGAAACAGGATGCCCTGGGACTCGGGATGAAGCTGGATGTGCTCTACCATGGCTATG
>JAXHUM010000028.1:0-3207 GCA_034189325.1 Thermodesulfobacteriota bacterium
GATCGAAATGGATAATTACCTCAATCGGGCCATCTGCCGATTAAATGGAGCCTATCAGCCGGGTGAGAAGATAAGGCCTCATAATGAGCGAAGCAGGCGCCTGGAACAAGACATCACGATAGCCTTTCAAAATTGTGATATTGGCCCTTTCAAGCGGACCGTTGATGAATGGGAATCATTTTTTAAACCTAAACCGAAGGAGTGAGAGATGGACAGAAAAGAATTGTTATCAAGATTGAGAGAAAGTGAGGCTGAGTTGTCTCAGTTAAGGCTAAAGTCGACGGAGTTGGCTAAATCGAGGGAAGAGGTTCTGAGGATTGACCAACTTTTAGCGGATAGACTCAGCCAAGCGGAGAAAGCCCACGAGGCCCTACTGGAAGATTTGTTATCCGGCATCGCAACTGCCACACAGAGCGAGTTGTCACTGGCATCGTCACGAGGGCAGGCTTTCGGCGGCGGACCTATGCTTGGGTGTGCCCTGGCTAAGATCGCAGAGCGTCGTGGCGGAGAGAGCACCTGTAAGGGCCTGAGAGAGAAAGGGCGTGTCCGCTCAGAGGTCACGGGTCCTTTCGGGAGAGGAAAGTATCGAGGTTTCCTGCCGCCCGACATTCGACCACACGTAATTTTTTACTGAATCTTGGAAAAATGGAAAGATTGATCTTGATTAAGTTTGAGTAGGTTGATTGTGTTTGAGTCTTTTGGCCTAGTTTTATTAACCTTAATTGAAAAGGAGTATGTCGTATGGCTGAGGGCCTAAAAAACCTGAACCAGGTGCATTCGTTTTTGGTCTCGGCTGGTTGGCGTATCGCGAAGTCCACTCTGTATTCCCACTTTCAACAGCGAAAACTCGCGCCTGATCAGCAGGATGGCCGATATTCTTTTGAGAATGTCTTGACCTATGCTCAGCATTTCCTTCGCCGACAAGCGACCGGCCGAAAGCCTTTAAGCAAAAAAGATTTGATCCTTCAGGAGCGAAAGCTCAAGCTGGAAGTGGAAAAGCTGGAGGAGGAGGTCGCACGTGCGAGGCTTAAGCGCCAGGTTGAAGAGTCACAATACATTGACCGAGATCTTGTGGTTTTCGAACTCGCAGCGCGGGCGGCGGTCCTGGATGTCGGTCTGACCGAGTTCTTCGGATCAAATGCCGAAACCTGGATTGAAGCAGCTAACGGCGACCTTAAGTATCTTCCGGAATTCCTGGGAATTCTCATGGAGCACAAGGACGACCTTATCAACCAATACTCACGGCCATTGGAGTTGAGATGATGATGAAAGAAAATCTGAGGATCGACGAGGTTTCAGAAATTCTCAGCTGCTCAGCCCGGACGGTTTATCGTCTGGTCCAGGAGGGTGAACTTCTTGCTTTCAAAATCAGGTCGAGCTTGAGAGTCCCGAGGGCGGAACTCGATCTTTATGTCCGTCGCCAGATTGAATTTTTTCAGGAGTCTGAAGGAACCGTGACTGCTTCGCCTCGGAGTGACTGTGCCCCTTTGAAAAGCCTGAATAAAAAAATAATATAAGAGAAAAAACGAAAGGAGAAATTGATATGAAGTTAATGGATATTATGGCCGCCCCCTGGATGATCACGCGGGAGCGGCTCAATGAGATCCGGGCACTGTATGCCGCGCATCTACGGGGAGACAAGATCGATATCAAGGGTATCACGGCAAAGGTTGATGTGGCGACCGGGAAGAGAGACAAGCAAAGTTATGAGATCGTAAACGGCGCGGCTGTTATACCGCTCAAAGATGTCATCACAAAGAATCTGACCTTCTGGACCTTCTTCTTCGGCGGGACTTCGACTCTTGAGACTGCCAAATTGTTTACGATGGCCATGGAAGATCCGGCGGTTGAGTCAATTATCCTTGATGTGGACAGCCCTGGCGGCACTGTAGACGGCACACAGGACTTGGCCAACCTCATCTATGGGTCCAGGGGAGAAAAGCCAATAGTGACGTGGTCTGATGGCATGATCGCCTCTGCGGCATACTATATCGCTTCAGCGGCGGATAGGATCTACATCTCAGGGGGGACTCAGGAGATTGGATCCATCGGGGTTGTAACGAGCCATGTTGACTACTCAAAATTGGACGAGATGAGGGGGATCAAGGAAACAGAGATCTACGCCGGGAAATATAAGCGCATAGCGTCCTCTACTGAGCCGTTATCGGTGGAGGGTCGCGAGTATTTACAGGACCAGGTTGACTATGTCTATTCGATAGTTGTGGACGATGTATCGAAGTACAGGGGCGTTTCGATTGACCAAACCCTTGCGATGGCCGACGGCAAGATCTTTATCGGCAAACAGGCGATTACAGCAGGCCTTGTTGATGGTGTTGCTACTTTTGATCAGCTTATAAATAACATCCTCCCGGGGTTAAAAGGTTCGCAGGGAAACAATTTTGAGGAGGAAATGAACCAACTTTTGAAAGGAGCAAACATGAAAAACTTTGAAAGCTTAGTGTCTGATTTGATTGCATCCGGTATGAAGCGCGGAGACGCCATCAGACAGACCGTCAAAGATCACCCGGAGACTCATGAAGCCTATATCCAAAAATTAAAAACTGAGGGGGAACGAACCCGGGGCAGCAGTCCGAGTGCGACACCAAAAACTTCGTCACCATTTCTGGAGGCCGTGGGTGCTTTGGCGAGTCAAAAAGGTTGCTCTCGTGGTCAGGCTGTTTCGATCGTGGCGAGAACCCAGCCCAAACTCCACGCGCAATATCTGAAGGAACTCGAGGAGGGGAACCATGCATAGTCATAGAACAAAAAAACCCTGTACTATCACCGCCGAGAGTGCCGTCCCGTTTTATGGTATTTTGAAAAATTATGAGTGGGTCGATGGGTACCTTCTCAGTGTTGAACTCCAAAATGACCTTTCCAGATTGGAATCCGAACGGACTGCACTCAAAGGCCTGAAGTCCAGCAAGAAATCTTTTCTGGAGGAGTTAAGACAATCTCATGCGGCTTATCAGAGGCGGCGAGAAGATGCAATCGCTCGCTTCCTGGCGGATCATTGGGGCCCGGACCCCTTACGGACCTTAGAGGGCTATGCCGAAATGAAGCACATCCCCGCATACTTTTCTTGGGAGGAGCTTGAACGGAGTGTGGCGCAGCTCCCCGACGACGGAATCGATGAGCCTGAACGCGCAGTTAAACTCAAAAAGATCGAAGGGAAAATTGGGGATATGAAAGCCGAATTGACCATTG
>JAXHUM010000029.1:0-57327 GCA_034189325.1 Thermodesulfobacteriota bacterium
GCCCTATTCGTCCAGTCTATCAACCTTAAGATTTCTGCAAGAATTGTACCTTGTATCTTGTAGCGCGTTTCCCAGTGAAATATCTATTGATCTGAGGACCGCTTTGAAAAAGTCAAGAATTGTCTGGTCATGATTGTTCTCGTGACAAAAAGCGGATATGTATGTAATAGTCCATTCATTATAAGTTAAATTGTAAATGGTAAAAGCGAGGAGAACACCATGCCCAAAGATCAATGGCATCCGGGAAAACTGCTGGAAACATCGGGAGCGTATTGGAAAACCTGCGTTCTACATGCCGCCGTCAAACTGGATATCTTCACGGCCATCGGAAGCCAACATCTCGATGCTCAGTCGATTGCCGAAGAATTGGAAACAGATCTTAACGCCACGGAAAGGCTACTCAATGCCTTGAGCGCTATGGAACTCCTGGACAAAGTAGACGGGAGATATTCAAACATAGCAGGGGCCGAAGCTTTTCTGTCAAAGAACTCTCCAAAATATATCGGGTTTATGATCTTGCATCACCATTTTCTCATGGAACCCTGGTCTAGGTTGGAAGAGGCCGTCCGATCTGGAAAACAGGTGCGGCCCAGGGAATCCTTCGAAGATCCGGTTCAAAGGGAGGCCTTTCTCATGGGAATGTACAATAACGCCATGCTCCTGGCCCCCCGCCTTGTAAAGGAAGTGGATCTTTCAGGGAGAAAACATCTGCTGGACCTTGGGGGTGGTCCCGGCACTTATGCTATCCACTTTTGTATGGAAAACCCGAGTCTCAAGGCCACGGTCTATGATCTTCCATCCACACGCCCTTTTGCCGAAAAAACGATAAGCCAATTCGAAATGAATGGACGGATCGATTTCCAGAAAGGAGACTATGTAACACAGGAAATAGTGGGGCAGTACGATGCTGTGTGGATGTCTCACATCCTTCATGGGGAAGGCCCTGATGTCTGCCGGGAGATGATTCTCAAGGCAGTATCACGATTAGAGCCGGGGGGGCTTATCATCATCCATGATTTTTTTCTTGACGATTCCATGGACGCCCCTCTCTTTCCAGCCCTCTTTTCACTCAACATGTTACTGGCAACCTCCTCCGGCCGATCCTATTCTGAGAGGCAGGTCAGGAAAACGCTTCAAGCGGCCGGTGTCACAAATATCCGTAGACTCCCCTTTCAGGGACCGACTGAGTCTGGAATCATCACAGGGGATGTCTTATGAAAGATGGACGCATCGGCACATGTCCACACGAATGATTTGTTCCCTGGACTTCTTGACAGAATCTTGCAGATGTTATACTGATATGTTAATGGTATAAATATTATGAAATCAATAATTTAAATGCTATTCTACCTCTGTTTGCAACCTCTTTTAAGTAGGCCGATGAATCATTGGAAACCTGTTACCCAGGTTAGAGGAGGTTCTGCCAGGACATGAATATGCGGGAGGCATGTCCGTTTTCAAAAGGACGATCAGAGTGTAAGGTGCTCTAAGGAGAAGCGAGCCGTGCCTAATCAAGAGATGGCTGGAGTCAATCATACCAAAACCAGGACGCCTGTAGGGAGGGATCAAAGATCGATTCGTGTGAGGGATCTCGCTTCCCTTTCCGGCAGTGAAACGCTGAATCGAATTCTCAGTGTGGAAAACCCAGGTGACTTTATCCGGGAACTTCCCATCGAAGATTTTTTCCGGTTAGTCAAGAAAGTCGGGACGGAGGAGTCTTTGGCCCTCCTTGAATTAGCCTCTGTAGAGCAGTGGCAGTATCTCCTTGATCTGGAAATATGGGAGAGGGACCGTATTGATATATCCCGGTCCAGTCAATGGATGAGTCTGTTGGAACAGGCCAATTGCCAACAGTTGGTAAAATGGGTCTTCAGCGAGGGTGAATACCTTGCTTACTATCACTTCTTCAGAACCGTTGAGGTCAAAGTCATCAACGACCAGGATGATGCCGTTGATCTCCCGGATGGATTTTTCAGCCTGGACGGCGTCTTCTACGTCAGGGCCTCTGATCCGCAATACCGGAAAAGCATGGAACATATCCTTCGCGAGATGGCCGATGAAAACCTGGAGCGGTATCAGGCCTTTCTCCTCGGGCTGGTGGGCATGGTCCCGGCTGAAGTAGAGGAAGAGATATACCGGGTGAGAAATCTTCGCCTCGGGGAACATGGTTTCTTGCCTTACGAGGAAGCCATTGGAGTCTACGCTCCTGTGGATATTGAGGATCTCAAAAAAGAAGAGCCTCACACCCTATCTGATATCATTGATAAGAAAGAGGTCCGGGACATGATTCCTGTTCTACCACTCGCCCAGGCAGAAACGGGGAATCTCTTCATGGAGGTCACGGAACGTCTTACCGATCCAATCCTTCTGGACAGGTTGCGACTGGAATTTGCAGGCTTGGCTAACCAGATCCTGTCCGCGGACCGTGTTGTGGTCCACGAGATGGAAGCCCTGCATAAGGCCTGCAGGAAGGCGGCGAGAATCGCTAATCTCGCAGTGGAGAGGGTCTGCGGCAAGGATCTCGAATCTGCTGAGAAGCTCCTGAGGCGGCATTCCCTGTTGACACTGTTTCGCGTGGGATTCGGCATGACTCTCAAACTCAAGTGGGAGGCAGAGCGTTGGTTGAGCGGGAGCTGGTTCCATCGGCAAGGACTAGAGCCGGAATTCTGGGGGGAGCACCGCGGAGGCATTCTCAAAGGCCTCCTGAGAGAAAGACCCAAACGCTATGTGGGTACAGATCAAGGAGGTGAACTCCAAGACTTTGAATGGGTCGCTGAACTCACGGAATGCCTCGAGGTTCTTCGTGGATTGATGGCCCTGGACAGCCTTTTCGAAAAACTTGCTGATTCCTATTCCCTGGAACAGGAAATCATTCCCTCCCCGGAAATAAGCTTTTACCCGCTTCTCTTCAATCTGTGGGCTCGCCTCTTATTGAAGATGGAACCCTCTTTTTCGGGGATAACTCTCGACCAGGCAAAGAGCTTTTTCTCTCAACTGAGAGATGAGCCACAAAAGCCGCCTTATAGAATGGACAGAGGCAGGAGGGTCTTCCTCAACGATCTATTGACCTACTCCGCGGATGGGGATCCCGAAGCGTCATCCATACTTGAAGATGCCCTGTCCCGCGTATGGGATCAATTTCATGAGGAATACGAATATGTATCCTTAACGGAACTGGATGGACGGCATTCAACATTCGTGACCATTGAGGGGGGATAGGGTTCAGAATCTGAAGACTCCCCCCTTCGCTTCCTGTAAGGCCCAATCACATCCTTTGAGAGCGGCGGCAGTCTCTTCCGGTTGTTGGGAGATTGAGGCTCAAAGCGGCTCGTTGATTAGGAAGAAAAAGGATTCTGACTAATCCTAAACCGCTTTGAGGAGAATAAAATGGGATAGTCCCCTTAACGAGCCTCAGTGAGGTCCCTGGTTGCGATCCCTCTTATGATCATCCCTTCACGGCTATCTTACGAGGCTTTGCCGCTTCGACTTTAGGAAGCCTCAGGCGAAGGACCCCATCCTTCAGTTCTGCATCTATCTTTGTCTGGTCTATGACCTGGGAAAGATTGAACTGTCGATAGTAGTTGCCGATGCGGTATTCACGGACAACATCCGTCTCTCCCGGTCCTTCAGGAGACTGGGCCTCACCATCCAAGGTGAGTACGTTGTCACGGAGGTCAATATTCAGATATTCCGCCTTCACACCAGGCATATCGGCTAGCAGCGTCAGTTCTTTGTCCGTCTCGAAAATATCCACTGCAGGTGTAAACACCAGCCCAGGCCTTGTCTGTTCAGCCGGCGTGGTCGCCTCGGCTTTCTCTTTTGCCTGAAGGGCTTTGCTTGCAACATCAGCCATTGTCCTTCCTCCTTTCTATCTCACGTTAAGCCACCTTGACGGTGATCTGTTTCGGTTTGACCGATTCCGCTATGGGTAGGGTCACTGTAAGGACTCCGTCTGTGAATTGCGCTTGTACCTTGTCCGTAGCCACTTGGGCGGGCAGGGTGACAACCCGGCTGAACCTCCCGGCTTCCCTTTCCCTTCGGTGATACTGGGCGTTTTCATCTTCAGCGGGAAGCTTCCTCTCGCCTGAAATAGAGAGAGTGTCTCCTGTTACGGAAAGGTCCAGGTCATCTGCGTTGAGACCGGGGAGCTCGGCGCGGACATAGTAGTTGTCCTTGTCCTCGGTCACATTCATCAACGGAAACACACCGGCTGTAGGCTCTCTCCATAGGCCTCTTCCAAAGCCTTGTGAGAGTTCCCTTTTCATACGCTCCAGTTCCTCAAGAGGATTTGTCCACCCCCACCTGGGCCAATCACTTACTCTTCTCAATAACATGACTCAACCCTCCTTTCCTGCTTCTGTTTGTTGATGTTGAAGGTAAAAAGACCTGAGAGCAGCATCCTTTAATTCAGGATGGGAATCTTGACCAAGCACTCTTAACACCTCTTTAAAAGGTCCATCCATCGATCGCTGCCTTTAAAAAAATAGATAAAGCAGATCTTGGGCTTGTCAAGAGAAATGAAATGTTTTTTCAGCCGAGATAGACTGATTGCCTTGATTTCGGAAAAATTCTCTCCGCAAGGCCCACAAGGAGGTTTTCCCATTGAGGTGAATTGTCTCGGCTGTAAACATCGCCATGCCGGAACGATCAGAAGATCTCAACTTGTTCAAGCTTTTCCCATCATCCCCATGGCGTATCCCTCTAAGGAGGTGCAATCGACCACGGGAAGCGTGCCTTACATCAGTTTTTACGCAATCGTCCGGATCCATCGGCTCAGGGCTTCGAATACACGGCGGCTCTTCTCTGTATTTGAAATGAAATGTTCTCGGGATAGTTCGATCTGCACCCAAGGAATCTCCTTTTCATGGGATCGTATGATAAACCCACCTTTGAAGGGATGGTTGATGGATGCATCCGTATCAAATGCCGCTTTGAAACAATGGGCAAGAGCGTTCAACCAAGCATTGGGACAGGTTCCGTCAGCATTGCTGAGGCATACTCTGGGTCGCCTCTTACCGTAATCAGGTCCTACAGGGGGCCCTATTTCGGCCATTGTATGGCAGTCCAGACCAACCCTGACATGTTTGATATGACTTGATAGGGCTTCATGATAAGGTCTGTAGTAATTTTCGATCAGGTTTCGGACGATGGTTTCCGAGGGTGGTCTCCTATAGATGGGGACATCCCAGCATGTATGTGTCTTTACAACGCCGTCCCTGCCTCTGTCGTCTTCACTGCGATTCACATCCACAATGGCCCTGGCTACATCATTGGTCACCATGGCCTCTACCTGCGATTCCAACGGCAGGTAGATCTCATCCGCCCCCTCATCGCTATCCCGGATGATTTCCTTAGAATCCAGCAGGCAGATCCCCTCCACTTCGATGGGAATTCTCGAGCCTGCATGAGGGACTGAAATAAGGATGGGCATTGGCATTCCACATCCTCCTTGTGCATTCTTCCTGTTTCTTGGCCGACTCATTCATGGCTTATCGACACAGTCAAGCCTCTTTCTTCTCCTTTAGGATGACCAATCAGCACAAGGAGGGCTGCCATCAGGAATTCGGCCGCAGGGTAGGCCGGAAGAGTCCACTATGGATGATCTGCCAAAACTCCCGGCTTCACCATCAGACCTCTAAATCAAAACCGAGTCCCGGCTTCTCAGATGGAAAGAGAATGCCGTTTCGGACTATGACGGCCCCTTCGGAAGGGTCACCCACAAGCCCCATGTGGCCGTCCAGATCCGCATAGGCCACATTGGGACTGGACAGGGCAAAGTGGAGACCCGCGTTAATGGAGAGGGCCGCCTCATCAACGCAACCGACCATGACCTCCAGTCGGGCGGATCTGGACACGGCATTTATCTGAGTCGCTTCTGAGATCCCACCCACCTTCATCAGTTTGATATTCACCATGTCCGCAAGACCTCCACGGGCGATCCGAAACGCGTCCCTCAGCGTCATCATGCTCTCGTCAGCCATAACAGGGATGGGAACGTCTCCCGTGACCTGTTCCAACATGTCGGGCTTCCCTCTCGGCGTGGGCTGCTCGATGAGCTCGAGACGGGTCTTTCGCGTTTCTTTCACAAACCTGAGAGTTTCTTCAACGGAAAAACCCTGATTGGCGTCAAAGCGCAGCTCAGCCCTGTTGCCGATCGCTTCCCTCACCTTCAAAACCTTCACGATATCGGCGTCAACATCGATGCCACCCTTTAGTTTTAGACACTGAAATCCCCTGGATATGAGTCCTCGGGCCTGATCAACGGTTTCCTTCTCAGGCAAAATGCCGATGGTAACGCTGGTCTTCATCCGATCTCTGAACCCACCCAAAAGCCGCCACAAAGGAAGATGACTCACTTTTCCGATGATATCGAACAGGGCCATGTCCACGGCAGCCATGGCGGAAGGGTGATTCTTCAGGATAGGCTTAAGTCTATCAAGGAGCAGTGCCGGTCGAAGGGGATCCGAGCCCTTGAGGGTTGTTGCGGCCGCCTCATTGAGGATATTCTCCGTGACCTCTGCCGTCTCCCCGGTTATTTGGGCGTCCGGAGCCGCGCACCCGTACCCTGTTATGCGCCTGTTTGTCTCCATGCGAATAAAAATGTTTAAGGTCTTGTCTATTGATTCGTAAGCAATAGTGTAAGGTTCGTCCAGGTGCAACACCACGGGCCAGACTTCTATTTTGGTGATTTTCATAATATCAATACCGCTTCTGATAGATTTCATCCAGACTCAAACCTTTAAGATCCTCTACAAACTCCACCAGACGATCCACCATCACCTGCCACATACGCTCCCCTTTCTCCCTGGTTGCCCTGGTTGGGTCTCCAAGGATACCCAGGGGAGAGATTTTGGAGGTATGGGCATACCATCCCACGCTTCTCTTTGACGTGAAGTCGAGGTATCTATTGGAAAAGCGCGGAATGAACTTTCTCCCCTTGCCGGGTCTTACCAGATGGGGACGGGTGGCCAGGGCTGTGCTCGTCTCGATCTCTCCGGCGTGCACATCGTTCGGGGTTTCAACCATGGCATAGATATCCGGATCACTGGTTTCACCCGTGTCCACGCAGGTAAAGATGTGGGCGTCACGGTTGATCATCTGGGCTGCAAAATGCAGCGCCGGGCTGTTCCCGCCATGCCCGTTGATAATCACGAGCTTGGTGATTCCATGGCGAACCGCGCTCATGCCGATATCGTAAACAATCTGAGACAGGGTTTGAGGGCTGATGCTGATTGTCCCGCTGAAGTCCTCGTGGTGGTAAGAAACCCCGTAGGGTATCAGGGGGAGAACAAAGGGCTTGGGATCCTTGCAGGATTCCACTACGCGCCTGGCAAGATAGTCGGCATCAAAGGCATCTGAATCCAGGGGAAGATGCGGACCATGCTGTTCAATCGCGCCGACGGGCAAGAGTGCCACGTCCACTTCCTTGAAGCGTTTCTCGGCCTCCGGCCATGTCAATTCTCCCAGGGAGTGATCCTTTTCATGATGAACCATGTATTCAGACTGATGTCGGCCCATGGGAGTCCTGCCCTGCGAGGGATCGAACGGATAGGGACGATTCAATGCCGGGTCGACCATGATATCGAAATCGATCCAGGTACGTCCTCTTCTTTTCACGCTTCCAGAGGCGTATTCGAGATAGATTCGGTACAGGGGCCGACGGAGGTCGACGGGAATTCCTTCCAGGGGTGATCTGTCCGGATCAAACCGCAATTTCATCACGGAGTCTCTCTGACGGACCTTTACGGCCCCCACAAAGGGCTTTTCCATCAGACCCTTTTCCATCAAGAGATACCCCAGATGTTCCAGATCGCTCCTTTCCTGGTGGACACCTTTGCGCACAAGGTCCTTCATGCATCGATCTAACTGCTCAGGGGTATAACCACAATGGGCGGGATCGCCGTTAAGGGCCATCAACATGCCGACAATCCTCCGGCATTTTTCACATTGCCCGCAGGGGATTACACGATCTTCGCCCTTGTGAGCGGCATGGCATGAGATCTGAAGATGCTGCAAGTCCGGGTACCGTTCAAGCAGTATCTTTTCGATTAGCAGCTCCGAGAGGGGCCTCAGGATGGAAAACTGGGTGATCCCCCATCGCTTGCGATGAAAATAACGGGTCAAGGCATCGTCGAAATAACGGCTCTGATCGTATAGACCATCGTAATGCTTAATGCCTTTGTGTGAAAGCCGACGGGTCGTATCAAATTCGTCTCCTATGACTAAACGGCCGATCTTCCTTTTCTTGAGGATCGGAAGGGCCCCAAAGAGAAAAACCGCGACAGTCCATAGCCTGATGGGATATTCGTCGGCTCTTATGTTTGCGAAGTCCTTGCGGATAAATGGTAGATGCCGGAGCATCCATGAAAAAACCCTGTCGGAATTGGTCCATACCCGGACGGTATTGGGAGTGTTTTTTTGAAAATGGCGGTACGCATTCAAGGCTGTAAACCAATGCCGACCCGATTCATTGAGAAAGATGGGGTGGCATTCATATCCCAACTCTTTAAGGAGACCGAAGCTCAGAAGACTGTCTTTACCTCCGCTGGACAGCACCGCATAACGATCGGATTGGGGTTCCCATGGTGCAGCCGACTGATCTTTTGAATCATGAAAAGGTCCGCCGTCTATATCACGGAATATTATGTTTGCACGAAGATAGCTCCGTTGTTTGATGGAGGGGATTCCTTGGATATCCGTCCGGACAAAGGGGTTATCTTCCAGAATCTTTTTCACAAATATTTCACGCGCTGTATTCTTCGCCATCTCCCTGATGAAACCACGGTCCATATCATCAAAGAGGCCGTTAAAGATGATCTCGTCACAAAACAGGCCGTAGTTCAATCCTACCTGAGCAGAGATCATGCTGGCGAGATTCATGGAATCCCGGTCCCCCGGTGTGAAGGCATCCTCCTCAAAGCGATAGAGGAGTTCCGTCGTGTGTGTCTCCCCGTTCCTTGTGATCGTATAGGGGGCGGTGATGCGCCTCTTTTCTATGGTGGGCGGCCCTATCTCGAGCCTTTCAATCACTCCGAGAATACCCAGAGGATCCTCTCCAGGATCCCCATCATAAACATTGCCGTCTGTTACCAATGCCTGTGCCTCGTCTTAGCCTTTCTCAATATGTGATTTAAGAATATCGATCAGGGGACCAGCTCCCTGAAGAAGGACATCACAGGCCGGAAGACCTGTTTCCCTGGTTATCTCGACGCTGAGTCCGGGAATCTCTTCCGGATTCAGGCCTTCGTGGTTGATGGTTATTGCCACGACGGGCCTTCCGGAAAGGAGTTCAATAGCCTCGATCTGTTTTTCAAGAGGGTGCAGGGGATATCCGGGAAACCCATCATATTCTCTCCTGGCAGGGGCATGCTGTAGGATCACTACATCCGGCCTGCCCGCGGCAAGTATCTCGAATCCGCCGGGGTAGGCTGGATTCATCAGGCTCCCTTGTCCCTCGAGGAGGATGATATCCGGGTCTTTCTCTCTCCATGCCGACCATACCGCATGTTCGATCTCTCCGGACACGAAATCATTGACTAGAGAATCAAGTATGATTCCGTATGGGACTCCCTGCATCCACGCAGTCTGTCCGGTACCCACAAGCTCCGCAGTGAGGCCCCCCGCCCGAAGGGCGTCAAGCAGGACCCACGCGGTTGTTCTTTTACCAATGGCGGAGTCCGTCCCAAGGACAGCGGCTTTCAGAGAAGTCACCTGCTCGATCTTTCCCGTGAAGAAATGGAGATCCTTTCTTGACGGAGGTTTTCTCACATCACGGAGCATAACCCCATGTTTATCGGCTCGCTCGGACATCTCCGGGTCTTCGGTAAGGAAATCATGCAGGCCCGAATCCACATTAAGACCCAGTTCAATCGCCTCCATCACATCCTTGCGGGCTTCAGGACTCAGCCTGCCGCCGTCAGGCGCAAGCCCGATGACCAGGTGCGTGGCTGAAGCACCCATTTCTTTCAATGTCGTTATTGACGATGGAATGCTTCCATGGACAGGTATGCCTCTGGGCCTTCCGTCGAGGACTATCCCGGCATCGCTGCCTTCGTGCGTCGAATCCACCACCGACAGGATCCTGTAGCGTTCGGTTCTCCGAACCAGGCCATGAGCCGTCTTTCCGTTGGGAGTTGAAAAGGCCCTTTGACAATAAACGATTGCCTGACCTTCGGGAAAGGTATTCATGATTTTCTCCCTGTAAGAATGGCGACGTATCGGTCACCTTGAAGCGATTGCCTTCTATGCCTGTCAACAAGGGTTATGAGACCGGCTGTTGAGGCGGGAAGAACACTCAATCCCTCCTTGTCCCTGAGTAGACGGGCATAGGCGAGCATCGTATTGTCGCTTGCATAACCGGCCCATCCATCGCTCTTTCGTATCGCCTCCAGGGCGTGATCTCCATCAATGGCATGCCAGTTTATTAGGGGCTCATTCACGGAGGTCTCGCGAATCAGCGAAGGCTCCAGGTCCTCACAATGGGGCAGACCTTTAACAAATGCCTTCACAATAGGATTTTTGCCGTGTGAAGATCCGGCGACCATCCGTGGTATTCTGGAGGTTTTTCCCCTTCGGTAAAGGCTTACAAAGCCTCTGTATATCCCGGCGAGGGTCGTCCCGTTTGATACGGGCACAGCCACAACGGCCGGCGCATCCCGGAGCTCATCATAGATTTCGTAGGCGATTTCTCCGTAGACCCTGAGTTGAAGAGATGTGTTGGCTCCGCCAGGATTGGCATCATAGATATCATCTGTTATGGCTCTTTCCCTGGATCGTTCAACCGCATTTTCATAGTCTCCCGGTATCCTGATGAAATTAGCCCCGAGCCCTGTCATCTCTTCGACTCGTTTGGTGTGGTAACCTTCCGGGATATAAATGAAACACTGCAATCCCGCCATGGACGCGGCAATGGCCATAGCCACACCGTAATTACCGCAGGTCGCCACGGTAATAGCATCAAATCCGCGACGCAGGGCATCTATGACTTGAGCAAAGGCAATGCGATCTTTCTGTGTGCCCGTGGGGTTTCCTCCTTCGAACTTGAGGTAGATCTGGCGTAAACCCACTTCCCTTTCCACGTTCCGGGAACGTGTGAGGGTCGTATCGCCTACCTCCGATTCCATAATATCTTCATAGGCCTCCAGCCTCTCTTCAAGGGGCTGAGCCGGATCAGCCGCCACTGACTTCTGTGTTTCCAATTCTGGTGCGATGATTGGGGCCTGGGAGCTGGCATCGTCCAGCAGTGAAAGGGACCCGATTTCCTGAATCGGGGGAGCAACCTTTAACCGGGAGGAGGGAGTATCATCGACTATCTCCTTACTGGAACAGGATGTTGGCGGCCCGTTGCTTTTGTCGGAAAGATTATCCATTGGCTGTTTTTTCCTTGCATCCCAGGGCACTCGCTACGTCAAAACCCTGTCATACTGTTAAAACTCTTTTTATCTTGAGCTGCGTTACGCTCCAATTGATTCTTAGCACGATCTTGAAACACTTCTTCAACAACTGTGCCAGCATCCTAAGTCAATGAAATGACAGTTTATGTAAGATCAGATCGGCCCTGCGATTGAGAACCTTCAGTTCCGAAAATAGTGTATGAGGATGATGGCAAGGGTCGTCTATATTTTTTTCGGTAAGATTTCATAGGGTTATTTCCTGGACACAATAAAAGGAATTCTCATTTCCTCATTTGTATTTTCAGGAACGCTTGGTTCCTACACAGCGAGGTCCTTTTACAGCTTCCCACTTCATTTTGAGTGGAACCGCAGGTTCTGATACGTCGATTTTGAGAACCATGAATTCCTTTTTGTGAATTATTATCAAGTTCAATAGGTTGGCAAATGATAATGAAGCCGCGAATGGCCAACTCCTTTTTCCTATAAGCCTATGGGAACCATCAGTTCCTTTTGATTTCCAAGAAATTGAAATGATATCAATGAATTCAGAAGGTTGAAAATATGGCATTGGTTTTGCTGATGTCAAAAGAAGTGAAGTAGAATGACAAGATTCTTAAAAGGAGGATTTGAGAGATGGAGATCAAGCCTTTAAACGACAGGGTGCTGGTCCTGAGGATCGAGGAGGAAGAGAAGACTTCGGGTGGCATTATCATTCCGGATACAGCCAAGGAGAAGCCGCAAGAGGGCAGGGTGGTTGGTGCCGGCCCAGGAAAGATGGGCGACGACGGAAAAAGAATCCCCCTTGATGTGAAAGAGGGTGACAGGGTGTTGTTCGGTAAGTACTCGGGGACGGACATCAAGATCAATGATGTGGAGCATCTCATTATGAGAGAGGATGATATCCTTGGGATTATAGAGAAATAGCTGAAGGAGGTGCAGACTCATGACAAAAAAAGAAATCAAGTACAGCGCCCAGGCGCGGGAAAAAATCATGAAAGGCGTGGACATCCTCGCCAATGCCGTGAAGGTCACTTTGGGCCCTAAGGGCCGTAATGTGATCCTTGAGAAATCGTGGGGTGCCCCAAACATCACGAAAGATGGTGTCACCGTGGCTAAGGAGATAGAAGTCGAAGACAAGTTTGAGAACATGGGCGTTCAGATGGTTAAAGAGGTGGCCTCCAAGACGTCCGATGTGGCTGGCGATGGGACAACGACGGCGACGATCCTGGCCCAGGCCATCTATCGGGAAGGCTCCAAACTGGTGGCTGCCGGAGCCAATCCCATGTCCGTCAAGCGCGGCATTGATAAGGCTGTGCTCAGTGTTGTCAACGAACTCAAGAAAATCTCGAAATCCACCAAGGACAAAATGGAGATTGCCCAAGTGGGCACGGTATCGGCAAACAACGACAAAACCATTGGCGATATTATTGCCGAGGCCATGGAGAAGGTGGGCAAGGAGGGGGTGATCACCGTTGAAGAGGCCAAGAGCATGGACACCACCCTGGAGATCGTGGAAGGGATGCAGTTTGACAGGGGTTACCTGAGCCCCTATTTCGTCACGAAGCCGGAAAAGATGGAGGTCCACCTCGAAGACCCCTATATCCTGTTGCATGAGAAGAAGGTCAGTAGCATGAAGGATCTTGTCCCGATCCTGGAGCAGATCGCCCAGTCAGGGAAACCCCTTTTGCTGATCGCTGAAGATGTCGAGGGGGAGGCCTTGGCCACATTGGTGGTAAACAGAATACGCGGGACACTTCACTGTTGTGCTGTTAAAGCGCCTGGCTTTGGTGACCGTCGTAAGGCGATGCTGGAAGACATTGCCGTGATGACCGGGGGCCGGGTGATCAGTGAAGATATCGGGATCAAACTCGAAAATATATCCCTTCAGGATCTGGGCACCGCGAAAAAGGTCACGATTGACAAGGAGAATACAACTGTCGTGGATGGCGGCGGTTCCAGAAGCGATCTGGAGGGACGGGTCAAACAGATCAGGGCCCAGATTGAGGACACCACCAGCGATTATGACCGCGAGAAGCTCCAGGAGCGCCTGGCCAAACTCATAGGCGGTGTGGCCGTCATTAATGTGGGAGCGGCGACCGAGGCCGAGATGAAGGAAAAAAAGGCAAGAGTCGAGGACGCCCTGAACGCTACCCGTGCGGCCGTTGAAGAGGGTATTGTCCCTGGAGGCGGCATTGCATTGATTCGCGCCATGAAGGGTATTGAAAAAACCAGCCTCGATGGAGAAGAGCAACTGGGCCTCAACATCATCAAAAGGGCCTTGGAAGAACCGGTCAGACAGATCGCCAATAATGCGGGGTTCGAGGGATCAGTGGTGGTTCAGAAGGTCATGGAGGGAAAGGGGAACTTTGGGTTCAACGCTGAGACCGGCGAGTATCAGGACTTGGTCAAGGCCGGGATCATTGACCCGACCAAGGTTACCCGGTTTGCCCTTCAGAACGCCGCGTCCGTAGCAGGTCTTCTGATGACCACCGAGGCCATGGTGGCGGAAAAGCCGGATAAGAAGAAACGGGCCATGCCCGAAATGCCTTCCGAGGATATGTACTAAGAAGGTGTTCACATCTTAACTATTATCGATTATTATGCTGTCACAAGGGAAAAAAGAGTATTATAAGAGTCTGCTCCTGCAGATGGCCCATGAGCTTGTCGCGGACAAAAAGAGGGTGATCGGCGAGTTTTCCATGCCCAACGAGCCGCTCGCAGATCTCTTTGATCAGGCATCTAAAGAATCCGACACAGGTTTTTCTCTTCGCCTAAAGGAGAGGGAAGGCAGATTGATTGCCAAAATAGAAAGCGCCATGGAGAAGCTTGAGATTGGGGACTATGGCCTCTGTGAAGATTGCGGTAGAAACATCTCAGAGGAGAGGTTGGCGGCTCGTCCCATGGCGACCCTGTGCATTAGATGCAAAAAAGAGCAGGAAGCAAGGGAAAAAAAGAGGGGGTTGTAACCAGAGTTACTCCGGACACTCAATGAATGAAATAATAAGCGGCTCATTAGAAGTAAAGATAAATGGCCTCACCGTGATCGATCGGCGAAGGTCATGTTGATTGCCTCCTCGTATGTCTGCTCGATCAAAGGCCCGGCCTCACTCGAAGCTCCTGAACCGGAGCGATTGGGCCAGGCGGCCAGGGTGGCCAAGAACTTGGGTCTTGAACGGCTAGTGTTGCCTGTCCTGGAAGAATCGCTGCTTGGACGGACTCAGGCCAAGGTCCGATTCTTCGATAGGCTCATTGAGACCCTGGATCTCTTGGACAATGCCGGACTCTCTGCGTGGTTAATCGCGCCGGCGCGACGTGTCCTGGGTCTGGACTGGGTGCCCCCTTACTTGGTAAAGGCAGTCCGGGATCCCAGGGCGGGCCGTGCCTTTCTCGAAGGCCGTCTCAGGAATCTGTGCCCCTATAACTGGTGGAATGATCTGTCGATACTCGAGAAGAGAATAAGGGCCTTCCGGGAGTTGGTCTCTGCCCTGTCGTGTCACCCGGCTCTTACAGGCTGGATTGTTATGGACCGCGCATTGGAATGGCCTCGACCCTACCCTGAAGTGGCGGATCTGGTACTCAAGTCTTACACGGCGGAGATCCGTGAGAGGGACGAAAAAGTCACTATTTATATGGGCCTGGGCTGGTCAGAGCTTCTGGATCCGCGAATGGCCCAGTCACTTGTGCCACAGGTCGACGGAGTAAGAATAAGTGGACTCGAAAGCATACCCCGGGATATGAACATCGCCGCAGGGCTGACCGGAGAACTATGGTTGGCCTCCTATCTGGGGACTCTTTCCCGATGGATTTTCAGACGGCCCGTAGATATTGAGGTTGGCTGGGGACTGTTGGATCAGGGAGGAGATCTTGAAGAGACTGTAGCGGCCGGAAGGAGGCTGGCCATGCAGGGCCTGGGCAGTGTGACCTGGTTGAATCTCACGGATCCGTTGCCCGGGCTTTACGGGCACCCTCCTTGGGGCCTGGAGCCTCGCCTTGAACAGGTTGGACTGTTGGATCACGGTCTGGAGCCGAAGCAGTGGGTGGAATCACTGTTATTGGAGATCCGCAAAACCGAAAACAGAGATGAAAGCGAAAATTTTATTGACTTGAGTCGCAAAGAATATATCAATGATCCCGAGACGCACTTCTCCCGGCTTTGGGATCATTTCGTGGAGACATTCCTGTGACCCCACCTTGAAAAGCTCGTCTTGATACTGATGACTCTCAAAACAGGTCAAATGAAAAAAACATCGAAGCTTTCGATAATGAAGGCGGGAGTGTATGTTTCTCTCGTTGTCGTTGTAGTGATCGCCGCTTTGATCCCCTTAGACTCATCCTGCGAGCAGAATCAGGTAAGCGTTTCTTCGAGTGACACGGACAAAAGAACATCCCTTGCCAGGGCAGTCATGTGTGAAGAGATCTATGGCCAGGTCCCGCAAGGCGAAGCGGTCGTTTTTTCGGTGAAACTGGGGACGGTTTTGTGTTTCAGTCTCTTTGATCCCGTTCCTCAACAAACATCTATTTCCCATAAATGGTTCTTCAGGGATAAAATCAACGCAGAAGTGAGACTGTCTCTTAAACCACCCCGCTGGGCAACGTTCAGCAGGATTCAACTCCGGAATACCGATAAGGGACCTTGGCGCGTGGAAGTCGTTGATGAAGGGGGAAGGGTCCTTCATGTCCTCAGGTTCAGTATTGTGGATTGATCCATCATGGAGCATGTGATTACATTTTTTGAAACGATCCGGTGGAAGGATCTTGTCGATATCATAGTGAACAGCTATATCCTCTTTCGCCTGTATGCCCTTTTTAGGGGCACGGCGGTTTTCCGAGTCCTTATAGTTATCGCCTTTCTCTGGTTTATTCAAAGAATGGCCGTTTCCATGGAATTGATCGTGACAAGCTGGATTTTGCAGGGCATTACCGCGGCAGTGGCCTTGCTTATCATTGTTATTTTCAGAAACGAGATACGTTCCGTGCTTCAGGCAAAGAACTTAAAGGCCCTTTTCTGGGGAATGCCTAAAAGGTCACAAGAAACGCCTGTTGATATTATGGTGGAGACCATCTATGAGATGGCCCGAAGACATATAGGGGCTTTACTTGTATTGCCGGGGAAAGATGATCTCGATGAATTCATCCATAGCGGCATAGAGTGGGGAGGCATGATATCCCGCGAAATGATCTTGACTATATTCTGGCACGATAACCCTGTTCATGACGGGGCCGTTCTGATCCAGGGAAATCGGGTCGCTGAGGTGGGTGCCGTACTCCCGCTGTCACACAGAGAGGATTTTCCCTTGCACTACGGCACTCGTCACAGGGCAGCGGCGGGACTCGCTGAAAATACGGATGCCCTGGTCATCACCGTATCAGAAGAACGGGGAAGTGTGTCGGCGGCAAAAGGCGATCGTATCTGGGGTGTCGGCGGAAAAAAAGAGCTTGAGCATCTCCTGGTTGAGCATATTGGCGGGTCTGAAAAAGGAGAGAGGACTTCCCTTAAGGGGAAACTCGAACCCGGCATTGCCGCGGTATTGTCTGTTCTATTGATATCAGGGGTCTGGTTTAGCTTCACAAGGGGCTTCGAGACATTCGTGATGCTCGAAGTTCCAATAGAATACAGAAACCGTAACTCCCGGATGGAAATCCTCGATACTTCCGTGGATGCCGTCCGTCTTCATCTGATAGGATCGGGCCCTCTCATCAAGTCCATTCGACCTGAACAGGTGAGAATTAGATTGGACCTCGGCAGTATTGCAGCCGGGTCTAATTCACTGACCATAACACAGGAACAGATCTCTCTTCCTCCTGGGGTGACCTTGAAGAGAATCGAACCACAAAACGTAGACGTGACACTGGATGTTATCAAAAAAATGGTTTTGCCCATCCAGGTGGACTGGATTGGGACGCTCCCGGAGCCTCTCATACTTTCAAAGGCGGAAACCTTGCCCGACCGGATTGACGTTATAGGGCCGGCCGGGGTGCTGGATAATATCTCAACCATTTACACCGAAAAAGTGCCCCTCGAGGGGATCGTTAAAACAGGAGAAATGACTGTAAAACTGGTGTTGCCGGAGTCATTAAAAACTCCTCCTGAATCGCCGGACAGGATAAAGATAAAGTATGTTGTGAAACAGAGAGTGAAATAATAAGGATCTACCATCCGTTTTTATTTACTGTAAGGGTTTAAAGACTACTGTTGATCTCGTCTCTGAAAACCACAGGCCCACTCCCGAGTGCTTTCCATTGCCTTCCCCTATTCATTGGAAACCATTAGGTTATGGCCTGCGCCACCGTATATATTAGAAGCCTTACACAAAAAAGAGAACATAGAGATCACCTGTGAGGAGATAGGAGAAAATATTCATGGGAGAAATCGGCGCTGTTTTTATGGTGATAACCATAGCGGTACTGTTGGCACTGTCGGCTTTTTTTTCCGGTTCCGAGACGGCCCTAATGGCTATCAGCAGGCTCCGCCTGAAACACGTGGCCGAGACCAGGCCTGTGAGAGCCAAGCTTGTCCAACGCATTCTGGCCGAGCCGGAGAAACTCATCGGCACTATCTTGTTGGGAAACAACCTGGTCAATGTAGCTATGTCGGCCCTTGCCACGGCGTTTGCCATATCGATCTGGGGGGACAGAGGCATCATTTACGTGACTGGAATACTTACGGTTGCCATCCTTATCTTTGCAGAGATCACTCCCAAGGTATATGCGAAGTATTTTAATGAACGTGTCTCTTTTGTTACGGCACCCATTCTCAATGTCATCATCATACTCTTTAACCCCTTTGTTGCCGTCGTGACTTATATCAGCAACAGGCTCCTTTATCTTATCGGCATTGACGTCTCCAAGGTAGAACACCCCGTGATGACGGAAGAGGAGATTTTGACCTGCATCAAGATGGGATGGGGCGATGGGGCCATTACCTCCGAAGAAAGGAGCATGCTCTCCAGGGTATTTACCTTGAACGACAAGACTGTCGGTGAGATCATGATTCCCAAAGAGAAAATGATAATTCTCAACGCTGATGCGGCTATTGAAGAGATTCATAAAGTCATTTTACGGACCGGTCATACACGGTTCCCTATCAGGAAAGGGCCGGATGGGGATATCATCGGATTCATCCACGCCAAGGATCTCTTTCAGTTTACTGACAAAAAAAGCCCTGACTTTGTGAAGGAGATCATCCGGCCGGCCTACTTTGTCTCGCCCAATAAGGCCATTGACGCCCAACTCAGGGCGTTCCAGGCTCGGAAACTCCATCAGGCGGTTGTCAAGGACGAGGCGGGAAAGGTGGCTGGGCTGATCACATTAGAAGACATTATCGAAGAATTGGTGGGAAGCATCCAGGACGAACACGATTAGATTCATTGGGGATAGGTCGAAAGATGAAAGTAAAAATCAATAATCCCACTTCCAGTTCAACTCGACGCCGCTCTGTCCTGTTGTTTCCATGTCCGTCTCTACGGATATGCGGGGGGTAAGTTCAATCTCAATGGAGACCTTCCCCGTATCAGCCCCAATGCCCTGCTCAACCTCTATATAGACTTGATCACTCATGTATTTTCCAATGCTGATCGAGGTGTCTGCGCCTTCGTCATCCGATTGCCTTATGTCCAATTCATCCACGCCCATGATTTTTCGTGTGCGATCCATAAAACCGATCATGCCGCCGTCGCCACCACGTGTCAATGCATTGACAGCCTGGGCCAGCCTGATGGCTTGAAAAGGGGTGATACTGGTTGCCTTGCGCCCGAAAAGGAGGTGGGAGAGGATCTCATCGGAAGGCATCGGTGGTTCCGACTCCATATTGACAATGATGTCTGCAAGGTCTCCGGTTACGAGAATACGATAAGTTATGTCGGAACCACTGTATTCAGCTACGATATCGAACGTGGGAGAAGGAGGGGTCTTCCCGCCGAAGGTGAATGTTCCTCTGGTCAGAGAAAAGGGTTTGCCCAGAAAATTATAGCTTCCGCGTACGACAGATAGTGATCCGGTAAAAGCAGGCCGACTTTCACTACCTATGGCTCGGACCTTTCCCTTCCATTCGGAATCAAGGCCCCGGCCCCTGATAAAGAATCTCCCAGGGATTTCCAAGGAGATATCTCCTGTCAATACCCAGCCCTTCTTTTGGAGCGACTGCTCATTCGGTCTTGGATGACCAGGGGGGAGATTGATCTCCGTGACCTTCAGATCCTTTATTTCAGGGGGAAGGCCCTTGGGTAGGCGGAGTTCCGCAGGTCCCACCATCAATTCACCAAAGATGTCTGTTTTCTCCATTGAACCGGACAGTTCAAGTCTGCCGTTGGCGGTGAAGGTCAGATCGTCCCGACGCACAAGGGTGCTGTTTTCCAGGATAAGTTCCAAGTTTAGGGGCAAACCCTTCTCCGGAAGAAGGTGGATCCGGCCTTTTGCAAAGATCTTGCCCGTTTCCCCATCCGTTGCCCGGGCCTCTTCAAGTATGAGCCTTTCTTCGATCATACTCGCATTGATTTGTATGTCTTTAATAAGGGTTCCGCTGCGTGCATATTCATAGGAGCCTTCAGAAAGGCGGAGGTGACCCCTGATGAGGGGCCTTGCCACACTCCCTTCTATGGCAACATCAGCAACCAGATTCCCCCCCATGGAATGGTCTTCCAGATCGAAGAGCGAGGTCAGGCGTTCAAGTCCGATTTCCGCGAAAATTTGTCCTTTCAGTCTGTCTTGTGATTTTATCGAGAAATGAAAAGGTAACAGGGAGAGGGTCAGGGGCAGACGAAAGTCGGCACGTACAGGTTTCGCTGCAAGGCCTTCAAGGGATAGGCTTGCCTGGAACTGATGGTCTTGAAGGGCCATATGAGAAAAGAGATTTGCCGGAGGGTATGTCCCAATCGCGGGTTCTTTTAGCGTGATCCCCTGGAGTCGAAGGTCTATATCCGCCTTCGGATGCGACGTCCGTCCTTCAATGTGAATCGAGGCCGTTGCTGTCCCGAGCAGCTCAGGATACCCATATGAGTGGAGAAGAGAGAGAGGGAGCCCATCGAGTCGGGCATCCAAGGCCAGTGAGTCCGACTCCAGCCACCCTCCGGCTGAAAAGCGCCCCTCCCCTAATAGGAAGTCAGCCGGTTCCAGGGTGTATCGATCCATTGTTTTGCGAATGATAAGGGGGATTCTCGTAGAGACAGCCAGGCCCCCCAAATTTCCTTTCAGCTGGCTGACCCGGAGACTGAGCGTCTTTGAAACTGATTCCACAGATCCCATGGTCTCAAACTTAAAGTCCTCGTGGTAACGTCCATCGGCATGGGCAGTAAAGGCCGTGTGCTCTTTTTGTCCCTCGGCCTTCAGAATCATATGATCGACCTTTAGCATTCCCCTTTGTAAGGAATCGATTCGAATCTCGGCAGCACCCTCGGGAGCCCCAAAAAGATTTTTGAGTCGGGTAGTCAACACCAAGGTCTCTATTGTCCCGTGGCCGTCCCCCAAGCCCTGTCCATGTAAATCAAGCACTAGATCTTGTCTCCCACTCGCCTCTGAGAGTTCGACATGGAAGTCGGCCTTTCCGTGAACTTTGCTGCCGAAGAGACTGGAAGCGGACAAGAGGTCTTTGGAAGTCCCCCGTAACACTCCACTGAAAAGGGGGCCCTGAAGCCGGATTTTGAGATCTCCTGTCACTTCCGTGCCGGGAGCGCTTATTGAAAGGTTGTTGAGCGACAATAAGGAGTGAATAAAACTGAAATCGGTATCCGCCTTAAGGGAATAGCCCTGGGCCTGGACTTGTACCTGAACATCGCCTTCGGGTTTTTTCGGCACGTTTCTGGCCAAAAGTGACAAAGAGACCTCGGGAATATTTATGTCTTCCATGCGGACACGTCTCATGGCCGCATGGGCCTTTATCGTGGGGGCACTCAAAGCACCTGACACATCCACTTCCATGTGCAGTGCCCCGTCAAGGGGCCTCTCTGCAAGCTTGGACAGAATGGCTAAGCTGGGGATATTCAATTTTCCCTTGGCCGAGATCCCCTTTTCCTCAAGGTCAAGAGAGACCTCCGCCCGCATTTCTACCTCGGCGGATCGTAGTATAAGATCGGTAAGCCTTAGATGCCTTCCTGACTCGAGACTTGTATGGCAAGCATAGGTCATGTCCTCTTTCACCAGAGGAGCGAGCAGGGCCGGCAGCGGGCCGAAACGGGACATTCGTCCCTTTATGTCCCCTGAAAGGCTACGCGTCCGGTAATTACCCTCCAGATAGGCGTCCATTTTAAGACTGCCCCGGACTTTCGAACCGATGATTGGAGACAGGCCCTCCAACTTGTATAGGTCCAGGGAGGTATGACCATGGATGCTGGAACTTCTTGCATTCACCTGACCTGAGAAGAGGGCCTTAAAATCTTCGGCCGATATTTCCAGTTTATTGACCTCAATGAGGTCTCCTTTTTTTATCTCACCGTCGAGGAACCATCGACAGTCTTTCCCTGGGATGAGAGACCCTCGTGTCTTATGGGTCAGACCGGTAACGCGACCGGTTATGCGGGCTCCAAGACCTTCGAAGTCTGAAAAGGACCTCAGGTAGGGCCGCAGAGAGGCATTAAAAATCACTTCTGAGGCACTCATTTCGCCCAGGCCGGGTCTTTCTACCATGACCGAGACAGACACCTCCGGCTGTTGAAGATCCCCCGTGACTCGGCCCTGAAGATCCAGTTTCCCCTGCGTCCTGCTATTCATGACCTCCTTCAGACAGGAAAGATCGTCGATCCGGATGTTGAAATCAGTCAGTATCTCCCTTTTTTCTAAATCGATTCGACCTGCAAGGTTTGTAGTGATCCCGTCATTTTCAAAAAACAGATGGTGCAACACGACGTCATTATTGGTATGGAACTGGCCGTCAAAAGAAAACAGGGTCTTTCGACTTTTAATGATCGATGAAATATCCTTTTCCATTACCCTTTGAGATGCCGAAAAATGGCCGCGCCCTTTCAAACGGAACCCTTTGTCAATCGTGAGTTCCAATGATGTTTCAACGGTCCCCAATCTATCCGCACCTGCCGTCAGATGCCCACTCCATGCGCTGATAGGACCGCTACCTTCCAATGAGATATCAACCGAACCGGCCTCTTTCAAACCGAGAGCCCGTGTCAAGAGCCCTTCTTTCTCCTCCTGGGCTTTTACCGTGAGCTGGAGCTCGGGCCTTGTCTGACCTGTAAAAGACCAGTCAATATAGTACAGCTCTTTTGCCCCGTCTTTTCTATCAATATGAAATGAACCTCTCAGGGCCTCTTTGGCGTCCCCCGTCAATCGGCCGCTCACTGTGAAAACCGCCTGGGAACCGAGTATGGACTCACCTAAATAGAGGCGCTCTAATAAAAGGCTACGGATATGGAACAAGGAGATGGCGCTGGGTAGGGCCATTGTCTTTGGTTTTTCTGTTTTTTGCCCTTTACCCGTATCGGGGAAACGCTTCAACCGGACAGTCGCGGCCCCCATTTCCTTAATAGATATCTTTCCTCTTATCAGGGAGGCAGGAGACCAGCTCAGAAAAGCACGTTCCACCACAAGCCATTCAGATAGGCTGTCGCTGATACTCAATCTATCCAATCGGATAGTAAAGGGAATAGGCCCTGTGATTTTCCCGATTTTGATGTGAAACGGAGTTTTTTTCGCCAGTTGCGCTGAAATCTGCTGGGCTAGAAACTGTTTACCCACGTCTGTCTGCAAAAGGCCCCACAAAATCAACAGAACGATAGTCATGAGGGCGACAGTGAGGGCGATCCATTTCCCTGTCTTTTTTAAATGAAGCCGGTAATCCATATTTTTAGAACGCCTGTCCAATGCTCACATAAATCTGGAAACGATCATCCATGTCCTCTCTACGGTTCAGCGGGATGCCGACATCCAGACGAAGAGGCCCTATAGCGGTGAAGTAGCGAAATCCCAATCCTCCACCCCATTGAAGGGTTTCTTCAAAGTCTGGAAATGCTGACTCAAAGGCGCTCCCTCCGTCGATAAAGGTTACCAGACCCATTCTCTCCGTGATCTTAACCCTCAGCTCGGCGGTCATGGTTACAAGGGATCTTCCTCCGATGGGTTGATCATCATGGGTCGGACCGACGGATTGGAAGGCATAGCCACGGATGGACCCTCCCCCGCCTGCATAGAATCGAATATCTGCCGGTATCTCATCCCTCTCGGCTCCGCTCATCAATCCCACCGTCGCTCCCAATGCTAGAACCACGGGCGGGGCTTCTGAGACGGCCATGTACCTGCTGAGCCGGACAGATCCTTTATAGAAGAACAGGTCCTCTTCCCGGAAATCATAGAAAGGGGCTACATGCAGGGCCATACGCCCGCCCCGACTGGGATCAAGGAGATGGTCGCTCGTATCCCATCGAAGATGAACAGGGAGGTAGATGAGATGGAATCTTTCCTCTTGATCGAGCTGTTCAATTTCAGATACCCTGAGGGCGATACCGGCACCGAGGTCCAATCGTTCGGTAAGTTTGCGATCGATCTGTACGATGCTGGTGATGTTCCTGCTTTTAAATGCATCGGGACTGTCTTCAGCGAGACGCATACTCAAAAGGAGCTCTTGATCCGATCGATAGAATTCAGGCATGCGAAACCTTCCTTCCGCCGCAAGAGAAATCTCAGAGGCAAGCCCCAACAGTCTGAGTCGCTCACCTTGGCCCAGGATGTTTCGATGCTCCCATGAGAGGCTAGCCCCGGGTCCCTCGTCCGTTCTATAGCTCGCCCCCGTCTTAACGGTTCGATGTGTACGTTCCCTCAATTGCACGATCACCGGGATTCGACCGTGCTGATCAATAGATGCCCCATCTTTAACGTGAGCGAAAGAGAACAGCCCCGTTTTTATCAGTCGTGATTCCATTATCCTCAAAAGCCGGGCATTGAATGGATCCCCCTCTTTCCAAGGGATTTTACCACGGATATAGGCCTCATCTACCGACTCAAGCCCGGAAAACCGAGTGTCACCGAATGGGGCCTTTATTCCAGGTTCAACACCAAAGGCAACGGTTACCGCGACTTTTTGATGATCCACGACCACCTCGGGCTCGCCCACTCTGGGAAACGGAAAACCTTGTCTCCTGTACCATTTGACAATGGCATGTTTCGCATCCAGGATAGGCTTGCTTCTGGCAGGTTCTTTTAGGGTTAAGCCGATATCTGCGATATTGGGGAGAGTGACGCTTTTTCCAGTATCATCGCCAATAAGATAAATATCAACAGAATCCAAAACATAGGGGGAACCAGTCTCCACATCGAAACTTACCTGTATGGGCCGAATATCTGAATGGATCTTTGATCTTATTCGACCGCCGTAATACCCTTGTGATCGAAGTACTTTCCGGAAGATAGTAATATCTTGATTAATACGTCTTTGTAACAGATTTACGGAAACCGGGGGGCTCTTTCGAAGCGATATTGTCTGGGAAACCGATTCAAGAAGTTTTTGAGTCGGACGATCTGTTACTCCTTCTATGGATACAGTATAGGAGAGCTTTTCAACGGCACATAGAACATCGAGATGTACAAAGCCGGATACGAAAAAGAATCCTATCGATATGCATGTGACATAAAGACAAGACAAGAACGCCTTCTTAAGACGATCTTTAATCGGAATATACAAGTCTGGTAGTATTATTGATCTCACAAAAGCCCTGACTCCTTGATCAATGCAACGGTTCTTCAATGCTTGGCTTTGAAAGGCTTGCGCCTGATGACCGCGGTATGTTCCAAGAGGATCTGATTCCCAAGAAAGACAGAAAGATTTTATCGGCGTTCGTCGCTTCAGCTGACTTGCCGTCATCCCATGCATCATATTGTTCTTCCAAAATCCTTCCAGGCAGCTTATAAGTATACATGCCATTCACTTCGGAATGATGTGTGGATTGTCTTAACGTATTAACATGATGCCAACGACCATGGTATTCGTTTCACTTGATTTTGAAGACAATATATTAAAGAATTGTTAAAGAAATCTCTCGGAAATCTGTTTCTCAATAATGCCTTTGGCACTACATACTGCAGGGATTAATAGAATCCGTCTTCTATGGTCTTTGACAAGCATCATGTCTCCTCTTACCAGTGTGCGAAATGAAAATCAAGTGAAGAATGAATCTATTTCAAGTTATCTCAATTAGTTAGTAGCTGTTTTGGTTACATGATTTCGCGTTTTGAGGGCCTGATAAAACCTCCCATCCGTGGAGTTCATAATATAGTCTTTGTGGATCGTATAGAGGCGTTGGGTCGACACTGTTTAAACGTTGTATGAGGTGATTTATGCTTGGGAGAGGTTTGAATCGTTTAAAATTTGAACTGGAACGCATTGTCTTAGGTGGTACCCGTTATCAATTGCTGATCATCGCCATGTTGATCTGTCTGGTTTCACTTATAGCGGGACTACTGGCCTTTTCCTTCACAAACACGTTCAAAGACTACGGAGAATCGGCATGGTGGGCCTTTCTTCGTCTTTCAGATCCCGGATATCTGGGTGATGACAAGGGAGTCTTTCTTCAAACCGTTTCAACGATCGTTACGATCTTGGGGTATGTGCTTTTTATGGGGGCCTTGATCGCCATCATGATTCAATGGCTTCAGGCAACGATGAGGAAACTGGAAAGCGGTCTGACACCCTTAACACTGAACGACCATGTTCTCATTCTGGGCTGGACTAATCGAACGGCAACCGTTGTTCGCGAACTGGTTTTGTCCGAGGGACGGGTCAAGCGGTTTTTGAAACGAATCGGAGCAAGGAAATTACATATAGTCATATTGGCTGAGGAGGTTACAACCGCTCTTCCTCTGGAACTCAAAGAAGAATTAGGAAGCAACTGGAGCAGGAGGCAAATAACCTTCCGGTCCGGCTCACCCCTACGTCTGGACCACCTCAAACGGGTGGATTTTATGCACGCAAGCGTGATTATACTTCCGGGTTCCGATTTTGCCGCTGAAGGATCGGAGATCACAGATACACGAACAGTCAAATCGCTTCTAACTATATCAAATTACGGTTTTTCCCAGGATACGGCAGAATCTCCGCCGGTGGTCACTGAACTGATCGACGCCCGCAAAATCCCTATTGCACAGGCAGCCTACAAGAAGAATATCGAGGTTATTGCCAGCGATAGGGTCATCAGCCGATTGATGGCCCAAAACGTTCGACACAGCGGCCTCTCATACGTTTATTCAGAATTACTGAGCCACAACGAGGGAAATGAAATCTATATCCGGGAATGTCCCAGACTGGAAGGTCGACAGATCCATGACTTGACGGACGCCTTTCCCAGGGCAATCCTTTTAGGTCTACTACGCTATCAGAAGGGGAGATTGCATCCTCTTCTCAATCCTCCAGAAGGTTCCACGCTAGAGGTCAATGACCGACTTGTCTTTCTTGCAAGAAAACATGCGGAAACGGATCCGGTAGAGAATTCTTTCCGGAAAGGATCCAAGCGAAATCATAGGCCTGTAATCCGTGAGGAGAATTCCGAAAGGAGCGTTCTTATCCTGGGCTGGAATCATAAGATGCCCGCCCTTATCCAGGAATTCGATAGCTATGAAAACGAACATTATCATATTGACCTGCTTTCCCTGATTCCAATCACGCAAAGAGAGGAGTATATGTCCCGTCATAATTCCCATCAGAAAGGGGTCACATTACGCCATCTTGAAGGGGATTATACCTCTCCTTCGGATCTCGAAAGAATCAATCCGAAGCAATATGACAATATCGTCTTTCTCGCCAACAGCTGGCTGGTTTCAAACGAAGAGTCCGATGCCAGGACCATACTGGGATATCACATACTGAAGGAGATACTGCCTGAGAGTACTTCAAAACCGGAAATCCTTGTCGAGCTTATGGACCCTGAGAATGAGAAGCTTTTTCAACATCGAACCGGAGAAGTGATCATTAGTCCTTATATTCTCAGTCATATTCTTGCCCATGTCGCGCTCCGAAGGGAACTGAATGTTGTCTTTGAGGAGCTTTTTACTGCAGGGGGAGCTGAAATTTGCTTTCGTCCGGCATCCTTTTTTGGTTTCACGAAGTACCAAATGAGTTTCAAAGAGATAAGAGAATTTGTCTCCAAAAAAGGTGACATCGCCTTGGGAATAAGGGATAAGTCAAGATCAACGGAGAGAACGGGCGGAATTTATCTGAATCCGCCCGGTGACCTTCAGGTTAATTTAGATGATTCCATTCTGCTGGTTGTCCTGACCACCTATCTCGACTATAAGAAAGGAAATCAATGACAATGACACCGAAAAGAACCGGTAAGGGGGCTCTCATTCTAGAGAAAGGGATCGCTTTTCGCGTGTGGGCACCTCACGCCGATCAAGTCTTTGTGTCGGGGACATTCAACGGTTGGTCGAAAACGGCCCATCCACTTGCCGGCGAGGGCAATGGTTACTGGTCTACGGAGGTTTCCCATGCAAAGAAGGCAGACCAATACAAGTATATCCTTATCCATGACGGAGAGGAATGGATTCGCATCGACCCGTATGTCCGGGAAGTCACCAGCTCAATAGGAAACGGGATTATTCATGATCCCGATTTTGATTGGGGAGTGGACGAGTTTCGGGTACCGCCTTTACACGAAATGGTCCTATATGAAATGCATATCGGGACTTTCAATGATCAACCCGGCGGTCCTCCGGGAAGTTTCCAGAGCGCCATAGAAAAGCTACCCTACCTGAGCGATCTCGGTGTCAACGTGATCGAGATCATGCCGGCCATGGAGTTTGCGGGAGGCTTTTCCTGGGGTTACAACCCGGCCCACCTTTTTGCCATTGAAAGTGATTACGGAGGTCCAAAGGCTTTTAAGGAGTTTGTCCGTGCGGCACATGAGCGTGGGTTAGCCGTGATACTGGACGTGGTTTATAATCACTTCGGGCCGAGTGATTTAGACATCTGGCAGTTTGACGGGTGGAGTGCAGAGGGAAAGGGAGGGATCTATTTCTACAATGACTGGAGGTCTGAGACCCCCTGGGGCGAAACGCGTCCGGATTATGGACGTGAGGAGGTTCGAGAATATATCCGTGACAATGTCCTGATGTGGCTGAATGATTATCGGGTGGATGGGCTTCGGTGGGATATGACCGCTTATATTCGGAATGTTTACGGGAATGACAACGACCCGGAGCATGATATTCCGGAGGGCTGGGGCTTGATGCAAGGGATCAACGACGTGATAAGGGATCCTCAGGGCCGCAAAATGACGATTGCTGAGGATCTGAAAGATAATCCCTTCCTCACAAAAGATACGGCCGATGGTGGTGCGGGCTTTGATGCCCAATGGGACGCAGGATTTGTGCATCCCGTCCGAGAAGCCTTAATAGCAAGCGATGATCAGGCTCGAAACGTGGAGGCTGTCCGGGATGCGATTTTGCACCGCTATAATGAATCGGCTTTTGAGAGGGTCATCTACACGGAATCCCATGATGAAGTTGCTAACGGCAAAGCGCGGGTTCCTGAGGAGATCTCGCCGGGTGATGCAGGTTCCTGGTTTGCCAAGAAGAGATCCACCCTGGGTGCGGCCATCGTCTTTACCGCACCCGGCGTGCCGATGATTTTTCAAGGCCAGGAGTTTCTTGAGGACGAATGGTTTCACGACGAGGACCCAATAGACTGGTCCAAAAAAGAGATATATAAAGGGATCCTGGATCTGTATCGTGATTTGATCCGTTTGCGGCTTAATTCGGCAGGCCTTACACGAGGCCTCTGCGGTCAACATGTCGATGTCCATCATGTGAACAGGGAAGACAGGATAATCGCCTTTCATCGGTGGGACAAAACAGGGCCGGGAGACAGCGTGATAGTTGTTCTAAACATGGTGAACCGGAGTCATCATCAATATCAAATTGGTTTTCCAAACCGTGGTGTCTGGAAGATTCGTTTTAACAGCGACCTGATTGGGTATGATCCCGACTTCAGCAATCATCCAAGCAGTGATACCGTGGCCAAAGAGAGCGAAAAGGATCGGATGTCTTTCGCAGGTGATATCAGTATAGGTCCATATAGTGCTGTTATCTTCAGTCAGGATCCATAAGAAATAATCGGTTTAAAAGATTGAGCGAATACGAAAACCTCAAGAAAAAGGAGAAAAACAATGACTGTGACTTTAAAGGAACTCCCCTATGCAAAGACGGCATTAGCCCCGCTTATCAGCGAGAAGACGCTGGACATACACCATGGCAAACACCATAGTACCTATGTCGCCAATCTCAACAAACTGATCGACAAAACTGATTTGGCTGATGAGTCCCTTGAAAACATCATTAAGGAAACTGCAGGGGACAAAGAGAGAGTAGGGATTTTCAATAATGCCGCCCAGGTCTGGAACCACGCATTCTATTGGCAATGCATGAAACCAAACGGGGGAGGCACTCCTACCGGTCGTGTTGCGGAGAGGATCTCCTCCGATCTTGGAGGTTATGATGCCTTCCTGCAGGAGTTCAAGAGTGTGGCCCTCTCACAATTTGGCAGCGGATGGGCCTGGCTGGTGCAGAAAGATGAAAGGCTGGCGATTATGAAGACATCCAATGCCGATACCCCCATTGCTAATGGCTTGAAGCCGCTGTTGACTGTGGACGTGTGGGAGCATGCCTATTATCTTGACTATCAGAACAGGCGTGGTGACTATCTTGACGCCTTCGTGAAGAACCTTATAAACTGGGACTTCGTTAATTCCAATCTTGGATAGTCTTTAAAAAAGAGTCCTCAAAGACAGTGTCGCCTCAAGTTTTTTGCCGAAGGTCGTAGAATCGGGTTGCGATGCGATGACAGCAGGAGACCGGTCAGAGATATTCCGGCACGGTCCAGGTCCTATTGCCGCCTGCTATTAGGTGGATAAATCGGCCGACATCAGAGACATGAATGACAAAATAAGAAGGGCAATAAAAAGTGCTTTACGGCTTCAAGACTCCTGAGCCCGTTGTTTTGGTTTTAATATCAGGATGCTTTGTCATCATTCCGGCCGTAAGCATAAAGCGCATGGCCTGTTCCATGGAGGTCTCTACCGGTCTTATGGATGACTTGGGGACGATGACGGTATGCCCGCCTATCTGATAGCTCATAGGGATATAGACGGCAACATGCGCTTCCGTTCCAATCCCGTCGGGCAGGCCCTTGAAATCACGTCGAGTAACGAGGCCCATGATCTCCATGTCCGTATTCCCGATTTTAACCATGACCACCTGCCTGCTATTGTCCGCCTTCTTGTCAGGCGCCGACACAAAATGCAGAAAATCCCGAAAGGAACCATAGACCGATTTGACGAAAGGAATTCTGTAGATCAGACCCTCCCCCCATTCAAAGAGTTTTCGCACCATCCACGCCTGAAGGAGCGCTCCGGATAAAAAAATGACCACTATGCCTGCAATAACGCCCATCCCGGGCCAATAGAATTGCTCCGGAAGAATGATCCGAATGCCCTTTCCCAGAAAAACTTCCGCTGTGATCATAAGCCAGAGCAGGATGTAGATCGTGGCCAATATGGGAAGGATAGCCACGAGACCTGTCAGGAATGTCTTACTCAGTTTTTTCATTCCAAGATACCCCTGGATTTATTGATAAGATACAAAGAAAATGAAGTCACTCTTTCAATCCAGAGATTAACTTAGCCCTGAACAACGAGAAAGAGGGTGTAAATTCCATAGACGACGACAAAGACACAACCCTCCCATCTTTCCAGCGTTCGTTTCTTTCCAGTAAACATGGAGAAAAAAAGGAGGAGACCGGCCAATATCACCATCCCGATGTCGATATTGTTTTTTGGCGTGAACGGCAACGGCTTTATTGTTGAACTCACACCGAGGACGAAAAAGATATTGAAAATGTTCGACCCCACTACGTTCCCCACGGCGATCTCCACGTTTCTTCTGTAAGCGGCCATGGCAGAGGTGGCCAGTTCCGGCAGGGATGTTCCCACGGCAACAATGGTCAGGCCGATCAGAGACTCGCTCATCCCCAACTTAAGGGCCATGTACACTGCGCCGTCAACAATCCATTTTCCTCCCAGGCTCAAGCCGGCCAAACCAGCAACAACCAGCAGGCACGATTTCAGAAGTCCATGTTCCTTCCGGCTTATATGGTCATGCATGCCCTCTATGCTTTTGGCAATCCCGAAGGAGTAGTAGAGAAAAATGATGAAGAACGAAAGAAAGACCAGGCCGTCTATCCTTGTGAGGGAGGAGGCCTCGCTGTGATCAATAAGCTGATCGTTCGCGAGGACGCCCAGGACAAAAGTAGCCAGAAGGCTGAAAGGGATCTCTTTCCAAACGGTCCCCTTTGTGACCGTCAAAGGATAGATAATTGAGGATATGCCGAGAATGAGGAATATGTTGGAAATGTTGCTGCCCAGGACATTGCCGATGGCGATTTCCGAATTCCCTTTGACGCTGGAGATGACATTCACGAAAAGCTCGGGGGTGGACGTACCAAAGGCCACGACCGTCAACCCGATCACAAGGTCGGATATCTTGAAACGCCTGGCAATGGCGGAGGCCCCCTCCACAAGAAAATCAGCGCCTTTGATGAGAAATACCAATCCGACGGCAAAGAATATGTAAGGAAGCATAGGGTCTCCTCTGAGGGTGTCAAGGAAGAGGGATCTGAATCACGCACTCTTACGATTGGACAGGCCAATAATGTGGCGTATCCGGAACAAAGGCGTCATGGCAGCACCAGGAGGAGAAACACAAAGCCGAACAACCCAACGGTTTCCACAATGCCCATGGCGATAATCATGAAGACCAGGCCCTTTCCCTCTCCCTCGGACAGGGCCCGGCAGGCGCCGGCCCCGATCAGGCCCTGTATCCAGGCGCTGAAGAACTCGGCCAATCCCCCTGCGAGCCCTACGCCGAGCAATGTGCCGGCATGTCTTGCAGTGACGGGATTGTCTCCCGTTACCAGCGGGGCAAGGCCGACAAGGGTCAGGATAAACCCGTAAATCGTTTGAGACAGGGGCATGCCGATCAGGATGATGTAAGAGAAATTGAGGGTTTTTCCCTCCTTGGCTTCCTTGGCCCAGGCGCCTGTCGCAGCACGACCCACCGCCTGGATTCCCAGGGCGCTCCCAATGGTGGCGCCGGCCAAAACGAGTCCCATTGACATTTGAGCTACAAATTCAATAATCGTCATGATAATTCCTCTCCAGAATTGGTTACCGGTCCTGTGTTGAAGGGCCGGTAGGGATATCCGACCCATTGGACTCCGGCGTTATTTGAAAACTCCAACATATTGAGCCTCACGGCGTGAGCAAAAACAGCAATGGCCGCCAGACCGATATTGAGCCCGTGCCCGAATATTAATATCGGCACGGCCGTAAACCAGGTCGCCGCCTCCGCCACCTGCAGGCCCAGGGCATTGAATGCGGAGGCGATAAAATAGCTGGCCAGGCCCACGGCGAACAGCCGTAGATAGCTCATGGTATCGCTGAAGGTGCTCAGGAGCGGAAGCAGAGACGAGGCAAAGCCGATAAGGATCCTTTTGATCACTCCCTTTCCCGGCCCACCGAACCAGGAAGAGAGAAGCAGGGCCGCCAGGAGGATCCACCACAAAAAGAGGGGGGCGCGCTCCACGCCGATAAACAGCAGATACCAGATCAGGGCCAACATGTCGGCAAGGGCGATAATCCACCCCGCCTCTGCCAGGGCGCGCTGGTCCGGCGCACGTTCTATCATTCTTCGAAGACGGGCCAGGATGAGATGGAGGCAGCCGATGATAAGCGACAGCTTCATCAGGAGAAACCTTGCCGCCTTTGGATCTTCTTCCCAGAAGAGTCCTGCCCTGAGCATTATTTTCGTAGTATGGCTGCAAAATCCCTTCCCCGCCAGGAGGGCGTCATAATCAATCTTACCTCCTGCTTCTTCCGGTTTTACGAATCCCCCGGCTTTTGCAATGATGGATGGGGTGACCCCGAAGTAGTTGGCCGTAAGGATTCCCCAAAACAGGGTCGTCAGACCGAAGATGACAAGGATTTGAGCTTTGGGCCGACCCACGGCACGGCCAAGCCTCTTGTAGAACAGGATTCCAACCAGTGAGATCAACAGGCCGTAGCCCGCATCCCCGATCAGCATCGCCGTGAAGAGGGGAAGGGCCAGCATGAAAAAGGGCGACAGTTCGATTTCGCGGTACCCGGGAAGGGTGCCCAGCATATCGAACAGGCTCTTTATCGGTCCGGTCCATCGAGAGTATTGAATAAGGGTGGGGGGGGCGTCTTCCGGCGTCGGCGGCTTTGAGAGGGCGGCGACGGGAAACCCCTCTCCAGACAAACGGGACGTGAGGTCTTCCGCCTTTTCCTCGGGGAGCCATCCCTGAACTGCGAAGAGTTCCTCCATGCTTAACCCGCTACGTCGCGCCGTGACAAAGGCGGTCCTTGAAATCAATCGATCCCGTTCGGCCTCCAAATCCCCCGTCAAAGCGGCCAGTTGTGAGAGCCTTTGATATCCTCTTTTCAGGTCCTTATCAACCTTTTCCGCCTCGGCAAGGATGGAGGGCCGATCTTGATCCGGAAGCGGCACCGGTTCGGAACCCTCGGGTACATCATAGGACCCCCTTCGGTCGATCACGGCCGTCAGTACACGCTTTCCCGGTAAGGGGGAGATGATTTCGCTTAACTCCGTCCTGACTTCGTGGGCCTGTGACCGGGGTATTGCGTAGAACCGCACCTCAATGCCGGCTTCACGGAGGGCCTCGAATTGATCGAGACGGACACTGCCCCAGATTTTCAGACCCTCCAATCTTCGATGTAATTCATTGAGGCGATTTTGATTGTCCATGATAAAGGCGTGGATTTGGATGGCCTCACGCGCGGAATCGACAGGCTTGTGAGGGGAGGTTTTCCCGGAAGGCTTTACCGCAGACAAGATAGCCAATGCGCGGTCTATGTCCGTGATCTCCTGGAGTGTCTCGTCGTCGGGGAGAGCCTCTTCCGGTTGAACCGGCTGGAAATGCAGCAGGTTCATTCGCCCCAGTCGATCGAGGAGTTTATCCCTGTCAGCGCGACGGACGGCAATGTAGACCCTGGACATCTTCACGATCATGTGGGTCGCTCCTCCTGTTTGTACCCCCGTTCCCGCTCCTGCAGTTTTTCCTTTGCGATTTTTGCCCGGGCAACCGCCGCCGTCATTCGATCGCCCAGAGCGATTCGAATACGCCGGATATTTTCCCGCGCTTCCGGGATAATCACCTTTTCGAACAGGTTGACCCTCTGCATGATCCTCTTGAGCTCGTCTTGAAGCAGGGCCAGCTTGTGCTCCACGATTTCGAGCTTCACAAGGGTCATGTTCTGTTCGCGCCTATCTGAAAGGGCCTGATCAACCCAGGCAGGGGTGCCGAAAAGGCTGTACAGGGCCTCTGGAAATGCGGCGGATTCAAATATTGGGACCATGACTCCCGCAATGTTCGCCGTAGAGGTCTTGATATCTCCCGGCTCGGACAGGGCTGCCACATGGACTCCGGCCGTATCCCTGAAAACCGATTTGTACAGGGATATTCTCTGCTCAATGGCATCCGCCTCCTGTCTGAGTTGCCCATGTTCACGACGGACCTTAAGAATAGCTGTCTGCAGCTGCTGCTGTTTGAGTTGCAGAGTGGGGAGATAGAGCTCAAAACGTGCCAGTGCGTTTCGCTGCTGTCTCAGCTCGGCCCAGGTCATTTTAATCTTTTTCTTCGGTCTCGCCATTCCCCCGGCCTTTTTTGGTTTCCCCTGTCATTTTCAAATCTGGAATGGAGACTTCTTCGTCTCTTTCCACATTCTCCTCACCCGTTCCGGAATCTTCCTCCTCTTTGCTGTCTTTCTCCCTCTCCCGGGAGCTTGTCTCAGGGATCTCGCTCGGCCAGTGTTTGTCGCGGATCGCCTGCCGGACTCCCACTTCCTCCGGTTCGAAGCATTGGGCGAGGATTCCCCAGCATCGATCCAGGGCGTCAAAGAGCGGGAGATTTACGCGGAGATCCATCACCTTTTGTTCAAAAAGATCCCCGTATTTCAGGAGTTTTTGATCCCACGGCGACATCTCAAATCCCATCTCCTGCTTTTCCCGGCTGTCATCACACTGGGCATAGAGTTGAATGCAGGCATCCATGATCGCCCGGTGGTCATCCCGGGTCTCACCGTTTACCAGTTGCTTGAGCCGGGATAGCGAGCCGAAAGGCTCGATGCGTCCATTGCGCAAGTAGAGCTGGCCCTCGGTAATATATCCTGTATTGTCGGGAACCGGATGGGTCACGTCGTCGCCGGGCATGGTCACGCAGGCAAGGACCGTCATGGATCCGGTATCTTCAAAATCAACCGCCTTCTCATACCGCTTGGCCATCTGAGTGTAGAGATCGCCCGGATACCCTCGATTGGAAGGGACCTGTTCCATGGTGATGGAGATCTCCTTGAGAGAATCCGCAAAGGACGTCATGTCGGTCAGCAGGACCAGGACGCGTCGTCCCTGGAGGGCGAACTGCTCACCCACGGCCAGGCAGAGGTCCGGGACCAGGAGGCATTCGACCACGGGATCTGCGGCCGTGTGAATGAAGAGAATGCTCCTCTCCATAACTCCTCCTTCTTCAAATATCCGGCGAAATGTGAGGTAGTCATCGTGCCGCAGTCCCATTCCCCCCAGTATCATGATGTCCGCATCAGCCTGGAGGCCTATCCGGGCCAGTAATTCATTGTACGGCTCACCGGCAACGGAAAAAATAGGAAGTTTCTGTGATTCCACCAGCGTATTGAACAGGTCGATCATAGGGATATTGGTGTGGATCATTTTATCCGGACGACGTCTTTTGACGGGGTTCACTGCCGGCGATCCGATATCGATCCTGTTGCTCGTGATCTCAGGACGGCCGTCACGAGGGTCCCCTGACCCATCAAACACCCGACCGAACATCGTCTCGGCAAAGGGTATCTGCATGGGGCGGCCGAGGAACCGGATGCGATCGCCGGTTGAAACACCCTCGGTGCCTGAAAAGATCTGGAGGCTCACCTCGTCGCGGTCCAGTCGAATGACCTGGGCCAGTGAAGGTCCATAGGAGGAAGTGATCACAGCCAGGTCTTCATATCCCACGCCTTTCGCCTTCACCGCCGCGACGTTTCCGGCGATGCGGGTTATTTCATCGAAGGTCTTTCTCACTCCTTTTCTTCCCCTTTTTCATGCTGGTCGTCTTCTTCAACCTTGCTCTGCCCCGAAAGGGTCCTCCTGCTTTTCGGCCTTGCCTCCGTTGTCACGGTTTTTGCCTTTTGAGCAAGATGGCTTGAAGGCCTCTCCACCCCATACTCCTCATCCTTGGCGCCTGCTGAGCGGCCCCTGCTCTCTATGAAGGCATCGATCTGACGAAGAATCTCTCTGAAATCTCCACGAGCCTCCTCACCCTCTTGATTCACCTCTTTCTTGTGATTGTCTTCGTGGTGGCCGGAAACGTCCCCCTGCCCATTGTCCGGATCTCCGGGACCCTCGATCGATTCATCCTGTTTTCCGTTTTTCCCTCCCTCAACGTCCCCTCCCGCAGGAGAGTCTATGACGGTCGGGTCCCAGGGCGCGTAGTTCCAGTCTCTAAATAGATTTCCGATCTTTACCATGCTGTTCCTGGCCTGATCCTTTTCACTGAACGCGAAGTCCAGGTTGAGAACCTCCAACACCTTGTCAAAGACGAATCTTTGCCTCTCTCGAAGCGAGGTCCCGTCGACGCTATCAAAGGCATTCTGCTGCAGATAGGATGCATCAAAGAATTCGCCTTTGAGCATGGCAGTGAAGTCGTCCATGGTGGTCCCTTCCTCTCCCACAACCGTCATCATCTGGCGAACCTCATTGCCCCTTTTAAGCAGGGATCGAACCCGCTCGACTTTCCCCGGTTCAATAATTCCCGAATACTTGCTCCAGCTCTCCAGGGGATCGATTGCCGGATATCGGCGCGCGTCGCTTCGATCCCGGCTCAGCCCGTGAAACGCCCCCACAACCTTCAGGGTGGCCTGGGTGACAGGCTCGTCAAAATTCCCCCCTGCAGGACTGACGGTCCCCCCTATGGTCACCGAGGCCCTCTGTCCGTTCCGGAGTTCTATGACGCCGGCCCGTTCGTAAAATCCGGCAATGCGGCTTTCCAGGTAGGCGGGAAAGGCCTCCTCTCCTGGGATCTCTTCAAGCCTGCCGGAGATCTCCCGCATGGCCTGGGCCCATCGGCTGGTGGAGTCGGCCAGAAAGAGAACGTGCAGTCCGGCCTGGCGGTAATACTCGGCCAGCGTGATTCCCGTATAGACCGACGCGTCCCGGGCCGCCACGGGCATGGCCGAAGTGTTACAGACGATAATGGTCCTCTCCATGAGGCTTCGACCTGTGCGCGGATCCTCCAGACGGGGAAATTCACGGATCGTGTCCACGATCTCTCCGGCGCGCTCTCCGCAGGCCGTGAGAATCACAATGTCGACTTCCGCGTTTCGGGATGTAATCTGTTGCAGCACGGTCTTCCCCGCGCCGAATGGGCCGGGAATACAGTAGGTCCCCCCACGGGCGACAGGATACATGGAGTCGATGATACGTATACGGGTCACCAGGGGATCTTCAGGCATGAGACGGCGTCTGGCCAGGCACAGAGGACGTTTGACCGGCCAGGTCTGATGCATCGTGACCTCTCTTTTTTGTCCCTCCCCGTCCATGAGCGTGGCGACTTTCTCGCTGAGGGAGTATTGCCCGGCTTTGGCGATCGATTCGACAAGGAACTCTCCTGACCAGTTGAAAGGCACCATGATCGGATGATCGAAAACACTCTCCGGCACGACACCCAGTGTATCTCCTTGAAAAACCGTGACCCCTTTTTCGACCGTGGGGGACCATTCCCACGTGCGTTCGAGATCCAGCGGGTCCACTGATGTGCCCGGCTTGAGAAAGTATCCGGCTTTTTCAGCAAACTGGGGTAGGGGGCGCTGAAGCCCGTCATAGACCTGCCCGAGGAGGCCCGGCCCCAACGTTACAGAGAGCATTTCCTCCTGCAAATCCACCTCATCTCCCACGCGGAGACCTCTTGTTTCTTCGAAAATCTGAAGATCGGCCATCTTCCCCCGTACCCGGATAACCTCGCACAGGAGTCTGGCTCCATCAGAGCGGTTGCAGTATCCCACGGAGTTTTTCACGACACGTCCGCTGGTCTCTGCAATCACCATGTTCCCAAATACGGAGACAATGTGTCCTTTCACAATATTCCTTTCCCTGAAGAAACCGATCTAAGGCTTGTTTTCATCCCCTTGGTTGATTCTCCGCCACCGATGGAGGAGTATTATCCTGGCTGTGTACGCGGCGACTTCGTTGCTATTAAAACTGTACCATTGCTCATGTTCAGCCACCCAGTTCCAGCGGACCCTGTCCTGCGCTTCCAGGGCCTCGAGAGGATTAGAGGACGCCCTCCAACCCTCCAGAATCCCCTCAAAAGGGAACTCCGGATCACCAAGTCCTTGGGCCACCATGTACGGATCCGGATCAAGGTCCAGGGCCTCTGCCCGGAGCCTTGCCAGGGCATTGCGCATTCCGACCTCGAATCCGACCCAGGCCCGAAGAAAAGGGGATCGGGAAGATCGTGCCCTATCAGAGGCGTACTGAAAGTAGTTTTGCCAGATCGGATCACCGGAAACCGAGTCATCGGAAGATTCCTCTTCATCTTCCTCGTGAGGCCTGAGAAAATGGGGCAAGGGTTGCTCACCTTTTACCTGCTGAAGAGAAAGCACCGCCGGATCCGCGGTGTCCGGATCTCTCTCCCCTGTAAGGACGGCCTCTCTTTCGAGAAGATCGTCGCTCAAGAGCAGGACCTGCACAATATCCACAGGGCCCTCGGATTCGGTGACGACAGTCAGGAGCCCCTGCTTGGTGAGGGGTGGCGTGCTCCCGAACTCGCCGATGTCAGGCAGGACGCACAACAGGTAAAAATATCGTTTGAAGAAGGCGGTCATAGGGTGAAGGTTACTCTTTTTCTAAAGCGCTTTTTTCTCCACTTTCAGAATCGTCTGATAGAGGTATCTTTTCTTCCTTCCTATCCATGAACTTGCCGAGCGCATCCTGGAGAGCGGGACCAACCATCTCAGAGATCATTTCCGAAAGAGAATCAGGTGTCACTTCAACCGTTGCACCCTGTATTTTATATTCGAAGCCTGCTTTTGCGAGTGTCGCTTTGAGGGCAATCCTGTCCTCTGTTTCACCCAGACTACGAAAGAGGTCTTTGAGGAGGTTCTCATTCAGCTTGTCGCGCGTATCCTCTGAAATGTTGATTTCCATCAAGGGCCTTTGTTGCGTGTCGGCCTCGGCATAGGCGACGATGACTTCGCGGAGAATCTCTCCGAGGTAATCCGGATTGGAGAGTTTTTTCTCTATATTCCGGGAGAGCATTGCCGAAAGCCCCTTGCCGATCGATTCACGGAGCCTGAGGGTGACGTCTCGAGCGGCCAATTCCAGTTCGGTCCGGCCCCTTAAAAGCAGTTTGTCCGCATCGCCTCTTGCCCTGGAAATTATTTTTTCAGCCTCTGCGCGGGCATCGGAAAGGATCTTCTCAGCCTCTTCCTCAGCCTGTTTTCTGATTTTTTCACCAGCCTTTTTCCCGGCCGCCACACCTTCAGACTGCAACGTCTTCACAAAAGATTCTATGCTTTCAGCAGGCATTGTTCATGTCCTCTAAACATCGAAATTCGTCGTAACGGGGCGCTTCCAATCAGGAGCTGGGAACAACTACAACGTTATTTCTCGTCCCATAACAGTTGGCACAGGACTCTTGATTGTTTGGGTCATTGCACCATTGTCCATCAACCAGAAATTTGTATTCATACCTTCCCGGAGTAACCATGATGCCCTTCTTCCAGACGGCGGATTCATCTTTTTTCATCGGGTGTTTTAACCTATCCCAATGATTGAAATCCCCCACCAGCGAAACCTCCCGGGCCTCAGGAGCATGAATCGTAAATGTGGCCTTTTTTACTTTTTTCTTTTTCTTTTTTTGTTCCATTAGTAACCTCCTATGATGATTGTCTCCTCCTTATATTTGTACAAATAAGGATAGTCACCTAATAATCAAAAGAGATAACATAGCGTGGGATCCTTTTGCCCTCTGATCTTGCTATGATCCGCACACATCCTATAAAAACAGTATCTGTTCATGTTACAAGATATTCTTTTTGGTGATTCTGGCTACGATATACCCCGCAACAAATCCAACAAGGAAAACCAATGGAATGAGGATAACCTGGGACATGGATATCTTCCAAAAATACAAATGCAGGGTGACAACCTGTGTGTTTTGGATTAAAAAGATGAGAAACAGAGCAACAATAATCAATATTATTATAAGCTTGGGTTTCATCTCGAAATATCCTTTATCTATTGGTTATGAAAAAAAGAAACAGACGATATCGGCGTGTTACCTTTTTTATTTATCAAGTTTTGGTTTCTATTGACATAAGTCCTTTTGATTGTTATAAAAAAATTAATGATAATGATGTCAACTTCACATTATAATTAAATATAAAAAAGATAGAGTCAAATAACTTTTCATCTAATTGTCGGAGGGAGGTAAAAAAAAGAGGCGTCAGAACAGGCACCTCTTCCACTCAAAGCCGTTAAGCTCCTGATAGTGCTGAAACTTAAAAGAAATAGGCCCCTCATACCAGGAGATACAAATGACCCTTAAAGGCCATGGCTGCTCTTTTCTAAAGGCTCACCCGGGTCGACAGCCTGAACACCTCGATTCATCCCACTTACTACTCTTATCACAGGCCTTTATGCCCACTACCAGAGAATTAAAATCAGATCATCCTTAGGGATATACAAAGCATTAAAAAATGGGTCACAATCAGAAAGAATCATAGGGAAAAAAGGAGACTATTTTGATTGTCTCATACGACGTAGGGGGTAAATGTGCCGTTTCAATATCAGAAACTCCTGCCGTAATCGACCCGAGGCCTGAGGATCCTGTGTACCATCATCTTGCAACTACGGTGCTGCCCAAAGAAGGAATTGAATTAGAACTTCCTCAGTTTACACGGGCCGCCCTCAACAAGAAAAAAACGGTCTACCTTTATCGTGAGAACAAATCGGGTTTGTGTTTGGTCTGCAAATTTTTTGGCAACCGCCATGAACTGTCCCCCCTTGACCGAAAAAAAAGCATGGACCATGAATTTTCAAGTCTTCAAGACCTTCGTAAGAGGGGATTCTGTGGATATCCCCATCAGGCTGTACGACCCATTGAGAAAAACGAACACATCAATTGTATGCTTGTTGAAGATTTTGCCGGTGGCCATGACCTGGATTACTTTATCGAAAAGGCGGCGTATGAAGGACAGAATGAACAGTTGGAAAGAACCCTGATCCTATTGGCCGATTTTTTTGCCAGGCTACATAAGCAGGACGCAGGGAAAAGTTATGTGGATTTCGAATATACTTCCGAATATTTCGGACAAATAACGCACAAATTGACAGTGGATGGGATTGTGCGTCATGAAACAGGCATTGAGCTCGATCAGTTGTGTCGGCAGTGGAGAAGAGATCCTGCCATGCTTAAGGCTCGATCCGTATTGGTACACGGCGATGCAACCCCAACGAACTTCATCTTTGATCATGAAGATGGACTCACGGCCATCGACCTGGAACGAATGCAGTTCACAGACCCTGCCTACGATCTGGGTTTTCTCGCGGCGGAACTAAGGCATCATTTTGCCTGGCGAATCCTGAAAGCCGATGCAGCAGAGCCTTTTATAACCTGTTTTTACCGTCATTACTGTGAGCATTTTCCTGATCCGGGATCGCTGTTTGATAGGATAACCCATCGAAACCGTTTTTACATGGCACTGGGAGAACTGAGGATTGCCAGAAATAGATGGCTTTGTCAGGGGCATCGGAAATGGCTCGCCATGGAAGCCCTAAGCTGTTTAAGGTTCTGAATTGAAATGGATCAAAGTAGGAGTCATACATGGGACAATTAAAGGTAGTCCTTTTTGATGTATATGGCACATTGATTGACATTCACACTGAGGAACATGATGATTTCATATTTGAGTCAATGAGCCGTTTCCTCGAATATCGTCGCGTATACATCCCCGGCAAAGAAATAAAAGAGCTCTATCTGGCCCAGATAAACCAGCAATTCGCCAGAAGCAGGGAGAGGTATCCAGAGGTAGATATAACACGGGCCTTCGGTCGCGTTCTCAGAGAACATGGCGGAACAACCGACCAGTACCTGAATATGATCGTCACGCAGCTTTACCGATCGCTCTCCCGTAAGCATTTTCGTCTGTATAATGATACCTTTTGGACGCTTAATGAATTTCGAAAACGCTATCGACTGGGAATAATATCCGACGCGCAGAGAATATTCTGTAACCCTGAGCTACGTGCGCTCCGAATTGAAGATTTCTTTGATGCCACTGTCATATCCTCGGACTACGGCTTTCGAAAACCCGATCCAAGACTCTTCCATATCGCTCTGGCCTCGTTGAACGTAAAACCTTCTGAAGCGGCATACATCGGCAACAAATATGAAACGGATCTGATCGGTGCCAAGAAGGCCGGCCTTAACATGGCCGGTTTAATCAACCAGAGTGAAGAGGAAAAACAAGGTTACCAAGGCTATAAGCCCGATTTCGTTGCAGACAACCTCAAGGACGCCCTAGGGGAGATCCTTGCAAAAGAGAGAGGCGGAAAGACCGAAGCGGGATCATCACAAGTCAGATAGGATAAGGATATGGTAGTGGATGAGTCGGTTATCTTGCATAAAGGAAACAGATAATGAAAGTGGGTATAGTCGGATGTGGATTTGTCGGCAGCACAGCCGCATATGCGATTGCCCTTAAGGGTGTTGCAAGCGAGCTTTTGCTGATCGATATCGACAAGAAGATGGCACAGTCCCATGCCGAAGATATTATGCATGCAACCCCCTTTGGAAAACCGGTACGTGTGTCTGCCGGGGACTATCCAGAACTGGAGGGCGCGGGGGTTGTTATCCTAGCTTGTGGGGTAGCGCAAAAGCAAAATGAAACACGACTTCAGTTGTTGGAAAGAAATGCACAGGTTTTCAAAACAGTCGTTCCTCGTGCACTTGCATATGTACCCGAAGCAATACTCCTTGTTGCTTCAAATCCTGTTGACATCATGACAAAAGTGGTAGGCCAAATCTCCGGTTTACCTTCAGGCAGAGTTATCGGATCCGGGACAATACTTGACACCGCGAGATTTCGATCTCTTATTGGTGAGCATCTAGGTGTTGCATCACTGTCGGTTCATGCATACGTCTTGGGAGAACATGGCGATTCGGAAGTGCTGATCTGGTCAAGCGCAAAAGTCGGTGGTGTTCCCCTCTTAGATTTTGCTGAACAGATCGGCTTTCCTTTTACCGATGAAGTAAAATTACAGATCGAAGACGGTGTACGAAAGGCAGCTTATCGTATCATCGAAGGAAAAGGAGCTACTTATCATGGAATAGGGGCCGGACTCGCCCAGATTACACAAGCGATCAGCGATGATGAGCGCAGGGTATTCACGGTTTCAAGCCTTGTAGAAAGGATTGAAGAACTGAAGGGAATCAGTTTGTCTCTCCCCCGTATCATTGGTAAAGAGGGTGTCTTAAAGGAGATCCGACCTACACTGTCAGAAGATGAGCATTCGGCACTGCAATTAAGCGCAGATGTCTTAAAAAATGCAGCGCATAAAATGCGGATTTAATCCCAATTACAGCAAGTATGACTGCTGGCTTGGGCGGCATCTCACCTATCGATTCGACCGGTGCCGACGAAGTGGGTGGTCACCCCTAAAATGCGAGTGTCGCTTTTAGGGCGATTTTATCCCCTGTTTTATCCAGGCTATGGAAGAGGACTTAAACTTGATGACGTCTAGATTAGCACATCCAAGTTCGGTCTAACCCCAACAAAAGCTGTTTGTCCGCATTGCCTCTTGCCTTTAAACCTCGGAAATCGTCTTGACGGAGCGCTGTCGATCAGGAGCTGGGAACAACTACAACGTTATTTATCGTCCCATAACAGTTGGCACAGGACTCTTGATTCTTCGGATCATTGCACCACTGTCCATCAACCAGAAATTTATACTCGTATCTTCCCGGAGAAACCATGATGCCCTTCTTCCAGACGGCGGATTCATCTTTTTTCATCGGGTGTTTTAACCTATCCCAATGATTGAAATCCCCCACCAGCGAAACCTCCCGGGCCTCAGGAGCATGCATCGTAAATGTGGCCTTTTTTACTTTTTTCTTTTTCTTTTTTTGTTCCATTAGTAACCTCCTTTACTCCCTTTATGAGTGTTATCGGATCCTACCGCTTTTCTCTCCATCTGTCATGATCCCTCTTACCCTTCCCTTATAGAAACCAAGGCCTTTTTTCAATCCCTGTATTTCCCCGTTGAGATTTCTTACTCTGAGCGATTGCCTAGCAAGCCTGGGCAGATTAAGGACGGCGACAATCGCTGCGGGATGAGGATGGGGAAATCTTTCGTGCCAAGATTATTCTTGAACGGAGGGATCTTTTCCCCCAAACCAGTTTTTCAAATAATCTGCTGCCACCTCCTTGCCCCCTATGCCGAATGCCAATCCGAACGCCAGGGCCAGAGAGCCGAAAGCCATTCCGAATGCCGATCTTACAATCTCCTCAGCAATACCCAGTTGTATGAGCGCAACGGCGCTCGAGAAGATAACAACGGCATAAAGGGAGGCCTTTCCCAGACCTTCGGCAATGGTTAACCCGGCATTTGACGCGGCGGTTCTGACCGAGGCCGAAAGGAGATTACCGAAGAGGACGCCGAGGATAAGGACAATGATGCTCGTAAGCTCTGCTGATCAAAAACAATCCGAGTCAGCCGCTGGCTCAAGGGCTTATCCACCTGTCCATCGGGAGATTCAAACCTGCCTTTTAAGAAAGGCATTATTGCGACGTGTCTGAACATTGTAAGGGATCGATCGGGCGTCGTCACCTGAGACGTTTGCGCATTAGAAAAACCAAAGACAAGGGAAATCAACGCCAGAAAACCAAGACAGGTTATAAGAATCTTAACAGGTCTTGCTGATTCCATCATATGCAACTCTCCAAAACTTACAGTATTCCATGTTCAGTTGACAGCTACCTGCAAGTCTACTGTAGAGAACTCTGTCGAATGATCTCAATACAGATGTGCGACAAAGGGACATGTTTGTAATAATTTGCATCTAATCAATCTTTCAGGGCTTAATCCCCAGGGTATCGAGCGTCCGTCTGATTCTCTTTGGAGTCACATGGAGAAGTTGGATTGTGACTTTTTAATCGGATTCTCTTCGTGTTCTTTCCTGTTATAAGAGAATAAGTGATACCGAGAGACAGAACAACGGCAGCCGTTGCATAAACATATTCGTAGCTGATTTCCTTATAGTCCAGGACAATCACCTTTCGGGCGATGGCCATCAGTGCGGTGGCAATGACTAACTTAACATGAATGACATCCTCTCTAAGATAGAGCGTTATATTGATGAATATTTCTATAGCTATCAGGACCACCAAAAGGGTCCCGAAAATATACAGGATATCGTTGATTCTCAAAACCAGAATAGGCGATTGGCTGAGACGCCGAAACATAACCCATACAACGTCCATAACCGAAAACGCAATAAGAAGGGTCGTAAGTACAGCCAACGACCTGACACAAAATCGAATTACCTTATGAAGAAGGCGTATCAGATTATCTTTTTCATCAAGAGATAAATGGGCAGACCTTTCGTCATCCATAATTCTTCATTTTACTCCCAATAGATTCGTTGGAAAGACCTCATATTAAGTTAGGCCATCAGGAGACCGCCTATCAGCGATGGCAATGGTGGTGCTTGTTATAGCACTGTTTTATCAATAGGGAGATACCCCTCTGAATCTCTTGAAGCTGATCAGAAAGGGGCGCCGGAATACTACGATGTCAGACACTTTCGATTTTTATAGCCCGGGGAAGGCCGCAATTGTTTATTTGACTTTGATCTCAATTTCGTTCTTCTTACCTTCTTCCGTCTTGGGCAGTACTACCTTTAACACGCCCTTGTCAAAATGTGCATCTATCTTATCGGTCTTTACGTTGGCAGGAAGCTGAAAAGAGCGCTGAAAAGAACCATAAAATCTTTCAACGTAATGGTGATGCTCACCCTTCTCCTCCTCTTCCTTTTTCTTTTCGCCTTTGACCGTGAGGATATTCCCGGAAATACTTACGTTAACGTCTTTGGCATCCAGGCCTGGAAGTTCCGCTTTGACGACAAAGTTGTCCTTTGTTTCTGAAATATCCACCGAAGGATTCCAGTCAGCCTTCATAGTTTTTGCAAGTGGAGTCTCTCCAAAAAAACGATCCCATAGATCATCCATGTCCCTCCGAAGAGAACCCAAGGGGCCAAACTGTCTCCATGGTATTAATTGCATAATGACCACCTCCTTCATTAAGACTTCTAAAGTCTCTAATCCTTCCTCCCCGGGTTATACGTTTCCGCTCCATTAGATGACTGACTACATCCGCAAATACTATGCCGGACTCCAAAAGATTGATATCATGAGATATTTATGAAAATGCTCGCTTACGTAAGAATCTTTTGTTCTGGTTTACCGCAATTTTCTATATTTTTTGATTCTCGGTTGTCTTTGCTTGTCCCTAATTCATTAATATGAGTTATAAAAATAAGAAAAGAATGTTGAGTTCCGATATTTCGTGTGTATGAACTGAGAGTTCTTTTTGCGATTTGAGAGAAGATATTTTTGAACAAGGGATTATCTCAAGAGAGAATAGTGCCTTGTTTTCCCAGGCCACGCATCATAATGAGAGGGTGAGATCGAAACATGTCTTTGTGAAAACAGAAGACAGTGTAGGTAGTCGGCAAAGAGTCTTATCAAAGAAAAGGCCTGTACAAAGACCTCCATGACAATACGGGTGATTATCAGGCCATGTAGACAGGTCACGAAAGATAAATGGGTTCATTCATGGCATATATATTGCTGAATGTTGCTATAAAAACTCTGCAATCTCTGCGTCATTGTCTGGAGTTGGTTGTAACAAAACATGACTATGGATGGTGAAAAGGATGGCTAATCAAGAAAGGATTTTTGGCAATCTCCCTGAACAAATATCAGGACTGGAGAACATTGCTGAGAACCTCTGGTGGAGCTGGCATCCGGCGGCGCGAATGCTTTTCAAGATGCTGAACCGCCAGGTATGGAAGGAGAGCGGGCACAATCCCGACAGGATGCTCAGGGAGATCCCGAAACAGGACCTTGAATCCGCAGCAGACAATCCTGATTATCTTCGTCACTATCGTCTCATCCTTTCCAAATTCCGAAAGGAGGTGGAGGGAAAGAGATGTGAGTTGTTGGATATCGACATCGAGCATTTCCGACCGATTGCGTACTTCTCTGCCGAATACGGACTGCACCGCTCACTCCCATTTTATGCTGGTGGCTTGGGGTTTCTGGCCGGGGATTATATCAAGGAATGCAGTGATCTCGGCATACCCCTTATCGCCGTAGGATTCATGTATCCGAAGGGATATGTCCATCAGGTCATCCAAGAAGATGGCTGGCAAGAGAGCAGGGATGAGATCCTTGATCGGGAGGCGGCGTCGATTTCCAGGGTCCTCAACGGGGAAGGGGGCCAACTGATCGTTAGAATTCCTCTGACAGAGCCTCCTATTTATGTTGCGGTGTGGAAGGTTGACGTGGGCCGCGTGCCCCTTTATCTGATGGATACGGATATCGACCTGAATGATCCCTGGAATCGCGGCATCTCCGCCCGACTATACACTGGAGACCTGGAGCAAAGATTACGTCAGGAGATTGTCCTGGGTATAGGGGGGTCGGAGGTTTTGGAAAAGTTGGGGATAAAACACTCTGTGATTCATCTCAATGAGGGGCATCCCGCCTTTGCCTTACTCGAAAGGATCAGAGATTATATCCTCGAAGGGATGGACTACAATGAGGCTGTAGATCGTGTAAGACGGACGAGTGTCTTTTCGACTCATACTCCTGTCCCCGCAGGCCATGATGTATTCCCATTTCATCTTATGGAAAAGTATTTTCAGTCATACTGGCCATCCCTGGGGCTGGACCGTGACGGGTTTCTTCAATTAGGGGTGCACCCCAGGTATCCTGATGCAGGATTCAACATGACTGCCTTTGCCCTCAGGATGTCGGGCCATAAAAATGGAGTGAGCAGAAAACATGGGGAAGTGACACGCCGGATGTGGCAGCCCCTCTGGCCGGATTTGCCGGAAGATGAGATCCCTATTGGTTCAGTAACCAACGGTGTCCATGTCCCGACATGGATAGAGCCCAAGATAGAACTCCTTTTTAATAAATATCTCGGCCCGGACTGGCTCGAGGACCATGATAATCCTGTTGTCTGGGAGTTTGTTGAAGACATACCGGACGAAGAGTTATGGAAGGCCCACTACTGGCTGAAGATCAAATTGATTGATGCTATTCGATATCGGGCACGCCAACGTTGGACCGAAGACAAGGTAAGCCCGTCGATCGTTTTGACGGGAGGAACCTTGTTGGATCCTTCCGTATTGACCATAGGTTTTGCGCGCCGATTTGCCACCTATAAGAGGGCGGATCTTATTTTCCATGATATGGAGAGGTTAAAGAAGCTCCTCAATGATCGTTGGAGACCTCTTCAGGTCGTTTTTGCAGGTAAAGCCCACCCTGCGGATGATCCGGGAAAACAGCTCCTTCAGAGGGTATTCAATGCTGCGCGGGACCCCGAAATGGGGGGACGGATCGCCTTTGTTGAAGATTACGGCGAACAACTGGCCCAGTATCTCGTTCATGGCGTGGATATTTGGCTTAATAATCCTTTGCCGCCGATGGAGGCGTGCGGAACCAGCGGCATAAAGGCGGCGATTAATGGCGTGCCCAATCTGAGCATCATGGATGGCTGGTGGATAGAGGGATTTAACGGTAAAAATGGATGGGCTTTTGGTGGCGAGGAGGTGAACGGGAACAGGGACCGGTCGGATGCGGAAGCCGTGTACAGAATCCTGGAAGAGGAGATACGTCCCCTTTACTACAAGGTCTCTGATGATGGTATCCCTCATGGATGGGTTCGTTTCATGAAAGAGGCCATAAAAAGCAATGCCCCAAGGTTCTCCGCAAGACGGATGGTGAAGGAATATGTTCGGAAATTCTACGTTCAGGCCCTACTGTAATAGACGCCGGTTTAAAAAGGGATCACTCCGGCCCACCATAAAGAGAGACTCAGACTGAGGAGGATCAAAGAGTTCGAAGTCCGTTTCCCAACCCTGACGCCCTATTATAAGATCTCCATCTCAAGATCGTTCCCCTCTTTGCGTCTTTCGGGCTACTGACCCGTGTGCTGATCAAGCACCATGAGGATGATTGCAAGAGATGGTCGATCTCCCTTAGACCATCGGCTCCGGGTGTTTTGTTGTCTCCGGCATGTGTGAGCCACCGAAAATACGATAGCCTATATCCAATTTAAGGAGGAAATAGAGAAGCAACAGCAACACAAGCAAAACAGTACCGGTCAGATAAAGATTATACTGTGCTCGTATGAAAATATCTCCCTCTCCGACACTGGGCATTATAGCCGGGCTCTGGGGAAGACCGTACTGATCTGCGAGATCATTGATCCTTACCATATGGATAACCGGAACTCCTTCCAATGCGAAGCGGGTCATGACGCTGTCAACACCGAGGGCACTGGAAGAGTGTTTAAGATTCAACCCGGGACGGTATAAGGCCTTCCCTCTCAGTGAGCCGACCGATATAATACCACCGCCGACATTGATATAGGCACCAGGACTTTTACCCTTTGAGTGATGGGCATAGAGTTCCAAGCGCGCATCAATACTCTCCTTTATAGACTCAAATTCCAAAAGAGGCAGTTTGTTCCGGTTAATCCCTTCATGTAAAATTTGACGTTTTTTCTTTGATCGGATGAATCCCTTGTCTTCATACCCGCCCAAAGAGGCGGCCACCGACCGATTGGAAATAATCTTCTTTTTATAAAGAACACTTTCCATATCCAGCCAATTGAATTGAGGCGCGTTTGCTCCCCAGCTGGATGCAGTTATGCTGGTGACGGCTACGACATCCAAGCTCAGTGCCTCTGCAGCGGAATAGACAGCCAAGTTAATAGCGGGAAATGAACCTGAAAATGCCGCAGCGATCGTGTCTCCTTCCCGAACTTTGGCTTTCTTCAGCATGTCGACCATAACCCCGGCCCAGTTGGGATTAGCTGATGTCTGTTTTGAAGGCAGGTGTCCGAATTTACTTGTAATGGATGATTCCGGCAAACCGATTAAACCGGAATTGGACGGATCCGCTTCCCGATCAATAGGCCCCACTTTCTTGATTCTACTTTCTCGGAGTACATCGATGCTCTTCTTCATGATGCGGGAGGCCTTCATTTTTTCCTTATAAAAGGCTTGCTTGTTTTTCGTTTTAAAGACTTCGACGGCCCCCATACCGCCGATAGCCAAACACGCGATAACAACGAGAATAATTCTCGGGACCTTACTGGGACGCCAATAGATCTTTTTCATAAGTTTATCTCCCCTCCGGTAAAGAGAATCAGTATGAAGCGGACAATGATGCTGGCGATGATAAGTGCTGAAAAGCTCTCTATCACACCCTGTCTGTCTATCCAGATGGCAATCAGCCCCGGAATGATATAACCGATAACGCTCAGATCGATAGTGGTGGCAGGCGTTTCAAAGGACCCGAAAAATCGAAGCAGAGTGCCCAAAACATAACCAACCAGAATCATCAGGACTGTCCTACGGCGGCCATAGATGATCATGATGGAGCTGGCTGAGTGGACGACAAAGTAGGTTAGATAACTCATCAACAGGGTAAAGGCGACCACCAGCGGTTGGTTGAGATAAAGCGCCACATAGCCCGGAATGACCATCCCTCCCGCAGTGAGACCCAGCATTTCCGAAAAGGCCAGGCTCACGACCAATCCGGTCCCTATAGATAGTGTCAATAATTCTCCCATAGTCTTTCTCCTATTTCATTGCCGATCGATTATGAAAATAATGGACCAGCTCCAGTCCCGGACCCCCTATGTTTCCGATGCCCATAACCATGGACGACTTTCCTGAAAGCCCGACGATCTCCTCAAAGATCTGATAAACCGGCATGCCTTCGGCATAGATGAACCTATCCGCCTCTATGCCGCTTTCAACGGCATAACGAAAAAGCACGTAGATCCCGGTCCCCATCAGAACATAGCGGTCGGCCAGCTCCCACTGGTTAAGGGACTGCCCTAATTGTTTTGAACGGTCGGGACGGTCAAATCTCGTGTTCAACACCATGATCTTTTTCTCGACATTGTGGTGTCGAAAAAGGGCCATCCGCCATATCCTCTCCGATGATTCAGGATCATTGGCGGCGAAGCCGTTCACAAAAATGATCTCACGGCCAAAGAAGCTTACCCTGCATTCACTCATAGCCCCGGGGTCGGGCTGGGATTCGTACATTCCCCGAAGCGCTGTTTCTCTTGGGATTCCAAAGAAATCACTGATCTTGAGCACAAGTGCCACATTCTCTTTGTGCTCCACATAGGAGAATCCGGCCATCTCCTCATCCGTTACCGCTTCGATCTCATCTACAGTGACTGAAACCAGATCACTTCCCCTGTCGCGGCAGCCTTGATCGAATTCATTAAGATAATCACGTTCTGCCGTGAACAGCTTTCCTTTGACAGGAACAGTTCCCAATAGGGCCATAGCCACATCCTTCTCCTGCGGCCCCATCACATCAAGGTGATCGGCTCGGGCATTGGTAATAACGCCATGAGTCGCCCTGACAAACTTGAGTTCTGTAAGTGATTGGAGGATGGGTTGAAGGGCCATACATTCGATAACAAGGGCCTCGGCCTTGTTGTGCGCAGCCAGAGACACGATACGCAACTGTTCGATAATGTTGGCCCTGCTGGGACGATAGATGGGATATTCCCGGCCGTCATCCATGATCATGCGGGGTAGGGTTCCGGTGGTCTTGGCAAAGGTCCTGATTCCCTGGGCCCTGAGGGCCGCGGCAATCAGCCTAGTGACCGACGATTTGCCCCGGGTGCCGTTCACATGAACCCGAATGGGAATGGAGAGAAGATAGTGTCGATGAACCCTATATTCGACAAAAAGGTAAAAAAGAACGCCTAAAATGAGGATGATGAAGGTGTAAAGCATTGTCTCATACTTCTCCTTATCTATTCTATAAATGGCATTTCCCGGGATTCTGTAAGAGTCCGAATCTTACTCCCTTTTGAAATGACTCTCAAGCCCTCTCTGTATTTGAGCCGGGCCGTAATCGTCACATTCGAATTCGGGATGTGGTTGAGGATTTCGTAGGAGACGAACCAAGAAGAAAGAAGCGGCGACAAAACAAAGGTACCTTCCTTATAGCCGTTGCAAAGGAATGGAGAATAGAAGATTGATAAGTGCGAATTTGAGTGATGATTCTGCCTTTAAGAGAAGGGAGGCAGCTTTTTTACTCGAAAACTTTTTATCTTAATCCGTTTGACTCCACCCTCCTCTCGCACAAAACCACTCGCTTCCACAGTCTCCCTTATATGATTGTAAATTTTTTCACTGACGTTATCTTCTTCAATAAGGTACTCATCCTCATCGAAAGTGGCTATGGAGAGGGAGATCACATTTCCCGAATCATCCCATTTCGACGGGACAATAAGGCCCCGAATAATAACCTGTTTCTGGTCCCGGTCATTCATTTTAGAGTTCCGCAGATAACGTCTAATCTCAGGTGCAGAAGTCCATGTCTTGGGCCTCTGTCCTCTTCCTCCGTGAAAGGCAATAGTCGTGCCAGAAAAATACTTGGTGTTATTTTGTTAGGTTAGATGGTGGCCCGTTACACCCCGGAACAGCCAGGTCCGCTATGAGGGCGGCAAGTGAGTTGGAATATCTGTCATCCGGATGATAGGGGAGGGTAATGTATTGAAAGTACAAGTAAAAAATAACGGAAGAATTTCAGGTTCCTGAATTTGTGATAGAGGAACTATGGGTTCTCGTCTGAGAAGTATCAATGTTGATCGATTTGAATTTTTCCTTTCGAATGCCATACTTGGACATTAATTTGTGGAGCTGTCGGGTGGTAATGCCGGCGGCCTCGGCCGATTCCTTTATTCTGCCTTTATTACGGGCAAGCAGATCAGTGAGATAGGTCTTTTCAAAATCGTCTATCGCCTTTTGCCTTGCCTGTGCCAGGGTAAGTGAAGCATCAATCGGCAGATTTTCCGGAGGGCCGTGTGACTCAAATAATTCGCCGGGGAAGCTCTCAGGGGTGAGGGAAGATGTTGTTTCGAGTATATAGGCCCGCTCAATAATGTTCTCCAACTCCCGAATGTTTCCAGGCCATGGATACTGTCTCAATGCCGCCAAAACCTGCGTGTCAACATGGGAAATATCCTTGGTATTTTGCTTGTTCAACTTCCGTAGGAATAAGTCAACGAGATGAGGAATATCTTCGGCCCTGTTTTTCAATAGAGGAATTTCGATGGGAAACACGTTTAGCCGGTAATACAGGTCCTTTCTGAACTCGTTATTCTCACACATTTTCTTGAGATCCGTATTTGTTGCGGCGATGACCCGGACGTCGGACTTAATCGTCTCTTCACCTCCGACACGTTGAAAGGTCCCGTCCTGGAGTACCTGCAGAAACTTTATCTGGGCGGATGGTGTAATGGTCCCTATCTCATCCAAAAAGATCGTTCCGCCGTTCGCTATCTCAAATTTACCCAGTTTTCTCCTCACAGCGCCGGTAAAACTTCCTTTTTCATGTCCGAACAACTCGCTTTCCAATAGTGTTTCCGGGATCGCGCCACAATGGACTTTGATAAATTGGGCGTCACGACGGCTGCTGTGGTGGTGAATCAGATTTGCCATCACCCCCTTTCCCGTCCCTGTCTCACCTATCAATAGAACGGTGCTTCGCGTGGGGGCGACGGAGCGGATCTTTTCGTATATCAGCCTCATCTGGGAATTATCCGTCTGTATAATGTCTAAGAGGTCCACCGACCAGAATTGATCGCGCAAGTAATCGAGTTCAGATTGAAATAATACGGATTCGTGGATCTGATCGGTCACATGCCTTACTTCTTCCTGACTGATAGGGTAAGTCAGATAATCACTCGCTCCTGCCTTGACCGCCCTTACGGCTTCTCTAATCATCTCCTGGGAGGATATAACGATAATCTCAACGGCGGGACACAACTTCTGGAAAGGCTCTAAGGCTTCCTTGTACCGATCGACTTTGATGGAAGGGCCTTTGAGAATCTCTATATCAATAAAAATAAAGTCATAACGTTTTTTTCCAAGCAATTCCAGCGAAACCTTCCGGTTCGATGCATGTCCGATTCTGAAGTCGGAATGAAAAGAAGAGCAAATGGCGCGATATACCTCTTTTTCGTGCGATATAACAAGGATGGATTTCATTCTATTTCCCGTTTATTCCTGATTGACATCAGCAAAAGACAAAATAAAAAAATGCATACGTTCCCTTAAACAACCGATCGTCCGGGTCTACTGGAACATTGAGTTCCGACATGCGCCATTTTGGAACTAGGAGTTCCTTTTTCCACATTCCTTTCATATCACAGTGATTTAGAAATAGCATATATCAACCCAAACATCCTAGTTGTTTGAATCATCGGAATCTTCAGTTCCTAATCGGAACCTGATTAGAAAGCAATAAACCATGCAATATCAACACCTTAGTCGTTTGGTATGTGTTTTGTTTAACAGTTTTACAGAAATTTAAAAAAAAATCAAACAACAAGAGGAGGGATGATTCTGAAGAAAAGGGAATCATAGTGCCAGAGCCTTGTGATGACAACAGAGGTCATGGTGGATAAAAGACATTGCAAGAAGAGACCTGTCCGGGGTCGAGAGGATAGGCGGTAATCGTTTATTAATGGATTCGCTCTTTTTCGGGGCCAGGGTCAAAAGTCCCGGGAGGACGAAAGGCAAAGATTAAGGAGGTGATAGCATATGGAATCAGTGCTGTGGAAACTGTTTGATGAACACAGCCTTATAAGAAGAGAGGTGAAGAGATAATACAAATAGGGTTATGGTTGAGAGGAGAAGAGAAATGTTAGTAAAAAATTGGATGAGCAAAAAGGTTGTTACCGCTGATGTGGACGATTCCATGCAGGAAGCGACCAAGCTTTTAAAGGAACACAACATACGTATGCTCCCGGTCATGAAAAAAAACAAGCTTGTTGGGATCGTCACGGATCGAGATATCAAAGAGGCATCAGCCTCTGATGCCACCACCCTTGAGATCCATGAGCTTTTGTACCTGGTCAGCAAGATCCGGGTGAAGGAGATTATGACCAAGGATCCTGTAACCGTATCACCTGATTTGACTATCGAAGAGACGGCCCAGATACTCTTGGACAAGAAGATATCGGGGGTTCCCGTTATGGATCAGAAAGGGAAGATCGTCGGGACCATCACCCAGACCGATATCTTTAAGGCTCTCATATCATTGACCGGTCTTGCCAAGAGGGGCATACAGTTTGCGTTTGAGCTGGAAGACCGACCGGGCTCGATAAAGGATGTGGCCGATATTATCAGAAAGTTTGGTGGTCGAATGGCCAGTATCCTCAGTTCCTATGATGGGGCCCCTACAGGCCGGCGAAACGTCTATATACGTATGTACGACATAGATCGCTCACGGCTGGATCAACTCATTAAAGAGCTTAAAGGGAAGGCTAAGGTCATTTATATGGTGGACCACAAAGAGAATAGAAGGGAAATCTACGAGTAAAGACCGGTTACTATACTCCCTTTTTTTATGAAGAAGAGGGGGCATCCTTATTCAAAAGCTCAGGAGGTTCAAGATGCCTATTTATGATTTTGTGTGTGAGAAATGCAGTAAGCCGTTCACCCTGACCATGTCTATTTCGGAATATGAAAAAGACAAATTCAAATGTCCGAAGTGCAAGAGTACCAAAGTCAAACAGCAGATTACTCCGTTTCAGACAAAAACATCAAGAAAGAGCTGAAGAAGGGAGGAAGGTTTCATTCGGCAATAAGAAAGAGACGGGTGAGATTTTCCTCCTGAAGGAATAAAGGCTTGTCCACTTGAAATGGAAAGTGGATCAGTATCTTTAATGCAGCTCTTTAGCCCTATGTAGATCCGGAGTAGGACATCGTAGGAAGTGAAGAACAGGACAATGATTCAGTTGCCGATCCGGCTGACCCCTTTGTTCCCTTAGCCTGGCTCACCGTCACACCTGGTAGGTCACGAAAGACAATCGCGCATACACTTTGCTCCTGTTATGTGCTATAAGTTTTTTGTGGTTGAGAGGGAATCGTTTAGTGGAAGACTATCTAATTGGAAATATAGAACTTGAAAACGGGCTTGTTTTGAAGATGTTTGATCTCTCCAGGCCTGTGGCAGGAGACCGATGGATTGTCTCTTTTGAGGCTCGAATAGAGGTAAAGATCAAACCTCAATACTTTGATCTTAATCATACATCTCCAGTCTCATTGGACGATATCCGAGCCCTTTTGGGTCAAAAGATCGTTTATCGCTATAAAAAAGAACGTCATTTCGTTGGTGAGCACGAAAAAAAGGAAGTCCTGAACCACCTCAAACAAAACTTTTTGGAGACAGGCTTGAGATATCTCTCCTCTTATCTCTTTCCTCAGAAATTCATTCTCAGAAGATATAAAGAGGCGTCTTCAAAAATGAATTTGTCGATATAAAACCGATATCTGGAAAATGTGGAATCTGTAAGATAAAGGAGGATTACTGAGGATTCAACATGAAAACTTTCTGGCTATGCTTTGTCCCTTTATTCATTGCAGTGGATGCCGTGGGTGTGTTGCCCATGTTTATGTCCTTCACCCTTGAGCTGGATCCGCGGAGAGTCAGGCGTACTGTCTATCAGTCAGTCGTAACAGCCACGATAGTCGCGTTGGTATTTCTGGCTGTCGGCAATCTAA
>JAXHUM010000029.1:57427-60614 GCA_034189325.1 Thermodesulfobacteriota bacterium
TTGCCCATGTTTATGTCCTTCACCCTTGAGCTGGATCCGCGGAGAGTCAGGCGTACTGTCTATCAGTCAGTCGTAACAGCCACGATAGTCGCGTTGGTATTTCTGGCTGTCGGCAATCTAATCCTAGGTCTTCTCGGCATAACAGTAGCTGATTTTATGATAGCCGGAGGTATCCTTCTGTTTGTCATCTCCATGAGTGATCTTTTGACAACGGAAAAGATTCAGCGCAGGGTGGACCCGGAAAGTCTGGGGGCTGTGCCTCTGGGAGTGCCATTGATTACCGGGCCGGCTGTCCTGACCACTTCCATCCTTCTTCTCAATGAGCATGGTTTTCTCCTGACCGCCTCGGCAATCGTGATAAACATCCTGATCGCAGGGGCTGTTTTTGTTTTTGCATCGCCTATCAATGATTTTTTGGGAAATGCAGGTTCCAAGACTTTGTCAAAAATTGCCAGTCTCCTTCTTGCGTCAATTGCCGTTATGATTGTGCGTAAGGGGGTTATGTCGCTTTTTTCGTAATTGTCATGCAACATCACTCCCTCAGTTCATAGAAAGCGTAATAAAACTTGCAATGGAGGTGTTATTATGAACTATGATACGGCCCTTCGCGCCTATAGTTCAAAACGGCTGGAAGAGATCGAATCATCCGATATCCTTGTGGGGATCCCCTGCTATAACAACGAAAGGACCATTTCCCATGTCATTCAGATGGTGACCCACGGCCTTTCAAAACATTACAAGAATCAAAGAAGTGTCATTCTCATTGCAGACGGGGGCTCCACAGACGATTCCAGGGAGGCGGCCAGGGATTTTCAGATCAAGCCGTGGCAGGAGAAGATCGTTACCATATATCGTGGACCTGCGGGAAAGGGTACCGCTCTGAGGTCGGTATTCGAGGCCGCCAATCGCCTGAGTGTCAAGGTCTGCGCCATGGTGGACTCGGATCTCAGGAGCATTAACGAAGACTGGATTAAATACCTCATTGATCCGGTGCTGGAGAGAGATTATCAGTTTGTGTCTCCGGTTTATATGAGACACAAATATGATGGAACCATAACAAACAACATTGTTTATAATCTGACACGGGCCCTCTACGGCAAACGTATCCGGCAGCCTATCGGTGGAGACTTTGCCATATCAAAGGATGTGGCAAAATTCTATACGGAACAGGATGTCTGGGATACGGACGTGGCGCGTTTCGGCATCGACATCTGGATGACCACCAGCGCCATCACTCAGGGATTTCGAATATGTCAGTCAAACCTTGGGGTGAAGATTCATGATGTCAAGGACCCTGGTCAGCATCTGGGTCCCATGTTCCGCCAGGTCCTCAGCGCCCTCTTTTACTTGATGGAACGCTATGAGGTATATTGGAAGGATGTCAAAGGGAGTGAACCCCTGGAGACCTTCGGATATGAGGACTCCGTTCAACCGGAGCCGGTCAATGTAAATCTGGAATTGATGATCGACCTGTTCAAGACAGGCTACCAGCAGTTCTCGCCGCTTTGGAAAGATATCCTCAGCGATTCAAGCTTTCACCAAATCAGTGAAACAGCGAAAATGTCGGTAGGTGAGTTTTATCTTCCTACGGATGCCTGGGTCAAGATCCTCTATGAATTAGCGGCTACATATCATCTTTGGACCATTAACCAAAATAAGCTTCTCGACATGATGACGCCGCTCTATTTTGCCCGAGTAGCCTCTTTTGTGCGCCAGAGCTGGGAGATGTCTTCGGCTGAAGCTGAGGTCCTTGTGGAGGAACAGGCCGTCAAATTTGAGGAGCAAAAGGACTACCTTATAAGAATATGGGATGAGAAATCCGTTGAAAAGGCAAAGGCCGGAAAAAAGTGAATCTTTTATGCCGCCATGTACCTCTGAAAGGAGTTAGGACAGGAAAATGGCCGAGACCCATCTCAATTTTGAAATAGAACGTTTGGGAGAGTGCCGTGTCCGGTCACGTATGTCGGGCATAGAGTTTGTGAAGGATGATGACAGGGTCCTCTATCACTCCGATCCGGGAGTCATCAAAGAGTTTCTCCGTAAGGGATGGGAACTCCCTTGTTTTGAAATGGCAGGACCCAGAGAGAAGATCTATTTCGATCCTTCAAAACTCAGATGTGGTGTTGTCACATGCGGAGGGCTCTGTCCGGGAACCAACGACGTGATTCGCGCCATTGTACTGAGCCTTTTCCACCATTACGGCGTGTTGATGGTTTTCGGGTTCCGATATGGTTATGAAGGTCTGGCACCTTCATACGGCCATGTTCCGATTGATTTGAACCCGGATAGAGTGAAGGAGATTCATCAGGATGGTGGAACGATTCTTGGTTCATCGAGAGGTCCCCAGGATGTCTCCGAGATGGTAGATACCCTCGAGCGCATGAATATCAGCATTCTCTTCGCCATCGGGGGAGATGGCACGCTTAGGGGAGTGCAGTCGATTGCCGATGAAATCGGGAGACGAGGGTTAAAGATTTCAGTGATAGGAATCCCAAAGACGATAGATAATGATATCTCCTATGTACAACAATCTTTCGGATTTGAAACTGCCGTGAGCGAATCGAGAAGAGCCATTTATGCCGCCAATATGGAGGCGCTTGGGGCACGAAACGGTATAGGTATGGTGAAACTTATGGGACGAGAATCAGGGTTTATCGCCGCTTATGCCACACTCGCCAACTGCGATGTCAACTTTTGCCTGGTGCCGGAAGTCCGCTTCACAATGGAGGCATTCTTAAGAGCCTTGAAAGAGAGACTGGAAAGGAAAGGGCATGCGGTTATTGTGGCGGCTGAAGGATCGGGACAGGATCTGATGGCAAAGAGGATCGATCGTGATCCTTCAGGAAATATTCGTTTTGGAGATATAGGCCTTTTTTTGAAAGAGAAGATAGAGGTTTACTTCAGAGAGATCGGCATGGAATATGGTCTGAAGTATATTGACCCCAGTTATACTATCCGCAGTACGCCGGCGAATCCCCATGATTCAGTATTCTGTTTGCTTCTTGGACACAATGCAGTACATGCGGGTATGGCCGGGAAGACAAATATGGTCGTCGGCTTCTGGAAAGATCAATTCACCCATGTTCCCATTTCATTGGCCGTATCCCGGCGAAAGCAAATCGAAGCGAAAGGGAGATTATGGAGTAATGTTTTAGAGTCCACGGGGCAGCCGTCGGAGATGATATAG
>JAXHUM010000003.1:0-7338 GCA_034189325.1 Thermodesulfobacteriota bacterium
TCTTCGGTTTCCTGTCGTTGATCAGTGTCGACAAGAGCTCTTTGGAAAGATTGGAATGAAAGACCTCGAGCTTATCATCTTCAATGAGCAGGACTCTATCGACCCTATCCGTTATCTGGTCGGCAAGAGAGGCGACCTCCTTACCGAATAGGACGGCTGTTATCGGTGCGTTCAGTTGCTCGCTCAGATCATGGGCCTTATTGAGCATTTCAAAGGATATATCCCTGATTTCCCCTAACCTGTGTTCTATAAGTACCAATATATCGCTCATTTTAGCCAATCACTCCTTTCTTTTTAAGAATATCTATCAGTTGATCAGCAATAGCGTCGAGTTCTCCCTCCAATATCTCAGCGCCGCCGGTATCGGGTGGAGGATACATCTCTTCGATTCTCAATTGAGGGGCGATGTCGTTTTCAGACAATCCCAGGTCTGAGAGCCCCAGAACCTTGAGTTCCTTTTTCCGTGCCTTCTTGATGCCCATGATGGAGACATATCTCGGTTGATTGATCCCCGTCTGGATGGAGAAAAGGGCGGGTAAGTCTATCTTGGATACCTCAGTCAGGCCCCCTTCAAGTTCGCAACTGATTTTGGCCTTTCCATCTTCCACTTCAATACCCGTTACCATACAGGCCTGGTTAAGGCCGATATATTCCGCCAAAAGCCCGCCTACCATGCTGTAATTGTCATCGCCCGCCTGAACGCCTGTAAAGATGAGTCCAAAATCTTCCTCTTTTGAGACTTCCTTCAAGATTTTGGCGATTCCATACACATCCACATCATTCTTATTTTCAATATCCACCCTGACAGCCCTGTCAGCGCCCATGGCCAGGCATTTTCGCAAGATATCCTCGTCCTCTTCATTCCCAACCGTAACAGCGACAACCGTGCCCCCCAGTTTTTCTTTTAACTGAATGGCCTCCTCTATGGCGTAGTTGTCCCAGTCATTGATAGCAAAGGGCAGTTGACTCTGATCCACCACCCTGTTCTTTTGATCAATGACAAGATCGACCTCCTCGGTAAGGGGGACGTTTTTGACACAAACCATGATATCCATCTTCTAGTACCTCCCTAAAAAGTTATTGAAAGCAGTTCTGTACCGTTTCCAGGGCAAATTGACCTATCCGATTGTGAGTGCCTTGCAAGAGACCGCCATTGGGCTTGTGAACATATGCTCAGTAGGCTACCCCTCTTTTGGAAAAGCTCCTTTAACATGTGGTGAATGAGAAGATCGATCCCCTCCAAAAGAGCATGTGAAATAGATTGCAAAATAGACTCAACAATTAACATTTTCATATTTTCTGTCAAGTTTTTTGTTTTGCAAAAGCCCGTCAAGTCCTGGGGACGAACCTATGTTTCAGCGAGTGATGAGAAGTTGAATCAACAGACCCAAAATTTGTAGAACTTCGGTGCCGATTGAACCGTATGAAAGTGTCGGAAATGGGAGGCATGTGGTTTTCCCGGGGGAATAGCGTGGAAACTGAAATGTCGTGGAGACGAAGGATGCATCCTTGGATTTCTCGATTGATTTTTAGGGAAGGAACAGAATATATATATCAATCATGCAGAATATGGAAGTATCTCCATCAATCACCCCCATCGCAAATCGTGCCGGAGTTGTTGGTTGACAGGTCTGTCTCAGGCTTGATCCCTACGCCGTTTTTTATCCAGTAACTTCGGGGAAATTCCAATGGACATCGAGCAAAGGAGGCAGCAATGAAGACAAGGCTTACCGAGCTATTGGGCATAAAACATCCCATTATACAGGGGGCCATGGCCTGGGTCTCACTTCCCCCACTCGCAGCGGCGGTTTCCGACGCAGGAGGTCTGGGAATCTTGGGGTCCGGTTATATGACGCCCGAAGAGTTGCGCCAGGCAATAAGGGAGGTAAGGGAATTAACCGACAAGCCCTTTGGCGCCAATATAATGCCTGACAACCCATTGCTGGAAGAGCTGATGGATGTCATGGTAGACGAGAAGATCGCGGTGGTGAGTTACGGAAGGGGCAACCCAAAAAAAATCATCGAGCGGGCCAAGCCGGGAGGGCTGATCGCTCTGCCTACCATGGGTGCCCTAAGCCATTCAGTGAAGGCGGAGAAGGATGGGGCTGATGCGGTTATTGTCCAGGGGACCGAGGCGGGGGGACATTGCAGTCATGTCTCTACTCTGGTGCTTGTGCCCCTGGTAGTGGACAGCATTGAGGTGCCTGTGGTCGCTGCCGGCGGTTTTGCCGACTCCCGCGGGCTATTGGCGGCACTCAGCCTGGGCGCAGAGGGTATCTCCATGGGCACCCGGTTTATGGTAACCAAGGAATGCTCTATTCCCGATACGATCAAGCAGCGGATACTCAGCACCAATGAGGAGCAGACCGTTGTGACGGATAACCTAACAGGGGTGCGTTGCCGCGTACTCAAGAATAAGCTTGCCTCTCAATTCCTGGATATGGCGGCAAAGAAGGTGTCGCCCGAAGAGATAGCCAAACATGGCGTGGGGAGGTTTAAGAAGGCCTTCTTTGAGGGCGATGATGAGAACGGCACAGTCGCCATGGGGCAGGTCGCCGGCCTGATCGATGATATGCCCACCTGCAAAGAACTCATCGAAGGTATTGTCAATGGCGTGGAGGCTATCCTGGAGCAAATAGAGCGGAAAATCCAGGGTTGAACAGAGATATCATCACCCCTACTTTTCGGGTCAACCTGTTTTGTCCCGGGAGCAACCGGAGAGACTCCATGATACCCTGTTCAGGGCTAAAGAGACAGGACGATCTTTCCCCTTGTATGCTTTGCCTCTAACAGGGCATGGGCCTCTTGAATGTTTTCAAGTGGAAAAACCTTGGAAATGACCGGTTTTAAGCTCCCGGCTTCGACCCAGTTCCCAACCATGGACAGGTCCTCCCGGCATGAATGGACCATGACCATCTTTGCCTTCTTGCGACTGAACAATGCAGTCGCAAACATGCTGATGAAGACATGGGGCTGAATGACGGTTGAGATCCACGTTCCATTTTTGGTCAAGATCGGCTTTATGATCCGGAAAGGTTGGTTTCCAAATACATCAAAAAAGATGTCAAAATGTTGAGCGGAGTTTTTTATGGCCCGATCGTGGTAATCGATGCAAATATCCGCACCCAAATCAATGAGTAATTCATGGTTGGCTGCACTACTGACAGCCGTCACCGTGGCATGATGGATCTTTGCGATCTGGACCGCCATGGATCCTACGCCGCCTGAGGCACCATTGATGCAGACCTCCATGCCCTTTTGGATCTTGCCTTTGTCTCGGAGGGCCTGCAATGCCGTCAAGGATACAAGCGGAAGGGCCGCTGCCTCCTGGAAAGACAAGCATTCCGGCTTTTTTGCGAGTTGGCCGGGCTTGGTTAACACATACTCGGCGCACGCTCTGCCTTGCCACCCATCGAGCATCCCAAAGACAGCCTCTCCTGTCTTGACCGTCTGGACCTCTCGGCCCACGTCGACCACCTCGCCTGCGAAATCCAACCCCGTCTGCATGGGAAAGCGGCTTCCCGAAAAGCGCTTGAATCGTCCTTTGCGGAGAAAGGTGTCTTTCGGATTGATAGAGGCCCCGCGGACCTGTACCAGTGCCTCGTCGGGCTTCGGTGAGGGTTTTTCTATGTCAACGATCTCCAGGACATCTGTTGCGCCGTACTTGTTGAAAACAGCCGCTTTCATATATCACCTCATCGCGCCGATAGGATGAGACCTCTGCATAACGCCCCCTTTTGCCCAATTGCGGTGTCAGGTTCACATTTTGATCCTCGAAATATTCAATGTATTCCTCCGGTTAAAATTTTCGCCTTCCTTGCACTTGAACAAAATGGAGCATTTTTCAAAGGTCTCAGGATGTTCATAGTGGCCCGTTCCATCGTTGTTCCACTGGCCAATGACGCACTACATCCTCTATGTGAGTCCTCTCCCAACGTTTCGAGCCGCACTATACCTTCAACCCAATATCAAAGACAGTATGGCAAGAGGGGCAGATAAAAAGCCAATGCGTGATATCACCGTCTCTTTTAAACATAGAGTGAAAACCGTCTTCATATCCGCAAGAAGGGCATATTTTGAACTCATCAGTGAGTTCGACATGAGTCGCTTCATAGTCCATGGGGTCGTCTCCACGTATCCTGATGCCATGGCATGTTCTTATAGGCTAAGTGGGCGATGGAACGGGTAAATTGACAGGAAGTCGCCTTGATGGCTTTGAGATTCAGCCTGCAAAGGCCTCAGATTCAAAATCATCGGCAGTGGCCTTTGTCGACAATTCTTCATCGGCCGTAGAGCCGAATCCCTTCCCGTAATACGCCTCCATCGCCTTCATGAATGTCTCATAAGGAAGATCAGCATATTCGCCCCTATCCCTTATATACTCCATATGCTTATTGCCGTTTTTGTCGAATGGATGGAATATGGAGTCTTGGGTTCCGTCATACTCGAGCGGCAGGATATGGACTTTCTCGCAAAGAGAGAGATTAAAGGCGGGGGTGCTCTTTGTCCACTTGCCTTTGAGATACATAACGGTCTGCCCATGAAACACAAACAGATTGTTTCCGTTCATGGATTGTTCTAATCGTGTTGAAGTAAGGTGGTTACGGACATCTGCAAAGGCCAGACGGCTTGGGATTCCCACTACACGGGCGCAAGCGGCCAACAGAATAGCCTTTGGCACACAATAGGATTCGCCTCGGTTTAATGTCGTGCTCGCCTTGAATCCCTCCGGAGTCATGTTTGATAGATAGGGGTTGTATCGGATACCATCCCTGACCGCGTAATAAAGGCGGATTCCTTTTTCCAGATCGGTTTTTGCGTTGCCCACGACTTTCTGTGCAAATTGGATAACATCCGAATGGTCACTATCTATGAAAAAAGTAGGCTGGAGATAGTGCCTCATTTGTTCCGCCATTTCCCGCTCCTTAATAACCGACAGGGCACCTCAATTGATCGATCGTAATGATTCCGGGAATATATCAGCCACCTCCGAGAAACGAAAGCATTAATGACGCTCAAGCATATGGCAAAGACCTATGGATTCTTCCCTTTGTTGAATCTCCCAACAGCTTCAGGGAGGGAAAACCTCCTGGGATGAAAACAGAGGCCTTTTTGCTGCCGGTGATCATTCATTCAAGAGCCTCTCCCCCGTCCCGCACCGTCCCAACAAGGAAGTAGAGATCCTCATGGAAATAAGTTGATCAAGATTCCGGTCCAACCACCAGCACAACAAAGGCGGTAAAGGCGCTCTCGCCTGGACAGGGTTCAAGACCGAAACATTTGAGTTCAAAACTTGGGCCGGTATGGTTAAGGATATCCTCAAACGACATGAGAACGTCATTATCTCCCCTGGTATCCAGAATCGTGGCACTAAGCGGAACATAGGTGCTTACTCCGTCAATGAACAGAGTACGATCCGGCCCGGTCGCGGTGACGGTTCCTTCCAGGGTGTCTGCCTTCAACCACACCTCCATGGCTACAGGGGAAGCGGGCCTGTCCGGATCAACAACAACTCGAACTTCTCGACCCAGACATAGCAGGTCAACAGGGACTTCTCCATCTCCTTCGAGATATATGGGAGTGCCTGTGGGAATCCATACGGTAATATCTTGCCCTTCGCCCGTCTGAACAATCACCGAGCGGCCCATTGCGACTTCGGTGACACTGAGGACCTGGCCGACAATTTCTCGAGGTCGAAGGAGTATGATCATCGCTCTCAATTCCTCGTCATCGAGCTGATATTTACCAAACACCCTTGTCGGCATTCCTTCTTGAATGGCGCTCGAGTCGACCTGGTTGTCGCATCCGATCAGAATCAATGTGTCGTCACTGACCCTCACATCAACGCTTTCGCCCACGATCTCCTGATCCGGATCAAGACTGAGAGAGAAGAGTCCCTCAGGATCCACAGGTCCCTCTGCCTCGCCTTTAACGTCGAGGACCTCCCCAATGACCACGAGAGAGGCTTGAAAACTTCCATCAGGATCCATCGTCCCTCTCACCCTTACTGCCTGTCCGATGTCGAGTGCCTCCGATGAGGCAGGCAGGCCATTACCATCGAAAATCACAACCTCTTCCATCAGATATACCGTAAGACTTCCTCTCCCTTGACCAAGACGAAGGACAAAACCCTCGATTATGCTGTCATCATTTTCGTCAATGAGATCGGCAATGGTTCCTCTCAAGAGCTTAGGGCATTGAGGACGGGTCCCCACAGGTTCAATATCGACAAAAACGACCGGCCGAAACAGGCACTTGTCGGGGTTGCCGGTAGGATGGAGATTGATCGATTTGTTCGCATCAATGTCAAGGCGGATGGAAAGGGTTTGTGCTGAGGCCACACTAATCCCTCCACGGGGATTCAAATCAATCTTGCCGCTTGGGAGCTTGATCATCTCAAGGTCACAAGGGCCTCCTTCAGATACGATGTTCTCGACTTTGAGTCGGATCTTGTCGTATCGACCTGCCGGGACATTGCTCTTTAAAGTCAAAAGAAAATCTTCATCGCGATAAGCGAGAAGATCTATCATGCAACCCTGGGGAGAGTCAGACTGAAAAACAACAACGGGGTCTTTTTCGCTATTGTCCGGAGGCAGAAGCATGACTTGACTAATCCAAATCCATATATGGTCATAGTCATCGGCTGGTCCGTCAGCCACTGAAAGGGCCACAGAGCCTAACCCGCTAGAAGAACTCGATGCCCCGTCATTGCTCCCGCCCCCGCCGGTTGCTATGACAGAAGCTAATCCAAAAATAACGACACCTGATATACAGATAAAACGCAGAAGGGCTATGATCCATTTTTGTGATTTCATCCTGGTTGCCTCCTTTCCATGGTGTGCCATGTTACGACATAGGCCGATAAAGCGCCGACTGCTATAGCAGCCACATCAAAAATGTCAAAAGTCCCAAGAATAAAATAGTCCCTGGTATTTTCCAAAATTGGAATGCCTTCAAACCACTCCGGAATGACTATGGGGACCCACGCATAAAACTTCTGGCCCAGCTCAAAAGCCAAATCAATGAGAAACCAACTGAGGCAAACAATCAGCGAACCCATTTTTCCACAGGTCGTGAAACCGGATGTCAAAAGTATAAAGGCGAATACATGGGAAAAGGCAGGAAGACTTCTGTGAATAGGGCCGAAAAAATCAGGAACGGCATTGTATAAACCGAGATTGATATTGCTCTGTTGGACAAAATAGGTGCTTTCGGGGTGGCGGGCAATCAGATAAACCAAGGCCCCGAAAACGAGAACCACCCCGCCGATCAGGATCTGTTTTAGATTCACAGAATTTTGTCCGATGAATCGCATGAGCCGGCACTCAATTTGGTATA
>JAXHUM010000030.1:0-7181 GCA_034189325.1 Thermodesulfobacteriota bacterium
GGGATGTCATGCAACCATTGCGTGATGGCCGTCACCAAGGCCCTCAACGAGGTGGAGGGGATTTCCAATGCAAAGGTCGATCTTGAAAAGGCCGAGGCCACCTTTGATGAGGCAGGATCAGTTGATATGGATATAGTAAAAGAAAAGATCCAAAAGGCAGGGTACGAAGTGGTCTGAAAAGTTGTCGAATTTCTGGTCGGCCAAGGCCCTACGTTCTATCTCTGTTGTAAGGAAAGGCCGTCTAAAGGGTCAAAATCTCCGCCCCGCTGCGAGCGCCGAACAAAGGACTTGAACGCCGGAGCTCCACTTCACTTCAGGCTGTGGAGCGTATTGCAAGGGTTCCGTCCTTGACACACCTGGGGCTGTAAAGATGGGAAAAGCGCTATCTCATAACTGAACAAACCGTCCTCTGGAGTAATGTTTATCACTGCGGCTTAGAGCTTGACAAGATTTCCCGAAGCTTTTTCCAAGCTCGCCACAACCCCGGCAAAGAGGTATAATCAGGATACGGATGGATACACCAGTCGAAAGACCTCACGTTGGGGGATATCTGCAAAATAAATTTCAACATTTAATCAGAGGTGTTTTGCTGCCTTTATTCCATTGGCGAGTGGTAATTGCGAATAATGGCATCCGACACGTTTAAAGGAGGTCTCGGCTATGAAAAAATTCTTGATTATCGGCAATGGAGTCGGCGGGGCTACTGCCGCAGAAAACATCCGAAAACATGACAAGGAAAGTAGCATTGTAATGGTGACGAATGAAGATTTCCCGTTCTATTACAGGATTAGGTTAAATGAATACATTGCCGGCGACATAAAAGAAGATGATCTCAGGGCCCGGGACGAGAAATGGTATGATGAGAGAAAAATCGAGCTCATGCTCAACACCCGGATTTCAGGAAAAGGTGCCGACGAAAAGACCGTGGTCACGGAAGAGGGCAGGCAAATCCCATGGGATTCGCTCCTGATCGCCACTGGCAGTCATTCCTTTGTTCCGCCGATAAAAGGCGTCGAAAAAAAAGGCGTCTTTTCACTGCGCTCACTTCAGGATGCCCGTAATATTTCCGAGTGGGCAGGCAACGTGGAGAATGTGGTACTGATAGGAGGCGGGCTTTTGGGCCTTGAGGCGGGCAATGCCCTTCGAAAGATTGGAAAAAAGGTAACGGTAGTGGAATTTTTTCCAAGGCTATTGCCGAGACAGCTCGACGAAGAGGGGGCAAAAAGGCTTCAAGGTATAATGGAAGACATGGGCTTTTCTTTTAGGCTTGGAGCCAAGACAGAGGCCATTTCAGGAGACGACACAGCCACGCATGTTCAGCTGGATGGAGGAGACAAGCTGCCGGCCCAAATGGCCATAATATCGGCCGGGGTGCGCTCGAACATTGAACTAGCCGAATCTATAGGCCTGGACCACGACAAGGGCATCAAGGTCGATGAACGCCTGCGTACAAGCAAGGAGGGGATCTATGCGGCCGGAGACGTAGCCGAGTTCAGAGGAATGACCTATGGGATCTGGCCGGCAGCCATGGATCAGGGAAGGATCGCCGGCGCCAATATGACCGGAGCGGACGAAAAATATGAAGGCACGACCATGGCGAATACCTTGAAGGTAGTCGGGATTGACCTTGCGTCTGCGGGAAATATCGACGCGGAAAACGAGTATGATTCAGAGGTGGTGGCGACCGATCTCAGTTACAAAAAGATTGTTATCCACGAGGATAAGATCATCGGGTGTATAATGCTGGGTGACACCAAGGATTTCAACAGGATTAACAAGGCCATAGCCAAAAAGGAAAATTTCTCCCTGATAAAAGACCAGATCTTGTAGGTGCGTCTGTTTCGGATTTTCCATGTATGGCCGTTATTGGATCGATCAGCTACCTGGGAGAGATCCGGGTCATGTTAGGTTCGGCTTAGGTGTCGACACCCTGTCATGATATTTGAAGACAACGCCACAGACCTCATGCCGCGAAAAGGGGTTCGAATATCCATCAAGAGGAGGGGTTCCAAGTCTGTGCGGGCAAGACTATGACCAGGGAATCCAAATTGTGACAGCAAAAAAAGGCCGGCCAAGGAGGGTAGGCCGAAGATGTTCCTGTCAAGGCAGGGATCAAAGTAGAATAGCCTTTCAGGAAGGAGAAAAGAGATGCTTCAGATCGAAGACTTGAAGGTCAAACTTGGGGATAAAGAGATTTTAAAGCACATTGATCTTGAGATCAAGCCCGGCGAGACACACATCCTGTTTGGTCCCAACGGATCCGGCAAGACGTCGCTCTTGATGACCATCATGGGTTATCCCCAATATGAGGTCGTGGCGGGCAGGATCCTATTCAAAGGGGAAAACATTACAAAAATGCCCATCGATGAACGGGCAAGACTCGGCATTGGGATGTCTTATCAGCGGCCACCGACCATCAACGGATTGAAGACCCGGCAAATGGTCCGTTTGTGCTCGAGGAAGGAACTTGATATCGAAGAACTGGCCGGTCGAGTCGATTTTGGGAGGTTTTTGGACAGGGACCTGAATGCGGGATTTTCAGGTGGTGAAATAAAACGATCTGAACTCCTTCAGTTGATGGCTCAGGATCCTGATTTGATGCTGTTTGATGAGCCGGAGTCAGGGGTGGACATGGAGAACATCTCTCTTGTAGGCAAAACCATTGCGGCCCTTTTACAGAAAGACCTTGCGACGGTAAAGACGAGGCCGAAAATAGAGGCAATGCAGTGCAGGACTAAACATGGACTGATTATCACCCATACCGGGTTCATACTGGACTATGTTGCAGCGGACAAGGGACAGGTCCTCTATGACGGGATGTTGAGCTGTGTCAGTAATCCCCGCGAGATTTTAGACTGCATCGGTGATTCAGGATATGAGGAGTGTGTGCGATGTATAGCAGCGATGAATTGAGGCAAAGGGCGACTAAGGCGGTAGAGAAAAAAGCGCCTATTGGTCCTGACATCAATCTTAATGAATTCGATGATGCCCCTGTCCCCCATTTATACATGGCCGATCAAGACCTTTGCGCTATGCCTGTGGAGGAGCAGAGCCATCTTCTGATGGCGGGATTGGATGTGACACAAAAGGAGCGGGGGGGAACCTATTTTCAGAAAGACACGGAGGTTGTTCATTGTCACTCCCGACAGGACGGCATAGAAGTGATCCCCATGAAAAAGGCCCTCAAAGAAATTGATTGGATCAGGGATTATTACTGGCAGCTTGTTGATGTGGATACAGACAAGTATACGGCCGCTGCGGAACTGGGATTACATGACGGTTATGTGATTCGGGCGCTTCCGGGAAGCAAATCCATCTATCCGATTCAGGCCTGCCTCTATCTGGACAAAGATGGGTTACAGCAAAATGTCCATAACGTTGTGATTGCTGAAGAGGGATCTGAGTTACATATTATCTCAGGATGCTCGACTTCACCCCATGTGAAACGAGGTGTCCATGTGGGGGTCTCGGAGTTTTTTGTAAAGGATAACGCCAAACTCTCTTTTACTATGATACACAATTGGGCGGAGGACATGGCCGTCCGTCCCCGTTCCGTTGCAAAGGTGGCGGCAGGCGGCCTTTTCTTGAACAACTATATCTGCATGAAACCGGTCCGTTCCATTCAGATGTCTCCGACAACCTTTCTGGCCGGTGAGAATGCGGTTGCCCGGTTTTACAGTATCCTAGTCGGTAGTCCCGGTTCCAAATACGATCTCGGAGGCAGGATATTCCTGGGACATTCAGGAAACCGGGCCGAGATTATTTCACGGGTTATCAGTAACGGCGGCCATGTGACGGCACGGGGACATTTGATCGGTCAGGTCCCGGACATAAAGGCCCATCTGGAATGTCGGGGCCTCCTTCTCAATGGTGGTGTGATTCATGCCGTACCAGAGCTGGAAGGTCATGTGGATGGTGTTGAGATGTCCCACGAAGCGGCCGTCGGCAAGATAGCCCAGGAAGAAATAACCTACCTGATGTCCAGGGGGCTGAGCGAGGAGGAGGCCGTATCCACCATTGTCCGAGGATTTCTGGCTGTGGATATCCCTGGTTTGCCGGCACAATTGAAGGCGGAAATAGACCGGGCAATCGAGGAGAGCGACAAGGACGTTATGTAGCCGTACCTCTTTCCCCCCGACGATCGGCTATGAAACAGCCTCTGGAAAGTGGCCCTCCGTCAGGACTTCATCCATGCCCTGAGTGAGGTGCTTTCCCAACGACTTACGCGCGAATTTGGTAAGGGGTATTCGGTCCAGTCCTTACAAGACATGCGGCAGTTCTACATAACGTTCTCAATTCGCTCCGCACTGCTTAATGACAAAAGCATCCGAGGTAGTCAGAACAAAAACCGGCAGTGTCAATTTTGTGGACCTAAAAAATACTTCTGAAGAGATCTGGGAGCAAAATTCTACCCGATTTTTTTGAGCGCCGGATTGTCTTGAAATTCACCTGTAATACCCGTAAACAGGAGAATCATGTCTTCTCCAAACCATGAACTGCAACTCGCCAACGATTTTGTGCAGCACACCGGCAGCAATATTTTTCTGACAGGCAAGGCCGGCACAGGCAAGACAACCTTTCTCCATAATCTTCATAAGAATACGGCAAAGCGCATGATTATCACCGCGCCGACAGGTGTGGCGGCCCTCAACGCCGGCGGCGTAACCCTCCATTCCTTTTTTCAGCTCCCCTTTGGCCCGTTTGTGCCGGGAAGCGAGACATACGAGCGCAGCAGGCAGCGCCGGTTTAGGTTCAGCAAAGAAAAAAAACGAATTATACAAAGCCTTGATCTGCTGGTGATCGACGAAATAAGCATGGTAAGGGCCGATTTATTGGACGCGGTGGATGCAGTGCTGCGCCGTCATCGCCGCAATAATCAGCCATTCGGGGGGGTGCAGCTCCTCTTGATCGGGGACCTGTATCAGCTCTCTCCAGTGGCAAAAAAAGGGGAATGGGGCCTCCTGGAGCCCTATTATGAGTCGGTCTATTTTTTCAGCAGCAAGGCCCTTGCTCATTCGGACCTGCTGACCATTGAACTGAAGCATATCTATCGCCAGTCAGACGAAGATTTTATCAGGATCCTGAATCGTGTGCGTGATAACCGGCTCGACAAGTCGACCATGGTGGAGCTGAACGGCCGCTATATCCAGGATTTCACCCCCGACGAAAATCAGGGCTACATTACTCTGAGCACCCACAACCGCAGCGCCGAGTCCATCAACCAGACCAGACTTCACGCCCTGTCTAAAAAAGAACATATTTTTAAAGCTGAGATTACCGGGGACTTTCCCGAGCATATCTACCCTACCCTGTCCTTTCTTTTGCTGAAAGAGGGGGCTCAGGTGATGTTTGTGCGCAACGACCCATCCCCTGAAAAACTCTATTACAACGGCAAAATCGGCAGAATCACCAGGATCTCCACTGAAAATATGCGTGTTGTCTGCCCTGACGATAGACAGGAAATCGTGGTTGAACCGGTCATTTGGGAGAATATCAAATACACACTGAATGAACAAACCAAGGAAATTGAAGAGGAGATCATCGGTCGATTCAAGCAATACCCCTTGAAACTCGCATGGGCCATCACCATCCACAAGAGTCAGGGGCTGACTTTTGAAAAGGCCGTTATCGATGCAAAGGCCGCCTTTGCCCATGGTCAGGTATATGTAGCCTTAAGCCGTTGCAAGACCCTGGAGGGTATGGTGTTGAGCTCTCCGATTCCATTCCGGGGAATAGAAACGGACCAGGCAATCAGGCGCTTTGACGAAGATGCCCGCCAAAACCCGCCCTCTGAGGGCCTCCTTCAGGCGGCCAAAATCAGCTACCAGCAGCAATTACTGCTCGATTGTTTTGATTTTTCATTGTTGAAAAACCATTTCAATTATCTTGCCCGTCTTTTGCTTAGTAATGCCAGGGTGGTGCAGGTTTCAGGTGTTGATGATATCCGGCCATTAGAAGAAAAGGCCGCAAAAGATATTTTTGTGGTCAGTGAGAATTTTGAGCGGCAATTACGCTCGATCTTTCCCAATGCCGGCCTGCCCGAATCGGATCCCCTGATCCTGGAACGGATCACCAAGGCCTCGGCGTGGTTTCAGGAAAAGTTTGCTGAAATCTTTGAAGCATCAGTGCCGAAATGGCACATCGAGACGGACAACATTGAACTGGGCAAAAAAATCGGAAACGCCCTGAACAATTTTAAAAAAGAAATTTTTGTAAAAGCGGCTGGAGTAAAGTGTTGTGAAAAAGGATTTTCACTGTCGCGTTATCTACGGGCTGTTTCAGCCGCTGACATCGATTTCAGCCCTGAACAGGGGAAAAAGCCTCCGTCACCTACCTATACCGAATCGGACATCGCACACCCTGAGCTTTTCCAGACCCTGAAGAAATGGCGTTCCCACAAGGCCGGTGAAGAAGAGGTCGCCCATTATCAGGTTCTACATCAGAGGATATTGATCCAGATTGCCGTATCCCTGCCTGACAACATTGCTGATCTTGAGAGAATAAAAGGGGTGGGCAAGAAAACCATCGAGAAATACGGCGCAGAGCTTGTTAAGCTTGTTTCGGACTACCGCGAAAAACAGGGAATCGACAAGGTCGTATTGCCGGAGCCCAAGAAATGTGCAATGGAGAGTCCCCCGACAAAAGATGCGGATCCTCCTTCCAACACCAGGCAGACAAGCCTGGACATGTTCAATAACGGAATGGCAATTGCGCAGATCGCCCAGGAAAGAGGCCTGGTCCAATCTACCATTGAAGGGCATCTGGCCTTTTTTGTGGAAAAAGGCGAGCTGGACATCAGCAGGCTCCTTTCACCTGAAAAACAACAGGCCATTTTAAAGGAGCTTGCCGCGGATCATAATCCTTCCCTCAAAGAGGTAAAAGAGGCCCTGGGAGATGATTACTCCTATGGAGAAATCAGAATGGTCCTGGCCTATCAGGGAAAGAAACCGTGAATCCTATTCCTTGAGGCTCATGAAGCCGGGAACCCAAACCATGGAGGTTGCAATTGAAAGTCACATTGAATGTTCACGGTATGACCTGCGCGGCCTGTGTCCGCCGTGTGGAGCAGGGGCTTGCGGAACTCGAGGGGGTATCGGAAGCAGCGGTGAATTTGGCCACGGAAAAGGCCACAATTGAATACGATCCCTCAAAAATCGCGGTTCAGGACTTAAGCTCCAAGG
>JAXHUM010000031.1:0-6409 GCA_034189325.1 Thermodesulfobacteriota bacterium
CTGGGCTTCTTCAGGGCCTGCCTTAGAATGGATCGGACGAAGTTCTTTCCATTTATCCCGTATAGCCATGCGCAACGAAGTATGATGTAATTTGGAGAGTTCTCCCTTACCGCTTTCTCACTTTCATTTTTGCATTTTCCATAGGCGGAAATAGGGTTTACAACATCATCCTCAAAATAGGGTTGAGGTATGTTTTTGACTCCGTCAAAGACATAATCACTTGATATATGAACAAATTTACACTCAAATCGCGCGCACCCCTGCGCAAGGTTTCTCGGTCCTTCGACGTTTACTTTCTGCCTTACAAAATCTTCGGTTTCACAGGCATCCACGTCAGTGAATGCGGCGCAATTAATGACAATATCTGGAGCCGTTTCCTGGAAAACTTCTATGACCCTATCCCAGCTAACAATATCGAGTTCCTCTCTACTTGGCGCTATCACTTCATGATACCGGGCAAGGACTTCTTTGCAATCATATCCCAACATCCCCGTGCCACCCAAGAGAAGTATCTTCATCTACATGACCTCCCTAAATTCTGATTTACATAAATCTTTTTATATTACCACAAATTGAAGGAAAATCTAGAAAATCTTTATGTCGGCATAAACTTGGGGAACCGCCCCGTGATTATTTTGGATTCTCTTACTTGCCCTTTTACGATCCTTGGTGTAAAAGTACACGATAAAATATTCCAATCCATCAGACAACATACCTTTCCGTCCAGACTGTCCCAATAGAAGAGGTCCCTGTGAAAAATAGTGACTCACTCACAGATAACCTTCCCATGAATGTCACTTTGTTTGTGGTGGCACTTTTTATATTCGCTATTGCCTTTCAACGCCCCGATCATGTCTTGGCGGCCTCAGAGTCTCCAGATTCGCTTCCCATGTATGTCAACGAAGAGATCAATAAGGGTATTGAATATCTTTATAATGGGCAGTTTGAACTTTCTGAAGAGATTTTTCGGAAAATGACTACCGAATTCCCTCAGGAACCGGCAGGATATTTTTATCTGGCCATGGTAACCTGGTCAAGGTTGGCTGAAGGTTTTTGGTCTCCAGCAGATGTGGATGAATACAGGAGGCGTATTGATCAGACGATTGAGGTGGCAAAAAAAAGCATCAAAACAGACGGAAAGGATAGCCGTGATTTTTTTTATTTGGGAGGGGCACTCGGCTTTAAGGGCCGTTTTGAACTCATGCGGTCCAAATGGCTGTCTTCCTATTTTCTAGCCTCTGATGCTATTGAGGCCCTCGAGACCTGTCTGAGAATGGACCCCGACAACAAGGATGTTCTCCTGGGGCTTGGTATTTTTGACTATTATACTGCAAAACTTTCAGGAGTGTTGAAATTTCTTACCAACCTCTTCCTTTACAAGGGTAGCAGAGAGGAGGGTCTGAGAAAATTGCATCTCGCCGCGAGAGAGGCTAGGCACTCAAAAACCGAGGCCAAAAGCATGCTGATCCATATCTATCTTTTCCTGGAGGCAGACAGCTCAAAAGCGATGCACATAGTCGAGGAACTTGCGGCAAAATTCGATCAAAACCCCCGGTTTGAGTTCCTTCGCGGCGTAAGCTATATCAGGATGAAAAGGCACACCCAGTACAGGGAGAGCGTCCAGCGATTAAGAGATAGGAGCCTTGCAGCTGACTCCCTGAAAAAGGCCTCCATCTGGGGTAAGCGCGCGCTCTATTTGGAGACAGTGTACGATCTGTTTCAAGGGGAGCATGGGGAGGCAAGATCAAAGCTCAGCGCAATTCTTGGCCAGCCCGATCGGGTCAATGATCCCGCAATGATCGCCTGGCCCCTATTGAAGATCGGGATGAGTTACGATCTCCAGGGTGAAAGAGAAAAGGCACTCAAATACTATCAAAAAGTCCTTGACCTCGAAAACGGATCCGGCGCTCAGTTTATGGCGGCTAAGCTGATCCAAGACCCTTCTGAGAAGAATGATCCTTTTATTGGATATTAGGGTCTCGCGTACCATAATTAATATCTTGTTGTTTCTTCAAGGTGTTCCTCAAAAGATAAAGCATCACTTCAAGATCCAGGCTCTAACGAGGACGATATGAAACAAACCATCCTGAAATACCTCATAATTACCCTCATAGTAACCTATCAGAGTGGGTGCGTCAGTATGGCTCTTAGATTCTCTCCTTCCCTTATACCTAATCTGACTGAAAGTCTTTTTGAAGAATGCGACACGGCATTGGTCAAAGAATCCCTCCCCGCCGATCTTAAACTTATGGAGGGTCTTTCAAAAAACGCCCCTGGAAACAGGCAGATTCTCATTTCGTTGTGTAAGGGCTTCACAGGATATGCCATGCTCTTTGTTGAAGAGGATAATATTGATCGAGCCTCTGCTTTATACCTGCGGGCGCGGAACTATGGTATCAGGGCTCTTGGCTCTAAGGGGTTTTTCTTAGCGGAATCAGAGCGAGGCATAAAAAACGTTCGAAAAGGTCTTGAAAAACTGGGTGAAAAAGAGATTGAAGCGCTCTTCTGGACCATTATGGCGTGGAATTTGTGGGTCAATATTAACCTTGACAAACCTGCTGCTCTGGCCGCATTGGCAATCACCCAACCATGCCTGGAAAGGGTACTTCAAGTGAAGCCCGACTTCTTCTATGGGGCACCCCAGGTCTTAATGGGGACGCTCCTGGCATCAAAACCAAGTCTTATGGGGGGAGATCCCGTACGGGCCAAGACCTATTTTGAAGAGGCCGTGGAGATCAGCAACGGCAGGTTTTTTCTTGTTCATTACTATTATGCCAGATATTATGCCGTCAGAACGCAAAACAAGCAACTCTTCATCTCCCTGCTCCAAGATATTGCCCAGAGGCATCCGAATGAATTGATAGAGGTCTGTCTCATAAACAGGGTGATGCAACAGAAGGCTTTAAAATTACTTGAAGAATCTGAAGATCTCTTTTTGTAGAGGGCTAACATGTTTCCTAAGAATGTTCATGTGATATCCCTTTTTCTGGTGATCTCACTCTGTAATTGCCATATCGGTTTGGGTCCTGTTCTTGCGCAACAAAAGCACGTGATCAAGTTCGCGACAGTAGCCCCAGAGGGTTCCGCCTGGATAAACCAGATGAAAAAGCTTGACAGTGATATCAAGACGATGAGTCAGGGACGACTCGGTTTCAGGATCTATCCGGGTGGCGTTGCAGGGGATGAATTGGATGTACTCAAAAAAATGAGGATTGGACAGATCCACTGCGCCGCCTTTTCCGGAGTTGGATTTGGGCAAATACTTCCTATGGTCAGAGTACTGGACCTACCCTTTCTCTTCAGAACATATGAGGAAACGGATCTTGTTCATAACGGACTATTTGCCCTTTTCGCCGATCGCTTCAGAACAAAGGGCTTTGAACTTCTTGCATGGGCCGAAGTGGGGAATGTCCATATTTTTTCAAAGCAGCCGGTCAGGAGGGTCGCAGACCTCTCAGGACACAAGATCTGGACGTGGACCGGTGATCCCATCGCAAAGGAAACCTTTTCTAAGATGGGAGTCAATCCTATCCCTCTCTCTATTACCGACGTAACCACCGCCCTGAACACCGGCATGATAGACACGGTTTATGCCCCTCCATTAGGGGCGGTTGCCTTACAATGGCACAGCTCAACCGGTTATATGACCGCCCTTCCTCTCGTTCATTCTACTGGGGCCCTCCTTATTTCTTCGGGATTCATGAAAAAGTTGCCTCCAGATCTCCGAACACTGCTCGAGAGCGTCACTAGACGATCGATGTCTGAACTTACCTCAACCTTAAGGAATCACAATAGAGAGGCGATAGAATGGATTCGGAAGGCCGGGATCACCATCACGCCGGCTCCTACGGGCCAGACCCTGAAGGAGTTCTATCTTATCCATGATCGCGTCGCAGAGAGTCTCACCGGCAAGGTTTTTCCGAAAGATGTATTGGAGAATGTCTATAGCATTTTAGAGAGAAGTCGCTAGTCTCCTTCACTGGATGGGGATCTTCGGGGTCTCGCGCAATAGGTAGAATCATGAGATTTTTACAAATGATCGACACTGCCCTGGCAAGGCTTGAGGGGTGGTTGATCGTCCTATTTCTCTGGCTCATGGTCATTTTTGCCTTTATGCAGGTTCTTTTGAGGGGCCTTTACACACACGGCCATTTCCAATGGGCGAACTCTTTGATGGGGCTTATGGACTGGTCCGAGCCGATGGTAAGACTTCTGGTCTTGTGGTTAACCTTCTTGGGGGCCTCTCTGATAACGGGAGAAAACAAGCATATCAAAATTGATCTCTTCTCTACCTTTCTTCCACAAAAATGGCAGATCGTTCGTGAACTTGTCCTCTCTCTGGCATGCGTTATCGTCACGAGTATCATGCTGAGGGTTTCCATAAGCTATATTCAGTTGGAAATGGAGTTTGGCGGAAACACCTTTCTTGGGCTCCCCAGCTGGATCGGCCAGTTGATTCTTCCCATTGGTTTTGCTTTGATCTCTTTCCGGTTTCTCCTCAGGACCATTGAGAATGGTTTACAAATTGCCAGAGGCAGGGAAGTATGATCCTGGCGCTGATCATCCTGCTGATTCTCCTTGTTCTTTTGGGCCTTCCACTCTTTGTCGGGCTCATCGCCGCTTCCATGCTCGGTCTTTATGTCAACCGGGTGGAATTTTCAGCAATCCCTATCGAGATATTTCGTTTGGCCAATGCACCGGTCTTATTGGCCATACCACTTTTTACATTTGCCGGGTATCTGCTCTCTGAAGGAGGCACTGCAACCCGGCTCATCAGGTTCTCAAAAAGCGTTTTCGGATGGGTTCCTGGGGGGCTGGGAGTCATGGCCCTTGCATCCTGCGCCTTTTTTACGGCCATAACCGGAGCAACGGGGGTCACGATTATTGCTCTCGGCGGGCTGCTTCTTCCCGCCTTGATCTCCGAACAATATGATGAGGATTTCTCACTCGGCCTGATGACCACCTCAGGAAGCCTGGGACTCCATTTTCCACCAAGTCTACCAATTATATTGTACGGGTTCGTCTCTGGTGTGAGCATTGAAAGACTCTTTGTTGCAGGTCTCTTGCCTGGGAGTTTGATGGTGGGGATCCTATGCCTTTATTCTATTTACAAAGGCAAGAAATGGGGGCTTGCAAGGCCGCGTTTTTCAGCTATTGAGTTTTACTCAGCCCTGAAAGGCGCAATCTGGGAGATCCCAATCCCAATTATTATCATAGCTCTCATCTATTCCGGCTTGAGCACTGCCACAGAAACTGCGGCCCTTACAGTCGCCTATGTCCTGATAATCAAGGTCTTTGTGTTCCGTGAATTGAATATCACCCAAGATCTGCCCATGATAATGAAGGAAAGTGTGAAGATGGTAGGAGGCGTCATGATCATCCTTGGGGCTGCCCTGGGTTTTACCAACTACCTTGTTGACGCCTTTATTCCCATGAAGATCCTCAAGATGATGGAGGGAATCATCGGAAGCAAGATTGGATTTCTGCTGACACTCAATGTTTTCCTGATCCTGGTAGGGTGCATGATGGACATATTCAGCGCTATCTTGGTAGTGGTTCCGCTCATTGTTCCCCTAGCATCCCGATTTGGGATTGACCCGATCCACCTCGGGGTTATATTCATTGCCAATCTCGGTATCGGTTATAATACCCCCCCTGTCGGTCTGAACCTCTTTATCGCGAGTTCGAGATTTGATCGTCCCATGGTTCGTCTGTATAGGGCAACCCTTCCCTTCTTGTTGCTCCTGCTCTTGACCCTCTTATTCATTACCTACTGGCCAGCCTTAAGCCTCTTTTTGCCCAGCCTTCTTACGCATTAGAAAACTGCAAAAATAATGCTATAAATGCATGGAAAAAGAGAGAGAAATAGGATATTCAGCGATCTTAGATGACTTTTCGGGAAAGGTGGCGTGCCTGGGACGACTTGGATCCCCGACCTGCGGAATAGAAGTCACCCCGGGCGAATTGGTTTGTGTCATGCGGTTGAAAGCGATAGATCCTACCCATTGTTATCGCGACAATCCCTACTCCAGCCTCCTTTGATGATGTTTAGGCCACCGGAGACATTTCTTACCTGAAAGCCGTGCAGGGCAAGTATTCTAGCTGCAAAATAAGATGCCTTCCCCTGACGGCAATATGTCCATATCTCGCGGTCCCTGGGAAGCTGATCCATTTGGGCCCTGAGCCTATTCAAGGGGATGTTTACAGCACCTTGAACATGGCCTTCCGCAAATTCCTCAGGCCCACGAACATCGATAATATACGCTTCTGATGCTGCAGGGTCGTCCCAGTGCTTGATAGGAAAATGTCCGCGTAATACATTGGCGGCTATCATGCCGGCTACGTTGACAGGGTCCTTTGCCATGCCGTATTGCGGTGCATAACAGAGTTCAGCCTCCTCGAGGTCGAA
>JAXHUM010000032.1:0-10785 GCA_034189325.1 Thermodesulfobacteriota bacterium
GCCACCCCGCCGCCTTCGTTGAAGGGAGGTGGCGGATTTCCCGGTCATAGGGAATGGACAGGGATAAAGGCCCGATCAGCGATAAGGTCAGCCGTGCTGCTCGGAATGGATGATTGACCGGCATGGTGTGGGTGCCCGAGTGCGCCCTCACAAAGGTCAGGAAAGATCCCCCTATTTCTCGACAATCCCTACCAGTGCCTTGGCGAGCCTTACTTTTTTATCCAGGTTCCCCTCTCGAAAGATCATTATCCTCTGGGCCTGCGGTGACCCCGCTCCATGCATCGATTCGACAAGGGCCGTTCCTCCCGTCATCGCCTCAATCAGGCGGGCTATCTTAATACGATGCTCGGTCGGAATCCCTTCCGCCCCTGAAAAATACTTCCTTACCAGGTGTCCCACATCCTCGCTCTCCAGGTCGTACTGGCTTGGAAGGGTAGCGATAAAACCCCCTGCCAAATCAAGGGCAAGCCGGGCCACCTCGAAGTGAAACCTTGTGACATTTTGCTTGCACACATTGGCCAGCATGGTATCCACCATGAAGGCCCCTGATTCCGTGGGCCATCCCTCGGCAGCGCAGGCAATCGAAGAGGAGTAGAGAGTTTCAGAGAGGTGGATCATCTCGGTGACTTTATCCTTTACATGGGAGCCTTTTGCCGTCCCTTGGATCTGCGTAAGGTAGCACACAGCCCCGGTAAGGACATCCATGAGACCGGTCTTGCAGGCCCCGTAGTTGGCCCTGTGATGCGCGGCAAAGCGATAAACGAGAGAACCGGTATGCTTGGCCTCGCCATCCATGAAAACCCTTTCCAGGGGAACGAACACATCCTCAAAGGCGATAACCGCCTCTCCTCCCACAGCCCCGAATGTCGGTTTCCCCGTGTCAATACGCTCTTTCTTATCACGCCTGTCATCGCTGGCCTGGCGCCCGAATATCATGGTTATTCCAGGGGTGTCGATCGGTATGGAGCAGATGACGGCGTAGTCCTTGGAACTTTCGTCCATAGCCGTTGTCGGCATAACAAGGATTTCGTGAGAGTTGACCGCTCCCGTCATATGGAGCTTTGCCCCACGAATGACAATGCCGTCATTTGTTCTATCAACTATATGGACATATTGATCCGGGTCCGGCTGACCCGCAGGTCCTTTAGACCGATCGCCCTTCGGATCGGTCATGGCGCCTACAACCATGAGGTTGTTATCCTGAATGTGTGTAAGCCATTGTTTGAAACGATCAAAATAATCTGTGCCGCATTCTTTGTCGATCTCATATGTCACGGAATAGGCGGCATTTATGCCGTCCAGACCTACGCACCGTTGAAAACAGCTCCCTGTCTTCTGACCGAGCACTCGAAAGAGCTTTACTTTTTTGATCAGGTCTTCAATCCCTTGATGCACATGGGTGAAGCGGCTTATGGTCCTCCCAGTCAGATGAGACGTGGCTGTGGCCAGATCTTTGTATCTATCGTCGCTGGCCAGGGCATAGGTCATGGCTGCCGAACGTACGTGTGGCGCGGTAGCAGGATGCTTGGTCACGTCAGCGATCTTTTCACCTTTGTAATAAACCACGTGAGAGAGCTTTCTCAGACTTTCAATATACTCGGCACCGTTCTTCAGTTTCATCATGGTCTCCTTCCTCAATCCAAAAGAGTTGTCTATGAATCCAGTGGGCTGCAACGCTTATTCACACCCTGATTTTTGTGGCCTCCAAGGTAGGGTAACCCTAGGTGATAATCAAAGAAAAAACAAGAGGGCGGTGGAAATTTGTCTCGCTAAAACCCTCGACCTGTCACGTCCTTCTTAAAAATACTAATGCTTTTTGTGATTACATTCCACTGAAAAAAAGCGAATGTCTAAAACAGAAGCTACGGTTGCCTAGTGCGCAGGGCCGCACTGTCGAGGGAGACCGTCTTAACATTCCTGCATCCAAAAATCACATGACGGAAGCCAAGTTCCTTGAATGCACTCGATCGGTCCGGAGATTTGTCACTGAGATGGTGAAGAAAGGGGCGGGTGCTGTTACGAATCGTCGAAAGGAGATCGGAAGTGAGAAGAGTCCTTATTGCCGGGATCCTGGCGAAGGTTCTTAGATGGCGTTGAGAAAGCCTTCCATAAGGGGAAGGCTTTCTCAGACTTCTATTTGGCTGCTAATTCTTCATACATGTCAATTTTCGGCTTTCCGGCAAGCATAGGACCCAATTGGCCGAAAAGCTCCTTGATGTAAGGTGTTGAGCTGTGATGTGTGAGGGCCTCTTTGTCTCGGTACTTCTCATAGAACATAAAGGTATTCGGTTTTCCCTCTGCCCGATGGAGCACATAGGCGAGGGTCCCCTCTTCTGATTGTACTTTTGGAATCATGGCCCTTAAGGCCTCTTCCATTGCGTCCTCTTTCCCAGCCTTTGCTTCCATAACGGCAACGACGACGACCATTTTCTCCTCCTTTGACAGGCATATAGCCTTCATGATTTCGGGTCAACTGCCTTTATCGGCAGCGGAGAGAAACCTTGACCCGAAGTTTGTTTGACCACATGAATCGTCCAACACGTCCTATTTAGCACCTGAGGTGAACACCTCCTTGGCATTATCAAGAATTTCCGGCGGAAATCCAACAATATTATAGACGCCCAGAAAACCGACAACCCAGACCACGGCCATAGACAGGAGAAAGAGAAAAAAGCCGTATTTGACAAAATCCAGAGGGTGAAGCATCTTCTCGCCTGTATCTTGGTAGACACCCAGGCCATATACAATGGCGTTATTCGGTGTGCCCACGATAAGAAAATGGGCAAAGGATGTGGCAAAGGCAACGGCCAGACCAGTGGCCCAGGGCTCGCCTGCCACGTTTGTCATGATACCCATCGGTATGACAATCGGGCCGAGAAGGGCCGTTGTCCCGGCGTCAGACATGAAATTGGTCATGAGACCGGAAAGACTGGAGAGACCTACCCAGAGCCCAAAACCTTGATCCATGCCGACACCCTTGAGGATCCCCAAAAAGGATGTGGCCAACCACATGGCAGCTCCGCTCTCTTTGAGGAGGGCACCTAAGGTCAAGGCCCCACAATACATGAGCCAGGCGTCCCAAGAAATCCCACCAAGTATTTTTCTCCAATCCGTGGTCCGGAATACCACAGGGATCAGGAGGGCCAAGAGGGAAGGGCCGCCAAGGCCGAGTTCTTCCCCGCCTACTATCCAGAGCAATAGGATCAATAGGAGCATCCCCAGAGTCACATATTCGGCATAGCTCATTCGGCCCATTTTTCTGGTCTCATCCTTAATCGCCACGAGACCGGGCGTCAGGTCCTTGGTCTTGATCTTCCTGGAAAAGAGGAGCAACATATATAGGGCCACTAAAATTCCGAGCGCGGGCACCATGGGGAATCCATATTTCATCCAGGTGAAAAAGTCCATGGGCACATTGTACTCACTCCAGAATCCCATCATGATCACATTACGACCACCCGCCGCTGGGGACCCGACCCCTCCGACATTCAGGGCAAAACAGAGTGTAAACATCAGAAATTTGGCCAGGGCGGGGTCATGCTCGATCTTTCCTCCCTGGCTTCTGGCCGATACAGCACCGAAGTAGACAGCAGCCATAACAGGCGTCATAAAGGCACACATCGCATGGGCGGAAATAAAAGAGCCAATGATAGACATGCTCAAGCATAGGGTAAAGACAGGGATATAGAAACCCTTTGTCCAGCCCAACAACCAGCTGGCCAGTCGTTTGTGGAGCCCCACATCAACAACCGCTACTCCCATAGCCAGGACACCTAAGAGGAACATGGGGGCGTCACCGGCAAAGGTCTTGCCTATCGCGCTCCGGGGCAGAAGGTGGAGAAAATAGGCGAGAATAGGCATCAGAACACCTGTTAAACCGATAGGTATGGCCTCTGTAGCAAAAAAAATGACAGCCATAGGAATGATACCCAGAACCATCATGGTTTTCCGTGCAGCTTCGGCGGCATCGTGGGCCACCTCCCATTCAATTAATTTTTCAGCAAAACCAAATTTCTCTACAATATCAATGACGCTCTGGGGCGTGGGGATGACAAATCCAATAAGAATAAAAATGGCAACCCCGACACAGAGCCATAACATCTTACCGGCAATGCCTTCTTCACCGGAATCATGACCTATATCGTGACTCATTAAATTTTCCTCCTATCTCATGACAATCAAAACCCTTCATCACTCGAAATTGTCGTCCATTTAGACCTTGCAGCTCTTTATGGCATCAAAGACCTCTTTGAACACGTCGGTGAGCCGCAGGATTCCAACGATATCGTCCCCTCTCGTTACCAGGAGAGAATGATGGTGACCCATGACCAGTTGATGTATGGCTTCTCCTAACGTCGCACTTTCTTTAACATATTCCCGTTCACTAGGTGTGTACATGAAATCCTTCACCTTTAATTTACTGGCCTTTCGACAGATTTGGTCCAGGGGGGCATCCCAAAGAGAGTACTGCTCCAGTATGGATTTCAAGAACTGAGGGCTGAAACCGGACCGGGTGATCATCTTTTTCTCTCCGATTTCTTGATATTTCGGCTCAAGGCCGATGATGACGTCCATCTGGCTTATTTTCCCAATAATATGCTTGGTTTCATCGAAGACGAGGATGGCTCTGTGCCGATACCTCGTTTTGTCAAATTCCTCCTGGGCCTTTTCGAGGGCCAGGACCGCATCATATAATGTGGCATCTTGCGAAACCGTCGGATACTCCTCCAGAGGGACCATCAGGTCCTTCACTGTTGTCGTTTTCATGCCTAATCTCCTTAATTGTTGATAAAAGCGTTTGTGAAACCCGACCTGAGAGATCAAAACCCCCCAGCCAAAACGATTTTCAGACAAGTCTATTTGACAGCCTAAAATCCTATTCTATCCATTAATGAGTTTGACCACGGCGGAATCGGGGAAGTAATCAACAATGTTCAGGCATCCATAGTCCTGATGAATGCTGAACATCCTTTCAAGGTCCAAGCCGAGGGCCCTACAGAGAAGAATTCGATTGACCCCTCCATGGGCCACGAGGACGATGTCCTTGCCCTCATTTTCATTGAGAATCTTCTCAAAACAGCTCGTAATCCTTTCTGCAAATCCTTTAATGGTTTCTCCTTTCCCGGGAATTTGATAGTTGAGCAAGTCTTCGGCCCTTTTATTTAGTTCCTCGGGGAATCGATTCCGTATTTCCCCAAGGGTCAAACCTTCCCATTCACCGAAATACATCTCTCGCAAATCAGCCAGCGCGTGGCAGGGGACGTCATGGTTTTGGGCGACCAAACGGGCCCCGGTCTCAGCCCTTTGAAGATCACTCGAGAAAATCACCGCAAGGTCCAGCAGACGGAGCCTTTCGGCCATGCGCTCCATCTGGAATAGACCGATGCGGGTCAGAGCCACATCTGTGTGTCCATACACATAATAATCTTCAAAACCTTTGATTTGACCATGCCTGATCAGATAGAGTCTGTTAATCCTTTTCATGGCGCAGAATAATAATTGTGAATGGTTCGCATGTCAACCAATGTTGTATTTACCTGTTGGTTTTACAGGGCAAGGGATGTATACTAAAAAGAAGTAAAGCATATTTTGTCTTATTTGGATGGAGTATTCATGCGGGTCTCGAAGGAATCGTGTCTTTGTGAATCGATTGCATTTTTGACCGGTGTAGATATTCCTGCTACTAAAGTGAATATGATGAGAGAAACCAGGAAGGATTGCTACGGCGTTTTAGACCTTGTTTTTCCTGTTGGAAAAGAGGGCCTGAGGGAGATTGTCGCGACCTGCTTTGACTGTCCGGATAAAGTGGCTTGTCTTCGGGCCGCCCTGAACACAAAAGAAGGATTGACATTGATGAGTGAGGTTGTTGAGCGTGAAGCGCCCAGTGGTCTGGCTCACAGACTCCGAAGGTGGTCCGAAAAAAAACAGCTCAGCCGCCTCATGAAACAGAAGAAGGAATCCTCACGATAAACTGGTGAACATGTTAGACACACAACAGGATAAACAATGTCTGTCGACTTGATCTGCCCTTTTTGCCGATTTTCCAAAACAGTGCCGGAAGACAAGATACCCCTGGGGGCCAAATGGGCCACCTGTCCCCGTTGTCACCAGCGCTTTGAATTTCGTTCTCTTGACAAGGAGCCCGCCCTTGTCCTTACGACAACAGCATCTGAGACAGGTTCCCAAGAGAGGGAAGAAGAGGAGGCAGACGATTCTCAAAGAAACGGTGCTCCCTGGGAGAACCGCTCCGGTCTTGGTATCTGGCAGGGGATCTACCAGACCTTTAAGCAGGTGCTTTTCTCACCAGAGGTCCTTTTCAAGAACCTTACCTATCAAGGGGGCATGAGCGAGCCTTTCGCTTTCGGCCTCCTGGTGGGTTCACTGGGAAGCATGTTCAACATGTTCTGGCAGGCCTTGATCATGGCCAGCGGGCTGATAACTTTTGGCGAGCCCCTGTTTTCCGGGCTTATCATCGGACGAATCAGCTTAGGTCTCATTTTCTTCATCGCCCTCATCCTCATTCCCATCCGTGTCACATTGGGGATGTTTATCTCCAGCATTATCTTCCATGTCCTGCTTCTGATTGTCAGGGGCGGTGGGAACGGTTTTGAAGCCACTTTCAGGGTGGTTTCCTATTCACAGGCCGCGAAGGTGTGGGGCCTTGTACCTTTTCTCGGTGGGTGGGTCGCATGGGTCTGGCAGCTGGTTGTTCAGATTGTCGGTTTTAGGGAAATCCATGAGACATCCTATTTAAAGGTCATTGCGGCCTTTCTGATTCCGGTTTTCTGCATCCTTTTCCTGGTCATAATCGCCATTACACTGGCCTTCTTCTATTTTTCCTCTTAAACGATTCGGGGAACCCATGATGAGGTTAATCCATACCCTTTTTTCAGGGCACAGCATATTCAGAGGATCCGAAGTGTGACAACAAAGATAGATTACGAAAAAGTCTTGAATCCTTCTCAACTGGAGGCGGTCATGACCGTTGACGGTCCTATTTTGGTCATTGCAGGGGCCGGGAGCGGAAAAACCAGGACTCTTACTTACAGGGTCGCGCGATTGGTGGAGCAGGGTTTTGATCCTGAGTCCATCCTCCTTTTGACTTTCACCAGAAAGGCATCTGAAGAGATGCTCAAGAGAGCCGCCCAGCTCACTGACAAAAGGTGCCGCTTTGTGTCCGGAGGGACCTTTCACTCCCTGGCCCACCGCGTCCTCAAAATGCACGCCGGCCTCCTCGGCTTTGAGAATTCATACACGATCCTGGACAGATCGGATATGGAAGAGGCGATCAAGAGCCTTGTCCCTGAATTGAGACTTCCCAAGGGAGCACCCAGATTTCCCAAAAGGGGGACCCTTGCCAGCATCCTGAGTAAGGCCGCTAACCTCCAGCAACCCGTTGAGGTGATTATGCCGGAAGAATATGAACAGTTCCTGGAATATACGCCTCAGATGAACCAACTCAGCGAGCTTTATAGGGACTACAAAAAGGCGAATCAATTCATGGATTACGATGATCTGATCATCTATTTTCGAGATCTCTTGGAGGGGCATCCAGAGGTCCGAAGGCGTCTGAGTCAAACGTATCGATTTATCATGGTAGACGAATACCAGGACACAAACAGGATTCAGGCCGATATCGTCAAATGGCTCGGTAACGACCATACGAATGTGATGGTCGTCGGGGATGATTCGCAGTCGATTTACTCCTTCAGGGGAGCCGATTACAGAAACATGTTCGACTTCTCTACAGCATTTCCCGGCGCGAAAGTGATCAAGTTGGAGGAAAATTATCGCTCTATTCAACCGATTCTTACGTTCACAAACGCCCTTATGGAACAGGCGGGCGAGAAATTTACAAAGTGTCTTTTCACAAAACGCAAGGGTGGGGACCTCCCCGAGGTTGTTGACACGAGAACCGCGTTGGAACAGGCCCGCTTCGTTTATGAGTACATCACGGACCAGGTGAATCAAGGGCTGCCGCTGAACGATTTTGCCGTCCTATTTAGGGCCGGTTATCATTCCTTTGAGCTTGAGGCCCATTTGAGCCGTGAAGGGGTCCGTTACAAAAAGTATGGCGGATTCAAGTTTCTTGAATCCGCCCATATCAAGGATTTCCTCGCCCACATGAGGGTGATCATCAACCGGGATGATGTGATAAGCTGGCTCCGCATCCTCAAGCTTGTCAAGAACGTGGGGGAGGGGAAGAGCCATGCCATCATCAGGTGGATGAATACCAACAGTGTCCCGCCAAAACATGTCGATCAATGGCCTAAAGCCGGGAAAAAAGACACGGGCTTGGGGGCTCTGGCCCAGCTCCTGTCGCGCCTGGCTCCCTCAAGTGTCCATCCGCAGAAGGCGATTGAACTTGTCATGGATTATTATCTGCCTGTCTTAAAGGACAGGTTCGATGATTTTCCCAGGCGTCAAAAGGAATTGGAGCAGCTTGTCACCATGGCGGGCCGCTACAAGAAACTGAGGAGCCTCCTCGACGACCTTGTATTGGAGCCGCCGAACAGCTCCTCGAATCTCGAGTCGGGGGAAAAGGCGGATTGCCTTACCTTATCGACGATCCATTCAGCCAAAGGCCTTGAATGGCGTGTTGTCTTTATTATCTGGGTTTCCGAGGGGCGCTTTCCACCTTTGAAGGCCTATCAGAATCACATGGCCTTGGAGGAGGAACGACGCCTGTTGTATGTGGCTGCCACGCGAGCGAAGAACAGATTGATCATCTGCTATCCCGGTCGAGAGCCGTTGCCTGTATGGCAGTCCTGGGGCGGGAATTCCAGAAACGGTTTATCATCCTTTATCCAAGATCTCCCTGAGGAAGTCCTGTCCTACCGATCGACCCGGCCCACCTCCTACAGGCCTGTCTTTAGACAGACAGAGGGCATCCTCCGAGACGACGATCCGGAACCTGTCCGGGAAAAGCCGACCCTCTATTGCCAAGGCGACAGGGTGACACACCCTGCTTTCGGAAGAGGTGTTGTCGCAAGGATGATTCATGATGACAAGGTGGAAGTGATTTTTGAAAAGGGAGGACGTAAGCTGCTCCACCTGGAATACACGATTCTCCAGAAGCTTTGAGATGGGCCTGCGGACAAGACCCGGCAACAAACCTAGAGACGTCTATGTTCGAGTGAAGCTCCGCCGGTCTGTAAGCGCACAGTCTATTGAATTGGTGTCTGTGGCATTTAATGATTTACCCAACAAGGTCTTGAAGGGCTTCATCAATACGGGCAAATTGAAACTCAAATCCAGCGTTTAAAAGCTTCCTGGGAATCACTCTCTGCCCTTTGAGAAGGACATTTCCAAACTCCCCCTTGACGGCCCCCAAGATGAAGCCGGGCACAGCAGGCATAAAGGTCGGCTTTTTTAATGCCTTGCCGAGGGCCTTTGTGAATTCTCTGTTTCTGATCGGATTGGGGGCCGTGCAGTTGACCGGGCCCCGGAGATCTTTCTGATCCATCAAAAAGAGGTAGATTCTGATAAGGTCTTGCTCATGTATCCATGAGAACCACTGTTCTCCAGAACCGAGGGCACTGCCGAGTCCCCTCCTGAAGAGTGGGATCATCTGCCCAAGAGCTCCACCCTTGGCGCCCATAACAATTCCCAGCCGACAGATCAGTACCTGGACCCCGAACTGTTGTGCCCGAAGTGCCTCCGCTTCCCATTCTCCAGCCAGGGAGGCGAGAAAATCGTCGCCGGGCGGCCGGCTTTCGTCCAATTCTTCGTCGTCGTGAAAACCATAGTATCCCACGGCAGAAGTACTGATCAATGTCGTTTCATTGCCTTGACGAGCCTCCATGGCATTGACAAGATTTTTCGTCGTCAGAACACGGCTCTCTCGAATCATGGCCTTGGCTTTTTTTGTCCAGCGCCTGAATATGGAAGCCCCTGCCAGATTGATAATGGTTTCATGACGGGAGACCTCCTCCTGCCACGCCCCCGGACGGGTGGGATCTCCCTCTAACAGGGTAACACCTTTTGCCGGAATCGGATCTCCTGAGATCCTTCTTGTCAAAACAGTAACCTCATGACCATGTTCCGCAAGTCGTCCGGTCAGGGTTGTTCCCACAAAACCGGTCCCACCGGTGATAAATATCTTCATGTTTTTGTCCTCCTTGAAGGTTTTTCGGATGGAGATTGAACCGAAACAGTTCTATGGGCTACGGCTGGTTGTGTTTGTTGATGCAGCGATTGAACAGTATCATAGAGACAGCGACTTAAGATGTACTCCGATCGATATCGATCCGGGGTATTGATGGGTTCATCCTTTTTGCACGTTTCTTCAATGCTGTCTTCTTTTGAGCGTCGGCGCACAGGACTTAGGGGGTCTTAAGGGATATCATATAAAAGATTCATGGAAATGACCTCTCCGTTTCAGCCGTATCCGACGATCAAGTTATAGTAATACACTTAGAGCCTCAGCAAAGCAAGACATGCTGCGCTTTTCGACAATACATTGTTTTTTGACCGCAAGGGGCATAGAGGTTTTCGCCTGATCATTTTTCAGAGCATCCACTATAAGGTCATTATTTTCGTGATTGTGCAATAAATACTACAAAAAAATTTGAAATGGAATTCATTAGATGATACCGGCAAAAAGAATCACACCAATGCGATGTTTATCCTTAAGATTTTCTCTGCCATACCCCAGGGAAATGGGGATCACCAGAAAGGAGGTAAGTAAAATGAGTCAAAGAACTTTGATTATCGTCCTTTTGTTCGTCTTTGGTGTTGTCTTGAGCGTCGTTGTTCCCAGGACCGACGCGAAGCCCATCGTAA
>JAXHUM010000033.1:0-7989 GCA_034189325.1 Thermodesulfobacteriota bacterium
CTCTGAGGTCAAATGACTTTATGGCAGTGACCAGCTCTTCATAGATACCTAGGATAAAGGCCATGGTCCCGCCTGAGACACCGGGTACAACGTCAGAGGCCCCCATGCAGAATCCTTTTGACATGAGGATCAGATAGTCTTTAAAAGACCTGGGCCTTGATCGATTTTGTCTTCTCTTTTCCATAGAGAATTTCTTTGCGCTCTAAAAAGTAACGGCCTCGCGAAAGTCAGGCGCGCCTCTTAAGCTAATATAGGCAAATGCCAATTGTTACAAACGGAAAGAACGATAATTTAGCCTAATCAGCCCTGAGACTTTCAAATTCATATGCAGTTCTCACTTCATGAGTGAGCGAATTCAGCCTCTCTTCCTTGGTGTCTTCTCTTGAGATTAGCCGGAATGCATTGATTTTTCAGGTGAAGATACCAATTCTATCAAAGCGTGTAGCACATTTTATTAAATATCGACCGAATCATTGCATTGGTCAACGTTGTTCTTTCCCCTCGCAGTGCGCTTACACTAGAGAATCCTTCTATTTTCAAAGGCCATAAAAATCTTGTTGTAAGTATAACCCAGTCGAAAAGTCGATCTCAACAGATTTCCGGCAATGACCATCCTTTCACGTCCTTTTTGAGGTAGGATGCAAATGTCCGCGAAGAATATCCAACAGCATGATTCAAATGTGTAAGGGGCCGAAAGAAGATCGAACCCAGAGGGTCAACAAAAAAATGCCTGGGGAGGGGGAAAACAAACTTTGGAAAGAGGGTGATCTTATTCCTGGGGTTTTCAAAGGGGGATCAATATAACCTATTGCAACGCCATAGGTTTTTTTATCCTTTGACAGGGCGTCGGGTATTTCCTATAGTCCTTTTTGAAAAGGACGTATTCTGGTTTCTTCATATTGCCAAGCCACCTTGAGATCACTGATTTTTGTCAGGCCTGAGAACCGGTGGAATATTAGAGAGAGAGGAGCCTAAGCCATGTACGAATTTATTCATTATCAGGCCGGAGATGTTATGACCTTAAACCCTGTTACTGTACGGAAAGAAATGACCCTGGCAGCCGTGGAGGATCTATTTGAGCAACACGACTTCAACGGAATTCCTGTTGTGGACGAAGAGAATAAAATGATCGGCATAATGACTAAACTCAATCTCCTCAAAGCCTTTGCTTTTACCGAAAGAGACAAGGTTCCTGATTACAAAAGTATTATGAATCAGAACATCTCTTCTTTTATGAGTCGAGATGTTATTCTCTTCTCCCCTCAGACACCTGTCAGCCGAGTCCTCCAAAAGATGATTGAGACAAAACACAAGAGTTTTCCTGTAGTGAAAGGGGATCATCTGATAGGGATCATCGCCCGAGAGGATGTCCTAAAGGCCGTTCGTATGGCTGCGTCGGGAAAGGTTCCTGACCGTATGACTTAAGACGATTAGGACATATAGAATAGACTGGTATGACTCATTTCCCAAGAATGTCTTCGGTGTTGTCTTACAATCTCTGATACTGAAAAAAATACCATAGTATATATCTATAACTTGTAACCGTACCCCAGAGATCCTCTCCCTCTACAAAAGTGTTTTTCTCCCTTTTAAAAACAGCGAAGCTCCCGGATACGTTTAAGTGACAAAAGCGACTTCAGGAGATTCGCCGTGCGGGAAAAATGCTGGATATACTCTAGGGTTCATGGTAGACAGGCTCCCCGAGTTCTTTAAATGAAAAATTATGAAACACGTTGAACCCATTGTAATCGAGGCATCTAAGATCATCTGATTCCTTTACGTCATTTGTGACAGCCTTGAAATGCTTTGCATACTTTCTTTTCACTTCATCTATTGGTATTTCATAGGCAATGAATTTTGAAATTCCCCTGCCTGCTAGTTTCTTAATAAACCCAGACTCTTTGAAGGAACCGTATGAGGTCAAAAAAATTACAGGACCACCGCCAGTAAAAACGATAGCTGCTTTCATTCTTCTCCTCCTTAAAAAAAGCTAAATGTTACACCATTGCAAAAGATGGTAAATGTTCACTCGACTAAATTCATTATAAGATGGTCAATGGATAACCGCTGACTGAAACCGTTTTTCACATAATATTAAGTTCTTTTTGTTTGTCCATAGAGGCAACGGTTCATTGTCATAAGGGAAAAACCTGATAAAGATGGGAAGTTATAATGGGTCAGGCGGGGTAATAACGTGACGTCTGGTTGCTTGTCCTATTCAGAGGGTTACATAAACGGGGCCGAGCCTAGGCCACAACTATCCAGCCCGATTTCGGGCGTTCTTGAAATATAAACTCACGCCAGCGTTGTCTACTGGATCATTGCAATGGCAAAGGACCTTGGTAACAGTGTCGTCGTTTCTTGGAAAAGCCAGATAAACGCAAAAGGACCTCATTCGGATTAGGCTGTGAATACTTGCCCTTTGACACAAAATCGGATTTTTACAGCCTTACGGGAATGACATCCAGAGCCGAAAATCTGCGAGGGCTTTCCTAACATTCAATAACCACCCAAAAACTGAGATCGTTACCGGTGTCTGAGCCGGAATTTTTCTAGAACTTGGCTTTCAATGGGCAAAAATAATAACCAGCACCCCAACAGCCCAGCAATAGGGCGCGAAATATGACAAGTGCCCTTTTTTAACCATCCCCATCAAAAGCTTAAGGGCCAGGAGCCCGACAAACGCCGACGCTCCGAAGCCGATGACCAGGGGCCCGATACCGACCCTCGCTGCTTCGGCGAGGTTCATCTGCATGGCAAGTGCCCCGACAATGGCCGGGATTGATAGCAGAAAAGAAAAACGGGCCGCCTGTTCCCTCTCAAGTCCGAAGAGCAAACCGCAGGCGATAGTGGCCCCGGAGCGAGAAATGCCGGGAATGATCGCCAGGCCCTGGGCCGTTCCGATTGCAAGGGCGGCCAACAGCCACAATGGCTTATCCGTCTCATTGGATCGCCTCACCCTGGTCGAGGCGACAATGAATCCGGTAGCCACCAGCATGGCTCCAACTGTCTGAACCGAGGCGAACATCATCTCGATGTGCGCCTTCAAAGAAAAACCGATCAGGGCCGTGGGCACAGAGGCCACCACTACCCACAGGGCAAGCAACGTGCCCTCTGCCTTGAGATCCCATTGCAGGATGTCTGCAACAATCTCTTTGATATCGGATCGAAAATAGATGCACACGGCCAGAAGGGTTCCCAGGTGTAGCGAGGTATCCAGCAGAAGCTCCGGTTCCTTGAAACCGAGAATATTCTGAAAGATCACAAGATGGCCTGAACTGCTGACAGGGAGGAACTCGGTCAGACCCTGGATGATCCCAAGTAAAATGGTTGCAATAATTGTCATGTCCAATGACTCGTTAAAGACGCAGGCCTGTTCTGATTTGTTATGGGCTGTTTCCGGTTGGATCCAGTCCGATAAATCGAGTCTTGTCTCAACAGAACTTCATAGGTTTGTCCAAATTGTTAAACCCCCATCTTCCCCGGGTTCAAGATCCCCCTGGGATCAAAGACCTTCTTTATTCCTCTCATGAGTTCCATCCCGGCCCTTGGAATTTCGATGTCAAGGTAGGGCGCCTTGGTAATCCCTATGCCATGCTCCCCGGTAATCGTGCCTCTCATCTTCACAACCTTTTTGAACAGCTCTTTGATGAGATGACGGGCGCTCTCCATCTCTTGGTCGTTCTCCTTGTCAAGCATGACGTTGACATGGATATTTCCGTCGCCGGCGTGGCCGAATGCGGCGGTGGGCAGGTCGTACTTGAGTTCCAAGTCCTTCAGGTAAGTCACAAGATCAGGCATCAGGTTCCTGGGGACGACAATATCCTCACTTATTTTGTGTGGTTTTAAGCGCATAAGGGAGGGCGACACATTTCTTCGGGCCTCCCACAACCTCTCACTCTCTTCCCTTGTTGAGGCCTGTTCAAAGCTGAGGGCTCCACCATTGTGGCATATCGATTTGATCCGGTCTGTTTTTCTGTCGAGGAGTATGCGATCGTCATCTATCTCTATCAAGAGCATTGCCCCTGCGTCGTGGTGAATGGGATAGTCCATCTCTTCCCTAACGCAATCGATGCAACGCCGGTCCATGAACTCCAGTATACTCGGCGAGATCCGGTCGCGGATGATTTCGGTCACGGTCCGGACCGCCGACGCCACATCCAGGAAAAAGGCGATCATGGTCTTATGGGAATCCGGCTTGGGGATAAGACGAAGTGTGATGGAGGTTATTACGGCCAAGGTGCCTTCCGAACCTATAATGAGCCGGGTCAGGTCGTAACCGGCGACTCCCTTCATGGTTTCCACACCTGTTTTCAGTATCTCCCCTGTGGGAAGCACCACAGTCAGCCCGAGGACATAGTCCCTCGTGACCCCGTATTTGACCGCCCGAAGCCCTCCGGCGCACTCGGCCACATTCCCACCTATAGTCGATATCTTCACGCTTGCAGGATCAGGCGGATAAAAGAGCCCGACCTCCTCCACGGCCTTTTGAAGGTCAGCTGTAATGACGCCTGGTTCGACTTTGCATATCAGATTATCCTTGTCGATCTCAAGGATACGGTCGAAATGTCCCATAGCCACGACCAGGCCGCCTTTCACAGGGATGGCGCCCCCGCTCATACCGCTCCCGGCCCCCCTTGGTATGACGGCAAAGCCCCTGAGAGTGGCCAGCCCGAGTATCCGGGATATCTCATTTTCATTTTTAGGGAAGACCACGGCATGGGGCATCGACCGCAGTTCCGTGGCATCGGAGGCATAGTCGTTCAACACATCACGGGAGATTTTCAAAGATTCCTGACCCACGATGTGTGATATCTCTTTAAGGACGGATTTTGGTATCATCGGTTGACAGACACCCGGCTTTTGAGCGCATGGTTCAGGGTCATGGGATCCAGATACTTGAGATCCCCTCCCATGGGCACGCCAATGGCAATTCGGGAGATCTTGATCTCCCCGGCCTTCTCCGACAGGAGTTTAACCAGATAGGAGGCGGTTGTCTCGCCTTCTGCGGTGGGATTCGTGGCAAGGACAACTTCCGAAACAGGCTCTTTGTCAAGGCGGACAAGAAGTTCACCGATTCTCAGGTCTTGAGGACCGATCCCATCCAAAGGAGAAAGTGCGCCGTGAAGGACGTGGTATCTTCCTTTGAAAGTCCCGGACGCCTCAATAGCCAATTGGTCCCCGGGCCCTTCAATAACGCATATTTCGCCGTTGGCCCGGCTTTCATCTCGGCAGATGGGGCAGGGATCATCGTCGGTGAAATTGAAACAGACCGAGCAAAACCTAATGGTCTCTTTCACATTTATTAGGCTTTTGGCCAGGTTTTCGGCCAGTTCCCTATGGCTCCTGAGCACATACAGGGCGACTCGTGTTGCCGATTTCTGCCCGATCCCAGGGAGCCTGGTGAATTGTTCTATCAGTTTTTCCAGCGATGGTGGATAAACGCCCATGGTCTTTTTGCTACATCATCCCGGGAAGGCCCGGGATATTCATCCCTTTTGTCAATTTTCCCATCTCCTCCTGCATCATATCCTTCGCCCGCGACAGAGCATCATTGACAGCCGCTATAATGAGATCCTGGAGCATTTCTATGTCATTAGGATCGACAACCTCCTGGTCGATGGTGATTGAGACAAGTTCCTGCTTTCCATTAGCGACTACTGTCACCATGCCTCCTCCCGACGAGGCCTCCACCTTCTGATCGCCTAATTCGTCCTGGATTTTGGCCATCTTGCTCTGAAATTGCTGGGCCTGTTTCAGCAGTTGATTTATATTTGGCATACCTTTCATTGCATGACCTCCTTTTTTTTATTCGTCTATGTAAACGAATCGGATAGAGAGCCTTTTTGGACAAGTCTCTCTAGAAACGCCATTAAGTGCCTGTTGTCTTGTCAGTAGGATTCCTTTCCTTGATCTCCCCTTGAAACATCTCAAGGATGTCTTGTACCGGTTTAGAAAAATCCTGATCTTTCTTCGTCTCCTCCACGGATGTCACCTTCCTCCGCGTTTTATCGTTTGATTTCGGCGTCTTATGGTTTTTCGAGATTCGAATGTTTATCGGTCTCTTAAAAAAATCAGAACAGTATTTGGATAACTGTTCATACCTCTCTTTGTCATCAAAGTATCCAGCTGCAAAGGACTGATCGCTCCTGGCAATTTCCAGTTCCCTATCGGTCATCTTCACAAAATGCCAGTGTTTGAGAATATTGAAGACAGGTTTGCTTTTTGATGAGAGAAACGACATAAAATCATTCCACGTCTTACCCTCCTCGTCCGTCTCCTTGCCTTCTATACGGACCTTTTCGTCTCTGCCGAGTGTCCACTCCGAAGGTTGGTCATTGACCTGGCCTATCCTGTATTCCGTCCCGTTGGCAAGGAGGGAGACAAGCCTCTCTTCCAAAGATCCTATCTTTTTGATAAGATCGTCAAAAGAAAGCCAATCACCCAGATTACAGAGCTTCATGAGGACCGCTTCAAGGGCGAGACGGGGATGAGAGGCATATCTCACGTCCTCCTCACGGTTTATCATGAAATTAAGCATCATCTGGAGTTTTTCCACCCCTGCGATCTTGGCCTGCTTTTCCGTTTCCTCTCTTCGAACCTCGCCCATATCCAGCAAATGATTCTCCGGGGAAATGAGACAGACCAAAAGGTCTCTGAATTGTCCCATAAGCGCCCAATAGAACTCTTTCATATCATAACCGTAGCGGTATATTTGATCGATGATATCGAGGCATTTTGCGGATGAACCGTCAATCACGGCCCGCGACGTATCAAATAGGATATCCGCGTCCATCACGCCCAGGATATCTCTGATGTCTCCCTCCTTGATCTTCTCTCCGCTAAAAGAGATGACCTGATCGAGAAGGCTTTCAGCATCTCTCATGCTCCCTTCGGCCTCTTTTGCAATGAGAATAAGGCCCGATTCACTGACCTCAACCGCCTCTTCCTCGGCAATTCTTTTGAGATGAACGACGATTTCAGTGGGCGGTATCCTCTTAAAATCAAATCGCTGGCATCGGGAGAGAATCGTGACCGGCACCTTGTGAGATTCGGTTGTCGCAAATATGAATTTGACATGGGGAGGAGGTTCTTCAAGGGTCTTCAGAAGGGCATTAAAGGCCGGCATGGTCAGCATATGGACTTCATCTATGATGTAAATCCGGTATTTGCTCGACGAGGGTGAATACTTGACGTATTCCCTCAATTCCCTGATCTCATCGATACCTCTGTTGGATGCACCGTCGATTTCCTGGACATCCACGGAGGACCCGTCTGTAATCTCAAGACACGATTGACAGGTGTTGCAGGGTATCCCGGGGTCACCTTGCTCACAGTTTATGGCCTTGGCCAGAATGCGGGCCACCGAGGTCTTGCCGACCCCTCGGGGCCCGCCGAAGAGATAGGCATGCGCCAACCTACCGGTTTTTAAGGCGTTGGTCAGTGTCTGGGTTATGTGCTTCTGGCCGATAACGTCCTCAAAAACCTGAGGCCGCCATTTTCTGGCCAGGACTTCATACGTCATAACGTGGACCTTTAAGACTCATGCTTGAGAAGCGACCCCAGCCTCAAAGCAGGGGCAAGGATGGTCAAATCAGGATGCGTTCCTGATGAATATATTACGGGAAAATCGGCTCATGTGTCAAAAGAACGGTAGTTTGTGGCGGAGAGAGAGGGATTCGAACCCTCGGTACCACTTGTGGTAGTACACGCGATTTCCAGTCGCGCTCCTTCAGCCAACTCGGACATCTCTCCTTAACTGTTTTCTGAGGATTGACTCTCACCTAACCCTATCATCCCAAACCAAAGGTTTGAGGGATGCTGATAGAACGTCCTTTTAAATCATCTCGGCACTTGGCCCGATAAATTGGCGGAGAGGGTGGGATTCGAACCCACGTGCCCCGCTGTTAACGGGACAAATCGATTTCGAGTCGACCCCGTTACGACCACTTCGGTACCTCTCCTTCAACAACCTCACTTCCTGTTGGC
>JAXHUM010000034.1:0-2256 GCA_034189325.1 Thermodesulfobacteriota bacterium
TCGATGGAGTTTGAGAGGATCCTCTCGGCCTCCGGTCCCACCCTGGGCCATCTCGTCAGACCTTCCGACCACAAAGAACCGAAAAAAATCGCCTGGCTCCAGTGCGTCGGCTCCAGGGACACACACATCGGTTCCAGGGGCTATTGTTCCTCTGTGTGCTGTACCTATGCGATCAAAGAGGCCATGCTTGCCAAGGAGCACAGCAAGGAGCCGCTTGACACGGTTATCTTTTATATGGATCTGCGCACGCATGGTAAGGACTTCGAAAGATATTTCATGAGGGGGAGGGATGAATCGGGAATCAGGTTTGTGAAGTCAAAAATAACCAATATCGTTCCCCTCGAAGAGACAGGACAACAGCTTATCCGTTATGTGGACGAGACCGGCAAGAGGGTCGAGGAAGAATTTGATATCGTGGTCCTTTCCATAGGCCTTGGTGTGTCGGGACAGGTCGTTGATCTTGCCCGGCAGTTGAATATTGACCTGGACCACTACGGCTTTGCCTCCACCACCAGTTTCGATCCGGTGGAGACTTCCGTGCCTGGTATTTACGTCTGTGGGGCCTTTGAAGCGCCGAAGGATATCCCCTCTTCCGTTATTGAATCAAGCGCCGCAGCGGGCGCGGCCGGAAGCATCCTCAGTGAATCCCGATGGACACTGACAAAGACAAAAGAGATTCAGGAGGAAACGGATGTCAGGGGAGAACCTCCCAGGATCGGTGTCTTTGTCTGTAGATGCGGGACCAATATCGCAGGCGTGGTGGATGTCCCTGATGTTGCCGATTTTGCTCGTGGTTTGCCCGGAGTGGTCCATGTGGAAGACAATATGTATAGCTGCTCCCAGGACACGCAGCAGAAGATGACGGAAGTGATCAAGGAGATGGGCCTGAACCGTATGGTTGTGGCGGCATGTACGCCTAAGACCCATGAAGCCCTGTTCCAGGAGACCGTGACAAACGCAGGCATCAACAAATACCTCTTTGAGATGGCAAACATAAGGAACCAGTGTTCCTGGGTCCACGCGGGGGATGCGTCTGCTGCCACTGAAAAGGCGAAAGACCTTGTAAGGATGGCCGTGGCAAAGGTCGCCCTTTTTGAGCCTCTCCCTGAACCGTCGATTCCCGTCAACCAGTCCGCCCTGGTCATCGGAGGAGGCATTGCCGGGATGACGGCAGCGAGGACCTTGTCGGATCAGGGCTATCATACATTTCTCCTCGAGAGGGAGAAGAGTCTAGGTGGACAGGGTAGAAACATCCATGAAACATGGCGGGGTGAGGATGTACAAAAGAATTTGGCCGAGATGATTGAGCAGGTTCAGTCGGACGGGCGGATTGATCTGTACCTTGACGCCCGTATCAAAGAGGTCGAGGGATTTGTCGGCAATTTCAAGACCACTATCGAGCAAGATGGTCAAGAGGCGGTCCTTGATCATGGGATAACCATCATTGCCTCAGGCGCGTCCGAACTCAAACCGGGAGAGCATCTCTATGGGCAGGACCCCCGTGTGCTGACCGGACTTGAACTTGACGCGAAACTGATCGAAAACGATTCGTCGATCAGGGGAAAAAGTTCTACCGTTTTTATACAGTGCGTCGGTTCCCGGACCGAGGAGCGTCCCTACTGTTCAAAAGTCTGTTGCACTCACTCCATCAAGAACGCTTTGAAACTGAAGGAATTAAACCCCGACATGGATATCTTTGTCCTGTACAGAGATATGCGTCCCTATGGATTACGTGAGGATCTGTACCGGGAGGCCCGGTCCAAAGGGATCATGTTTATTCGGTATGACTTTGAAGAAGGGCTCGATGTGAATCTGAAGGATGGAGACCTCCAGGTTGTTTTCACTGATTCTTCGATTCGCCGGAAGATGGAGATAAGACCGGATTGCCTGGTCCTGGCCTCTGCCATCATCCCGCCCGAGGAAAATTCCTTATCCCAACTCTTCAAGGCCACGCTCAACAATGATGGGTTCTTTATGGAGGCCCATGCCAAGCTGAGACCTGTCGAGTGCGCTACGGACGGTGTTTTTATCTGCGGCCTGGCTCATGGACCCAAACCGATCGATGAGTCGATTGCCCAGGCCCAGGCTGCTGCCACGAAAGCTGTGACGCTCCTGGCCAAAAAGAGCGTGGAAGTCAGCGGGACGGTTGCGGAGGTGAGAGCGATGGACTGCAGCAGCTGCGGTGTGTGTCTGTCGATCTGTCCTTTTTCTGCGCCGTCGTTTATAGAGGAAGGGCCGTTTAAGGGGAAGGCACAG
>JAXHUM010000035.1:0-1418 GCA_034189325.1 Thermodesulfobacteriota bacterium
AGATCGCAGAGGAGCTTCCCCTGCTGAAGAAAGTGATCTACTGGGACCCAAAGGGGGTCAAACACTACACAGACCCCATCTTGATGAGCTTTGATGAGCTCCTTGAACGGGGAAAGGCCTTCGAAGAAAAATCCCCCCGGTTTTTCGAGGAAGAGGCGGCAGCGGGAAAGGGGGAAGAGTTGGCCGTTATCATGTATACCTCGGGAACGAGCGGGGCCCCGAAAGGGGCCATGATCACCAATGCGCAACTTGTCAAATGGGCCGATCGATGTCTTTCACTCATACCTGTGTTTGAAGGCGATGATTACCTCTCCTTTACCCTGCCCGGCTGGATCGTGGAACAGATGATGGGTCTTGCCGGGTCCGTGATAGCGGGACAGCGCATAAACTTTCCTGAAGAGCGAGAGACAGTCCAGGAAAATATCGTGGAGATCTCACCCCATCATATGCTCCTGCCGCCGCCCCTCTGGATCAACATCAGTTCCCTGATGCAGGTGGGGATCAGCGATACGACACCGGTGAAGAGGCTCTTGTATAAGTTGTTCCTGCCGATCGGGTACAAGGTGGCGGACATCCGTCTGGCCGGGGGGCGGCCCAACCTGTTCTGGAAGTTTATGTATATGGTCAGCAACCTTGTTGTCTTTCGTGCCATCAAATCCAGGCATGGTCTTCATAGGGTCAGGCGCCCCTTTACGGCCGGGTCACTGCTCGGCCCGGATATTTATCGTTTTTTCCACGCCATCGGTGTGAGGCTCAAAAATGTGTACGGGATCACTGAAACAGGTCTGATCTCCGGTCAGAAAGACGATCAACCCAGGGCGGACACGGTAGGGAGTCCGATATCGGATGTGGTTGTCAAGATATCCGATGCAGGTGAGATCCTGGTAGGGAAGGATTCCTGCTTTGAGGGGTATTATAAGAACCCTGAAGCCACTGAAAAGACCTTTACCGAGAACTGGTACCATACGGGAGACGCGGGCGTCATCAATGATGACGGGAACCTCATCTTTATTGACAGGCTTGCCGATCTCAAACAGCTCAAGGACGGGACAAAGTTCTCTCCCCAGTTTATTGAAAGCAGCCTGAAATTCAGCCCATACATACAAGAGGCGATTGTGATCGATGACCCCACAGGCGAATACATTGTCACGATCATCAACATCGATTTCAGGAACGTGGCGAATTGGGCGGAGAAAAAACGGATTCCCTACACGACCTTTGTAGACCTTTCCCAGCGAGAGGAAGTGCTCGATCTTGTTGCCAAGGAAATCGAGAGAGTCAACGTCAACCTGCCCCCAACAGCGAAGATCAAGAAATATATAAGCCTTCACAAGGAATTTGACCCGGACGAGGCTGAACTAACCCGGACGAAGAAGCTGCGTCGAGGCCATATGGAGAACCGCTATGCTGAGATGACC
>JAXHUM010000035.1:1518-22921 GCA_034189325.1 Thermodesulfobacteriota bacterium
GATGACCTTTGCCCTGGGCTTTATCATCAAGGGTGTGATGATTTTTATCTGGGGCGGCAGCATGGGGACCCTTCCTTCGGTGCTCCCTGAGAGCGAATGGAACCTCTGGGGGGTGCCTATCTCTCAACAGTATGTCTGTGCCTTTATCATATCGATCCTCCTGTTTTGGCTGATCACGCTCCTGTACCGTCGCACCAAAATAGGGCTGGGTATGCGCGGCGTTGCGGAGAGTCACATCATCACCCAGAGCCTGGGAGTCAATGTGAGGACCGTGTTCAGTATCTCGTGGGTAGTGAGTTTTGTTCTCGTTGCCGCGGCAGCGTTTATACTGAGTGAGATGTACGACGTGACCTTTGAAATGGATGTTTTCGGACTGGGGAAAGGTCTTCCCGTGCTTCTTCTGGGAGGTTTGGAATCGATCCCCGGGGTGTTTATCGGCGGTCTTATTGTGGGGGTGGCGGAGATGTTGGGGGAGGCCTATCTGGATCCTGTTGTCGGAGGGGGTGTCAGAGAGGTGGTGCCCTTTATTCTCATGCTTCTCATCCTGCTTTTCAAACCTTACGGTCTCTTCGGCTTAAAGAAAATCGAAAGGGTGTAAAGATGCTGCCTGGGGTCTTTAATACGAGCTACAAGAAGGACATGGCGATTATCAGGACCAAGCTGCAGCTGTTGTCGGTGATAGCGGGCCTGGTCTTTTTCTTTACACTTCCCCTGTACATAGGGGCCTATTGGGTGAGTTTTCTGATTCATCTCTGCATTACGATTATCGCGGGTCTGGGCCTCCATATCCTCATTGGGTTATGCGGACAGATCTCCTTGGGCCAGAGCGCATTGATGGGGATTGGGGCCTATACCACCGCGATTCTGATCACCAAAGTGGGGATATCGTCGTGGCTCAGCCTGCCCCTCGCGGGTCTGAGCGCGGGCGTGGTGGGGTGTTTCTTTGGTGCGCCGTCACTTCGGGTCAAGGAGTTCTATCTGGCCATGTCGACCCTGGCAGCTCAATTTATCATTGTGTGGGCGATTATCCACGGCGGGGACCTCACCGGGGGAAGCAATGGTCTGTATATCCCCTCTCTGAAGCTGTGGGGGGTCAAGCTGGGATCAGGTGCGAAGCTCTGTTACGTGGCCCTTGCTCTGACGGTGCTGGCGATCATAGCGGCGAAGGATATCCAACGATCCCGTGTGGGCCGCGCCTTTGTGGCGATCCGGGACAATGATCTGGCTGCGGAGTCAATGGGGATCAATCTTTTTCGATTCAAATTGCTGGCCTTTTTCATCGGCTGTTTTTTCGCCGGTATTGCGGGCTGGCTATGGGCGCACTACATGAGGTTTGTCAATCCGGAGCAGTTTGGTCTGGTTGAATCGTTATGGCTGGTGGGGATTTTGGTTGTGGGAGGAATCGGGAGCACGACCGGAGTGGTGTTGGGTGCTTTGCTTGTCAGGTTTTTGGATATGTTCTCAGATATGATGGCTACGATGTTGGGAGAGCTGTTTCCCGAGATAGGGGCCCAGTCGTTCTCGGCCCTGGGTCTGATCCTGTTCGGGATAGTCGTGGCCGGTTTTCTGATCTTGGAGCCCAGAGGGTTGTATCACCGATGGGAGATCACAAAGGCGTACTGGCGTCTTTACCCATACTCCCGCAGATAACCTCAAACAAGACAGCTGCCGGACTATGGGGGCGACCGACGCCATGATAGATCACTCAAACAGGGGAGGGAAAGAGAAAATGAGAAAAACTGTCTCCAGTTGGATAGGTATTCTGGCCTGCGCGCTTATATTGATGGATCTCGTTGTACCTGTTAAAGCGGACGCACGAAAGCTAACCGCCGGGATTATTGTCGACATTACCGGTCCCCTGGCCATGTGCGGGCAGCCCCTCTATGCCGGGATCAGGCACGCATTTTTGGAATTCAACGATATGAAAATCATCCCTGGACTTGAGTTTAACCTGATAGTCTATGACACCAAATACAACGCAGCCAAGACAGCTCCCGGTTACCATTACTGCAAGAGTAAAGGGGCGGAAGTGATCTATGCCATCTACCTCCAGGATGTTGAAGCGGTAAAACCCTTGGCTGAAGAGGATGAGATTCCTGTGTTGGGCTATAACAGCAGCGCCTTGTCAATAAAGCTCCCCAGCTGGACCTTTTGTCAGACTCCCCTGGTGGAGGATATTGCCCGATCAAGCATCCAATGGATCGTCTCCAACTGGGATTATAAAAAGGAAGGAAGACTGCCGAATATTGCCACTATCGGTTGGGACAACGCCCTGGGAAATACCTATGTGACCAGTGCGGAGGCCACTGCACTATCACCCGATATGAAAAACAAGCTGAATTGGAAGGGTAAGATCATCGTTCCTCCAAGGACCGTTGATTATGTGCAGCCTGCTCGCACGCTGAACGAATGGGAGACTGATTGGCTGGCGGTGGGTTGTATCCCCCCGGCGACCATCCCTCTTATGAAGCTGCGGCAGGCCAACAACTACAAGTACAAGATGCTCTGGGGCGACTGGGGTCAAGTCATGTGGGGTTTTGTCAAGGCCAGGGCGGGAGATGCCATACCAGGGAATTACTGGATCTCGACATTCGGGTGGTGGAACCAGCCGGACCCTGGAATCAAGAGACTCAAAACAATATTGTCAAAATATGGAAACGAGGCGGAGACGAAAAAGTTGCGCATAGATCAAGGTGTCGAGTATTTTATCGGCGTTATCCTTGCCGATGCCTTGGCCAAGGCAGTCAAGGCGTCGGTGGCGGAAGTCGGGCTGGAGAAAATGAACGGAAAGAAGATCTATGAAAAGCTCCAAGAGCTCCAACTCGATAATCAGGGGATGGCGTCAGCCATGACATTTACGAAGACAAAGCGAGCCGGTTGTGACTTTGTAAGAGTCTATAAGATGGACCCCGATCAAGAGCCTGTGGTTGTGACCGACTGGTTTAAGCTCTCAGGGGAGTAAAGGCCGAAGGACGCGCCGCCGGAATTAGAATACCTAAGATTATTTCCAATATCACAGGTTGCCCCCAAGGAAGTCGGGAGGATGGCCTCACGATTCAGCAGAGAAGATTGTGATGGATTACCGTATTTGTTATGGTGTGCTGATCAACAGACAGGGGCCTGCTTGGAAGGGTAACGACTCGACACCAGACCCAATAATACCAACTTGTATCAAGGGGAGGTCTCTTTATGGAAGCGTTAGCAGCATTGGAAACTCATCTTCGTGAAAGAGTCAATGACATAAAGGAGAGGAAAAATAAGGGGGCCAAGGTGGTGGGATTCGTGCCGGGATTCACTCCTGAGGAGCTGATCTACGCTTCCGGGGCCATACCGTTGGGGCTGCTGGAGGGTGGAGATTCTTCGGCCATCGCGGCGAGTTCAGCCTATATGACGCGATTTGTCGATACCTTTTGCAGGGCCCAGGTGGGCTATTATATGTCGGGAGAGCATCCTTTGTATCAATTGCCTGATCTGGTGGTGATACCCTCTGCGGATGATAATTTCAGGGCCTTGATCGATGTTCTGGTTCAGGTCGGCAATATCGAGGTATTTCGACTCGGGATCCCCCATGAACGGACCGATATAGCGGTCGATTTCTACGTGGAAATGATCGGTCTTTTGAAAAAGAAACTGGAGGGACTGGTAGGCACGCCGATCGAAGACAACAAACTTCAGGAGGCTATTGAGCTTTACAATCAGATGAGAAAGTCCTTGAACGATCTGGGGCAGACCCGTCAATCTCCCAGGCCGGTCCTGACGGGCAAGGAGTATGCCAGAATCAACCATGCCTCTTATGTCGGGGATGTCAAGACCGTAACAGAGATATGCAATTCCCTGATCAATGAGGTGAAAGGAAAAGAGGGGCGGGACAGCAAGCCACGCGTCCTTTTAGTGGCTTCAACTCTCGCGATGAACGATTATAAGGTCCACGATATCCTTGAGGAGGCCGGTGCCTCCGTGGTTTTTGAAGAGACCTGTGAGGGCACACGACAGTGCTGGGAGGAGGTGAAACCTGAAGGAGATCTGCTGTCTGCGCTGGGTGACAAATACATACGGAGGCGGACTCCTCCCCCCCCCTTCTTCCACCCACCTGAGGGGAGATACGAATTCCTCATAGAAAAAGCGAGGGACTATAAAGTGGATGGTATCGTATGGTATGAACTCCTCTATCGGGAATCTTATGAAACGGAACTGTTCTATTTTTCTCGAAAGCTGGAAAAGGATCTGGGAATCCCTCTGGTCGTGCTTCAGTCGGAGTACGATTTATCTGAAACCGCAACGTTTAGGACACGTATCGAGGCTTTTGTTGAATCCATTAAGGGGAGGAAATAGACAAATGTACGATAAGCTGTTGGAGGTTTGTGGCTTTGAGCCCGAGGAAATAGCCGAGGAAATGCCCAGAATCGAAAGGGCTTTGAGAATCATCGGGATTGATGAGACAGGCACTGAAAAAGCAGTGGCCTATATCAATCAATACTTTGACCCGGAGTTAATCGGGTTTCGTAAGTTGCGAGCCGTTGCCGTAAGGGAACTAGCTAACCTGGTCCTGGCCCGTGAAGAAAACGAAAAGGTGGTCTATTTTACGCCGACGATGATCGGAGGAATCGAGTCGTTCATGCTTTCCGGTGATAATCAGGGCGATGTCTACTGTCAGTCTCCCGACCTCTTGTTGTGGATGGCCCTCGGAGGCATATTCGGCCCGTGGAGTTTGATTCCGCTGCTTGAAGCAGCAGAAGAAAACGGCATGCGAGCGGGGCAGGCCCATTGCGGGGCCTTCCAATTCAAGATCGGTGCCTTGGCAAAGGAAGTAATTCCCAAACCCGACCTGCTTTTCACCATGGGTGGGATGACGTGCACCCAGGCTGGCGGGGCCGATACCCTGGCCCACGAGCTTTTCGATATTCCCGTCGCCTATGTGGATGGCACGGACTACCCTGAGGGAGATACCTGGCCCGAGATCAGTCCCAGACACATCACCTATGCAGCTGAAACCATGCGGCGTTGTGAGGATCGGTTCGCCGAGGTAACAGGCGTCAAAATCTCCGCCGAGGCCCAAAAGGAGGGCCTTGTCGGAGCAGCCAAGACCCTCAGGCCTCTTCTGGGTTTGACCGAGATGAGGCGAAAGGATCCTGTTCCTGTAGGATTCCAGGAAGTGGTCCTCAGCTACTATCTGGGTGTGTTGCCTATGCACCCCGATAATAGGAAACGGGCCATTGAGGCCACAGGCATGATGGCTGGTGAAGTAAAGCAGAGAGTAGAGAATGGACAGGGTATTGCTCCAAAGGGAACGCCGAGAATCTTTTTCAGTTTCCCGCCCCTGTCCGACGCCTCTCTGATCGGCATGGTTGAAAAGCTGGGGATAGTTATCAGCGGGGGTGGAGGCATGAATCTCACGGCCGTGGAGATGAAGCCGCCGACAATACCCGCCTGGGAAGAACGTAGCATTGAAGGGATTTATCGGAAGGGATTTTGGCATAACGGCATCAGCGGGGGGCAGGCTTTCCTGGAGCAGTGCCGCTACCTAAAAGTGGATGGGGTGGTCGTTGCCAACACGGTCTGCTGTCGCCTTTTCAATCCATGTACGCCGTTGCAGAAGGAACTCCTGGAAAAGGAACTCGGCATCCCGGTCTTGGCACTGGAGAGCGATGTGTACGATACCAGAAACTACAGCACGGAACGTCTGCGCTCGCGAATGGAAGCCTTTGCCGAAATTGTGAAAGAGACAGCCGTAGCGAAAAACTGATCCTTTCATAACAAACGGATGCCTTTTCTCGGAACGGTTTCGATGGGGCCGGGAAAAGGCATGATTATCTCAACAGGTCGTTTTTATGACATCTAAGAATCTTTCCGCCGGCATTGATGTCGGCTCTACAACGGCAAAGGCGACTCTGGTTCAGGGAAAACAATGTATCGCCACGGCCCTTATTCCAACCGGTCACGATATGGCGCAAGCAGCGGAAAAGGTCCTCACGCAGGCCTTGGAGAAGACCACATTCACAAGAAAAGATCTGGTTTACACAGTAGGTACCGGCTACGGACGGCATGGTGTTTCCTTTGCTGATGAGGCGGTCAGCGAGATCGCCTGCCATGCCAAAGGGGCATTTGCCAGCATACCTGAGACCAGAGTAGTGGTGGACATTGGAGGGCAGGACAGCAAGCTGATTTGGCTCAGTGACACCGGCAGTGTTGTCGATTTTGCAATGAACGACAAGTGCGCTGCCGGAACCGGTCGATTTCTTGATTTGGTATCGGAGACTCTTGGAGTCCGTCTTGAAGATCTGGGAGGGATTTCACTCAAGAGTCAGGACCCATGCATCATAACCAGCACCTGCGCCATTTTCGCCGAATCTGAAGTGGTCGGGCTGAGAAGCAGGGGAACAGCGCGAGAAGACATTATTGCAGGGATCCACCAGTCTCTGGCCCTCAGGATCACCAGTATGGGGTCTCGTAGGGGGTTTAAAAAAGAGATTGTGTTCAGTGGGGGCGTTGCAAAAAATATCGGTATGCAGAGGGCCCTTGAACAGAGGATAGGCTACGGCATCCTTTTGCCCGACGAGCCGCAACTCCTCGGATCTTTAGGCGCAGCCCTTATTGCTTCGGACAGGAGCCGTTAGCCGTTGACCACCGGCATACTATTTTGTAAAAGCCCGTCTATGGACAAAGCAGGTCGTGTTCCTGTGCTTTCAGAAAGACTGATCTGCTCTGGCTATGATATCATCCTGAACGCCCTTGCTAAGATCCGCAAAATAGGCGCTGTATCCTGCTACTCTAACCGCTAAATAGGGATGTTTTTCCGGCTGGACCTGGGCATCAAGCAAGGTGTCTCGATCCACCACATTGAACTGTATATGGGAACAGCCCAGATCGGCCCAGGTCTCCTTGGCCTTTCTTCCGTCCGCTGAAGCGTCCTCCCGGGGAATGCCCTGTGGGTGATTAAAGACATGAAGGCGTTGTCATTGAAATAGGCGGGATAACCCCGACCGGTAAGGGAGCAATCAATCGCCTTGTTGACCCGTTTGGGATCTATCTTGTCGTGGTATCTCAGGGCTATGTTGGTATTCAGCGCGTTTTAATGTGACGAGACAACAAGTCGTAGGCCTTCAAGAGACCAATCAAGACCACCCACCGAATGTCTATTCTCTTTTAAGAAAAGCCTCCCTCTCATGTAGATATACCACGACACTATGTTTATCGTCGAGGACTCGCACCCGTTGTATTCAACTTTCAAATATGATAGGCTGCAATTTCCTCTTGACGGAAGATGCATTCCAAAGACATGATACATGAATCAGATACTGAGTGCGTAAGGAGAATCGTTCCTTTCCCCGTGACCTATGGGGTAACCGGTCCGACTCATTAACGGGATGGAGGAAGCACTGAGGACAACTGACGACTCGGTCTGAGTGGTATCGACAAGCAACAGAGTGACCCCGCATCCTCTTGGCAGCACTTATCACGGCCGCGCTGACTCCTTTCATGCCCAACAGGGATCTCATTTTTTGGTTCTCAATCATGGACCCTGTTGACGGCATGGGCATAGATCAAAGAGATGTCGTTGAGGCACAGGTGAAGTTTTTATTTTAAACGAGCTTCAAGGAGGAGGAAAGCCATGATAAATGAAAAAGCAATCGAAAATATTCGTGAGTATGGTGTTTACCATGATACGGGCAGAGCAAGAAACAAAATACTCTTCGAAGATGTCGGACTCAATGCAGACCAAAAAGCGGAATACGTTATCATTGCCGGCTGCGCTCAACCGGAAGGCATGCCTCAGACCTTCTTGGCTTTGAAAAATATCTTTGAACGACTCCAAGTCAGCTATACTTTTTTGTCAAAAGAATACTGTTGTGGCTGGATGCCCCTGGGTCAACCCGCGGTTATGGCCAAAAACGAAGAGGATATTGCCGAATCCAAAGTCCTTGCAGGCGAATTCGTGGAGGAGAATTTTAAACAGGCCAAGAGCCTGGGAGCCAAGTCCATCGCTCTCTTCTGCGCCGCCTGCGAACCGACCTACAGCAACTACAAAGACAGGACGGATCTGGAGATCATTTCCTATACCGAACTGCTGGACCGGTATTTCCTTGAGGGAAAATTGGAACTTGATGCAGACTATTATGCAGGATGTTACCGATTTCGGAGGAAGATGACCTCCAGCCCTCTCGATTTAGAACCGACGCTCAAGATCCTCGACAAGATAGAGGGCCTCCATGTCAACCATCTGGACAACAGCAAATGCTGTTTCATACCTCCCCATCTGGAGAATCTGAATGAGAGCATCAAGACCGACACGGTGATCACGATTTGTACAGGCTGTTTTTATAATCTTCGCAAGACCCTGAAAGACAAGGGTGATTATGAGGTGACGATGCTGCCTGATCTTTTGTGGCGGTCGATTCAGGATTCATCCGGATGATGGTGACGTCATCTTCAGGAATTCTTGTCCTGAAAAGTGCATTGACGGCCGTTTCCAACAACATGTCTCCCCTCCGGAATGGACAAAAGGCCATGTTTCCCTGTCCCTAAAAAAGTAATGGCAAAAATGGCAAAAAACGCTAAACTGGAAAAAGGCCCCATGCTTTGGCGAGGGAAGCGGCGCTTTTCTGGGTGGAGTAGTCTGGAATCAATATTCTTGGTTGAGTTGAGAATTTTCTCACAAGCCAAGTCCAAATATTAAACAATAATTCTTGTGCGCTGAACCAAGTGCCCAAATAAAGGAGGTATGAGTATGAAATTCATGAAACATTTTATGAGATGGCAGTTTTTTTTGGTGGTCCTTTTTTTCCTGGCCGGTTGTGCCGGGCAAAAGACCGCATTGACACCAACATCCTTTAGGCCTGTTACCTTTGACACCAAAAAATATGTTCAGAAGACGGACAATTTCCTGGTTATACTGGATGCCTCTTCTTCTATGGATGAGAGCTTTAAAGGCCGGTCAAAGTTGATGATTGCCAGAGATATCGTCAACCGTATGAATCAGACGATCCCGAATCTCCAATTAACCGGCGGACTCAGGACCTTGGGCCACAGCTTGTGCCCATTCAGCACGCGGACCGACCTGATATATGGGATGACCCGTTATAGTAAGGAAGGACTTGAAGAGGCCCTTCATAAGGTGAAATATGCAGGGGGCAGAAGCCCGCTGGCAAAGGCCATGCAAGCTTCTTGTCCCGATCTGAAACCGGTTCAAGGTCAGATAGCCGTTATTATTGTCAGCGATGGGAAAGAAATGAACAATGAACCCGTATTGGTGGCTGAGACCATGAGACGCTCGTTCAAAGACAGGCTCTGTATCTACACGATACTGGTGGGTCAGGATTCCCAGGGTGCCGGCCTCCTGGAGAAAGTCGCCGGGGCAAGCGGATGCGGCTTTAGCGTGACTGCGGAACAGATCAGTTCGAGGAGGGACATGGCCGGTTTTGTCGAAAAGGTCTTCCTGACCAAAGAAGCGGCCCCTTGCAAGCCTTTGGACAGCGATGGTGACGGCGTCATTGATGCCAATGACAAGTGTCCCGGCACACCCAAGGGGGTCAAGGTGGATGCCAAGGGCTGCCCGCTCGACAGCGATGGGGATGGTGTTTATGATTATATGGATGAATGCCCGAGGACACCAAAAGGGGTCAAGGTGGATGCCAAAGGCTGTCCCCTCGACACGGACGGTGACGGCGTGTATGACTACAAGGACAAGTGCCCCGGAACCCCGAAAGGCGCCGACGTCGACGAGAGGGGATGTTGGGTCCTCAAAGGGGTCTATTTCGATACCAATCAATACACCATCAAGACGAGATCCTACGCTGTCTTGGATCGAGTTCTCTCCGTCCTGAAGAAAAATCCCGATCTCAAAGTGGAAATCCAAGGCCATACGGACAACCGGGGGGCCGCAGCCTACAACCAGAAGCTGTCGGAAAACCGGGCCAAGGCAATCATGGACTATTTTATTCAGTCAGGCATTGCGGGATACCGTCTCAGGGCCAAAGGTTATGGACTCACTGTGCCGGCCGTGCCCAATACAACGGCTGAAAATATGGCCAAGAACAGGAGGGTTGAATTAAAGCCTTTCCGCTAGCGGACAGGGTTCTTATGCCGGCTGTTCACGTCTAAGGTGGCTGTGGGTAGGCAAAGAAGCTGTAACGAGCCTCCTGTAGCCACCTGATTCATTAAGGACAGCCCTTCGGACCTGTAAGGATGAGGCAGGCCCACGATCGAACCATGGTATGATCGACCCAAAACGAGAAGGGAGGTATCGATATGGAATCTGTTGGAGGTCAATTAACGGTCTTTATCGCCACCTATGGAATGAAAGTCATAGGGGCTATCATTATCCTCGTTCTCGGCCGTATTGCCGCCGGGATAGGTCGTAAAATCGTCCGTAAGGTTTTGGAAAGATCGAAAACCGATGTATCTATTGTCTCGTTCGTGAGCAGTCTCACCTACATTCTTATCCTGGTCTTTGCGGTCCTGGCGGCCCTGGCGAAATTCGGGATTCAGACGGCCTCTTTTGTGGCGGTCTTGGGGGCTGCCGGCTTTGCCGTCGGCTTCGCCCTCCAGGGATCTCTGGCCAATTTTGCCGCCGGGGTCCTTATTCTCATTTTTCGCCCATACAAAGCAGGCGATTTTATCGACGCTGCAGGGGTTGCCGGCACGGTCAAGGATATCCAACTGTTCACAACGGTCCTGGCCACACCGGATAACATCAAAATCATGGTCCCGAACGGGAAGATCCTCGGAGACGTGATCAAGAATGTCAACGGCTACGACACGAGGAGGATAGACCTGGTGATCGGCATCGGCTATACCTCCGATATTCAGAAGGCGGATGGTATCCTGATGGGCCTCGTTAAGGAGGACGGCCGCATCCTTTCTGATCCTGCGCCGCAGGTCGCCGTGTCCGAACTCGCCGATTCCAGCGTAAACTTTGTGGTGCGGCCATGGGTGAAAAAGGAGGATTATTGGGCCGTGAAGTTTGACCTTACCCGAAAGATCAAAGGGGCCTTTGATGAAAATGATATTGAAATCCCCTTCCCCCAGCAGGTCGTGCATATGATGAAGACATCCGATTGAATATGAAACAGGGTCTACAAGGGGGCCGCGTCCGCCAGCCTCCTTGTAGAAACTCCTTTAGTCTCTAAAAAGATACCTTCTCAAAAACTCAGGGTGGGCAGGGGACCCGGGTGGCATGAGAACAGCCGGATATCCCGGGCTTTCTGAGAACCTACAAAGAGAAGAGGAAAAATGCGATGAAATCACTACGAAAGTATGTTGTCTGTTTATGGATCATCTTTGTCACGGCACAGGCACCGTATGCCTTGGCAGGATGGAAAGACCTCCTTGAAGACGTTAAGGGGGCTGTCGGATTGAGCGGGGAACTCTCTGACAGCACAATCATACAGGGCCTGAAAGAGGCCCTTCAAATTGGAACGGGCAACGCCGTCAAACTGGTTTCTCAAATGGATGGGTACTATAAGAATCCTGATATCAAGATCCTGTTACCCGACACGGTCAAAAAGGTGGAAAAGGCTTTGAGGCTGGTGGGGTATGGGCCCCAGGTGGACGCCTTTGAGCTGAGTATGAACAGGGCCGCAGAGCAGGCGGTGCCCAAGGCCAAGGAACTGTTCTGGGATTCCATCAAGCAGATGACCGTTGTGGATGCCAAGAAAATTCTGAACGGAAAAGAGAACGAGGCGACCCTCTATTTTGAGAATAAAACCCGAGACCGTCTCATGGAGACATTCAGACCGATTGTCCACACGAGCATGTCTCAGGTGGGTGTTACCCGGTCGTATCAGGCCTTGGAGGAAAAAGTGCGCAAGGCCCCCTTTATTAAGGATTTGGTCAGTGTCGATCTCGACCAGTACGTAACCGACCGTGCCCTCAACGGCCTCTTTCTTATGCTGGCCGAAGAAGAGCGGAAGATACGCACCGACCCGGCCGCAAGGGTGACAAAGCTGCTGAAGGATGTATTCGGCAAAAAGAACTGAGGATAAAAGACCTGGTTCGCCCGTGGTCTCTTATAGGACCTTGGATTTGGATAATTCAGGGGTGCAGCCTTTGACCAAGGCCAATGCGATGATTTGGAAAAACGGGTACTGTACTCAATTCCCACCTGACCAGCACGACCCTCCACCGGTATCTCCCGCCTTTGGTTGCTGAAAAACCCTGCTGCACGAACCGATGTTTCAGGCTTAGAGGGAGGAAGAGGCGATGCAAGATGAAATACAGGCGGTAGAGGCAATAATCCAACTGATTATCGATTTCTTTGTCAAGTACAGTTTCCAGGTCATCGGGGCTATCCTCGTACTTGTCGCCGGGTTGATCGCTTCGAAGCTGGTCGCCTCGTTTATCATCAGGTTTTTTGAGAGGAAGAACTTTGATATTACCCTTTCTAAGTTTATTGCAAACATCGTCAGGTTCATTGTTATCAGTTTTGCCGTTATTGTCGCGCTCGGTAAATTCGGGATCACCATAGCCCCCTTTGTCGCCGCCGTTGCCGCGGTGGCATTCGGCGCAAGCTTCGCGATCCAAGGCCCCCTGGCCAATTACGGCGCAGGCCTTGTCATTATCTTCACCCGTCCCTTTGTTGTCGGCAATACCATCACAGTGGCAGGGGTCAACGGTGTGGTGGAGGAGGTGTCCCTCGGCGCGACGATTCTTACGGACGAAGATGGCGTGAAAATCACCATACCAAATAGACATATCGTTGGTGAGATACTTCATAACTCCCGGGAAATGAAGATAGTAGAGGAAACAGTGGGGATCAGCTATGACAGTGATCCGGTCCAGGCGATTCGGATCACGCAAGAGGCCCTGAACGAGATAGAGGCGGTTTCCCATGAGCCGCCGCCTCAAGTGGGTATCCAGAAGTTCGGGGACTCGGCCATAGAGATCGGTTATCGGTATTGGGTCCCCACAAAGAAGTATTTTCATACACTGTACAAAGTTAACCTGGCAGTCTATCAGCATCTCGAAGCCGGGCATATACAAATTCCTTTTCCCCAGAGAGACGTCCATTTTATTCCCGATACAAAGGAGGCTCTTCCTTCAGAGAGCAGCTCATAGGGAAAAACAGGCTGACAATACAAGGGAGATCCAAAAGACTATGTGCTACTGGGTATTGGCGCTTTGTTTTATGATGATTCAAGCAGGGTGTGCGGGCAGCCCTTTGGAGGGTTATGAAACAGGGGCTGAGGAAGAACAGGCCATAAGAAAGGCCCTTGCTTCCTACGAAAAGGCATGGAACGCTCATGATCCATCGAAACTCTTGGATCTGCTCCATGAAGATTTTGTGATTTTTGCAGGCAGTGATCGTAGGATAGTCTACACCAAGGCGCGGTACGCCTTTGAGCTGCGAGATATCATGAGGAAATATCGATACGTGAACCTTGGTGAGGTGACTGTCTGGGTGAAGGGACCTAAGGCCATTGTCTACGCGCCCATGCAGGTGGACGGGAAGCCTGTCACCAACCGATTTCATATGATTCGGGAAAATGGAACATGGCTATTTCTGGATTCGGAATTTTGATGGACCCGTAAAAGCCTGGGTTTAGCCAGAAGAAAACCCTAAACAAATAGATCCTCTTTCGAGCTTCAATCAAACGTTAATCTATGAGCCCCGCCTCAGCCCCGGCCTTACGCCTCCAATAGTGGATGCTGTCCAGCAGTGGGTTGATCTGTTTGCAGATTTCCGTGAAAGGAAAAAGTTTCCCACAATGCGCCCCTGTCCGGTCGGTTCTGGAGGGACTGGAATCCTCCGAAGAGGAGGTTGGCTTTGCCGACCATCCTGAATAACTGGAGAGATTCCCTCATGGACTTGCGGCTAATACCAATACCTTGCTGAACGCTGCTGGATAGCGAATGCTAAAGCGATCAGGTGCATCGCGGATAATGAAAGACTCCACAAGCCCTGCAAGTTCTTTAAAGTCTTCTCGTAACCGGACCAAGCACGATAAAGGACAAAATAGGGGACGGTCTGACAATTTAGCAAAACAAAGCTTTACATGAATTTTGGAATATGTATAATTTGACTGCATGCTGGGGGAGCCTTTTGGCTGAGAGGAATTTATTAATCGACCCCTTGAACCTGATGCAGTTCATGCTGCCGTAGGGAAGCGGACTCACAATTAATATGATGCAATAATTGGTCTGCCCCGAAAGGAGCGGACTTTTTTTATTTCAGGAGCTTTAAATGGGCATTATCATAACGGTAAACGGCAAAAAGGAAACTATTGAAGAGAATACACGAATTTCTGATTTCCTTGCGTCAAAAAAGTTAAACCCCGACAAGGTTGTTGTTGAATACAATCAGGATATCCTGAACAGGGAGAATTTTGAGAATAGTGTTCTATGGGAAAATGATGTTCTAGAAATATTACGGATCGTCGGTGGAGGCTGAAAAATAATGGATGACTTATTTGAGCTCGGTGAAAAAAAAATGAAAAGCAGGCTGATTATCGGGACGGGCAAATACTCATCAGATGCGCTTATTCCGAACATTATCAGTGAGTCCGGGTCCCAGGTCATTACTGTCGCCTTAAGAAGAATTGATTTTGATTCTAAGACCGACAATATCCTGGACCATATTCCTGAGCATGTTCAGCTCCTTCCGAACACATCAGGCGCCAGAAATGCATCCGAAGCAATAAGAATCGCAAAACTTGCCCAGGCTGCCGGATGTGGAAACTGGATTAAGATAGAGGTAATATCCGACAACAAGTACCTGCTTCCTGACGGGTTTGAGACTATTGAGGCGACAAAGGCCCTTGTAAAGGACGGCTTTATTGTTCTGCCTTACATAAGTCCTGACCTGATGGTTGCGAAAAGGCTTGAAGATGCAGGCGCTGCTGCTGTGATGCCGCTCGGCGCTCCCATCGGCAGTAATCGCGGCCTCAGAACAAGGGAGCTGGTCAGAATTCTTATTGATGAAATTGATCTACCGATAATAGTGGATGCCGGCCTGGGAAAGCCAAGTCATGCCTGTGAGGCAATGGAAATGGGAGCGGATGCCTGTCTGGTGAATACCGCGATTGCCGGCGCAGATAATCCAGGCACGATGGCAAGGGCTTTTGCGAAAGCCGTTCAAGCCGGAAGAGAAGCGTTTCTAGCAGGGCCGGGAGCGACATCCGAGTTCGCCTCAGCCTCATCTCCTCTAACCGGTTTTCTTGAATGAGGCCGTAACAACCGAAGGTATGCGGGAAGAGGGACATGAGTTTTTTTCAAACTTGCTTAAAATATGATGATTTTCAGTCGGATACTGTTTTAGGGCGGTTTGGCAAAAAAAACGTCGAACAGGTCCTTAACAGGGAGACCTTAAAGACAGATGATTTCTTAGTGCTTCTGTCGCCTGCCGCGGAATACTATATGGAGGAGATGGCTCAAAAAGCACACAGGCTTACCGTGCAGCAGTTCGGCAAAGTGATTCAGCTCTATACACCGATGTATCTTTCCAATTTTTGCACTAACCATTGTCTTTACTGCGGTTTCAGCAACAAAAATAATATTGCACGGAAGCAGCTCTCCCTTGAAGAAGTGGAAAAAGAAGCCGCTGCAATAGCACAAACAGGCCTTAAACACATCCTGATCCTTACAGGCGGGGCCCGGAAAATTGCCACGCCTGAATACATCAAAAACTGCGTCAACATTATTTCCAAGTATTTCAAGTCAATCTGCATCGAAATTTACGCACTTGAGGCAGAAGAATACGCAGAACTGATTGAAGCCGGTGTTGACGGCATCACAATCTACCAGGAGACATACAACACCAAACGGTACAAAGAGCTTCATCCAAAAGGCCCTAAACAAGATTTTCTGTATCGTCTTGACACACCGGACAGAGCCTGCAAGGCCGATATCAGATCCGTAAATATCGGCGCTTTGCTCGGGCTTGATGACTGGCGGCGAGAAGCCTTTCTGACCGGACTTCACGCGCGATACATACAGCACTATTTTCCTCAAGTAGAACTCAGTATCTCTTTACCTAGAATCAAACCTCATGAAGGTAATTTTCAACCATCTCATGTTGTAACAGACAAGAATTTTGTTCAGATCATGCTTGCATTCCGACTTTTTCTTCCCAGGGCCGGCATTACAATATCCACAAGAGAGAGTGCAATACTCCGGGACAACGTCATCAGACTCGGGGTGACAAAAATGTCAGCAGGCTCTTCAACAAAGGTTGGCGGCTGGACATCCGGCAATAAAGATACCGGACAGTTCGACATTTCCGATCACAGGACAGTTAAGGAAATAAAAGAACAGATAGCAAGACTTGGATATCAGCCTGTGTTCAAAGACTGGCAGCCTATTTTTGAAGAGGCCATGTAATTTATGAATGATTTTGAAAAAGCGATTCAAATTCATATCGGGTGTGAAGCGCTTGAAAAGATTCAGGCGGTACACGTCGGCATTGCAGGCGCCGGAGGTCTCGGATCAAACTGTGCCGTCAACTTGACCCGTTGCGGATTCAGGCTTTTTACAATCGTCGATTTTGACAATGTAGACTTTTCAAACCTTAACAGGCAATTTTTCTTCAACAACCAAGTGGGGAATCCTAAAGTAGACATGCTCAAAGAAAACCTCCTTGCAGTCAACCCTGACCTTGAGTTGAATCTCTTTTCACGAAGAATAGACGAGGACAATGTAAATGATTTTTTTGATGCATGTGACATTATCGTCGAAGCATTTGATAACGTGAAAGATAAAAAAATAATCATTGAGGCTTACGCGGGCTCTGAAAAACTCTTGGTTTCCGTATCAGGTATCGCGGGCTGGGGAAAAAGCGATGATATAAAAATTCATCGTGTGGGTAGAAACTTTTTTCTTATCGGCGACCTGGTTTCCGAAATATCACCAGAACTCCCGCCGACTTCACCGAGGGTCAACATTGCCGCGGCAAAACAGGCGGACCTTATCTTATCTCATGTTCTCGGAGCCAACACCAAAAAAACGGATTAAAAAAATGAAAGCAAACAAAAGCTCCAATAAAAGAATATTCCCGGAAACCGACATCTACTGCATAACCTCTGAAGAACATTCTAACGGCAGGGACAATATTGCCGTCGTAAAAGAAATGATCGATGCCGGAACGAAGATCATCCAGTACCGTGAGAAAGATAAGGAGATGGGAGAAAAACTTGAGCAGTGTCTGCAAATAAGAGAAATGACACGAAGGGCCGGTGTCTTTTTCATTGTAAATGATCACGTCGACCTTGCCATGCTGACAGATGCCGATGGGATTCACCTGGGACAGGAGGACCTTCCCATTGAAGAGGTCAAAAAACTCGTGGGTAAAGATATTGTGATCGGTCTTTCCACGCATTCGCCATCCCAAGCAGATGATGCAATAGCAAGAGGCGCAGATTATATAGGCGTGGGGCCCATTTATAAAACATACACAAAGAAGGATGTTTGTAATCCGGTAGGGTTAAGTTACCTCGACTATGTTGCAAATAATATCAGCATACCCTTTGTTGCCATAGGCGGTATAAAAGCCCATAACGTATCTGAGGTCGTCAAACAGGGGGCTGGTTGTGTGGCAATGGTTACGGAAATCGTGGGCGCAAATGATATTGCCGGAATAATAAAAGATATAAGAAATATAATGAAAAAGGGATAAAATCATGGATTATACAACTCAGATGGACGCGGCCAGGAAAGGAATCACGACAACTGAAATGGAGGCTGTGGCCGCAAAAGAAGGTCTGGAGTTGGAGAAACTGAAGGAGCTTATCTCCCTCGGCAAAGTGGTCATTCCTGCGAATAAAAATCACAAAAACTTATTGCCCGAAGGCATCGGGGAAGGCCTGAGGACAAAAATCAATGTTAATCTCGGCATATCCAAAGACTGCTGCGACCTTGATCTGGAGATGCAAAAAGTCAAACATGCCATTGCCCTCAAGGCCGAAGCGATCATGGATCTCAGTTGTTTTGGAAAAACCCGTGAGTTTCGAAAAAAAGTGGTTGAAATATCCACATCCATGATTGGTACGGTGCCGATTTATGATGCTGTCGGTTTTTATAACAAAGACCTGAAGGATATCACAGTGGATGAGTTTTTTCGAGTGGTTGAAGAACACGCGAAAGACGGTGTTGATTTCATGACCATTCATGCGGGCCTTAACAGGGCAACTGCCGAGAAAATCAAGCCGGACAGCAGGCTTACCGGCATTGTATCGCGAGGCGGTTCTCTCCTGTTCGCCTGGATGAAGATGAACAACCAGGAGAATCCATTTTATGAGCATTACGATAGGCTACTGGATATTTGTGAAGCCTACGATGTCACACTGAGTCTCGGCGACAGTTGCCGACCAGGCAGTATTCACGATTCCACTGATAACGCCCAGGTTGAAGAAATGATTGTTCTCGGAGAACTCACCGTCCAGTCCTGGGAAAGAAATATCCAGGTCATGATAGAAGGACCCGGGCATATGGCCATAAACGAAATCAGCGGCAACATGATGCTTGAAAAACGACTCTGCCATGGTGCGCCCTTCTATGTATTAGGTCCTCTTGTAACAGATATCGCACCCGGCTATGACCACATCACCAGCGCCATCGGCGGCGCAATCGCGGCGGCTAACGGCGCTGATTTTCTATGTTACGTGACACCTGCCGAACACCTGAGGCTCCCGACGCTCGAAGATATGAAGAATGGTATTATTGCGGCACGAATCGCAGCACATGCCGCGGATATTGCAAAGGGGATAAGCGGCGCAAGAGAATGGGACAACGAGATGAGCAAGGCACGAATGGATCTTGATTGGGAAAAAATGATCAATCTGTCCATAGACCCTGAAAAAGCCCGCCGATTCAGAGAGTCATCAAAGCCCGAAGAAGAAAAAACCTGCACCATGTGCGGAAAGATGTGTGCGATACGCAACACCAAGCTGGCCCTTGAGGATAAAAATATACCACTCAACAATTGATGGGTCAGGGTCAGGGTCAGGCCTTCCGTTGACTCTTGCTGATTTTTTCAGATAGATTGTGGGCTCGTTTTGTGAACCCTTTATCAGTTTTCATTTCATGTTCTATTCTTTCGACAATGCTGCTGATGGTGCTGTATTTTTCGACCCGAAACTGTTCCCCGATCTGCTTCAGGGTGGCCTACCGCACACATCTTGTGAGGTAAACGACAACATTCCTCATAAGAGACCATGCACAAACACTCAGGGCATCTCCATCACAGAGACCGGCCAGACATTTAAGAAGATCTTTCTGTCTGGTATCCTTTCTATCCTGTGGTTTCAAATCGGTTTGAAACCAACGTTTTACTTTTACGATATCATGAGGAAATGCCGATACGTGAACGTTGGTGAGGTGAGTGTCTGGGTGAAGGGAGCCAAGGCCATTGTCTACGCGCCCATGCAGGTGGAGGGGAAAAGTGTCAGCAACCGATTTCACGTGAGTCGGGAAAATGGAACATGGCTCTTTTGAAATTCGGAATCCTAAAGGCCGCCTGAAAGAGCGGATCAGGCACGAAAAGCACCGTGCGGTCTTTGAAGATTTTTGCGGCTAGATGAGCGTTACAGAGCCCATACCAGCCTGGTGATCCCTCTCTAGACACCTATAATTGACGGAATTTCCTTGATTTTCTTTTATTTCCGTTTTATAATCTGACGTATCCATTCTGAAGTCTCTCCATTTGTTTCAAATTTTCGAATCAGTTACAAAATGTTCAAATTTGTTCGAGGTCAAGGAAGGTAAACATTTGTACCACAGGAATACTTTGAGTATTTCGAGGATCAAAATGTGAGCCTGACTTAGAGATCGGACAAAAGGGGGTGTTTTGAAATTGGCTCTGTAGTCTTATTCTATTGGCCCACATGTTTTATAAATGTCAGAGCAATGTCAGGGGGCGCGGGTGGGTCGGAAGGGGAGGAGAAGGTAGAGGCTTTGTCAGAGTGCACGGAAAAGATGGCAATGGCTTTTCAGCTACAAGGTCTCAACCTTATATTGATTATACGTATCCAGGCATAATCGATATAATGAATATTGCTTGATAAATCAATGCAATCCCCATAATCAGCTTTACAAAATACGGTTATTCAATGCCATAATGGCAGATTATGTAAAAATACATAATTAATGTTAGGGCATAAATTTAACCCGAAAAGGTTGGTATTAAACATGTCGCAAAAGAAATTTTCAGCTCCTGTACTTGTGCTTTCGATAACTTGTGCAGTTTTGGTTGGAATTATAGGTGGATATTTTGGGGCGAACATGATGCTGTTTTGGAGATTCGCTAGTTTCCCTATGAGAAGCGTGGTATCAAATGATTCTAGCGAATATGAACATAGCACAAGGAAAGATATCCTTTTTTATAATCCAGGTAATGATGATTTGTGGAATACAAATTACAAACAAATTCTAGCCGGTAAAGGCGAAATAATTGGTAGGGTTTTTATCGATGGCAAACCTGCTCAAGATTTAGAATTTGCGCTCATTTTAGCCAATGGGAGAAAAACACAAAGAGCAACAGTTGATAAAGAGGGAAAATACAAAATTAGCATACCAATAGGAAAATATTTTCTTAATGGACTATTAATTTACAATAAAAGCCAAGAGATCAATGACAAATTTCTTATTAACAAAATTTCAAAAGAAGAAGGACTCTCGATACTGATAGAAAACACTAACAACAGATCGGTACAAGACGACTATTTAAAACTCGAAAAAGAATTGGGCCCGGAGGAAGCAGTAAAAAAACTATTAAAAAGCTTCGTTGCATCAACACCTTTCCGTGATAAATTTCCATTTGAAATTGGTGAGAGCCCATTTATGTTTCCAGACATTCAATATAGAAGTCCTATATCTGTATTGTCTCCTTCTAATAATGCAAAAATCTCAATAGATGATTTAAGATTCATTTGGGAGCCAGTCGAGGAAGCAGCATATTATAAAGTAACTGTAACAAATATTGAAAGAAAGGGAACAACGACATCTTATCGAAATGCACTATCTTTGAGCAATATTGAAAATAATCAAATACAATATACAGAACTTTTCAAAAGGTTAAACGTAAATGTGGACAAAGACGATTGTGATCAAGTCGAAAATTTGAAAGAAAACGAATTGTATGGTTTTCGAGTTATAGCCTATAATATGGACAGGCAGATAATCACAGCATCAAGTGATAGTTCCACAGAATTAACTGTATTTTCAGTAAGCAAAAAGCCCTAACAAATAAAGGATTAGTTCCGAGTTGAGGGACGAGAGCTCGTAACTAATCCTTGGTTCAAGAAGCCGCAATGAATAGGGGAAAAGGTTGGTAGTTTCAGGGTGTCTTTGAAGTTAGGATAAGGAGGGAGATACCCAAAATAGGGATTCAGAGAGGGGTCAATTAAAAGGAAGCCATGGTTTGTTGTAAAAGATGGCTGATCAAATGCTCAAAAACCGGTCTTTGGGCAGACGGGTA
>JAXHUM010000036.1:0-7417 GCA_034189325.1 Thermodesulfobacteriota bacterium
TGGTGGAGGCGGCGGGAGTCGAACCCGCGTCCGGAAATATTCACCTTAGGAATCTACATACTTATCCTGTTTCATATTTTCGCCCCATGGTTGGCAAACAGGCAAGCTCCCAAGGGGTTAACCTGATAATGATTCGCGTCACCCCTTACAGGTTTTGAGGATCGGCTAGCCTGCATGTCGACGCTTCAATCAGTCCCGCAGGCAGGGTCCGAAAGAGCGCTAGCCTAATTTATGCGGCTAGAGCATACGCATAATCGTCTGCGTTTGTTTTACACCCACCGATTAACGAGCTGGTGGAACCTCGGTATGCAACCTAAGCTTCAACTATCCCCGTCGAAACCGAAACGCCCCCACAAGGATACACTCTATAATATATTCATCAGAGGCCAAAATGTCAAATCGATCTCTAATATATCGGCCCGGAAGTCCCTGAAGTGAGAGGTATGGCCTCATGAAAGTATGATCCTTGATCCCACGCTGCTCAAGGCAAAAGAGGCTGGAAATGCTTCCGCGAACCGGTGCGTTGCTTTCCATCCTGTACAATGCATCGGCACAAGCACCTGGGGCGCCATCTCCTTCAGGGCCTCAATGGTGTGATCTATAATCTGTTCAAAAAATGGCCCGGACAAATGGAATCCGCCTATGAGCCCATGTATGGTCTCTATGCCGGTCATCTTGCGGGCAAAGAGGGCCGTGTTCACAATACCGGCATGGCTGCAGCCGGAAATGACGACAAGCCCCTTTCCTTTGAGATTCAGGATCAGCGACTGGTCATCGAGTATAAGATCGACTTCGCGGGTTCCTTCCCTGTCGACAAAGGCGTTGGGAAGGCCCTTTTCAAAGGGGGTGACCCTTTCTATTTCTCCGGTGACCATAACCAGATCCTCCGTCAGAAGGGTCGGGCTCTTCTTTTCCATAACATTAACGGCTCTTTCCTTTAAATTCTCCCTCTTGAGGGTCATGGGAAAGAATATAGGCTCCCCTTTTTCAGGGAGAATGTAGCGGGGAAATAGAAAGGCATCGGGGTGGAGCACCAGGGGAACCTCCCTTTTCAGGCTGTCAAGGATTGAATAGAGAGATCCTGTATGGTCCATATGACCATGACTAAGAACGATCGCTTCCAGGTCGTCAAGATTCAGGCCGAGATGCCCTATGTTGTGCGGGACACCGATATTGGTGTAACCGGTATCAAAGAGTATGGAATGGCGGTGGTCTCCTCGATAAGCCGTGACATAGAGAGAAAGCCCATGTTCCGCAAGAAGGGTCTCTTCGGGCATTTCATTACCCCTTGCCAAAGGAGGCCGTGACGCCACATCCGTAGGGGTGAGCAGGATATCTACATAGTTGTCCATCAAGATCAGGATCTCAACACGGTCCGCCTCTCTTAATGAATAGGTCGTGTTCTCCATTTCTCTCCTCCTCTTATTTTTCTCTTGTCTCCTTTTGGACCTGTTTTAATTTCGTCCAGAGCTCAGCCACTTCTTTCCTGGTCTCTTCTATGGATTTATCATTATGGATCACGAAATCCGCATATCCGACCTTTTCATCAATAGGAAGCTGGGATTTCATAATATTCGCCGCCTCCTCTTCCGTGATCCCATCTCTCAGGGCCAGTCGTTTGATCTGTTCCTCCTCCGGTATGTAGACTAACAGGAGCTTGTGATATTGATACTGGAGGTTCAACTCGATCATGAGGGGGACCACCAACAGGATGATCGCCTCTGGTTCCTTTTCGGCGATCTCGTTGATTTGCCTGAGAACTTCGCTGCCCATACGGGGGTGAATGAATCCCTCCAGCTTTTTTCTTTTTTCCAGGTCATTAAAGACAATGTCCGATACCGCCTTCCGGTCCAATGTCCCATCTTCCTGGAGCACCTGCTTTCCAAAAAACTCAACAATGTCCTTTAATGCAGGTGTTCCAGGTTCAACGACAAGCCTTGCTATCAAGTCGAAGTCAATGATATGGGCCCCCATCTCTTCCAGCATATTGGCCACTGTTGTCTTTCCACTGGCAATGCCTCCGGTTACACCCAGGAGTAAACGCCCGTCATCTCCCCTCATGGCATCAAGTTCGTTAATGCCGCCGTAAGTCATGGGGAAGGCGCTGGTGAGGTCCTGCTCGGCCCCGGCATAACTGATGGGATACCTTATCCCCCTCCTGTAAAGCGTTTCCATTCCCCTCAAGGCCTTTTCCATCATGCCGGCGGGGACGGCCATGACAAGGTCCTCGTCCTGGGCATGGCCGTAACGGCGCTCACCATAGCAGGGGATCGTTAGAGAGGGTTTTCCCGTGAGATAGCATCTGGCAATAGCATCTGAACAGGAGGATTCTCCTACACAGAAGAACTCCATGACCTCGTAATCTTCAAACTGCAAGGAATTGATCAACAGCATCATCTGCGCCGGGTTCGCGTAAATCAAGACGATGTCGGGCTCAAAAGGTTGATAAACCAACGGGGCCATAACCACGGCTTCATACCTGCCGACGGGAATCCGTGGGATGGACTCTTCATACTTCTTCCCGTCTTCCTTGGTCTTCACCCAGACGATGCTCCTGAAGGTCCCATCCTTGTAAACACCAGGCGTGTCGGTCAGACCCAGCATGGAGGGGCACATAGGCGACATAAAATCGTCCAGTTCAGCACCAACGGTCCAGTCAAAATTCCTGACAAGGGTAATGAGTTGACAGAGGGTCTTTTTGTTTTCCGTTCTACGCATGAAGGGAACGTTGTTCAGTTCTTCCCTTTTTTCGAGCATCTTAAAGGCCACAGGAAAAGATTTGAGTCGCATTAGGAGTTCCATCCTCCTGATGATTTTTTCCCAGTCCGTGGTCGTCTCCATACCTATATCTCTCCTTTCCGCCTTTGTTTCCTATAGGCAATCGCATTGCAGGTTCCCTTTTTTATGGCCTCAATCAGACTGTTTTCATCATGAATCGTGTTGCTGAACTGTGTGGCATAGACTCCAATTTCCTGGACTTCATGGGCGTCGCTGCCGCCTGTCGCGGGTATTTGCAGACCCTGGGCCACCTCCGAGGATAAGGCGTTCTCAGCTTCAGTGACTCTTCCGTTGAGGATCTCTATGGCGTCTACAGACCTAAAAACGGCCCTCTCCATAGCCTGTTCAGTCGACAGACCGAGTTGACCAACGCCGAAAACCTTAAAGCCTCTAAAAGGATGGGCAGCGATCATGATGCCTCCGGCATCTAAGACCTGCTCCCTGAGTTCCTCAAGCTTGATAATGCCCTGGATGTCGGTATCCATTCCAAAAACCAGTATATCACCTTGATTGGTCGTGATTTCATTGCCCCTTAAGATGAGAAACCCGTGCTTCTGTCTCAGGTCCTCCACGTCCGAGGGATCCCAAACATAATTGTGGTCGGTAATACAGATCCCATCAAGTTCGATTTTCTTGGCCTCTTCTATTAGTTCATCTATAGGAGCGGAACTGCAGGGTGAGGCGGGGGATGAGTGTACATGAAGATCGATGATCATCTTTTTCTTTGTATCCTGTTGTGTTGTCATAGGCGCTTTTCTCCTTTGTGGTGGGCACTTCCTCGATAATGCTGTGGCGATAGATCAGGGTTCCTGCGTAGGCATGCTCTAATCCAGGGGCTCGGTGTTTCGGATCTCGACCAACGTCGGCAGATATGAAATACTTCACCTCATTGCATAATAAACTGCTCCTACCAGAAAGCTTTGTCAAGGGAAAGGCCTCCCCATTTTCTATATACTCTTGACCGTGATGAAAGCGTTGCAGTAAAATGCAAGTATTGTTTTCCGGTAAGAGCAACAGACAAAGGGCCTGTGACTTAGGTAAGGGCATAAAATATGGCGCGAGTCTTGATCGTAGACGATGAAAAGCCGATTAGGGATCTGATTGGCGAAATTCTCGAACTCAGCAATCATGAATGTACGCTGGCTGCTGACGCATTGGGGGCGCGCCAATTGCTGAAGCAACAGGAATTTGACCTTGTCCTCAGCGACATTAACATGCCGGGAGAATCGGGGCTTGACTTCATCAAATACGCCCTGAATGCCTACCCCGAGATGGGGGCCATTATGGTGACCGCGTTGGATGATCCTATGATCGCTGAAAACGCCATAAATATCGGAGTCTATGATTATCTTGTCAAACCCTTTGACAAGAACGCCGTGCTCATCAGCGTGGCCAACGCCCTGCTCAGGCTCAAGCTGGAAAACGACAACAGGCAGTATCGTGAACGACTGGAGAACATGGTGGCCGTTCGTACGGCAGCGCTCGAAGAGAGCGAGGCCCGTTTCCGGGCGATTTTTGAAGCGGCGGAACATGTCTCCTTTATCATGATCGGCCACGGGGAAAACGAGGGGACCATACTGGAGTTCAGTCCGGGTGCCGAAAGGACTCTTGGATACGACCGGCAGGAGGTTATGGGGCAACCTGTAAGCATGCTCCAGCTCCCTGAAGAGATTACTAAGGCCTATGATTTCTCCGGTCCATTCGTTCAAAAAGAGTGGGGGTTCACAAGAGAATCGATTCTTATCCATAAATCAGGAGAAAGGCTTCCGGCCCTTTTTACGACCTACCCGATTTCCAATGCCCAGGGTTTTGCGACTGCTTCACTTGTCGTCTGCATTGATATTTCAGAGCGGAAGAAGACTGAGAAAGAGCTTGAAAGCAGCATGTTGCAGATCAAGATGGCCCTGGAAGGTAGTATCCAGGCCATAGCAAGAACCGTTGAAACAAGAGACCCTTATACGGCAGGGCATCAGCAACGGGTCGCAGACCTTGCCACGGCTATTGCCAGAGAGATGAAGCTCACTGAGGAGACTGTTACAGGGATACGTATGGCCGGGGTGATTCACGACCTTGGCAAGGTCGCGATTCCAACAGGCATACTTAACAAGCCTGGACAGATCAGTCAAATCGAATTTGAGCTGATCAAGACACATTCTCAGGTAGGGTATGATATTCTGGAAAGTATTGAATTTCCATGGCCTATCGCCCAGATCGTCCTGCAGCACCACGAAAGGATAGATGGCTCTGGTTATCCGTTTGGGCTGTCAGATGATGAGATTCTCCTGGAGGCCAAGATCCTCGGCGTCGCCGATGTGGTCGAGGCCGTATCCTCCCACCGGCCCTACCGTCCGGCCCTTGGAATAGACAAGGCCCTCGAGGAAATCGTGAGGAACAGAGGCAGACTCTATAACCCGGAAGTCGTCGATGCCTGCCTCAGACTCTTCAAGGAGAAGGGTTTTAGGTTGGACTGATCCTCTTGCTGTGATGATCCCTAGTGTTTTTTTCGGACCCTCTTTTTTATCCTGTTGATATGGCCTCGTCCCAGACCTTTGACCTCGCAACCTAACTCAAAATAGCGTTCTATCTTGGCGTCATCCAGTATTCCGAAACAGTCCACAACGGCCACCGGGCCGCCGCACTGCTCAACTATTTCGTCCGGATCGAGGTCGAGATAGGCAGCATGTCTCACGGCTAGTACAACGGCGTCGGATCCTTTCAAGGCCTCCTCCAGGTCAGGGGTCATGGAAAAGGCGGACAGTTGTTCCTGATTCCTGAAAAAGCGAGACCAACTGGAACCTGCAGCAGGATAGGTGTCCTGACTTTCCAGTTCCCACCAGTGCTGGACATAGGGGTCATGTGCCTTGACTTCCGCTCCCATTTCCGTCAGTTTCCTGACGATAATCTCAGAGCCACTGTACCGGGTATCTCCCACGTCTTCTCGATAAGAGGCCCCCAGCAGGGCGATCTGTGAGGCGGCCACAATACGCCCCATATTTCTAAGGGCGTCACGTATTAGCTGGGCCACGTGGAGCGCCCGCGTGTCGTTGATATTAATCGCCTCCGGAGTGATTTTGAAGATGTCGTTTTCAAACCCCATGAGATGCTTGTAGGCCCAGAGTCCCAGACCGCCATCCTTAGGAAGGCAGTATCCACCGATTCCCGGGCCAGGAAAGATGATATTGCTGTGAGTCGGACGGACCTTGATCGCATTGATCACCTTTATAAGATCAACACCATTGGTCTCAGCAAAAAGGCTCCATTCATTGAGAAAGGCGAGGATCGTGGCCCGATAGCTGTTTTCAACAATCTTGCAGGTCTCGCTCTCAATAGGCTTGTCAAGGACCGTCAGAGGATACTCATCCACATTGAGGATGTCGGAGAGAAATGTCTCGACCTTTTGTCGGCTTTCACGGTTGATACCGCTGCAAACGCGCCAAAAATCCCTGACCGAGCGTACATAGTCCTTTCCCGGCATGACCCGTTCAAAGCTGTGAGCCAGTTGAGGTTCTTCATCGATGCCCCGGGCCTTAAAGGCCTTTTTAATGATTGGATAGGCCACATATTCCGTCGTGCCGGGGGGGACGGTTGTCTCAATGAGGACGAGACAGTGGGGCGATATCTTTTGTCCTATCACCTTGAAGCTGGTCTCCAAGGCGCTTATGTCGGCAAACCCGCTTCTGAGATTTCCCAGCTCTTCTTTCAGAAAATCGCATTGGACATCCACAACCAGAATATCCGCAAGCTGAAGGGCATCGTAGGTGAACGTGGCGATCAGGTTTTTTTTCTGATTCACGCACCGTTCAATGATCTCGGCGACTTCAGGGTCTTCGGCGCTGATCGGCGATATGCCCCGATTGAAGAGGGGTATTTTCCAGTAGCTTCGAGTGCTCGGTCTCTGCATGCCGATGACATAATTCTTGGGGTTTCCCGTATTTTTGTTCACTGAATCGGCCACCACTCCGGCCATAACCGCCCCCACAAATCCGAGACCCATGACCACTACAATCTGCATTCCCTGTTCTTTCTGAGTGTCTACCAATGCCTTGAGTCTGTCGAATTCCTTGACATAGTCTTCCTCTTGAGGGATCTTGAATCTTTCCCCGTCAGGGCTGATTGAATATTCCATGCGAATGAATTGCTCCCTTACATTAGATGGTTGTTGTCGAACCGAGCGTGGTCTTCTTTCTTGCTTCCTCGAATAGCGGATAATGTCGATTCGCCATCCGTTCCACGCATCGGGCTTCCCACAATTGGGATGGTCCTTTAAATAAAATGTGCTAAAATAGAATCATTTTATTATAACATAAACAAGAACCGGTTGATACGACTCTTTTTATGATAGCGATCCATCACTCCATACACCCATGGGCGTAAGGACATGTCCTATAGGATGTACAACCGGAATCTGTCCAAAATATTATGGGAACTCTCAAAACAAGAGGTCAGGGGCTATGAATACTGAATGGCAGGAAGTTCTGGGAAAAATGACGTACGGGATCTATGTCCTAACCACATCCGTCAAAGAGGAGATCAACGGCATGATCGCTTCTTGGGTCTCTCAGGTATCTTACGAGCCCCCTTTGATTATGGTGGCGATCCATCCGAACAGATATTCTCACCATATGGTAAAGGAAAGCGG
>JAXHUM010000037.1:0-5850 GCA_034189325.1 Thermodesulfobacteriota bacterium
TTTTCACGGCATTCATCCTATTTTTGACTGTTTCCAGCCTGTTCACAACGCCTCGACTCAAGGGCAAATATGAAGGAAGCCGATATTTTGTCGCCCTGCTGACCGCCTTTTTATGGGCCGCTCATCCCATTCAGACACAGGCTGTGACATATATTGTGCAGCGCATGGCAACAATGGCCGCCATGTTCTATATTCTGGCCTTGTTTCTGTACATAAAAGGGAGGCTCACCCGGTCACGAGTGCCCCAGGCCTTCTTGTACGTAGCCTGCCTGCTCTCCTTTGCACTTGCAATGGGGTCCAAACAAAACGCGGCCACCCTGCCCGCGGCCCTCTTTTTTGTGGAGATGATCTTTTTCCAGGATATGAGTGTTCCGCAAACAAGACGAAGGTTTTTATTGGCTGCCGCGGGAGCTGGAACAGCAGTGATTATCTTTGGTGTGTTCCTCTTTATGAATGGTGATATGCTTTCTTTCTTAAAAGGGTACAATAATCGACCCTTCACCCTTTTTGAGCGGCTGTTAACAGAGCCGAGAATCCTCGTCTTCCATCTCAGCCAGCTCTTCTACCCGGTGGCGAGCCGTTTTTCAATTGACCATGACATCATTATCTCGACATCGCTCTTCCAGCCATGGACCACACTTCCTGCTATCTTGTTCCTCCTGTTTCTTATAGTAACCAGTCTTTTCCAGGTCAAAAAAAGACCTATCCTTGCCTTTGCCATCCTCTTCTTTTTTCTTAACCACGTCATAGAGTCATCCATCATACCCCTCGAACTTATATTTGAGCATCGCAATTACTTGCCTTCACTGTTTATCTTTTTCCCTGTCTCAATAGGTATTAAGCGGCTCCTGGATCATTATCGACAAAGGGAAAGGGTTCTATATGTATTTCTTGTCTCTCTTGTCTCCCTCCTTTTTGTAATGATTGGTATCGGGACTTATACGAGAAACGGTGCCTGGGCCACTGAAAAATCATTGTTGGAAGATGCCGTTGCAAAGGCCCCGATGAGTCACCGCCCGGTCCATAACCTGGCCTACAATTATTACGAAAAGATAGGGGATTATGGCAAGGCCTATAAACTCTATGGCAAGGCCCTGAGCCTTGAGAGTACGAGCGTGACCAACCATCGCGCTCTGGCGTTGAGCAATATGGCCAATATTCTGATTAAGAAGCAAGAATATGAAGGTGCTATTGGGCTTTTCAAAAAGGTACTGGAGATTGATCCCAAATCAGAGCGGTCCCTTTACAACATGATCCTGGCCCTTGTCAAGACAGGCAGACTGGAAGAGGCATCAGGATACGCAGACCTGCTCCTTTCTAAGCGAAATGATCACATCTACTATCAACTCTTAAAAGGCCTCATCCTTGTGAGACAGGATAGGCCTGAAGAGGCCCTTAGCTATTTTCAGAGAACTATTAGCATGGACCCGAGTTATGGGAAAGCGCTTTTGTATAAGGGTATCGCGCTCTCCCTTATGGGTAAACACAAAAGGGCGGATTTATGGCTGAGACGGGCCATGAGAGTGGGACCGAATAACATAGGCACGCTTTTTTGCGCCATTGAGAATTCAGTCAAGGCGGGGTGGGTCCAACGAACCGACATGTACGTGGAAAGGCTTTTCAGCCTCTTCGCCCTGGAGAATATCTCAAGGTCATTGGTCGATATTCCCGGTGATATGCTTGCGCCCCCCATCTCCCAGGCGGTCCTTGCCCCTGTTATTGCACAAAGGCTTGAGGAGAAAGCGAAGAAGGTTGAGGGGATCGGAAAAAGGTGAATGAATAAAGGCATGGGGATTAAGGTTTGGGGTGTAGGGTGAAAGACCATTTTGGGATAGGCGCTGATTCAATTGACCCGCATCAGATCATCGTAGTAGAACGAACCAGTCAAAGCTCGTAATCTTTACATTTCGAATTGTTTGCGATAGTAATTCAGGTATAAATAACTTGATGATTTCGATGATTTCCGTCAAATTATGGTAACATCTCAATAAATTCGGTTTGGGTTAGTGGCGGCGGTGTCTTTTTGGAATTCCGCATCACCCACGCAAAATGTGATTATACGCGTCAAGCCTGGATTTCAATCAACGGAAAAGGCAGAAAAGGCCGATTTCGCCCGGGAGTCGCTCTGTATAAAGACCCTCATCACAAATTGCGTAGATTGCTGCCGTCAGCCTGGAATGACTCACAAATATGTGGACTTCTAAAAAGATACTCTCGCCTCCTTGTTGCAGCAATTTTACCCGAACTTTTTGAGGTCTTACAAATTATGGGCTATAGAGGCCGAGGATAGAATCGATTCTTATGATCGAGGGAAGATTAAGTCTGTCTCTTTAGAAAAGGTTCTCGAAAAGTATAAACAGAGTTAGAGATACGGCTGGTTATCAAGAAAAATGAAAGATAAAAAAAGCTTGAATCAAATTGCTGGCAGATTTGAACTGGATATAGTCTATGTCTTTGGCAGTAATGCCGGCAGCATAGTTGAATGGTTGGCAGGATATAGAAGGAGAATGGTTCATTTTTGTAAAGAAGTATTTGCTAACGAATTGTCTGAAATATGTTCATCTCAACTTTCAGGTGTCATATATGTCAGTGACGCTATCAAGAGATGGATCAATGGTCATCCTGAATTGATCGATACGACGCTTTAAATGAGTCTTGAAAAACCAGGTCCTCTGGGCCAGGATTCTTTGCTATAAGTCGGGTTGAAAAGAAGGTGACTGCTTGTTCGGAGTGACTATCCGATTGCTGTTGAATGGCAAAAGTGGTAGATTGAGATCATGAACAGAAAACATACAGCCATATATCGGATGTCGGACAGCCGGAATGACGACTTTGTTCCCGGCAAGCTGGCAGACCGGATTAAACTCGTCTGGATCCTGACCAGTGAAATCACGTCCCTGAACACAATGCACGATGTTGAACAAAGACTACAAAGACATGTTACGCGCCTTGTCCGACGAGAGGGTTAAATCTATTCCTGTTGGCGCCCAGGCAATGGCGGCTCACGGTTACCCTAGCAGAAGCATTGGAATCCCTGAAGAACTCCGAACCGCATTCAATCGGGCAGCAATCCCTCCGTCGGGATGCAGATGAGGCAAAAGGTGTTTTACTCTTACACCTATTAAGCTTACTGAGAGGCGAGACCAACCTATTGTGAACCATCCAAGTTAACCCGATCTTCTATATTCTTATAGATTCCACATGTAAATAGGCCGATAAATCAGATTGTTATGAAATAGATCAGGCTTTCAAAGGCGGCATCGATTTTGCTCATCACCAGGAGGTAAAACTCACTTGGAACAGTCCCGAGGTGTTTATTAAACCAACACAAAAGGTCTCGTATGTTCGATGAAAAAACAGTTGCCGTGGTAGTGCCCGCTTTTAATGAAGAGAAATTAATAGCGAAAACGCTCTCTTCAATTCCTGCCTTTGTGGACAAGATCATTGTTGTTAATGACGCAAGCAGCGATAAAACAGGGATGATTGTGAGAGAAAAGGGAGAAGAGGATAAAAGAATCTGTCTGATAGCACATGATGTGAACAAGGGAGTCGGCGGGGCTATTGTGACAGGGTACAAGAAGGCCAGGGATTTAAGGGCGGATGTAACGGTTGTTATGGCTGGTGACGCACAGATGGACCCGAATGATCTAGTCCGTATGGTTGAGCCGGTTGCGGACGAGAGCGCACACTATACAAAGGGAAATCGGCTTTTTTATGGTGATGCCTGGGGCATGATTCCCCATTATCGGTATCTGGGCAATTCCTTACTCTCATTGATGACCAAGATTTCGTCAGGGTACTGGCATATTGCTGATTCTCAGAGCGGTTACACGGCCATTGCTCTTGTTGTCCTAGACCGAATCAATCTTAACAAGATATATAAACGATATGGCATGCCGAATGATCTACTCATCAGGTTGAATGAGCATGACTTTAAGGTAAAAGATGTGCATGTCAGGCCTGTTTATAATGTGGGGGAAAAGTCAGGGATAAAACTTGCTCAAGTTATACCTAAGATCAGCCTGATACTATTCAAAGGTTTCTGGCGAAGACTCGTGATCAAATATGTCATAAAGGATTTCCATCCGTTGATATTTTTCTACCTGATGGGCGTCATTCTGTTTCCCTGTGGTGTCGTTTCAGGTCTCTTCTTATTCTGCCATAGGCTATTCATAGGTCAGATAGCGGCCACAAGCGCGCTCTTCTCAGTCTTCCTTTTTGTATCAGGCCTCCAGTCTCTATTCTTTGGAATGTGGTTTGATATGGAATACAATAAGAAGTTGAAGGTCTAACGGAAATGAAAGTCTTGGTTGATGTGGCCCATCCAGGGCATGTTCATTTCTATAAAAATGTAATCTGGCGTTTACAAAAGAATGGCCACAAAGTCTTAATTTCCGCACGAGACAAAGATGTAACGCTTCCTTTATTGCGTCAATATGGGTTTTCGTATCAAACGCTTTCCGTAAAGGGTGATACTTTTCTAGGATTGTCAAAGGAGTTTTTGGAGCGTGAATGGGCTTTACTACGCTTGATCCGGGAGTTTCATCCTGATGTTGTAACTGAAATCGGCGGCTTGTTCATAGCCCCGCTATGCAAGCTATTGGGAATACCCTCGGTCGTATTTACTGACAGTGAGCCGGTTCCGATAGACAGATTCCTCACATATCCCTTTGCGAGTGTGATCTGTACTCCTCACTGCTTTATGCGGGATCTGGGCAAGCGCCACATACGTTATGCTGGCTACCATGAATTGGCTTATCTGCACCCCGACTATTTTCAACCTGACCCTACTGTCCTGACCGAACTCGGAGTTGCCGGCGATGAGCCCTTTATCATACTCCGTTTTGTGGCCTGGGGGGCAAGTCACGATATAGGACAGCATGGCTTTTCTCTTGAGATGAAGCGAAAGATCATCAAAACCTTGAGTCGTTACGCAAGGGTTTTTATAACTTCGGAGACCCCGCTACCTAAGGAATTCGAGTCTTATCGAATTAACCTTCCACCGGATCGAATACACGATCTCCTTTACTATGCTCGATTGTTTATGGGTGATGGGGCGACAATGGCGACTGAGGCAGCGATTCTGGGCACTCCAGCAGTACGCTCATCTACACTGGCTCTTTGTATGGGGAATTTCGTAGAGCTCATGGAGAGATATAGATTGGTCTATTCATACTACGAAACAGAAAATGCCCTTCAAAAGGCTGTTTCGTTGCTCGAGCAAAGCGACGTCAAGACTTGTTGGGCTCATCGGAGGGACATACTGTTGGAAGAGAAAGAGGATGTGGTCGGCTTTGTTTCCAATATACTTGATGAATACTCAGGGATATCTATGTGACCGGATCGGGAGGGAAGCTGATTTGACTTTTCAATTAATGATTGTGGTAGGGGCAAGACCGAATTTCATGAAAGTCGTCCCGTTGATAGGAGAGATCAACCGACGGCATGATATGGAGCTGTTTCTGGTTCATACGGGACAACACTATGATTCCAATTTGTCTGACTCATTCTTCAAGGATCTGAATATACAATCTCCTGACGTTAATCTTAACGTAGGCTCCGGTGGCCACGGCGAACAGACAGCAAAAACAATGCTTGGCCTGGAGCCTGTCATGCTTGATTTGGCACCTGATATGGTACTGGTCATTGGTGATGTCAATTCCACTCTCGCCGCGGCTCTTACATCAGTGAAACTGCACATACCTGTCGCGCATGTTGAGGCGGGTCTTCGAAGTTTCAACATGAAGATGCCTGAAGAAGTCAACAGAGTCCTCACGGACCATGTTTCAGATATCCTTTTTGCCACAGAACCTGTGGCCCTGGAAAACCTTGAACGGGAAGGTATTGATT
>JAXHUM010000038.1:0-9555 GCA_034189325.1 Thermodesulfobacteriota bacterium
TGGCGGAGAGGGTGGGATTCGAACCCACGTGCCCCGCTGTTAACGGGACAAATCGATTTCGAGTCGACCCCGTTACGACCACTTCGGTACCTCTCCTTCAACAACCTCACTTCCTGTTGGCCCTGCGGGACCGGAAGAAATCCTTCATAAGCGCTCGACATTCTTCTTCCATGATTCCGGATGTAACCTCGATCTTATGGTTAAGTCGGCTGTGCGAAGCGAGATTGAACAGGGACCCGGCAGCACCGTACTTTGGATCAGGCGCGCCGAAAACCAGTCTGCCGACTCTCCCGTTGAGGGCGGCACCCATGCACATGACGCAGGGTTCGATAGTGACTACAAGAATCGTATTGTTCAGACGGTAGTTCCTATTCAATCGCCCTGCCATCCTCATGGCAAGGATTTCAGCATGACCGGTCGGGTCGTTCAATCTGATGGGTTGGTTATGGGCCCGGGCGATAATTTTGCCCTCCCCACTAGCCAGAACCGCACCTACTGGGACTTCCCCCTCATTGAGGCCTTTGAGAGCCTCTTCCAGGGCATGCCGCATCAACAAAAAGAGGTCAATCGCCATCCTCGTCCATTTCTACCACACTCCTTTTTTCCTCGTCAACCAGTTAGTTATTGCCATGCCCCGTCAATTGGCGGTAGATTCCAAAAAGGTGTTGTGACAGAGCTCATACGAGCTATTAAGAAATCCCCTGCCTCCTAATAATCGCACTCTTTACTGAACGCAGAAATGGACCGGTCAAAACGGTAAGCCGGCGCATTATGGCCCATCCGAAATGCACCTAATGTCCAGATTAAAGGAACTCCAAGAGTCTTGATGATGAATTGGTCGGGTATTTCAAACCCTTTGCATGCGGCACAAATATTGCGAGCTTGTGGCACAACTTGAAGACTGCGCGTGGGTGCATGGAAGAGATATGCAGAATATTCTTGTCGTTGATGATGAAAAGGCATTCCTTGAAGTCCTTGTAAAGGGTTTGCAGACTTTTGATCCTGACTTTAATGTCTTGGGGGCCGAAAATGGTAGGAGGGCGATTGAGATCCTCCAATCCCGCTCCATTGATTTTTTAGTGACCGACCTGAAAATGCCGGAGATGGACGGTTTTGAGCTGCTGGCATACATGAACAGGCATTTCCCATCCATTCCCACCATCGTCATCACGGCCTTTGCGACACCTGAAGCGGAAAGCAAACTGCGTCACCTAGGTACGGTGAGACTCATGGTCAAGCCGGTTGATTTCTCCATATTGAGAGAGGCAATCAAAGAGGGCCTAAGGGCCGATTCAAGCCTCGGCCCACTCAGCGGGGTATCGCTCGTCAGTATTCTCCAACTGGTTGAGGTTAGAGAGAAAACCTGCCTCATTGAGGTGAATTCCAGAGATAGGAAAGGCCTCTTCTATTTCAAAGAGGGCGTACTCTTTAACGCGATGCATGGCGATCTCAGGAAGGAAGAGGCAGCATTGGAGATGCTCCTGTGGGATGATGTCAGAGTGGAATTCAAGACACTTCCCGATAAAAGCATACGCAGACGGATATATGGGACGCTTGCGGAGCTGATGAAAGAGGTTTCAAGACTGAAGGAGAAATTATCTCGTCGGCCGTCAATAGAGCTATCAGCCAAATCCGGGTTGTCGGACAGCACCGATGAACAGGATCAGGTCTTTGAAGAGGCTCCTTCCGATGTTTTGCCAGGGCCGGAGTCAGTGTATAGAGAGGACGGAGATCCAGGCTTACAGACCTCCAAAGTCAAAAAAGACCTTGAAAAAACCCTCCAAAATATGTCAAAAGAAATTCCAGGGTTTGCGATGTCGGCCATTGTATTGACCCCTGAAGGTCTCTCAGTTGCGGAATTGTGCGCTGATCCGGGTGTTTCACTAGCCGCCTCCGCTCCACATCTGGCAAGTATTGTCAAGTCTAACATCAAGACCATGGCATTCCTTGTGAACGACGAAGCACCTGAAGATATTCTCATCACCACAAACAGAAATTATCTCCTGATCCAATATAGCGCGGACAAGCCTTTTTTCCATTTTGTCATGGCCTCAAGAGAGGAATCGCTTGGAAGGATTCGAGTCGTCATGCAAAAATATGGACGGAAAATGCTGCAGATCATGAGTGAAGACCAAGCATACCATCAACTTTTTGAAGACAGCAAGAATAATGGTTGAAATATAGCTGCTTGGGCCGATAGAATACACCTCTTAGGAAGTAGACGATCTGTCCGAGTGGGAGTGTTTGTTGAAACGCACTCTATGAACCTGTACAAAACCTTCAAAACAGGGTGACTTTAAAAGGCATGAAGAGAACAATAAACATCCTTATTATCGACGACGACCAATTCCTCACCGAATCTCTCTCCGACTTTTTGATGATCAAGGGTTATGGTATACAGACAGCGGACAGCGGGAGGGATGGGATTAAGACATTTGAACGGCAACAGCCCTGCCTTGTGTTGTTGGATCAGAAACTCCCCGATATGATGGGGATCGATGTCTGCAGGAGAATACTGGAGATCAACCCGAACACAAAGATTATCTTCATCACGGCTTACGCGACTGTTGAATACGCGGTTGAGGCCATGCGTGTAGGGGCCTTCAACTACCTCTCAAAGCCATTTGAGCTCGATGAGCTTCTGATTGCCATAGATATGGCCATAAAAAACGTTCAGCTCGAAGGGAAGGTCCGGGTTCAGGAGTATGAACAAGAGAAAGAGAGGCGGGAAAAACGACTGATCGGGTCATCCGAGGTGATGGCGAGGATCATGGAACAGGTCAAACTCGCTGCAAGTTCCGATGCCAATGTGCTGATTACCGGAGAGACCGGCGTGGGCAAGAATGTAGTGGCCAAGGCCATCCATGATGTCCATGACAAGCGTGAGACCTTTCTTACCATCAATTGTTCGGCGATTCCCGAGAATCTGATGGAGTCCGAGTATTTTGGGCATGAAAAGGGCGTTTTTACCGGCGCGGATAGGCGTCGTGAAGGCATTTTTGAGTTGGCGGACGGCGGGACCCTGGTCCTGGACGAGATAGGTGAAATCCCCATCCACCTTCAAAGCAAATTTTTGACTGTTCTGGAAGACAAGTGTATCCGACGGATAGGAAGCCGCCGAACCATACCTGTTGATGTGCGAATCATTGCCACGACCAATCAGGACCTGGAAAAGGCCATTCAGAAAAAGCAGTTTCGACAAGATCTTTACTACCGCCTTGCCGTATTCAATATGCACATACCGCCGTTGCGTCAGCACTCGGATGACATTTGTGAGATTGCGCAACACTTTGCCGCACAGTTCTTGAGAAAACCGGTGAAAATTCCCAAGAGTCATATCAAGAAGATGAAGGAATATTCATGGCCCGGGAATGTAAGAGAACTCCGAAATGTCATTGAGAGAGCGTCGCTTTTCTTTGAGGATGATGAAATAAGACCGGGTGATCTCTTAATCCAAAACAGCCTTCACTTACCTTTGGGGAATCACGGAGAGGATGACCACGAAGTTGAGGAAATCACACCCCTTGAAGAAGTCAAAAGACGCCATATCATGTCCGCCCTTGATGCCTACCAAGGCAACAAGACCCAGACGGCCAAGGCCCTTGGTGTTTCTCTTTCCACACTCAAAAGAAAACTGAGAGAGATGAAGATAGGTTAGGGTCAAAGCCTCTCGTGATCCAGCAAAAACCGTTTGATTTCGACCCCACTGCTGAAACCGCCGAGTCCCCCGGCGGCAACGACCCTGTGTCAGGGAAATATCAACGGCACCGGGTTCGCCCCTAAGGCCCTTCCCACGGCCCTGGCACTCTTGGGATGCCCTGCCATAGAGGCGATTTTTCCATAAGTCCTTGTCTCGCCAAAAGGAATTTTGCTGATTGTCCGGTAGATAAGGTTTTCAAAAGGTGTGCAGGTGATATCAAGGTCGAGGGGTTGACGAGGTTTCCTGTTCTCCAGCAAGGCCTCTATCATCTCCCTGTGGGGATGGTTGAAACTCTCACTCCTCACCAATATCGCATCCGGTAGCAAGTTCCTGAAGAACAGGAGGCAGTCCTTTTGTGTCCCAAGGCCCAGTCCTATTCGAGCGATACCTCTTGTTGTGGAGGCGAGATAGATCTTCAGCTTCCCTACTTCCATGTCTGAGCAGTACGTTTTCTGAACAGTCGTCCCTGCCATGCATTCCTCCTTTGCAAGGCCTCACGTATAAGGCCCAGGGTCACGGATTTGTCTTTGGCCCAGGATGGAGCCACCAGTTCGGATCGAATAGGATCGCTCGTCAGCCTTTGAATCACCATGGATGGGGGAAGGAGTTCCAGAAAGTCCACGACCAGCTCCACGTATTCTTCTTGATCGAGACAGCGAAACGCCCCTTCTTGATATAGCTCGGCCAGTTGAGTCTCTTTGACTACATACATCAGGTGGATCTTCACCCCCTCAATGGGAAGGTCCGAGATAAACCTGGCTGTCTCCAACATCATCTCTCGGTCTTCCCCGGGAAGACCGAGAATAACATGGGCACAGACGTTCAGACCGCACTGACGGGCCATCAAGACACTACTTTTGAAAGAGCCCACGTCATGCCCGCGGTTTATCCTTTCGAGGGTGATATCGTGGGCTGACTGGAGACCAAATTCCACCCAGACAAGGTAGGTTGATTGGTAGGTGGCCAAAAGCTCCAAGACGTCCATGTCGACGCAATCCGGTCTTGTGCCCACGGACAGGCCGACAATGTCCTTGTGTCCAAGGGCCTGGTCATAGATCTCTTTAAGGTGTGAAAGCGGGGCATAGGTGTTCGTGAAGGACTGGAAGTAGGCGATGAATTTCCGGGACTTATACCGTTTTTTGATACGTTCTTGCGCCCGGATAATTTGCTCATCAAGAGATAATCCTTCACGAATCAGTGCCCCGGTCCCTGATCCGCGGCTGTCACAGTATATGCAACCCATATCTGAGATGGTTCCATCCCGGTTGGGGCATCCCAGTCCGGCGTCCAATGAGATCTTTTGGACACGCTCGCCGAAGATTTCCTGCAGATAGCTGTTATAGTCTTTATATCTTTTCAAAGTCGAGAATCGGGATTGGATGTAGCGGCGTATTCCCAGAGCCTCGAAAGAGCCCTTACTGCTCGCTCATGACTACGGAAAACAACCATGTTTCTTTTCTCTTCGAGCCTTTCGGTTGTCTTACCCCATGCGCCGAGGATGGAAAAGACAATCGGCTGCTCTTTGTAGTCCTCTGCAACTTCATGGACAATTTCGGATATGTCCCAGTCTTCGGATTGGAACAGGGTGTGAAAATCGGGGATAATCACAAGGACCGCGCCGATCGATTCTTGATTCAAAAGGGCCTCCATTATTGTCCTGAATCCGAATTTCAGACTCTCGGCATCAAATTTGACGAGTCCTGCACAGGCCCAGAGATCCACCGGGTTTTCTATCGGCAGCCAGGCCGGGGGTGACAGCTCTCTTATCCTGTCTATGGCCGCATCGGATAGAAGAGGCACTTCAAGCCCATAGGCGTCACAGGCATCCACAGTCAAGACCCCCGTTGAACCGGCCCAGGACATCACACCTACTCCTCTCTTCTTCATGGGAGGTAGTCTGGAAAAGGCGAGTCCCATGTCTTCAAGCTCTTCAAGGTCGTTTACTCGAATCAATCCGCGTTGCTTGAATGTGGCATCATACACCTCATCGGCACCTGCTATCGATCCGGTGTGAGAAAGGGCGGCCCTTGCGCCGGCCTCACTCCTGCCACCTTTCAAGACGAGGACAGGTTTTTTCTTGACTACACGGCCCACGACATGGGCGAATCTCCTCCCATCTTGGATGCCCTCGATCTGTAAGGCGACAACCGTGATCTCGGGGTCTTCCTCAAAATAGCATAGGGCGTCGGCAACATCTATATCGCAGGTATCTCCAATGTCGATTATTTTTCCAAACTTGAACCGGGATGTGCCGAGGAAGGGTATGCCTGTTTGCGAAATAATCCCAATAGGGGACCTCTCCATCTCGAGCATCGGCAGGGCCGTCGACATACTCTGGAAGGCATTTGTTACGCCGAAGGTATTCGGCCCGATTATCCTTGCCCCACCTCTCTTTGCTGTATCGATTATCCGGGACTGGAGAGACTTCCCCTTTTCGTCGGCATCCCCGAAGCCTTGGGCCACTATGATGATCGCCTTCAATCCTTTCTCAACAGACTCCTCGACCAATGCCAAGGTAGTGTCTCTGGGAGTCATGATCACGGTCAGGTCGATGTCGTCAGGGAGGTCTTTGATAGCGGGATATGTCCTGACCCCCAGGATCTGATCGGCGGAGGGATTGACCGGGTAGATGTCTCCTGAAAAGCCGTAGGCCAGGAGATTTCTCAGTAGGCCGAAGGGATGGTCGGTTGACCTGGACACACCCACAAGAGCAATAGATTCGGGCTCCATAAACAGCCTCATTTGCTCAAGAACGTCCATATCAGAAAACCCCGTTTCTCACGTTTTGTTGCCCCAGTATTGATGGATCCTGGAAAGGACGCATGCGATTTCATCGAGGCGATTTATCGTCCGGATCCCGGCCTCATTAAGATCATGGATTGCCTGACTTTCCCAATGACTGAGGCCGCATCCGAGGACGACCGGCTTTCCTGTTTCCTTTTCCAGGTCATCGAAGCCCATCATTACCTGTTTTTCCATTGCTAAGAAGGCCCTCATTTTATCTGAGGCCTTCTCATCTAGAAACCCCGGACCTCCGAAGCCATGAAGGACCAGGGCATCCACCTCACCGGACAGAAGGATGTCTCTGCCCATCTGAATGAGAGCCTTCGGTTCAAAAGCGATAATGCCGGCCGCGCCGATGTCGACGGGGTTTCTCGTTGATGCCCTCACAGGCATGCCTAATTCTTTCAGATGATGCTGCAAATCATCGCTGAGAACAGGAACCGTCAGCCCCTCATCTTCCAGAAAATCTGTAATCGTGACTCCCCAGGAGCCTCCAACGGTCATGACGCCGACGCGGTTTCCCCGCATGGGTGGGCGTTCGACCAGGGCATGCGTGAGAGGGAACAGAAGTTCCATGGTGGGGCATCGAATAATATTGGTCTGTTTGAAAGCCCCAAGGAAAATATCCTGCCTCCCTGCCAGCGCACCCGTATGGCTCCGAGCGGCCCTGGCTCCGGCAGCGGTTCTCCCCGCCTTATGGACGACAACCGGTTTTCTCCCGGCCACTTCCTTGGCTACCTCTATGAAGCGATTCCCGTTGCGCAGAGTTTCAACATACATGAGAATGCCCTGTATATCAGGGTCTTTCCCAAAGTGCTCCAGAAAGTCTGTTAGTTGGAGATCAGCCTCATTTCCCGTGTGAATGAATTTGCCGACACCCATATGTTTTGAAAAAGCGGAACTCATCAGATCACAGATGGCATAGCCACCTTGGCAGACAGCAGCCAGGGATGATGGAAAAAGATGGTTAAAGGGAGTCCCCGACGCGTTGAATTGCGCCTGTAGGTTGTATGTCCCACTCACATTGGGGCCGAGTATACGCATTCCATAAGATCCGGCGAGCCGGGCCAGAGCCTTTTCTCTCTCTCTTCCCCCTTGAACGGCCTCTCCAAAACCGGCTGTAATGATGGCGATTCCTCTGAAACCTTTTTCACCACACTCCTTAACCGTCTCCTCCAGCCTTTCTTCAGGAATCGCTATGACGGCAAGATCCACCGGCCCATCGATGGAAGCGATATCAGGTATGGCCGGGATGCCGAAGACCTCTTTGGATCGATGGTTTACGGGGTAGATTTCCCCCGGGTATTTCCAGGCCAGAAGACTCTCCATGACAATGGAACCCCAAGCCCCCGGCCTTTGCGTAGCACCAATGATCGTCACACTTTCCGGTTTGATGAAGGCATCAATTTGGTTTCCAGAAGACATTGTATCTCCTCCGAATGGTCGTCATGTGGGGATTTTGAAAGGCATGTTGATGTGAGTGGTATAACAGATAAACGGTTGAAGCGCAAGTTCGCCCATGCTTGGGTTGGCGGTCGTTTGTGACACTTGAGCGCTTCCGGATGACCCCGGCCGAGCCGTCAAACGGCATCCCTTGTAAAATGACATCCCAGAAATCTTCGCATTCAACAGAGTCCCCTATCTGATCCCCCTGCTGTTTTCGATCCCCTCATAGGTGAATTGTCTCCTTGATGTCCTCAATGGGAGTGCCTATATTAAATAAAGAAATCGTTTGAACGCAATCATCAGACAAGGGAGCGACTTAGCCGGTCGAAGTCCCTGTTGGTGGGATCCAGCAATAGAACCGGGGAGAGTAGGAATAAAAGTCTGGAAGAGCCTGTTTGGGGAGATTGAGAGGAAATGACATTATGGGTACTTATGTGATTCCGGGGAGAGAGGTCAGGAAAATCCTCACTCCATCCGTGGCTATCACGGCGGTGACAAAGGCATTCAGGGCTTACGGTACAGGTGCTGCAGATATGCCGCCCAAATCTTACCTTTTTTTTGAGAAAGGGGATCTTCGAACCATGCCCGCCTACATCCACGGGCATGGACTCCATATGGCGGGTGTCAAGAGTGTCAACGTGCATCCTGAAAACAGTAAGCAGAAACTGCCCTCTGTAATGGCTATGATCACCCTGCATGATCCGAAAAACGGTTATCCAGTGGCTGTTATGGATGGGACCTATTTAACCGCCATGAGGACGGGGGCAGCCGGTGCCGTGGCCGCACAATTGCTCTGCCGCCCTGCCTCCGGTGTTGTGGGATTTGTGGGTTCCGGAAGTCAAGCCAGGACACAGCTCAGCTGTTTGAGAGAGGTGATGAACGTCGAACGTATAAAGGCCTGGAAGTGGGCATCGAAAGACAAAACTGCCGAGGATTTCTGCCGATGGGCCGAAGAGGTTTACGGCGTAAAGGGATCCATTTCCTCGGATATCGACGAGGTTTCCAGAGATGTGGATATCCTGGTGACGACAACCCCTTCTAGAAAACCGCTGGTCAGCAAGGTTTCTCCGGGCACCCACATAAACGCCATCGGAGCGGACGCCGTGGGAAAACAGGAGGTCAGTCCGAAGGTCCTGAAACAGGCCAAAATCTTTGTGGACGATTGGGTCCAGGCTTCTCATAGCGGCGAGATTAATGTTCCTCTCAATAAAAGACAGATCACGAGAACAGATGTCTATGGAGAGCTGGCCGAAGTGGTGATAGGTGAAAAAAAGGGTAGGGCTTCTGATTCGGAAATAACGCTTTTTGATTCAACCGGACTGGCCATCCAGGATATTGCCTGCGCGGCCATGGTTTACAAAACGGTCAAGAAGGAGGGGCGCCTGAAGAAGGTTGATTTCTTTTGATGGACGCAACAGCGTTTTTTGTCGCTGCACTCATGGGCTCGAATGATCGAGGAGAATGACTAAAGGAGGATGTGATGATGGAAGAAAAGGAGCGTGAAATTCTAGAGGGATTGAAAACCGCTATGGAGGCTGAGCTGACTGGACACAACTTTTACAAGAATGCCGCCAAGAACATGGATGACGATCGGGCCAAGGCGGCCCTCTCTGAAATGGCTGAAG
>JAXHUM010000039.1:0-20769 GCA_034189325.1 Thermodesulfobacteriota bacterium
GTGACCGGAAAACGGCTAAAAACGATGAGTCTTTTTTAAAAGTGAGACCTTTGCAAAACGCCCCCTTTTGCCCAATTGCGGTTCAGGTTCACATTTTAATCCTCGAAATATTCAATATATTCCTCGGGTTAAAATTGTCGCCTTCCTTGCGCTTGAACAAAATTGAGCATTTTTCAAAGGTCTTTTTTCTTCTCCAACATATACATTATGCATCTCTTCTTTCAATACTGAGAACCTGAAGTTCTTACTTAGCTGCTATCCAATCAGACATGAGTTATCTCTCGTCAAAACCGGGCAGTTCAATCATTGCACTGCTCCAAAAGAAGATACCGAAAAACAGGGAAGACAAGTTACTCTTTAATCGTATTTTCAAAAATTTTTCAATCGGATTTATAGGGTCTGTTTCTATCGCAATGATCGGAATTGGCCGGACTGTATTACTGACAAAATCGATTCCCATAGAGAATTTTGGGAAGATACTTATTATCCTTAATTTCTTCACGGTGTTATCCTCATTCTTTGGGTTGAGAGTTAATGATGTGCTCTATCGATTTTTGCCTCAGTTTGAGAAAGAACAGAATATAGGGGCATTGCGCGGTCTGCTTTATTCGTGTCTTGGTCTCAGTCTTATTGTTGGCTTGTTAATTGGGATAGGGATCGTCATTTTGTCCCCTTGGATCTCCATTAGATTTTACAATGATGCTGCATTAACATGGCCATTCCGGATTTATAGCGTCGCTATGTTGGCTTATTGTTTTGATGGATTCAATACGGCTATTTTAAGATTATATGACCGTTTTGTCTGCTTGTTAGTTCCCCAAGTTGTGGGTTCCGGTTTAACATTCCTGGTTATAATTGTCTATCTGCTCCTTCTAAAGGCAAGTAATTGCTGTGAGATAGGATGGATAATTGCGGCATTTGCTGCCGGGGCATTTATTCAGTCTATAGTCCCATTTATTATTAGTATAAAGTTGATCGGGGAAAAACATGGTTGGAAATCGAAAGGAAATCCTCTTTTTGCCCTGCGGCCTTATAAACGGCTATTGGCTTCAAATTTATTTCACACCAATCTGGTCGGATACTTAAAGATCGCTTCAGACAATGGTGGCGTTTTTTTATTGGGCGTATTATCTACGCCGATACAAGTCGCGTATTTTGGAATTGCCCAACAAATGATGGCGCCTCTCAAACTTATCAAAGTCAACATTCAAAATGCGATTACACCAGAAATAATGAGATTATGGTCACGAAAAGAGGTGACCCAATTGTACGCCCTGATCAATGGAGTCGTTCGCTCAACCGCTATGTGGGGCGGGGTTGCTGTAGTCTTTATGGTCATTATTATAAAACCGCTTCTTCTAATTATAACAACTAGTGCCTATATCAGTGCGATTCCCACAGTCTGTCTAATGATTCTAGCCGGCTTTCTAAATTTTATATCGACAAGTTTTTATCCCTTGACAGTTGCAATGGATAAAATGCCCAGGAGAAATATGATTGTCGGATTAAGAATTTTCTATCTTGGAGCAGCTCTATTTATCGGTTTGAACTCCTTTTTGCTTGCAGCAGTCCACCTACTTGGAGTGATTTCCGTAAGGCTATTTTCAGATCTGCCTTTGTTTTTAAGGTTACGTAGTATGTCGCAAACAGGGGAAGTTAAAACCATCCTTAATCAGTGATTTTTGGTTCAGTGCTGTAAATTCTCAAAAAAGTTCCGGCAGAAGGTCTGCCAGGGGGCATTCGGATTTTGAGCAGCTACGAATTCTTTGGGAGATATTATTAATGCGATTGCTGGTCATCGGAATTGACGGCGGCACAAAAGAGATTATAGACGCAATGAATATGCCTTTCCTGCAGAATGTATTAGAAAGGGGAATTCTCCTTGACCTAGAGGAGGATTTATGGAGTCGTGGATGGGCTGAAATTCTAAATGGCAGGCATGGAAGAGATACTGGAGCATTTTACTATAAACCGGTTTTGGGCTCACCGGGAGACATTACCTCTCACTTTGGAACTGAAAATCACGAACAATATGGACTCGATCCTCTATGGAAGAAGATTAACAGAGGTGGACACAGGGTGGGATTCATGAATGTGCCGACGACCATGCCTGCACCAAAAGTTGATGGCTTTTTTATCTCTGGAGCTGGGGCAGGGTTTAACCCGAAAAGTGGTCTTCAACCTCTCGCCTGCTATCCGAATGAGACATTTAATCATCTTCTCAAAATCGGTTACCCGTGGCAGGTTAGATTTATGGCCTCAGGGATCAAGGAAATTGAAGATTTCGTAAAAGCTCTCGAAGATTCTATTATTAAAAGATGTCAGGCTTTCTCCTCTTTCTGCGATACATTTAGCCCTGATTTTGGATTTTTGACCCATACAGAGAATACCCCGATTCAAAATGTCGCGATGGTTGAAGTCAGGGATATGATAAAAGAAAATGGTATCCCTCGGACATTTTTCCAAGAGAAGATTCTAAGCTTCTATTCCCATCTGGACGATTGCATTCGGTCTACCGTCGAGAGTATCCAACCGGAAAATTTAATTGTTGTCTCTGATCATGGGGCTTCTCCGCGTCTAGCGTCTATAAACCTGAATCATTTCCTAAGAGATATTGATTTGCAAAAAAAAAGGGACATATCGATTTCCGCCGGGAAAAAAATATTTAGAAAAACAGGACAGTTCTTACCCAAATACATAAAACAGGGAATCAAGCGCTCTGCCCCCGGCGCGGTTAATGAACTCTATAAGCCGAATATTAACTGGTCCAAAACGCGTGCCTTCAGTAAGCGTTATATTCCGGGATTTTATATCAACGATCAAAAGAGATTTAAGGGGATTGTGGAAAGCGACGAAGAGATCAATGATTTGTCCCAATTAATCGTTAAGGCATTTAACGATAGCGAAGTTGGTCATGAATACAGTCTTCACGCTCGCCTGTATCGTAGTGAGTACCTTGCCTCACGATTTAATTTTCTACTGCCTGATGTCTGGGTTGACAGTGATGATTCCGTATTTTTTGAAGAGAATGGCCCCTTTTTAGAGGTAAATGAAGACTATCGGTTAATAAAGTCTTTATATCAAGTGAACCGCGACCTTTTTACAGGTATAAAAGGGAGAAAACCGTTGGCCTGTATAGACAGAAATCTGAAGAATTGCATCGATCCGAACGATTCATCTGACTTGACACAAATATATCAAATCATCAGTAGAGCGATGCAACGTTGAGAGTAGGGATTCTGACATACCACCGGACAGTGAATGAGGGCTCGATAATGCAGGCATATTGCCTGCAAAAATTGCTGCAATCATTAAGGCCGGAGGCACGTATTGAGGTAATTGACTGCAGATCTTCAAAAATTGAGAAAAAGGAGTTTCTGAAGTGTTTTATCCGTCGTCCTCCATTTATAAATATGTGGCAGTGGAACAAGCGAGCAAAATTGCGATCATTCCTTCGGTCCCACATGATACTGTCTCCAAAGGCATGTGTAACGGATACAATACAAAAGGCCATCCGATTTATATCGGACCGAAAGTACGACGCGATTGTCGTCGGTAGCGATACGGTATGGAGAATTAGAGCCGAAAACGGCGAGGTTGTTGTCCCGAGTCTGTACTATCTCCCGGGTATTCATGCCTCACGGAAAGTCGCATTCGCTGCCTCTTTGGATATGACCGACGGTGCCTTATTAAGTGAATCAAGGAAACATCTACTATCCAGTCTGATTCGTGATTTTGACTTTGTTTCTGTTAGAGATGAGATGAGCATGAGATATCTCAAAGAATTTGGCCTTGATGGCAAGGGACTGTTTTTCATGCCTGATCCAACAGTGCTTTGGGATTTTTCTTCTATAGTCCAAACACCGAAAGACTTCTTTCATGATTCTAGACTGGCGGGAGTGGCTGTGCCGGATGAGTTGATGAGAAAAAGATTGACGGAGATCCTTCAAAAGAAGAACTATCGCGTGGTGAATTTCCTTGGCTCCCCAGTTGAAGGACAGGTACCCATTCCCCAACATTATACTCTTCAAAAACGGCTTGGGGTTTATCGCCTTTTGAGGATAATGGTCACGGATCGTTTTCACAGCAGTATCTTTACTTTTAAGCTGGGAGGCGTGCCTGTTATTCTGTTGGAAAATGCTGATAAGTATCCTGCCGATGTCATGAGCAAAGGAAGAGATCTGTTCCATAGATTGGGAATAGAATGGTCTGTATGCCGGTATTCAAAGGAAAACTTTGAGATCAAGATGATTGATAAAATGCTCAATGATTGGGAAAGAATAAAACCGGATATTGAAAGTGGGTTGAGCCGGCTTAAGCTCGATGCCGCTGCCTATTTAGATAAAATTATTTGACCAATGCCACATCCATCCATGTCTATCGATAATTCCTGCTTATGCGACTAAGTTTAGTTATATCCTCCCTTTCATGTGGAGGGGCACAAAAAGTGATATCTCTCATGGCGAATTATTGGGTGAAACGAGGTTGGGAGATAAACTTAATTACATTTGATGATGGCAGCAATCCACCCCACTACCATCTAGATACTTCGGTTTTAGATACTTCATTAGGAATCGCCGGAGACTCTTCAACTTTACAGGAAAGGTTAATAAACAATATCAAGCGAATTCACATATTACGTCGTACCCTCACCCGGATTAAACCACACGCTGTAATCAGTTTTCTCGATACTACAAACATCATCACCCTATTAGCTCTGGCAGGGACCCGAATTCCGAGAATTGTATCAGAGCGAAACGATCCGTTTAACACCAATATTGGAAAGATATGGAATAGACTGAGGATGCTTACATATCTGTCCGCTGATGCTGTTGTGGTCCAAGCCATAGAATTCGAAAAGTTTTTCCCGAGCATGATATCGGAAAAGGTCCGGGTCATCCACAATCCTGTTTTAATCGCCAAACATTATCCCATATCAACAGGTGAAGGCATTATTAATAAACCTGCTATTGTATCTGTTGGTAAGTTGCATAGACAAAAAGGTTTTGACTTATTAATAAAAGCCTTTTCAAAAATACATAAAAAACATCCTGAATGGTCAGTGATTATTCTGGGTGAAGGTGAATGCAGATTAGAACTTGAAAATTTGCGGAATTCGCTAGGTCTTGAGAATAAGATCCTTTTTCTTGGAAAAGTTGCCAGACCGGAACCCTATTTGGATCAAGGCGATATATTTGTTCTCCCCTCAAGATATGAGGGCTTTTCCAATGCCCTTTGTGAAGCTATGGCCTGCGGCAAAGCTGTTATTGCCACTGATTGCCCTGGAAATAGGGAGATAATAAGGGATGGAAAAGACGGCCTCCTTGTTCCCAGGGGAAGTGTTTCGGCCCTTTCCGAGGCCATCGATACCCTGATACTTGACTCAAAGAAACGCCAAATGCTTTCTTCAAAAGCGGCGGACATTGTCAACCGATTCGGAATTGATAAAATAATGGCCCAATGGAGTCAGCTCCTAATTCGTGTTCGGTAACGTCTCACTATAAAGGAGTAATGATTCCTGCCCAAGTAAGGGGTATTAAAAAGAGTTGTGAAACAAAGAATAGTAATGGTATTACCGTCAGCCCGGGCTGGTGGAGCAGAGAGGGTATTTGTCAACCTGCTTCAGAGATTAAGCAGGGATATTTTTGAACTCCATCTCATTCTTATTGAGAGTTCAGGTGCCTACCTGGATATGCTCCCACCTGATGTGCAAATCCACGTATTGGGCTATAACCGTGTTGGAAGAGCATTGGTGAAACTTGCCGTTGTTTTAAGAAGACTCAAACCGCATGTTGTGATGTCAAGCATCGGCCACTTGAACCTGGCCCTACTATCAATCCGACCCTTTCTTCATAAGAAAACAAAAGTCATTGTCAGAGAGAGCAACATGCCTTCCATGTCTTTTGCGACTGGTGCAAAGTTTGCTTTTTTTAGATTGCTTTATCCCCTTCTGTATTCCAGAGCGGACAGGATTATATGCCCGGGGATTGCAATCAAGAATGAATTGGAAAATATATTTCGAATCAGCAAAGAAAAGATGCAAACCATACCGAATCCGGTGTTGTTAGAAAATGTGCGGTCTCAAACAGCTCACCATCTCAATCCTTTCAATCAAGACGGCATTCATTTGGTGGCTGCTGGGTCTTTGACAAGACAAAAGGGGTTTGATCTGCTGATCATTGCAATGGAGAAATTAGCAGAAATTAGGCCCGGTCTGCATTTAACGATTATCGGTGAGGGCCCTGAAAGAGATGAATTGAGGCATCGGATTTGTGCTTCAAAGTTGGAGGATTCAATAACTCTTGCCGGATTTCAAGAGAACCCCTACGCATTTTTCTATCATGCTGACCTGTTTGTTCTGTCTTCCCGGTGGGAAGGCCTGCCTAATGTCGTCTTGGAATCTCTTGCATGCGGAACACCTGTGGTAGCCTTTGATTGTCCCGGCAGTGTCAGGGAGATATTTGATGATCGCTCGCAAGGCATCCTTGTCCCAGCAGAAGATGTAGAGGCGCTGGCTGGAGCCATAGATCAATTTCTTGCAAAAAGAAATGGCAGCCATGAAAACACCCTTTTACCGGAAAGATTTGATGTGAAATCGGTCCTAGCCAAATATCAGGATATTTTGATTGAGTGTTGCAGATGAGTAGGGACAAGCCTATTCATATCATGCATATGATCACAACATTGAACATCGGGGGTGCAGAAAAGACTCTTTTTAATCTCTTATCCTCCATGGATAAGTCATTTTTTTTGAACAGTGTGATCAGCCTGACGGATATTGGCTCTGTTGGTCAAGAAATGATGAAAAAAGGAATTCCTGTCTATTCGTTAAATATGCCGAACGGGCGGTTAACCTTTACCGGAATGGCTATGCTGTGGAGATTACTTAGCACGATAAGGCCTGTTATTTTACAGACATGGCTTTATCATTCCGATTTGTTGGGATTGATCTTTGGGAGGCTTTCAGGAATAAAGAACATCTGTTGGAATATCCGATGCAGCTACATGAAATTGGACGATTATCGCGTTTCAACAAGGTGGGTTTTCAAGCTCTGTTCTATCCTATCATCTATTCCCAAGGTTGTGGTCACAAATTCGTTGGAAGCGCGTCAGTTCCACCGCGATTCAGGTTATAGGCCTAATCAATGGAAAGTTATCCCAAATGGGTTTGATCTCAATCAATTCAAACCTGATGTGCAAACAAAAGCCTCCTTTATTTCAGAGTTAATTGAGGATAGTTCCTTCTGGAAGGACAAAAGGGAAACGGAACGAGGGAAGTGTCTGGCACCGATCTCTATCGGCTTTGTCGCTCGATGTGACCCGATGAAAGACCACTCTACCTTTTTTAAAGCCGCTTTCTTGTTACTTCAAGAAAATAAAGATGTCTGTTTTATCCTGGCCGGAAAAGGTATAACCGAAGAAAACAATAAGCTTCTAGCCCTTATTCAAGACAACCAAATGGATCATTTTCGGCTCTTGGGAGAAAGGAGCGATATCCCGAAAGTCACTGCAGCCTTGGATATTGCGTGCTCAGTATCTCATGGCGAAGGTTTCCCCAATACCATCGGTGAGGCCATGGCGTGCGGTGTGCCTTGCGTGGTAACCGATGTGGGTGACTCGGCCATGATTGTCGGGGGCACGGGCCGTGTGGTGCCTCCCAGGAACCCTGAGGCCCTGGCTGCCGCTTGGAAGGCCCTGATTGATCTGGGTGAAGAGGGAAGAAGCGCATTGGGGGAGGCGGCGAGGCGTCGTATACAAGAGCATTTTGAACTGTCTCGAATTGTCGGACAATATGAACGACTCTATAGGTCCCTTGTAGGAAAAGACTAACCTCTCAGAAACTCCCGTGAGAGAGGTCAACGGGGAATTCTGAAATGTAGCGGAAAAGGAGCGTAATGTGTGGTTTTGTTTGTTTTAAGTCACTAGATAGCTTCCAATCATTATATGGGGATCTGCCTGGGGCGGTCTCCTCTCTTGCCCATCGAGGCCCGGATGATTCGGGCCTTTTTTTTGATGAAAAGAGTGGGGTCGGATTGGGTCATCGCAGGTTATCAATCATCGATTTGACGGCCGCGGGCCGTCAGCCCATGACAAGCGAGGACGGCAAGGTATCCATTGTCTATAATGGGGAGGTCTATAACTTCAAGGAGATCCGAAGCCGATTGGAAGGTCTTGGCCACAGCTTCTTCAGCAGTACGGATACGGAGGTGGTGTTAAAGGCGTATATGGAATGGGGTAAGGATTGTCTTGACCATTTTGTGGGCATGTTCGCCTTCGTCATCTGGGACTCCGGAAAACAGACGTTTTTTGCGGCCAGGGATCGCCTGGGCATCAAGCCCTTTTATTACTATTTTGATGGCAAGAACCTCATCTGCGCCTCTGAACTCAAGGCGATCATGGCCTTCAGATCTTTTCCGAGAAATATCGACTTCGAAGCGCTTCAACTCTTTTTCCACTATCAATATATTCCCGCGCCGAAAACGATTTTTCAAAATACCTATAAGCTCCCACCAGGCCACTGCGGCCTTTTTGACGGGACGGACCTCGATGTCCGATCGTATTGGGAGATCCCGGAAGGGCCTGTTGGATCGAGTAATGCCCCGGACAATGAAAGGGATGCCCTCGACGAATTGGACCTATTATTGACCCGGGCCGTATCTGACCGTCTGATCAGTGATGTCCCTTTAGGCGCACTATTAAGCGGGGGGATTGATTCTTCCATGGTGGTCGCCCTGATGCAGAAGGTGAATTCAACGCCTGTTCGTACGTTCAGCATTGGATTTGATGTGGAGGGTTTTGATGAGGCCCCCTGGGCCTCCCAAGTGGCAAGGCATCTGGGAACAGAGCACACGGAGCTTTACGTAGAGACAAAAGATGCGCTTGAAGTTGTTTCGAGGCTCCCCGAAATTTACGACGAACCCTTTGCGGATTCCTCGGCAATTCCTACGTATCTGGTCAGCCGTCTGGCCCGTTCAAATGTCACGGTGGCCTTATCCGGTGATGGAGGAGATGAGCAATTTGCGGGATATACGAGGTATTGGGGCGCCAGGGACATGTGGGAACGGCTCCGGAAGGCCCCTTATGTGATACGACGATCAATAGGGGAAGCGCTGAGAATCGTTCCCGCTCATTTCCTGGAGAGGGCCTATGCCGGAATATACCGGATCATCCCCAGAGTGCTCCAGGTGGCCAATTTCCCCGATAAATGGGAAAAGCTGACAAAGGCAATGGTTCAAGACAGTCTGACCGACATATACAGGGCAATGATATGTATCTGGAATCAAGACGAGATATTTGAATTGACGGGAAAGGGACTACGAGGCAGTATATTCGAGGACACTCTTTTAAGGAGTGAAGGCCTGCCCATTCTTTCGCGTTTGATGCGGGTGGATCAAAAGACCTACCTCCCCGACGACATGCTGACCAAGGTCGATCGGGCAAGCATGGCGGTTGGTTTTGAAGTGCGTGTCCCCCTCCTTGATCACAGGGTTCTCGAATACAGTGCCGGAATGCCTGAGGGTCTCAAGTATCGAAACGGGGCGGGAAAATACATCCTGAGGAGACTTCTGGGCCGATATATTCCAAGGACCCTGTATGAGAGACCCAAGATGGGATTCGGCATTCCTTTGGGTTCATGGCTTCGAACAGATTTAAGGCAACTTCTGCTTGACCATCTCTCTCCCATGAGGCTGCGAGAGGAGGGGTTGTTCAATCATTCGAAAATAGAAAATGTTATAAAAGAGCATATGATCGGGAAGACCAACCACCAGCATCGCCTCTGGTCTCTGTTGATGTGGGAAATGTGGCGGGATCGATGGCTGATCGGCTAAGGTTCCCGGATTCGGTATGAGAATTACACTCCATAAACAGATTATTCATGAGATATGGCCGATCTTCCTGGTCAGTGTGCTTGTCATGTCATTTATTGTCGTGGCAACCCAGTTGCTATCGATTATGGAATTGATTTTCAGCAGGGGGGTCAATGCCGGTTATCTGGTCCGGATGGTCCTGTATATCCTTCCCGATGTCCTCATGTTCGCTATGCCGGCCGCCGGTCTTGTGGCCGTTGTAGTGGGTTTTTTAAGGCTCTCCTCCGATAGCGAGATTATAGGATTGAAGTCTTGCGGCATCAGCCTCTATCAAATGACACCCCCGGTTCTAGTTCTCTCTTTTCTGGGGTTTCTAATATCATTCACTGTTGGGGTGGTAGGAGTCCCCTGGGGGAATAAGTCATTTAAGGATCTGGTATTCCAGATTGCTCAGTCCAAAGCGGATCTGGGGATTATCGAACGGGTTTTTTGTGAGCCCTTTGAAGACGTGGTTTTTTACGTTAAAGAATTCGCTCCAAAAGAAAGAACCATGAGCGAGGTCTTTGTTGTTGACAGGCGGGATCGGACCGTGACAAATACAATTGTCGCCCAAAAGGGGAAGATTTTCCTTCACCCTCAGGAGAAGTCAATCACGATCCAGTTTTTTGACGGTACGATGTTTGTCACTGAAAAGAAGTTGGAATCGGCCAGGACCATTCAATTTCAGACCTACGATCTGAATATCGGGTTGAAGGACATTATGGCCATTCTTTCCTCAAGGCAAAAGGCTCCTAAGGAGATGTGGGTGAATGAATTGCGAGAACATATCAAGAACCTGGCTCCGGGAGAAACCGCATACAATGAGGCGATGATCAAGCTCCTGGAGAAATGTTCGATCCCTCTGGCCGTATTGTTGATGGGTTTGATCGGAGTGCCTCTCGGATCACAATTAAGGACCAAGGGGCGCACAGCCGGAGTCGGGTTAAGTCTTATGGTTTTTGTGATTTACTACCTTTTCTTTATGGCTGCCAGGACAATCTGTGAAACAGGAACCGTGTCACCCCTGATCGGGGTTTGGGTCCCTGACCTGTTTCTGCTCATCACGTCCCTGTATTTGTACAGACGGGTGGCAAATGAGCGTCCTGTTGGTTTTCTCCAGCTCCGTTTTTTCAGCCCCAAGAATTGGTCAACGAGATGATGGTTGTATGGGCGTCTTAAGGGGATATATCTACAAGGAGTTCATGAAGCTCTTTTTTATATTTGAGGCCCTCTTCCTTTTGATCTATCTCCTTGTCGATTTTATCGAGAAAATCGACAATTTTGCCGAGGCCCAGGTCCCGACGGCCGAGATGATCGCCTTTTTTTATTTCAAGATACCGTTGATTATCATGCAAATGGTTCCCGTGGCGGTGATGTTATCCGTCATCGTCATGCTCTGTCAGATGAAGAAGAACAACGAGATTACCGCCATCAAATCTTGTGGAACCAGCATCTTTGAGCTATCCCGACCAATTATTCAGCTCTCCATCTGTATGGCCATAATATCCTTCTTGTTCTCCGAGTTGGTCGTGTCGCAATGCAATGCGAGGAGCAATGAGATTTGGGACACCCAAGTGGAAAAAAGAGAAAAAAACAGGCTTTTTGTTCGGAAGCATATCTGGTACAAGGGCTCAAACGCAATCTATTGGATCAGACATTTCGATGCGTCGAAACAGGTTATGAAAGACATCTCCCTATGCTTCTTTGACGATTCCTTTCGTTTGATCAAAAAAATCGACGCAAAAAGGGGGCGCTGGTTAGGAAAGGAATGGGAGATTAGGGAGGGAATCATTCAAAGGGGTGTTAAAGGAGGAAGATTCGATGTTATGCATTTTGACAAGATCCGGCTCCACCTGCCGGAACGCCCTGAGGCCTTTAATAAGATCGCAAAAAGACCGGAAGAGATGAGCTACTGGCAGTTGAGGCGCTATGCCGAGGCTATTCAGGCGGAAGGGTATGATGCTGCCGAGTATCTCGTGGATATGCACGTCAAGTTAGCCTTTCCTGCGATCAGCTTTGTCATGGCGCTGGTGGGGATTCCTATGGTCCTCAGGCTCACAAAGGGAGGGACTCCACTCGCCGTGACTTTTGGTATCGGGTTATGTTTTTTGTATTTGGTTCTCCTTGGTCTTTCCCGGTCACTTGGTCTTTCCGGTCTTCTACCACCCATGCTGTCGGCTTGGCTGGCGAATGGCGTTTTTTCCCTTTCAGGTATCTACGCGATGATGGGGGCTGAGTATTGATGAATAGTATCCCGCCATTTTATCACGTCATTTTTTTTGCTGGGGCCCTGGGCTTGGCCCTTATCCTGACACCCCTTGTAAAGAGGCTTGCCCTGGCTACGGGGCGGGTCGCGATTCCACGGGAGAACAGGTGGCACCGAAAGGAAACCGCCCTTCTGGGTGGTGTCAGTATATTTGCGGCCACCCTGACGACATGGATAACGGCGGCCCTGTTTGTCGGGTGGTCTTTCTACGGCAGCCCCTATCTTCCCATGATCCTTTGTAGTGCCGGGATCTTTGGATTAGGGCTGGCAGATGATATTCTTGATATGGACCCTCAGCATAAGCTCGCGGGCCAGATTGTCATTGCCTCGGTGCTGGTCTTTTTTGGTTTCCAGCTTGGGTGGACCGGCTCCAAGACGCTCAATGTTTTTTTGTCGATTCTGTGGATTGTCGGGATAACCAACGCCTTTAACCTGCTGGATAATATGGACGGACTTTCAGCAGGAATCGCCTTTATCGGCGGGGCGTTCCTGATTGTTTGGCACTGGCAAAGCGCCCAGGATTCTGTTCAGTCTGCCGCCATATTGTTGTTCACGGCCTCTTATGTTGGGGCCCTTTTGGGGTTTCTGGTGTATAATTTTAACCCTGCCTCGATTTTCATGGGTGATGCTGGGAGCCTTTTCATCGGATTTGTTTTGGCCTGTCTCACTGCAAATGGAGGCCCTGACCTTATTCAGGGTGGTAGCTTTGTCCACCTGGTTTCAGTCATAGCCGTTCCGATTCTGATCGTATTTATTCCCATATTGGACACAGGGTTTGTCAGCTTCATGAGAAAGCTGTTTCGCCGTCGTATTTCTCAGGGAGGACAGGATCATTCATCTCACCGACTGGTGGCTATCGGTTTTTCAGAAAGAAAGGCTGTTTTAGTGCTTTATGGTTTTTCAGTCCTGTCTGGATTGGTGGCCCTTGCAGTCAACTATTTGGCTATCTGGACAAGCCTGTTGATCATTGTCTTTTTCCTCCTTTTTGTGCTCTTTTTCTGGATCTACCTGGCAAAGGTCAAGGTCTACCAGGAAGAATCCCTCCTTTCTGAAAACGCGCCCGGCCTTCTTACCCCCGTATTGGTGGAGATTACTTACAGGAGGCGGCTCTTTGAGGTTTTCCTGGACTTTGTTTTGATAACGGTGGCCTACTACACGGCATACCTGTTGCGGTTTGAGGGTGCTATAGGCGATAATTTTCCTTTTTTTCTGAATTCATTACCGATTGTCATATCCAGTCAGATCCTATGGCTTTATCTGACAGGTGTCTATCAAGGTGTTTGGGAAAGCACGGGGCTCACCGATCTGATCGGATACATTAAGGGGGTGAGTGCTGGAACAGTAATGGCCATTCTTATCCTCCTTTTCATTTATCGGTTTGAGAGTTTTTCCAGGGCTGTCTTCGGCATCTATTGGGTGTTAATGTTGATTATGCTGTCTATGTCCCGGCTATCCTTCCGAATGGCAGATGAGGGATTTCTGAGAAGGAAACAAAAAGGAGTCCCGGCACTCATTTATGGGGCCGGAGCCGGCGGACTGATGACCCTCAGGGAAATAGAGAATAAAAAAGGCCTGGGCCTGGATCTTAAAGGTTTTATTGATGACAACCCGAGGATATATCGCCGGAAGATCAAAGGATATCCCATCCTCGGGGGTCATGACAAATTAGAGAAAATCATTGAGCAGCACAGTATCCAAAAAATAATCATCTCATTTCAGGACAGAGGCATTGAGAAAAAAAAGGAAATCAGGACCTTATGTCTCAGGATGGGCGCTGAAATCGAGGTAGTGAGGATGCGGGTCGTCATGGAGTAGGATGTGTGTATTTGATATATCTCAGAATAAGACCTTTGCAAAACGCCCCCTTTTGTCCAATTGCTGTGTCAGGTTCACATTTTAATCCTCGAAATATTCGATATATTCCTCCGGTTAAAATTTTCGCCTTCCTTGCACTTGAACAATATTGAGCATTTTTCAAAGGTCTCAGAATGATTATTTCTGTTATGAGTTCGTGACATCGGATTGTGAAAAAAATTACAATTACGCCTTGACATCACCAAAGAAATTGACAATAATCCACGATTCAAAATTACTGTTTTTGGAGACAGCCCGACTGTCTATCATCAATTGAATTGGAAACCATTTTAAGGAGGAAAGCCATGATAAAACCGCACGGATCAGAAACACTGAATCCGCTCTATGTCCAGGACGAAGCAAAACGCGCTGAATTGGCCAAAGAGGCTGAAGGTCTCCCCTCAATTGTTGTCTGTTCAGCAGCGGCAGCCAATGCCGTTATGTTGGGTGGCGGCTATTTTAACCCTCTTACCGGTTACATGAATGTGGCCGACGCCATGAGCGTTTCTGAAAAAATGCAGACCACCAGCGGCCTTTTCTGGCCCACACCTGTGCTGAATGTCGTCAAAGACGCATCAGCTATCAAAGGTGCCAAGAGAATCGCCCTTCGTGATCCCAATGTCGACGGCAACCCGGTTCTTGCCATTCAAGATGTTGAATCTATTGAGGAAATCACAGAAGATCAGATGAAATTCATGACGGAAAAGATCTACGCCACCATGGACCTTGACCATCCGGGTGTGAAGGCCTTCAATACAGCGGGAAATATCGCCATTGCTGGTCCTATTCAGGTGCTCAACTACTCCTATTTTGAAAAGGACTTTGCCGGGACCTTTATGACGGCCTATGAGATTCGTGACGAAATGGCAAAACTGGGTTGGGAAAAGGTCGTGGCTTTCCAGACCCGTAATCCCATGCATTTGGCCCATGAAGAGCTGTGCCGCATGGCCTACAACGACGTCAAGGCAGACGGCATTTTGATCCATATGCTCCTGGGGAAACTGAAGGCTGGCGATATCCCGGCTGACGTCCGTGACAATTGTATCCGCAAGATGGTCGAAATCTATTTTGCGCCGAACACCGTACTGGTAACGGGCTATGGTTTTGATATGCTTTATGCTGGTCCAAAGGAAGCAGTGCTCCACGCCGTTTTTAGACAAAACACCGGATGTACCCATTTGATTGTCGGGAGGGATCATGCCGGCGTGGGTGATTATTACGGCCCATTTGACGCTCAGACGATATTTGATGGTATTCCAGCTGGCACGCTTGAAATCGAAATTTACAGGGCCGACCATACGGCGTGGTCGAAAAAACTGAATAAGGTTGTCATGATGCGCGATGTCCCCGACCATTCAAAAGAAGACTTTGTGCTCCTTTCCGGCACAAAAGTCCGTGAGATGTTGTCTCAAGGTATTGCGCCTCCGAAGGAATTTTCTCGCCCGGAAGTCGCAAAAATACTGATGGAGTATTACCAGTCAACAAAGGGGTAAGCTCATCAAACGAATTGTACCGGGGGTATACCATCGATTGGCCGTCGGCATGATTTTTCATCCAAATAGAATCCGCTCCTCAATGTGAGGAGTGGATTTTTGACAAGAAACATAGAGGATTTCTTATCCCCTCTTTTTTTTTTGAAAGCGAGGCCTTTTTTTGTCCTGTTTTTGGATCTCCCTGTTTATTTTTTCTTGACACCCAGAAACATTGGTATATAAAGAGCTTTGTTCTAAAATTCACAAACGGAACTAATGAGAAACCCATAGACGCCATTGGATTATTGAACATGAAAATTTACAGGTTTTAGTTTCAGAGGAAAGGGGGTGCGAAAAAAACAACTTGTTATTCTGAGAATGTATTATAGGTAATCTAATTTGATAATTTAGGAGGTATTATAATGCCAAGTTATGTGATTACGGAAAAATGCGACGGTTGTAAGGGGCAAGACAGGACTGCTTGTATGTATATCTGCCCTAACGATCTTATGGTCTTGGACAAAGAGGCCATGAAAGCATATAACCGCGATCCTCAGATGTGCTGGGAATGCATGTGCTGTGTCAAGCTCTGTCCCCAGCAGGCAATGGATGTGCGCGGTTATGCTGACTTCGTTCCCATGGGAGCGAGTGCTACCCCTCTGAGAGGTACAGAGGACATCATGTGGACCGTCAAGTTTCGTGACGGCACGATCAAGCGATTTAAGTTCCCCACAAGGACAACCCCGGAAGGCTCGGCTGATCCGTTGGGAGGATTCCCCACCCATGATGACATCAACAGTAACGCCCTGTCAACTGAGCCGGCATCCGCGGGATTGGATGCTGTCCCCACAGTAAGCTAGGAAGGAAGGAGGTAAATAAGATATGGCAAATTTTGAAACAGTAGAAGTTAGCACCGACCTCCTTATTCTTGGTGGGGGTTTTTCAGCATGTGGCGCCGCTACAGAGGCGGCCTATTGGGCAAAAAAGAATGGTCTGAAGGTGACCGTCGTGGACAAGGCAGCCATGGATAGAAGTGGTGCCGTGGCCATGGGGCTCTCAGCTATCAACCAGTATGTTGGTGTGAAGGACGGCGAAAACACGGTTGAAGACTATGTCCGCTATGTTCGCCAGGACCTCATGGGAATCTCAAGAGAGGATCTGGTCTTTAACATTGCCCGTCACGTCGACTCCACGGTCCATCTGTTTGAAAAATGGGGCCTTAAAATATGGAAAGACGAAGAGGGCAAGTATGTCCACGAAGGCCGGTGGCAGCTGATGATCAACGGCGAATCTTACAAGATCATCATTGCCGAAGCAGCCAAGAATGCCATTAACGACGCTGGTGGGGAGATCATCGAGAGAGTTTTCATCACGGATCCGATTATGGATGGAAACAAGTGCGTTGGGGCTGTCGGTTTCAGCACCAGAGAAGATAAGTTTTATGTGTTTAAGGCCAAGGCTGTTATCGCTGCCATGGGCGGCGCCGTGCACGTGTTCCGGCCAAGGTCTGTAGGCGAGGGTTTTGGTCGTTCCTGGTATCCTCCCTTCAATTCAGGTTCCACGGCCTATTTTACTATCCAGGCCGGTGCGGAAATGACCTGTCAGGAAGTCCGTTTTATCCCGGTCCGCTTCAAGGATGGCTATGGTCCTGTGGGAGCGTGGTTTCTCCTTTTCAAATCCAGGGCCGTCAGCGCCGAGGGTGGCGAGTACATGGTCGTAAGGAAGGCGGAACTCGAGAATTATGCGCCTTATGGGCTGGCAAAACCGATCCCGGCCAACTTGAGGAATTATCTCGGCATGCTGGATACGGATGCGGGTCTGGGTCCATTGTACATGGAAACGGACGAGGCGATTCAGAAAATCGCTGAAGAGTACAAGGATGACCCAAAGGCCTTTAAGAAGAAAATGAAAGAGCTCGAGGCCGAGGCATGGGAAGACTTTCTTGATATGACCATCTCCCAGGCTATTCTCTGGGCCGGTCTGAATGTCAAGCCCGAAGAAAAACACTCGGAAATCGCAGCATGTGAGCCTTACTTCATTGGGTCCCATTCCGGTGCTTCCGGAGCATGGGTCAGTGGTCCGGAAGATCTGGACACGCCCTACAAGTGGGGTTATGAGAATATGACCACTATTGAGGCTCTTTTCACAACCGGTGACGGATCCGGCGCATCCAGCCATAAGTTCTCGTCAGGTTCCCATACCGAAGGCCGGATTGCTGGAAAAGCGGCCATCAAGTACATCCTCGAGAAGGGGGCAGAGCCGAACATTGATGCGGCAAAGGTAGAGGAATTTAAGAAAGTGATCCTTGCTCCTCTCGATCTGTATGAGGCCCACAAGAATGAAACGACGGATCCGGAAGTCAATACCAATTACATCATGGCGCGTCAGTTCCTCCATCGTCTCCAGAAGATCATGGATGAGTACGCAGGTGGTGTTACGGCGGCCTTCAAGACCAGCAAGGCAAATCTTGAAAGAGGTCTTGAGCTGATGGCTATCCTAAAGGAAGACTCTGACAAGCAGGCTGCCACGGACCTCCATGATTTGATGAGGGTGTGGGAGAACATCCAGAGGATGTGGATTGCAGAATCCCATATCCGCACCATGCTCTTCAGGGAAGAGACCAGATGGCCTGGGTACTACTTCCGGTCGGATACTCCCAAAATGGATGAGGAGAACTGGAAGTGCTTTGCCAATTGTCGCTGGGATCCCGCCACAGGTGAATGGGAAATGATGAAAAAGGATATCTGGAATATTCCAGGCGTGTAATATTGAAGTATCAATCTCTAACTTGCCCCGGCCGGTTTTCCGGCCGGGGTTTTTTTTGCGCTGAACAGGGTCAAAAGTTGAGGAGGGGCCTCGTCACATGTTCGAGAAAGGAAGCTTGGGAGGGATTAGCCGAGGTCAGCGACGGATTGTCACGCTGTTCATAATAACCGGTTCCTTTGGCCTGTCCATGGAATCTGTTTCAACAGACCCGATTTTCTTTACAACGTCCAATCCTTTCGTGATCTTTCCAAAGACGGAATGGCGGTCATCCAGATGAGGGGTTGCCGCAAGTGTCACAAAAAACTGACTGCCGTTCGTTCCGGGGCCTGCGTTGGCCATCGACAGTACTCCGGGACCATCATGGCGCAAAGAAGAATCAAATTCGTCTTTGAAACGGTACCCTGGACCGCCTGTGCCTGTGCCTAAAGGACAGCCTCCCTGGATGACGAACCCTTCGATCACCCTGTGGAAGGTGAGGCCGTCGTAAAAATTACCTTCCAGATCCGTCATCTGTCTGCCTTCAGCTAGATTAATAAAATTCCAGACCGTTTCAGGACATTCTTCTGCATAAAGCTCGGCTTCGAAAATCCCAAGACTGGTATCAAAAATGGCTGCCGGTCGTTTTATATCTTCCTTGTAATCTATTTTATCAGTCATAATCTCCCTCAGTTAATGTTGAATGTATACATACTCAAAGGTGTAGGAAACGCTTATCCACTAAGAGCTACTTCTTCATATTTTCTATCTGTTCGCTCAAGAAGTTGATCTGACGCCTCATCTGGCTGTCTGTCTTGATATTTCGCGCGATCACCTCTGAGGCGTAAAGTGCCGTGGTATGGTTCCTGTTTATGGTGCGTGCGATATTCTCGAGGGTCTCTTTCGTGTGCTGTCGGCAGAGGTAGACATAGATGTTTCGCGGGTAGGTGAAAATCTTCTTCCTCGATTTGCTTTTTAACATGGCCGGATCGACTTTGTAGTACTTGGACACAAGCTTTATGATGTCTTCCGAACGGACCGAATCCTCATCAGTAACAAGACAGGAGACCACTTCTTTTGCCAGATCGAGGTCAATATCCATGTTTAAGAGTTCGGATTTGGCCTTAAGACATTTCAAGGCGCTCTCCATTTGACGTATGTCCAGTGTCAAGCGACTCGCAAGAAAATGGATGATTTCCTCTCTGGGCGAGATATTGTGTTCCTGGGCCTTTCTCGTGAGGATCTTGACTCTGGTATCATAGTCCGGCGTGGAAATGGTCGTCACAAGCCCGGAGGTCAGCCTGGAGGACAATTTCGTTGACAATTTGGGGATATCCTTGGGGGGAAGCGAACTTGTATAGAGGATCTTCTTGTTATCGTTTTCCAGGGCATCCAGGGTATATCCCAGCTCAACCTGGATTTTCTCTTTTCCACTCAAGAAATGGATTTCTTCGAGAAGAAGAACGTCACAGGATCGACGATATTTATTTTTAAAATCCTCAATATGTCCATTTTTGAGGGAGGAGATCATCTGATTTGTGAAATCCTCTGCCGTAATGTAGTAGACTCGTGATTCCGGATGTTGCTCCAGAATCGCATGGCCGATGGCATGGGTGAGGTGGCTTTTGCCCAGGCCCGTGGTCGCAAGCATCAGCAGTGTGTGATAGTGACAAGGCTGCCCATAGGCCAGCTCGTTCGATGCTGAGTAGGCAAATTCATTGGAGCGACCTACGATAAAGCGATCAAATGTAAAATCTTTGTTGAGACACAGATGGCCTTTATTTCTGACATTGGGGATATTTGGAAGGCTCAACTGATCACTGTCCCGATCATCGGGATCAAAATATTGTGCCTGAGGAGGGACTATCTTGAATTCTAGATCCAATTTATGGTCGCACACCTTGGAAAATGTTGTACGGATCATGTCCATGTAATTCTCAGTGACCCAGTCACGGGAAAATCTGTTTGGACACCCCAATACAAGTGTATCCTCCTTCTTTTCCAGGAAGCCGATAGGATTGATCCAGAGTGAAAAGGTGTTTTTTGGAAGCTCGGATTTTAAAGCATCCTTAACCTCTTCCCAAATTGTCTTCATTGAAAACTCCAGAGAGTCAAAAAGGGTGAACAACTAGAAGTGGTTTACTTTGTAGAAGCGAAACAATGACACAAAAGCTGGGTACGACTTATACTCGAACCTCCAATGTCTGTCAAAACTCATAGTCCACGGCGGACACTTAGCCCTCACGTCTTTTTTGACAATCCATAACCCACGATTTCTACAGGGGAAATCTGTCATGGATTCATAACTTAGCGAGAAGAAAGAACATTTTGGGGGCTCAAAAAGGTGAGGCAATGCAAAGGGTTAGCTGGTTTTCCCCTATTGTGTAATATTTCTTTCACAAATCTGATATCCTATTTGCTTTGATTTTCGCGTTTTTTCGGCGAATTTCAAATTTATTTGTTGGATATTTTATTTTCCATCTTCTTGAGTCATATTGCATAAAAAGAGTTGTGTTTTTCGTAATGGATTGATCACAAAGCCATATCAATCCTAATGAGTGTTGCCTTCTTCCTATCTTGATGGTTT
>JAXHUM010000004.1:0-95201 GCA_034189325.1 Thermodesulfobacteriota bacterium
TATTTTATTTTCCATCTTCTTGAGTCATATTGCATAAAAAGAGTTGTGTTTTTCGTAATGGATTGATCACAAAGCCATATCAATCCTAATGAGTGTTGCCTTCTTCCTATCTTGATGGTTTGTAAAACCTCCACACTTTATCACATACCTCAGATGCCTGATCTAACAGGCTGCCGAGGCCTCATGATCTTTTGAATCCTCACCATCGTTGTATAGGTGCTCGACGTGCTCTTTTCTGTTATGTATACTACCTGAGCGATCGGGTTTGAGATTCGAAAGGAAGGTTTTTGTGTAGGCTAGGGCCCTTTTTTGGGAGACATGTGAAGGCCCCTTTACTGAGGAGAGATGACTATGTATATTGACAGCCATGCCCATATGGATATGAGAGAATTTGATAAGGACAGGAGGGAGGTGATTCAAAGGGCTGCAGAGGGTGGCCTTACACACATTGTCACGATAGGGATAGATAGGAAGAGTTCCTTCAAGGCCGTGGAATTGGCAAAAGAACACAGTATGCTTTTCGCAGCAGTCGGCTATCACCCGCATAATGCAGGCGAATGCCAAGAGGAAGATCTGAAAGCCCTTGCAGGGATAGCCTCTGAGCCGAAGGTTGTGGCCTGGGGAGAGATAGGCCTTGATTACTATCGAGGCTATGCCTCTGCCTCCGACCAGGTCAGGGTATTTGAGGATCAGCTCCGGATCGCAAAGGAGCTGGGACTCCCGGTTATCATCCACGATCGTGACGCCCACGATGCCGTTTATAAGGCGGTTAAGAAGCTCGGAAAAGGAGAGAGGCTGGGCGTTGTCCACTGCTTCTCAGGCGACGTACAGTTGGCCACGGCCCTTGTGGATCTTGGATACTACATTTCCATTCCAGGCACGGTGACGTACAAGAACGCTCTGCAAATAAAAGAGGTGGCTACGAAGATCCCGATTGACAGGATGCTGATTGAAACGGACGCTCCCTTTCTCGCTCCCATCCCAAAGCGAGGAAAACGGAACGAACCCCTTTTCGTGACAATGACGGCCAAGGAAATAGCCCGCCTTAGAGAGACAGAGGTTGAAGAGGTCGCAAGGGCCACATCCCAGAACGCAATAACACTTTTCAGGTTGCCGTAGACAATGAGATTCCACAAGATAAGCGCACAAAACCCCCTTGTTCTCGCGTCTGCTTCTCCTCGCCGTGAAAGACTTTTAAGCCGGATCGGCCTTCCTTTTGATTCCATGGCGAGCCGGATCAATGAAGAGGATATCATCGGCGATCCAGCTCTGGGCTCTCGCATGCTGGCCATGAAGAAGGCAACCGATGTCTATGCGAGGATCCGCCCCCGTTGGGTCATGGGGGCAGATACCATCGTTGTTGTGAACGACGAAATACTCGGAAAGCCGGACGACAATAAGGAGGCACGACGAATGCTCGGGCTTCTAAGTGGCAGAGAACATAGGGTCATTACAGGGTTTTGTGTTCTCAATCCTGCCGGTGAGGTCTCTCATACGGAGGCCGTGACCACCACTGTTCGCATCAAGGGGCTCAGCGAGCTGGAGATTGAAGCCTACACCAACATGGATGAACCCTACGACAAAGCGGGAGGCTATGCTGTCCAGGGCATGGGCTCATTTATGGTGAAAGAGGTCTCAGGTTCTTATACGAATGTCGTGGGGCTGCCGTTGTGTGAAGTGATTGAGGCCCTTATCTCGGCGGGGGCTATTGAGCGTTTTCCTTTGCCTCGATAATCTGAAGAGCCTTACCCGCCGATGGTCGACATGTGACCTGAAAAGAGAAGGGGCTTTTCTGAAGCCGAAGGGTGCGTATGGGGCTTGCTACAGGCTGCTTTCAGAAAAAGCCGGCCCAACTCATCATCTGAGGCACCCGTGCGTAAGGGTCTTTTGAGATCCTCTTCCTCTTCATGGAGGAGACAGGGTCTCAAACGTCCGCTTGCGGTCAGGCGAAGCCTGTTGCATGTGCCGCAGAAATGGTTGGAGAGGGGGCTGATGAAGCCTATTTCACCGGCAGCTTTTTCATAATGAAAGCGCTCGGCCGGTCCGTCATTGGGGGCCCTGGCAACGGGGATGAGTTTTCCAAGGGCGCTGAGTCGGCTCTTGACAATGGAAGAGGGAACATACTTGAGATGGGCGTCCGATGCCGGCCGGCCCAGGGGCATATATTCGATAAACCGGATATGGTAAGGACGCCTTTGGGAGAGCCTGGCGAAATCCAGCAGCTCATCATCATTGACCCCTTTCATAACCACTACATTGATCTTGAGCGGTTGAAAGCCAAGGCTTTCAGCCAACTCTATCCCTTCCCACACCATTGGAAACCCATCATAGAGGGTAATGCCTGCATACTTCTTACGGTCCAGGGTATCCAGGCTGATGTTCAGCCTCGTAACGCCTGCAGAGGCGAGTCTTTCAGCGTTGTCCTTGAGGAGCAGTCCGTTTGTGGTCAAAGGGATATCCCTGAGTCCGGGAAGAGTGGTCAACCGGGAGATAAAATCATAGATGCCTTTTCGTACAAGGGGCTCCCCTCCGGTCAGGCGTATCTTATCGACCCCGAGGTCGATGGCAATGCGGGCAAGGCGTAATAACTCTTCATACGTCAGGATATCCTCATGTCTTAATTTGGTGATCCCTTCGCAAGGAAGGCAGTAGACACACCTGAGATTACACCTGTCCGTTACGGACATGCGTAGATAGTCGATTGTTCGATTGTGAGAGCCGATCATTTTGATTCAGCCTTTGTAAGAGGTAGGGCGATGCTCAGCATGCTAAATCGCCAGATGGGGAGGTCCCGTCCCCTTGTGATATCTCCGTCTTCTCCTGTCTCCTCGGTAGGGAGGCTTTTGAGAGAGTCCACCCTCGCCTCTAACAGCCCGGCACCCGAGGGGCACTGAGGGGAGGGTGCTTCAGGATAATGGCCATACATTCCCTTGTTTCCCCTCTCAAGTCAAGCTATTAGGTGATCCCTAATCCATCCGCAGCGGCTTCACCATGAATCAGGACGTGTCTTTGACGAAGGTTCTGCCCGGTTTGGCCTGATTCCATAAAATACGTCAAGATTATGACGAAATGAGTGATATGTTGACGGAAAGTCTGCATGCCTAATCTTCACAAGATCCAGACTCCTTGCTTCTATGGCCACTCCTTCTGTTCAACAACAGTAAAACCCTGAAATGCTGAACACATACAAGACTGTCCCTCTATCGGGGCTTCTCGTCGGGCCTCTTGAGACAACCAGGGTAGTGGCACGGAAATTGCTGTTTCTGGGCGTGAACAAATATAATGAAGGGAGGATACAGGGAAGATGAATCAGCGGGACAGGAAAGACCTTCGGTTGTCAAGTCAAGGTTTTACCCTTATTGAGATGGCAATCGTCCTGATTATCATCGGCATTATTATAGGGGCGGTTATAAAGGGGAAAGACATTGTCCGAGGCGCCGAGCAGAAGAAGCTCTACACCCAATTTGTAAATGCCTGGGAACTGGCCTTTGTGAATTACTACGAGCGAACAGGCTGGATCTTGGGGGACACCGCCACTGATGATAACAGCGGGGTCCGAGATGGCCGCATTGCCAACGGGGTTACGGCCTCCAACATCAATGCCCAATTGCAGGCTGTGGGCCTGGAGCTCCCTTCGCAGGGATCAACCGGCAGCACCAATATCAGGCGATATTCCTCCTCAACAGGGAGTCAGTCCAATGTGACGATTACCTTTAGAAATCGAACGGATGACGTTGCAAGCACCTACAATTGTATCGAACTCGTTAATATGCCGACAGATTTGGGTATTGCCATGGACAGGATCAAGGACGGTGAGATGGATGGCACTACAGGAGATTTCATCGCAGCCGGCGCAGTTAACGGCAACAGGATTGCTTGGCCGGCCATTGACCCCAATGATTCAGGCACATTTACCGTAAATAGGGCAAGACTGATCCTTCAGTTCTGATCCCACGACCCCTCTCTCTTCACGATTTCGTTTATCATCGGGAGGGGTGAAAGAGTATTCTGATCCCTAACAGGAGGTCCTTGTTATAGGGGCATTTAGACAGCATATAATCGCAATTTTTCTCGCCGCGCTTTTTCTGGCGATGGCTTTGCTGTTCATGACCGCCCATAAGCGATGTGTTGCGTATGAGTATAGGTTGATCCAAGCGGTCAAGCATGTCCGCCTGATCAAGCTTTATGAAAGAGAGCGGGCAAGAAACAGGCGCATACAGTCCAAGGTGGAAGATTTTACGGCCAAGGCGGAGTCCCTTGGCCTTATCAGGAAGCATTGGGATGATTATGAGGTCATGGTTGATGAGCCCCTCTTCTTTCCTAAGGCCATAAGAATTCTTGACCAGACAATCCATACGGAATCCTATTATTTTATTCCAACAGCGCTCAGTATCCGGAAGCATTCCACAGTTGAATCTGGTAACGACACAGAGGTTGTATCTGCAAACACCAATCAGAGTACAAAAAAAAAGGGAGACATCCTCCTGACCCTTAAGGGTAGATTTGTGGTGAGACAGAGATGAGATCAAGGTCCAAGAAGAGATATGTCATTGAACTGGATGGCCTCTGGTATAGGTATGAGGAGGGCGTCCTTGAACAGATTTCGGATCTGATGGATATCACGGGAGATTGCCTATTCGTTTCAGATCTGGACGATGCCGTGTCACGGACCATGACCATTGAGGCCCCCATCAAGTATGTTGAAGTGATGGTGAGAAAACAACTCCAGGAAACAGGAGAATTTGACGAACCGATCTCAATCATTACTCATTCCAAAAAAAGAAAGGAGAAAAACGCCGCTGACATCTTTTTTACTGCCCTGCCTACAAAGCGATATTTTCGTTACCTGGATCGGATCAAAGAACATGATGACAGCCTGCTCCTTGTTCCCCTCTACTCGGTCCTTTTTAGCGTTCTCAAACGAATGAAGACAAAACAACCGGCTGCCGTCGTCTTTCGTCACGGTCGGTTTGCAGATCTCGTTATAGGTAGCCCAAAGAGAATACACTACGCAAACCGGTGCGTGGCCTTTGATGAGACAGAGGAACAGATCTCATCTCTCTGGGACATGCTTCAACATGATATTCAACAAACCGAGATAGAAGAAAGAATTCAGGTCAACAAGGTCCTCCTGATGAACTGGATAGATTCTCAGGAGACTCCAATATGGAGCGAAGAATCGGACATGGATGTGTTGAGCATGGAAGAGGAGGAGATCTCGGCTGACGGTACGACCTGCGCCGTCTCTTTCATCAACGGGATTCGCATGCATTCAGGCCTTTCTTCAGTCTCAAAGATACCGGAAAAGATTTCCTTTTACAGTAGAGCATGCCTTCCCTATCTAAACGGGATCCTCCTGATTGCATGCGTGCTTTTCTTTCTTGGGTATCTCTGGTGTGATAGGAAAGCGGACTTCTTTGAAAAGGAATGTAACAAGCAGTCTCGGTTTTCCGTGACCCCTGAGAGGACCGAGTCCTTGAAAATCCCTTATGACGAAACCCTTGCCTTTATCGAAGAACTGGAACGCTATCGAAGCATGCCATCCTTCAAAGAACTTTTGAATGATTTTTCCGTCGCCCTTGAAAGCAACATCACAGTCGATGTTTTTAAGGCCGATTACAGTGAAAAAGGGATCGACATAGAAATCTTCGCAAAGACAAAGGCATCCTTTGATGCGGCCCACAGAGGATATCAACGTTTTCTGAATGAAATGAAGAAAAAAGGGTATATCCCGGGCAAGACCAGGTTTGATACAACGATCCAGGAATCTCGATTCCTGGCAAGCTTTAAAAAAAGGCCCCAATGAAAAGAAAGCATTTCGCCACGTTGACGTTAATCATCGTCTTGATATTCGTTCTGGTCGCGGGTTTTGATTTTGTCAGGAGAACTCAGGAAGGACGTGAAAGCCGTCAGATATCACCCTTGAAGTTGCCGGCTAGTACGACAATGCCCGGTCCTGAGGATCTCAAGAGGATGGAACAGGTGGCTCCAGTCATGGCCCGCCTTGCGTACCCATCCAAACAGGATGACTCCCCTGTTCATCTCGGGCCGTTTGGTCATCACACCCCCTTGAGGATGAATAGGCAAGGGTCCTCTGACGACAGGATGACCGTGGCTCCGGTGATGGATTATGCCCTGACATTTACTTTTTTGGCGGATAAAAAGCGATTCTGCATCATCAACGGCCGCTTTGTTGCGGAGGGAGCCTCTCTTTTGGATGGAGGAACAGTGAAACAGATCGATCGGGATCGGGTCCTTATTGAAAAACAGAAGGTAGCAAAATGGGTCCTCCTTGATACTGCCGGCCGAATCAGCGACAAAAACACAAAAAGAGCTGGAGAAGAGATGTGAAGAGACTAACCTACTTGACCGCTGGCATTTTTTATCTCCTCCTTTCCGGGTGCGGCCTAGGGCCCTCATCTCTACGTGAGCCAAAACATCGCCCACCCACATGGAATCCGGAACAGGTGGTTGCAGAATCTGAAGAGGTGGGACTTACAACGGACAAAATGATTCATGGTCTGGAGAAGCCTCTTTTGAAAGAGGTCGATGTGGAACCGATCATGCCGAAATATGATCCCCTCGAGGACCACATAGTCTCATTTTCCATGATTGACGAGGACCTCAAGCTCATCCTCTACTCCCTTTCTCAGTCCGCTGGTATGAGCCTCATTATGGAACCCGGCCTGAGTGATGAAAAGCGTCTGGTCACCCTTAATTTCGAGAAGGTCTCGGCAGCCACTGTCTTGAAAGAAATCCTTAATACCTACGATCTGTTCTATGAGATTGATCAGAACGTCATCCGTATTCGATCTTATGAGGAGCGCTTCTTTAGCCTGAATTTTCTCGATACGAATATTGATATGTCGTTTGAAGTGGGCGGCGATGTCCTGGGTGTTGGAGAGTCGGAATCAACGGCCGGACTGTCCGGTACCTTCAAGCTTTCAGGGTCCGGGTCAAAGAAGGCGAATGCCTACGACCTCATTGAGCAAATGACGCAGCGGATTATGACCAAGGGAGGGACCTATACGCTCAACAGGCTGTCCGGGAGTCTCTATGTGAGAGACACACCCCGAGTGATTTCCGCGGTTAGTAGGTTGATCGCGCATTTCGAGGAGATGCTGTCGAGGCAGATCATTATTGAGGCCAGGATTGTGGAGGTTGTCCTTTCCGATGAGTATTCCTACGGGATTGACTGGAGCATTCTCCGAAGCGGGGAGAACGGCGTAACAAAACTCAACAGCCTTTCCTGGTCGCTTGGAGCCGGTCTGGCATTGAGTGGTGTGAGGAGGGCCTACTCCCTTGAGAGTGCCGTGGACGCCTTAAGGACTTTCGGGGAAACCCGAATCATCTCCAATCCAAGCATCCGGTCAAAACATGCCAAGCCGGCTATCATAAGCGTGGGAACCTCGTTCAGCTACAAGAAGAGCGTCTCAACGACTACAAGCAGCACCTCCACCGAGACCCAGGATACGACAGAGGTGGAGGTCTCTACCGTCTTTGACGGCCTTATATTGGGGATAGTCCCATTCATTGAAGCGGATGGTCGCATCAATCTCTTAATCAATCCGATAAAGAGCGACGTGGACCCCACAAGCATAGAGCCGGTGGCGATTGCCGCCACGTCCTCCGACACCATTTCTCTTCCAAAGGTTAGCATTAAAGAGATAAGCACGACAATTTCATTGAAAAGCGGTGATGTGATTTTTTTGGGAGGTCTCATCGACAAACACCAACAAAACGAAAAAGGGGGCGTTCCCTTTTTTTCGAGCATACCCCTTCTTGGATACCTTTTCAAAAATGAATCTATGAGGGAGGAAACCAGGGAACTGGTCATAGTCCTCGGTGTGAGAGTGGTGTAACAGGCGTTGTGGACCATTTGACCGGTTTTGTTTTCATCTATGAGCGTTATTTTTGAAACACTTCAGAAGCTAAAGCGTGATGCAGGGGAGGGAGAGGGTGGCGCCTCAAAGCAGGAGAAGAGAGGGAATGTGTATTCCTTTCAAGGGATTCTTTTCTCATTCCCCGGCATTGTCGTGTCGGCCGCGATTGTCCTTGGAGCCGGCCTGGGCCTGAGCTACGGCGTCGAGTACTTTTCATCTGGTCTACAGACAAACCCCGTAGCCTCCACTGTTTCGGAAAAGGATAAGCTTTCGGGAGGGGTGGCCTTCCTTCCCGATAAAGAGGTTCGTTCCCAAGCCATACCCCCCCCTCCGGAGCGAATTCCAGTGGAAGAGGCAGAGCCTGGAAGGCTTTATCTCCCATCAGCCACGAAAATCAACACCGGCCAATCAGAGCCTGACGCAGAGCTCCGGTACATCCCTCCTGAAGCGGCAAGAGAAAGAGGCGTCCTCTCCCATTCCACGAAGAGACTGTCCTCCACGGCCCCCGATGTGTCTGATAATGGCGGACCCTCTCGTGACGAGGGGTATTCAAAAAGACGTCCCTCTTACTTCACGGAAGGATCGCGGGAGGGGCAATTGCCGGTAAGACCTCCAGATCTCCCAAATAAGAGGTCGTCCATCCGAGGGACATTATCCCCTCAAGATGAAGAGCACACAAGTCCATCCGTTTTTGACTCGTACGATTACGACCACACACAGGACAGGGCCCGGGGATTCAGCCGCCCGAAACAGGCCAGCGTTTTATCGGCGACCCTGATCACAAGAGATTCCGGTGGTCCGCGCCAGGCAGATTCAACTTCTTCCGGAGCACTCGATACCACAGGTAAGTTGATCTCGGGAGAGGATGAAAGACGCAAAAAAATTCACTTGGCCAGGGTGAAAAAGAGTGCCCATATCGCCCGTCTGGTGGCGGACATCCATAGGGCCATACATATGAAAGACAGCCTCCGCGTAGAGGCCCTCTTTAACGAGTTGATCAAAATCAAGGGAAAAGAAGACGATTATGTTACGAGACTCAAGGCCTTCTGGAGGCTCAAGCAGAGGGATTACGAATCTGCAAGCCTGCTTTTGGAATCACTGCTCCAAAAAAATGGAGATGACCTTGAGGCGGGCATCAACATGGCCATTGTGGAAATCAAGACCAACAGGCTTGATCAGGCCCGAACACGACTTCAAAGATTAAGGTACGCCAATGGGGACAATACGCACATAGCCTCTCTTCTAAAGAAAATAGGACGGTGATGACGGCTTCCGGAAGGACAACAAACCGCTTTGTTTCCATGGCTATCTACACCGGGTTTGGAATTTTGGTGATCTGGTCGGGTACAGCCCTCATCAACCATTCCGTGGATTCCAAGTTCTACAGGGACTTTCTTCTTAAATGGCACGTCGGACTTATGGCCTGCAATGGGGAATTCGAATCATGGCCCTATTTTTCAGGAGCCAACCACGTCCAATATATGGAGGAGGTCACCCTCTTGATGCGGCGAAAGGGGTTTCCACCACCGGACTCAAATACAGGGCGGCCTTACGTTTACAGAGTCAAGAGGATCGGAGTGGACAGGGAAGATATCTTCATCCTTTGCCTTCCTAAAAAATTGGTGCTCTATGGGATTTCGATGAGGACCTTTAAGCGGCTCGATACCTATATCGACGGAAGGCCTTCCGCCGAAACAGGGGCCTTTATCGGTCGGAAGGGCAAAGACGAACGCAACTACACAGGACAATGGACACTATAAAAATGAAAACAGCCCATGACGAACAGAAATACCTGGAGCACTTTGGGTTGCATTCGAACCCCTTTCCCGTCGCGCCTGATGTGCAGAACTTCTTTTTTTCCGACAATATTGATCGTCTTATAACAGAACTCGTCCATGGAATCCTTACAAGAAAAGGATTCATGGTCTTGACCGGTGAGATCGGTCTTGGGAAAACCACAACATGCCACAAGATTTTAAATATCCTCAACAAAAGAGGCGTGGAGACGTCGCTGGTCTTCCACACGGCCTATCAAGGCGCTGAACTGTTAAGAGAAATCAATCGGGACTTTGGCCGGGAATGTGACAGTACACGCTTTGGCGATCAGATGAAGTGTCTCAATGATTTCCTCCTGGAAGCGAATCAAAAGAACAAAAACTGCGCGATCATTATTGATGATGCGCAAAACCTCAATGCACAGAGTCTTGAGCTGATACGCATGATTTCAAATCTGGAGGCTGATCAGCACAAGTTGGTCCAGATCCTGCTCATAGGTCAGCCTGAACTGATGGAAAAGCTCAACTCCCCTGAACTCAGGCAATTGAAAAGCAGGCTTATCATCAGGGAACAGGCCCAAGAACTGAGGCGCGAGGAATTGAAGAACTACCTTCTCTTCAAATTGAACAAAGCAGGCAATCGAGGGAGAACCATTGTAAGCAACAGCGCCATCAGAAAGATTTATCAACTGACCAAGGGGAATTTCAGACGGGTCAATACATTGATGGACCGGTGCCTTTATGCGGCCTTCTTATACAATACCACCGAAATCAACAAGAGAGTGGTCGCAGATGGGCAAAAAGACCTCTTTTCCCGACCCTTTCAATGGAAGAGGTCTTTTGCTTGGAGTTCCCTGGCTGCCGTCCTCCTGGTCGTGGTGACTGGTTTTGTTTATGACAATGTCTCTAATGCCTTGCGTACATCATACTCCTGGCCCCGACTTCTGACCGGCCAATCAGCCCCTGTCACCCTGGACAATGAAGATCACAGGGCGATCGTCAGATTGTCCATAGAGGACTCTAAGAACAGGGAAATCGATTCTGTAGAAGAAGAGGAAAGAGGAGAGGGTAATCCCCCCAATAGTGACAGCCCCACGCCGGTTGTCGCCTTTCTTGATGCGTACGAGCTTTCGCAATACAAACAGTCCTTTCTGAAGGCCCTGAAGGTTGGGAGATTTCAAGAGCTGACAAAAACCATATATGAACAGACAGGGTATTACCTGGTCCGCCTTGCGTCTCTTCCCGATTCCATCCAAACGAATTATGGGATACTAGCCTATCCGCTCGGGATTTCAGGAAAAGAGAACTATTTTGTTTTCTGGCGCCCCATGCTTCGGGTATTGAAGTTTTACTATGGGTATAGGGGAAAAGAAATCGAAACACTACAAGTGATGCTGGCCGAAGAGAACCTGTATTCAGATCGGCTTGACGGCATTGTGGGCAAGAGGCTTATGAGGGCCGTTGTCCTATTCCAAAAACAGATGGACCTTCCCGTCACAGGATTCCCCGATGAAAAGACCCTGTTTCTCCTAACTCAAACTAGAAGGGACAACGGATTATGACCTCTGAAAAACAGAGAAAGCCCCTGGGAGAAATGCTGAAAGAGAGGGGCCTGGTAAGAAATGAGCATATTGATTTTGCCATCAAGGAGCAGAAAGTTACAAAAGAGAGAATCGGAGAGATCCTGGAGAGGCTCTGTTTTGTCACCGAGTACGATGTCATTGTCGCCCTCTCGGAACAGGAAGACATCCCCTATATTGATGTCGATGAAGTCCTGGTGCAAGAGAATGTCCTCAAGCTCTTCAACAAAAACTTCTGCCTCACCAATATCTTCCTTCCCCTCCAGATAGAGGACAAGACAATAAAGGTCGCCATGGCGTCTATTCCGGACGCAAAGCTGAACCAGATGATCACACGCCAGACCGGCCTGTCACCGGAGGTGTTTCTATGTGAAAAGAAGAAGATCGTCACCGCCATCAACAAATTCTATTACTTCGCGGAGAATCCCGTTGAGAGGCTGATCGAAAAGGAAGTCAATCTCCTCTCCCATGATGTGGAGATGGCACGGGGTATTGACAAACTCGTCGACCATATCCTCCATCTGGCGGTCAAGATGCGTGCCACGGATGTTCATCTTCGTCCCATGGATCTTTCAATGAACATCTCTTTTAGAATAGACGGCGTCATGACATCGGTCCTGTCCCTTCCCGTCAATATGAACAGGCTCATAAGCGGTCTTAAGATGAAGGCGAAAATGGATATAGCCGAGCAGAGGCTCCCACAGGATGGACGCTTTTCAGAAATCATTTTGAATAATGGGTATGATTTCAGGGTCTCTACGGTTGTTTCCCCCCAGGGCGAGAATATGGTCATCAGGATCTTGCCCACGGAGAACGCCATCATGGGAATGGGACAGCTCGGCTTTCTGGATGAACATATCGCAATAGTCAAAAAGATGTTCAATGAACCCTTTGGGATTATCCTTTTGACCGGCCCGACAGGATCAGGCAAGTCAACGACCCTCTATGCCGGGATACGGAGCCTGAATCTCCTGGAGGAGAATGTTATTACAGTGGAAGATCCCATTGAATATGATATCCCGCTCCTCCGCCAGACCCAGGTGAACGAAAAGGCGGGCTATACCTTTGCAAATGCAATCCGCTACTTCCTGAGGCATGATCCGGATGTTATTCTGGTAGGTGAGATCAGGGACTCCGAAACAGCCTCAACCGCTGTGACCGCTTCAAGCACCGGCCATTTGGTCCTATCGACCTTGCATACAAACAGCTCGGTAGGCGCCATTCCCCGGCTAAGAGATCTCGGGGTGAGATCCTTTTTGATCGCAGATTCCCTCATAGGGGTCGTGAGCCAGCGACTTGTTCGTAAGATATGTAATGCCTGCAAAGAAGCCTATATCCCGTCTGATAGCGAAAAAGCCTACCTGAAGGACTCCTCCCCCTATGAACTGTATAGAGGAAAGGGGTGTGCCGTCTGTAATGGTTCCGGCTATTTTGGAAGGACCTTGGTCTACGAGCTTTTGACCGTGGACAAAGACCTGTCCCGGCTCATTGATCAGGAAGCGGAACTGGGAATGATTCTTGAAAAGGCCTCCCAGAATGGATTTGTGAATATGTTTGACGTGACCGTCCAGAAGGTGAAAGAGGGCATTACAAGTGCGGAAGAAGCGATCCGTGTCTTGGGAAACATAAGGCAGGTGTGAGAGGGAGGCGGTGAATTTTTTCAGGTACAAGCTCATTGAAACCACGGGAGAGGTCTCTTCCGGGATCATTAAGCTCCCCTATCAAGAGGTGATGTCGGCCATCTCCCATTTGGAGCGCGAAGGGAGCACGACCATTTATGTAAGGAAGTTGGGTCGTCTTGCCTCCTTACTGGTCAAATTAGGGGCTTTCCGGTTTGGGAGAAAGCTCTCGAGGTCTTTCCAGGCCGAATTTCTCCATAATGTATCCTTGATGCTTCGCTCCGGGTTGACCTTGACCTCGGCCCTTGAAGAGGCGGCAAGCTCGAGCGATATGGCCGATTTTGAGGCGGATCTTGAAGATATGAAAATGGCCATCCAGAGCGGGGCAACCTTCTCGGAGGCAGCTGAAAAATACAGAGATATCTTTCCGGAGACGGTCATCCATCTGATCCGATTGGGGGAAGAGACCGGAACCCTTGATCGCACCCTGATGGACGCCTCAGAGCATCTCAAAAGGTTGCAGGCGATCGTCAGTGACACGAAACAGGCCCTCCTCTATCCGAGCTTCGTGTTTGTAGCCATGGGTGCCGGGTTCCTGTTCTGGTTCTATTTTGTCGTGCCCAAAATCGTCACCCTTTTTAGGGAAATGGATGTTGTCCTTCCTGCCCTGACCATCTTTCTCATTGGCGTATCGGAGTTCATACAGGGACATATTATCGTCATTGTTGCGGGGCTGATCCTCTGTACCGTCCTCATCACAGCTTCATACAAAAAGAGTGTCGGCTTCAGAAAGGCCATGCAGAAGCTCCAGCTCAAGGTCCCAGTTTTTCGATCCCTCTCCTCTGCCTCTTCTCTCGCCTTTATCACCGAGTACTTCAGCCTCCTGATCAATGTGGGCATCGATATCATACGATCTATGGAGATCTTAGAGGACTGCATCAAGAACGAAGTGTATCGTGAAAAGGTCGGCCAGGTGAAGTGGTGGCTGACAAAAGGTGAGGGGATCGCTGATGCCTTTGGAAAGGTCCCGATTTTCCCTCTGTTTGTTGTCCGGATGATCAACGCCGGAGAGCAGAGCGGCACGCTTCCGGAACAGCTTTCAACGATTGCAGAGGATTACAGAAACAAGCTGTCCATTCTTGTAGCCACACTCGGAAAGATGATCGAACCGATAGTCCTTGTAGTTGCAGGAGTCATGTTCGCCATTATTGTGGGAGGTCTTTTTCTGCCGATCTACGACCTGATCTCCGTTGTCGGCGGGAGATAGGAGAAATGTGAAACAATTTGTCTCTTAAGGACAAACATGGGTCTGGTTCATATCTTCGGCTATTTCACTGGAAGACAGACCCCTGGCATAGATCTTCACCTCGTCAAGCAAACCATCGTACTTGTATCCTGATCCTGAATTCCACCCGCTGATATAGAAAGAAGAGCTCACACTCCTGTTGCAGAAAGATCCGTTAAGGAGGGCCATGGGCTGGAGCTGGCCGTCGATATACAACAGGTTTTCTTCAGGGGCATTATTGGTGAACACCCCGGCGACATGATGCCAGGAATGTGACAGGCTGCCGATGCCTGCTACACCGAAGACATCCGAACAGCCCGTGTTAAATCCTAGACTGTCTCCCAAAAGATAGAGGTCGTAGGTGCTACCCCATCCAACAGGCATTTCACCTGAGCCTCCGGCCCAGTTCATCCAGAAACAGACCGTGGTTTTGTCTCCGTCCTGTGGATTGGAAAAAGGGAGTCCCGTGATTTCAATGCTGCCGTCACTGTTTGAAAATTCTCCGCCGTTGCAGAGGTGTCCTCCGGAGTTTATCGCGGCATTCCCGGTTGGAGTGCCATGGTAATCGTTGCCAGATGCGTCGAGCACGGACGGGGTGCCGAGGGTCCAGGAGGTCTCATCCATCCTGTATTCAGCCACTGGTCCTGTGTAACAATCCCCTTCACAGTTACGGCTCAGCCCGTAGAGTGTGTTGACGGCGGCCTGGGAAAGGACCTCCCCATAGACCAGGACCTCGTCAATCCATCCGTGGAAGATCTGTGCCACGGAAAAGCCTCCCCCAACCGAGTCCTGTTCCTGGCCGATCATAGCGCCCCCTGAAGCGAGCGTGATATTCTCGGTCGAAACATCAGCGTCCGTATCAACAAGCGATGTACCGTCAAGATAGACAATCTCGGTTCCGTCCGAGAGGCTCCGTGTCCACACAATATGGTGCCATATCCCGTTGGCCGCGTTAAAGCCGATGTTGAATCGCCCTGTGGAAAGGCCGTTGACATAGGTGATAATAGTCCTTGCCTCCAGAGGATCTCCTGATGAGTCGAGGAATATGAGCATGCTATTGGCATTACCGGCAGTGGCGCCTGAGAAGAGGGTGTTCAAATCGGATGAGAGAGAATCGATCCTGAACCAGAGAGAGAGTGAAAAACCGCCCAGATTGCTAAAGGCCTCATGCCCAAGAGTCACATACTGATTCGTGACGCCACCCAGGTTCAGCGCGGAAGAACGACAGATTCTTCCCGTTGACCGGTGGGCCTCATCCATTGCACCCACATTATGACCCTCGCCATGGGCACCTGTAGCGCTGGAGTCGAGGACCTCTCCGGTGGTCCCATTCCACATACATTCATCCATGCGCCATTCTCCCACCAGACCGGCGTAATAAGGCTCATCGCCGCCGCTGCCGGAGATATCGATCTGATAGGAGGTCGGTGTGGTATAGGTATTGGAGGGACAGGAGGAATCGATCGCTGCGAGAGTGAAATAGAAGGTCCCTGCAAGGGAGGCGCCTATCTTTCTCAAGGTCATGCTGGCCCCCCCTGTCGCAACGATCTCAAAACCTCCGGGGTTGTTCCCGCTGCCCCACTCCATCGACCAATCGATGTCGCCCAGATGATTCCCTGAGACGGTGAAGCCCTGTGACCATGTGGATGAATCACAGAGAAATGTTTGAGGAGCCGGACTAATACTGAGCCCGCCGTCCGTAACAATGATATCAAAACGCCTCACATCCACACTACCGTTGCTATCCGTCACCGTGACGGTAACGGCGTTGCTATGAGTCCCTGGGCATGCATTGAGAGTGCCTGTCAGTTGCCCGCTGTTTGGATTTATGAAGAGCGACATCGTGGAGGTCGAAGACCATTGGTAGGGAGTGGCCCCCCCGCTTGCGGCAATGACCTGGCTGTAGGGAGCGTTGACAGGGCCGCCGGCAATCGACTCTGTGGTAATGATCACCGCCTCTGACGGACAGTCTCCTGTCTCCGCCATGGCCGCCCTTATCTCGTTTTCAGCTAAGGCCCTGCTGTAAATCCTGACTTCGTCAATCAGACCATCCCAGTATATGCCTCCCATGCGATCTTCATAGCCGATAGCAAGACTCGCCGGTGTTATGGAACCTGAGGGTGCGGTCATGGTTGTTTTTTCACCATCGACAAAGAGCTCTTTTGTGGTCCCTGTCTTTCGATAAGTGATATGTTGCCACTCACCCGGTTCAATGTCAGCGCCCATATTGGGGGTATAGGTCCCATCCCTAATTCCGATGTAGGCATGATGGTTGTCCTTGCCGACGAAAAAGGTGGGGGACCCTCCTGAGGCTGTACCGAATATGGGTCGATAGCCGTCTGACGTGGAGCCTTCAAACATGGCCCAGGCCATGAAGGTAGCGTCTTGCGGTATCGCGCTTCGAGATAAATCCAAATCCAGATAGCCCTCTGCAAAAACACCGGCCCGGCACACCTTTCCACCGGAAGGGGTCGTTTGTGTCGGTAGGGTAGGACCTACGGCCATACCGTGATGACCGTTTCCCGATGAATCGATCACCTCATTGGTGTCCCCTTGCCAGGGAAAGTTTTCCATCCGGTATTCGGCCAGGGGGCCGGTGTAACAGTCTCCGGGACAGGTATTACGTGGTAGATTGTAAAGGCCTTCGACTTCGCCCTGATCAAGTTCCCGGCTGAAGACCATGACCTCGTCGATAAGACCGTTAAAACCATGACTGTTGTTCGGATAATAGCCGCCGATGGCAAAGGTCTCGGCGTCGTGGATGTTGTTGGTGGGATCATCGGTCCTGGTCTGTTTGAGAACAGAGTCCACGTACAATCTTCCCCCGTTTGTCGGGCTATAGGTGTAAACCGCATGATGCCAGGCATTATCATCGTATCGTTCAATGGAATAGTCTATTTCACCGCCGCGGGCGCCTGTGGTCTCATCGCTGACCCAGGCCCTTAAAGAGCCGTCAGAGTCGTAACACAGGGCAGTGCTCCATTGGTAATCCCCCGCCTCGTTGGAGAACTCGATCAATCTCGGACTCCCCCCTCCCCCTCCGGGGGATTTGAACCAGCATGCCAGTGTGACCTGGCTGCCGAAAGCCATGATATCACTGCCGGTCAGGACATCACTGACGATCTTGTCATCATTTCCGTCAAAATAGGCCGCCCTGCAGTACTTGCCTGAAAAGAGGGCCATAGCGCCATTGGCGGCCCTGCCATAGTGCATCAGATCTTCAAGCGTGTCTTGGACATCAAAGCTCACGCCGTCCCAGGTCGTGCATTCATCGAAACGCCACTCCGCCTCCATGTTCACGAAATAGGGTGGGGCAAGGTTCAGAGGAACGGAAACCGAGAGATTGAGCAAGGCAGTATTTGACGGACAGTCATGGTCCGTGCCGGTCAGAACGAAGTTGAAATTGCCCGCTGCCGTCGCGCCTGTCTTTCTGATGGAGCAAGAACCGGTCCCTGTGGAGACGACCTCGAAGCCGGTGGCACCGTCCCAGTTGCAAGTCCAGTCGATGTCGCCCAGATGACCTCCGTTCACCTCAAAAGTCTCCTCCTGATTCGGATCATCCCATGTGATATTCACCGAACCGTCCCCGCTGGTCCTGGCGATGGACAGGTTGGCAATGACTTCGATGGTAAAAGATTTCTGAGGGGTGTCGGGGGGCGTGTCACAATCGGTCAGACCGATTTGAATGGTATAGGTGCCGGGACACCTTGAGAGTTGTCCGGAGAGATGCCCTGTGTAATTGTGGAGATAGAGATCTGCAAATCCCCCGTCCGATAAGAGCTCCCATTCGCATGGGCAACAGTCACATCCTGCGGAAGCAGTGAAATCAACCGCGTAGTTGCTGTTGATCTCTCCCGAAGGAAGCGGACTGGCTGTTGCAATAGCACAAGTCGGATTGACACAGTTGGGATGGGTCGCGCAATCACCGTCAGCGCAATCAGTCTGTCCGTCATTGTCGTTGTCCTCGCCGTCGTCACAGTTTCCACAGTAGACACTCTCGATCCCATCGCAATCGCCACCACCGCCGCCGCCGCTACCGCCACCACCGCCCCCGGTGCAATGACGGCCCGCCAAATAGTTCACGGACCGGGCGACGATCAGGTCGTCGTAGGTTTGGGATTGTTGTTTATTGGGCGCGTCGAATTGGAGATCGAGAGCATCATTCAGATCATCAAAGAACCCGGCCGGGGCACTGAGGTCCTTTGGGCCGCCACTGACAAGGACATAGGCCTGTCCCGCGTTGGTGGATGGATTCGGGACATCATTCAAATCGGTAAAGGTCGTATAGAGCTTTGTGCTTATGAAACCGTCATCTCCCGTACCTGCGGTCCCGTCATCACCGGCGGCAATTTCATTGGCCGCCAGGGTCAGGCCGTTGTCACAGAATGTGACGGCGTCGGCAAAGAGATTTGTCAAGTCTATCATGGGATCGCCGCCTGCTGCTCCGTAAACAGCATAGCGGATCGGGTTGCCCCACGGGTCATTTCCGTTGGATAGCCCAAGGGAGAGATAGGGGATGTTTCCAATGTAGCTGCTGCAATCGCCGCCGTCGTTGGGATCGGCATGTCCATCGCCGGTGGAGTCGGGACAGGGGAGCCGATTATTGGCGATGAGATAGCCTTGGAGGGCGTAATCTGTTTTTTCGAGAATCGCCCGGGCCTGTTTGATCTTTGCCGTCTGTATGAGAGAGGGCAGGACAGTCGCCACAATAGAGATAATGATCCCTGCAATAACGATGACTACGGCCATTTCGATGAGCGTGAAGCCTGACCTGTCACATGATTTTAACGGCCTTGAAAGGGGCCAAGGGGAAGAACTCATAGATACTCCCTGCCATTGGGATGAGGGCCTGATTGAAACAGGGACTCTTGAGACGGGCTCAAGCAAACCCATACAAAACTCTATAGCATCATGCACATCTTGTGCCAAGTATCAGGGAAGGGTTGCTGTCTCGGGGAGTTTTCAGGGACAAGGATATCCTGGTGTGCTTTGGTCTTCCCGAATCTTCTGAGGACCTGCTATTTGTGAGCGCTGCCCAAGGCCCTGTAACAGGCCTCGATAGGATCCGCAGCCTGGCTCGATTCCTTGAATTTCAGGAGGTATGAGAGGGCCTCTTTGTAGGCCCCCAGATTCATGTGACTGATCCCCATGGTGATATGGAGGGGCTCGCTCTGGGGGAAATGACCGATTGCCTCACTCATAATTTCGATGGATTCTCGGTACCTCCCAAGTTCCTGTGTCAGGATGCCCAATCCGAGGTATGCCCGGTGATCGGGATGATAGTCGAGGGCTTTTTTATACAGGCCTTCAGCGATCAGTTCCTTTCCTTTGATGGCCCTGTTGTCGGCGTAGTCCCCATGGGTGAATGTCATGCCCATCCTTGAGAGGAAGTCCGCATGCATTTGGTAAAGGTCTTTTTGGTCTACAAGCTCAATCTTTGCGATAGAATCGGGAAGATGCGTGTAATAATCTTTCCTTAAGCGTTCACCAAAGGCCAGTACGAGCTCTTGAGACAAAAGGGGATCGGTCTGGAAATACATGATGTCTTCAATACGATCCAGCCATATATCCTCATTCAATCCGGACCTGTTCAAGAAATCATCATATAGCGAAGTCCCGGGAAATATGTCGAGGATGTAAAAAATAATGCTCAAGGGCCTGATCTCATCGATTAAATCCAAGGTTTCCTCTATTGTGGCCCAGGTTTCTCCGGGGGAAGCGTAGATAAAATAGGCGCGGGCGAGAATACCGTATCGGGTGGTCAGATCAAAGGCCTTTTTGATCTGGTCGGTGTGGATGTTTTTTTTCAGGACACGATTTCTTATTCTTTCCGAACCGCTCTCCACGCCGTAGCTGATCTGGACGCAACCGGCCTTACGCATCCAGTGGATGACCTCTTCATTCACATAATTCACCCGGGAAATAGCCATCCATGTGATCTCAAGATTTCTAGCAATGATCTCTTGACAGATATCGATAACCCGGGCCTTGTCTATTGTGAAGGTGTCGTCAGAGAAGTAAAAGAACCGGAGGCCCTTCTGGTAAAGGGCCTCCAGCTGTCCGACAAAGTAGTCAGGTGAATGAAACCTCACCTCACGTCTCCAGAAGCGCGGTGATCCGCAAAATGCACAGTCCCATGGACATCCGCGGGTTGAGGACACATGCTGAAAGACAAAATATTTCGCAGGATCGGGCAGGGTATCGAGATCTTGAATCAGTCCGGGGTCTTCCGTCCTGACAGGCGTGCCCTCCCTTCTGAATGCGATCCCCCTGATATGTCCCAGGTTATGGTAGTCTTCCGTGTCAATACATCCTGCAAGATGCAGGAAGGGATACTCTCCTTCACCTAAGACGACATAGTCAATCGTCTCGAAATGAGAGAGGAGGTGTTCCCATAAAAAGGTGGCGCCGATCCCTCCAAAAACGATCTTCACATCAGGATCGATCCTTTTTGCGATTTGGGAGATCTCAATCCCCCCCCAACGATTGGCATGGAGTATGGAGAACCCCAGGATGTCCGGTCTTTTTTCAGTCAGGATCTCATCGATCTTCCAGGGGGTCTGGTGGATATCGTGCCAGTTGAGTATCTCTACATCGTGGTTGTGTTCTTTCAGGAGAGCGGCCACATAGTAAAGACCGATTGGGACCACACGGATCTCTCCCTCGTGGATCCTTTCATCAAGGCAATAAGGGTATATCAGTAATATCTTCATTCCTGTATCATCTGTACCCTCAATAAGAGCTGAGAAAAAGTCCTCGAAAATAGAGGGTACAGCGGAGCTGTTTATCTATATTTGGCAGGTCTCAGGTCGGGGCATGTGCGCCATCCGGTAATGGGAACCAACTGCCCGTTCTTTATCTTCATGATCATGGTTTTGTTCGGCGTATGCCTGGTAGGCGTAAAATCGTAATTGACGATGCCCTGCGCCGTGAAATAGCTCAGCTTCTCCAGCTGGTTTTTGACAGCACTTCCGTTGAGGCTATCCCATCCGCGTGAATCGACGATCCGTCCCACGACCTCTTTGAGCGTAAAGAGCATGGCCCAGGCCAAGGGCACCATGACACCGGCATCTTTCGGGGCCAGACCGCCATGTTTGTCGTAGTAACTCAGCAGAGTTTTCATGCCGGCACTCTCCTTGTCTCCATAACTGGCTATGGGCATGGCCGCGACCCAGTTTTCCATCAGATCTTTACCGATATAGACGGAAGTGGCATCGATTCCATTATCGCCGGCAAAGTTCACTTCGTAACCCATCTGTTGCGCGCTCTTGGCCATGATGGAAGGTGCGGCGCCGGTGGTATTGGTGTAAATCCAATCCGGCTTTTTGCTTCTGATTCTGAGTAGCTGGCTGCTCACATCCACGTCTCGGAGTCCAAAGACCTCTTTGGCAACAATATCGATCCCTATTTTTTCGGCATAATCATAGGCCTCCTCCGTCATGATCGCCCTGCCATAGGCGCTGTCCCACGTCAGAATAGCGACCCTGGGTTTTTCCTTGCCCTTGCGGTTTTCCGCCACCCAATCGAGAAAGGCGCCAAAATCATCTACATAGAGGGGACACCATCCAAAAGTATATCCAAGGGGATAAATAGATTCCATGGATATGACGCCCAGTTCGGCAATTTTATCCTCTGTAATCCTTTCCCTGAGGGCCTCCACGTGTCCACTCACGTTTAGGCATATCAAAGGCGGCCTCGGGTTCATTTCTCTTATTTTCGTATAAGCGCTGACTGCTTCGTCTGTCTTTCCACCGGTATCTTTGTAAATAAACTTGATGGGAACCCCCCTTATACCGCCCAATTCCCTGTTTATATATTCAGTGGCATACTGGAAGGCACGGATTCCAGGTGAGAGCACAGGTGCGTATGGCCCGGTGACATCAGTGACCCAAACAAAGGGGACAAATTCCCATTTCTTGGCGATGGCATTACCGCCGGAAACGACCAGAAGACTGACAGAGAGAACAACAATGCACAACCATGGTTTCCTAGAGAATGTCATTTTGACCTCCTTTTCTGTAACTGCTCCATGATATCCAGCGTTTCATTCATCCGCCTCCTGTTGATTTCACCTCCTTTCACACAAAGTGCCGATCCATAAAACTCTTAGCCTTTTCGTATGCTTTCAAAGACTCCTGCGTATTCCAGGATGATACTGGATGGTCGTTATTGATGGGGGTCCGATGTGGTCAGCAAGAAACTACCGTCAGGCTCTTTGGTTACCCTCAGTCCAAACATGATGATGGTTTCAATAAGAGGTCGACCGAATAGGAAATCCATGGCCTTGGGATCGATCCCCATTTTTTTTGTGATGAAAGGCCTGAGAAGGTGGTCGAATTTCAGAGATTCAATAATCTTTTGAACCGCTTCTTCGCCCTTACTTGCAATCTCTTTGACGAGGGTCTCAAGTCGATTGTAGCCGCATCTGATCTCGTGCTCTTCGATAAGGCCCAGGAGGATCCGGTCAGTGACAATGTCCTTCCTGGTTGCTTTGGGGCCCTTGTCAACCTCCATGAACTGGGCAATATCCCAACAGGCGAGGGCGACGCATTCGGCGGGCCTGTGATCATATATCAGACAGGCATGTTCACGTCTATTGTAATAAATACATCCACTACCTGCTTTGTTTTCTTTTAACTTGATGACTTCGCTATCTGTTAATATCATCTCATCTCTCACATTATCATAGACAAGCTCTCCCTTCCTGAGGGTGTAGACATCCTCCCTCTTAATAAGTCCTTTCGCCATCAAGGGCACATCTTGGATCTGCAATCGAGGACTTGACTTGAGGCAACACTCGCCGCATCGAATACAGTGGGATCTCTGACTGTCCTTTTGAGGGCCCACAGGCTATTTCACCCTGGCAATTGCCTGGGCGATGTTGAAACAAAAGTCGCCGATCTTTTCAAAGGCGGTAAGCATATCCATAAAGACCAGCCCCGGGTCCACGGCGCAGGCCGCACTCTGGAGACGCATGATATGGTTTCCCCTCATCTCTTCCCTCATACGATTGATGTTTTCCTCGATCTCCTCGGCCCGAGCCATGATATCGGCAGATTCATTCTCGATGTTATCGACAATAAAGGTCAGGAATCTTCCTGCCTCATTGGAAATCAGATCGTAGTCAGTCTTACCTCCCTCTGAAAGCTCCAGATTCTGTTCAATCAGTTCCTCCCCGAGCTCGGCGATATTTTCTATGGAATCGCCGGTCCTTTCCAGATTGTTGGCCATCCGAAGCATTGAAGTTATTTCCGCGGATTCTTCCGGGCTGATATCCCGCTGGACAACCTGCACAAGGAATTGGGTGATCTCCCTCTGGAGGTTATCAATGGCATCTTCTCTTTTTTTCCATTTGGACAGTTCCTTGGGCTTTCGATCAATGACCGAACGAATGACATCCTCATACATGATTTGGACAGCCTTGGCCATCCTGAGGATTTCGGCCTTTGCCTGTGTCAGGGCCACCGAGGGAGTATCAATAAATTTTGAATCCATGAACTTGATGTGGTTCAGACCTTCAAAGTCCTCCTCCTCTTTGCCCTTGGGAGTGAGCCAGACGGCGATCTGTGTCAGGTAGCGGAGGACCAGGAGAAAGAAGAAGGCATTGACCACGTTAAACATGGTATGGGCATTTGCGATATACCTCGAGATGTTGGTGTTCTCTCCTCCAACCATAATATCAGGCGGTCCTGCGAGCATAACCGAGGAGGTGATCCACATGACAAGCTTGAGAAACAGAGGAAAGAAAAGAACAACATTGAACACGCCGATCACATTAAAGAGTGTGTGGGCCCTCGCGGTCCGGTGGGCATTGATACTGGCTCCGACACTGGCAAGCTCAGCCGTGATCGTTGTGCCGATGTTTTCCCCCAAAATCAATGCCACACTAGCCTCGAATGTCAGAAGGCCTTGACTGGCCAGCGCCATTGTGATCCCCACGGTGGCGCTGGAACTCTGAAGGATCATGGTCAGGACCGACCCCACCAGGACACAGAGGAGAATGCCTCCATAGGTATCGGCGTTAAATCGTGTGAAAAAGGCTATGAATTCCGCGTCTTCCTTGAGCGGCGCAAATCCTGCTTTCATGATTGCCAGACCGAAGAATACCAGTCCGAAGCCCAACAGGACATCGCCGACATAGACCCACTTGCGACGGCCGATAAAGAACTTGAGGAGGACCCCTGCGGCAATGGCCGGTAATGCGTAGTTCTGGATCTTGAAGGCGATTAGCTGAGCCGTTATGGTCGTGCCTATGTTGGCCCCCAAGATCACTCCAATGGCCTGGATAAAGGTCATGAGGCCGGCGTCTACAAAGCTGACCAGCATGACTGTCGTTGCGCTGGAACTCTGAACAATGCTCGTCACAAGAGCCCCCACGCTACAGCCTACAAAGCGATTGTTAGAGACCATGGCCAAGATCTGGCGCATCTTTTTCCCTGCGACTTTTTGAAGACCTTCAGACATGATCTTCATGCCAAAAAGAAAGAGCCCCAAGCCTCCAAGTGATTGAAAAATAATTGCGTTCATAATTTCTTCCCAAAGTTTTTTATAGACCATATGGATTTCAAGCGGGTTCGTCAATGCCTTCATGCAAAAAAGTGATTGCATCCTCACAACAGTCCGAATATAGAATGTCCAGGCCGCTGAGTCGGAAGAAGTTGTCCTTGGCATTGTGGGTTGCAAAGGCACAAAAAATGATATTTACTTCATGAGGAAACAACAAAACCCGAATCGAGGGAGGTATCGTGCCGGAGAACAGAGCAGAAAAATTATGGATCACGGATGTGACCTTAAGGGAGTATGGACAAAACGTGCCCCATGACTCTATTGAGATCTTCACGCCTGAAGTCAGGGTTAAAACGGCATTGGCCCTTTTTGATGCAGGTTTCCCAGGTGTCGAAGTCCTGTCGTTTGTCCATGAGAAGGTGGCCCCTGCCATGAACAAAAAGGACCTGACACGGATTATCTCCAGGCTTGGGAGGCCTAAGAATGGACGTTTGATTTCCCTGGTTCCGAACATGACCGGTTACAGGCGTTTCCTTGAGGCCGACCTAGGTCCCGATGGTTATAACCATACCATGGGACTGTTTTTTTCCGCTGTAGAGGCCCATAATGTTGCTAATCTCGGAAAATCGATTCAGGAGACAGTGGAGGATCAAGCGGCCATAGTGAGAGATGCTCAGAAAAAAGGTATCCCGGTCATTACCTGTGTCTCAGCCACCTTTGGATACCTTGAGCCCCAAGGCAAGGGTGTCACCCGGCCCGATTATGATAAAGTGTGTGATTACATCGATCTCTTTTTCGATCTTGGGGTTCAGGGCGTCACTTTGTCCGACCTCCAGGGTGTGGCTACAGAGGAGGATACATTGGAAATCCTCGAGCTTATCCTGAACAAGAGGAAGGGAAAAGACGTGGAGAGGATCGGATATCACCCTCATCATGTGTCAGGGGAAAGGGCCATCGCCAACAGCAGAGTGGCCTATGACCTGGGCATCAGGCGGTTCGATGCATCTCTCGGCGGGACAGGAGGTTGCGTCACCGGGGCCCCTGGGAATCAACCGACAGAGGGGCTCATCCGGTCTTTTGAGAACTCTGGGATTGAAACCGGGGTTGACATAGGAAAAGTCCTTTCCCTTGCCGAGGCGATCCAAAAGGAGCTTTTTGCCAAGATCCGTCTTGGGGCCATGAGGTCGTAAAAGCGGCCCAGAGGGAGGTATATCGGGAAAAGGCACGGCCTCTTCGGGCAACTCCTCCTTGACAGGGAAGTCCGGTTTCCCCTATGATCCCTCTTCAAAAATGGAAAGAATCACACCTTTTCAGCCTTTGACAAGAGGAGATATTGAGACCTTTGAAAAATGCTCAATTTTGTTCAAGCGCAAGGAAGGCGAAAATTTTAACCGGAGGAATATATTGAATATTTCGAGGATTGAAATGTGAACCTGATACAGCAATTGGGCACAAGGGGGCGTTTTGCAAAGGTCTCATATTAGGGCGCTCGCAGAATATATAGTCTAAACAAGGATGTGTGAATTATGAATATGGAGGAGGATAGATACATGAAACAGAGAGCCGGAGTCACCGTTGCTGGAATCCTTTTGGCCGCACTTGTGATGATAACATGGATACCTGTTTCGGCCATGGCAGGCCCCATAAAACTGAGCTACGCAAACTTTCCACCCGCCCCCACCTTTCCATGTGTGCAGATGGAGAGATGGAAAAAAGAGGTGGAAAAACGGACAGGCGGCAAGGTCGCCATAGATACTTTCCCCGGCGGGACCCTGCTCAAGGCCAAGACCATGATGGATGGTGTGATCGCCGGTACCGCCGATATCGGATGTCTGTGCATGGCTTACCAACCGGGCCGATTTATGGTCACCAACGCGTGTACGCTCCCTCTTGACCAGCCAAGCGCGGCAGTCGCCAGCCTGGCCCTTTGGGATCTTTTCCAGAAATACAATCCTCAAGCCTTTGCAAAGGTGAAGGTCCTGACCATGTTCACCACGGCCCCGGCTAATATCATGTGCAAGAAACCGATTCGAAGCCTCAAGGATATCAAGGGGGTGGATCTCAGGGCCCCGGGAAACGCGGGCAAGGCGATCAAGGCATGGGGTGGAAACCCTGTGGGCATGCCAATGCCCCAGACCCCTGAAGCCCTTCAAAAGGGAGTGGTCAAAGGCCTGTTTTCCTCACTCGAAGTGCTCAAAGACTTCAAGTTCGCCGAGATATGCCGTTATGTCACCCTTACCAATAAAGGTGTTATTCCTTTTGCCGTGGTGATGAATCTTGAGAAGTGGAAGGCCTTGCCCGACGATGTCAAAAAAGTGATGGACAATCTGGCTGAAGAGCAGTCTGCCTGGACAGGCACGTACATGGATAATCATGTCAATGATGCCGTTGCCTGGTCTAAAAAGACCTACAATGTTGAATTCATCAACCTGAGCAAAGAGGAAAAGGCCCGTTGGGACGATCTGACCGCTCCCATCACCGGGGAATGGATGAAAACGGCGTCTGCAAAGGATCTGCCGGCGGAAGCGATCATCCATGACCTCAAGGCCTTTGCCGAGGCCCGATCCAAATAACGGGACCTGAAACAGGGCACGATCTCCTTAATCCGGGGAAGGCGGGAAAGAATGTCTCCCCGGTTTTGTTCGATTGTAAGGAGTGGCCTGAGTAGAGAAACCCCTGTGAAACACTCGAACCATGGTATTGCATTTTTTGAAAGGATCACCCGTGTCCTCAACCATGTCCTTGTCTGTATAGCCGGTTGTTTTCTAGGTGCAATGGTCCTGTTGACCTGCGCCAACATATTCTTCCGTCTCCCTTGGACAATCGGTATGCCGATCAGCGGGGCCTTTGAGCTTATGGGATATTTCGGGGCTGTTGCCATGGCCTTTTCCCTCGCCTTCACACAGACCCGAAAGGGTCACATTGCGGTGGACATCCTGGTCCTCGGCTTCTCAAGAAGACCACGGCAGATTCTGAACAGTATCAATGATGTTCTCTGTATGGTTTTTTTCGGCGCGGTCTCATGGCAGATAACGAGGTATGGGATAACCCTTTTGGACACGGGAGAGGTTACCGAAACCCTTGGAATCATCTATTATCCCTTCACCTTTTGCGTTGCCTTGGGTTGCGCAGCCATTGCCCTCGTCTTTTTGACCGACCTTTTGAGATCTCTCTTTTCCAAAGAGGATGACAAGTGAATCTGACACTGGTGGGAATAGCCGGGATTGTTATCCTCCTTCTGGTCCTCTTCTTTTTGGGAATGCCGGTGGGTTTCGCCATGGGCATCGTCGGTTTTTGCGGGTTTTGGTATGTCCGTTCCTTTAAGGCCGCTGTCACCATGGCCGGGACCGACATATGGACCACCTTTTCCAGTTACGGTCTTACGGTAGTGCCTTTGTTCATTTTATTGGGGTATATCGCTTTTAATTCAGGTATTGCCGAGAGGCTTTACGATGCCGCGTACAAATGGTTCGGCCATTTCCGTGGCGGGTTGGCCATAGCAACCATAGGGGCTGATGAGCTTTTTGCGGCTATTTGTGGTTCCAATACGGCAACAGCGGCCACTATGGGAGCCGTTGCCCTGCCGGAAATGAAGCGGTATCATTACGACACGAAGTTGAGCAGCGGGACAGTGGTGACGGGAGGTACTCTGGGGACGATCATGCCCCCCAGTGTGGTCCTCATTATTATCGGTCTTCAGACAGAACAGTCGATTGTCAAGCTCTTCCTAGGAGGTATTCTCCCCGCGATCCTCTTGGGCGCATTGTTTATCGTTACTATCTTCGTCCTCTGCCGCTTAGACCCTCAACTCGGCCCGGCCGGACCAAAGACAAGTTTTGGGGAGAAGCTAAGATCGCTCACAGGCGTCATTGAAGCAATATCGATATTTCTCCTTGTGATCGGTGGGCTTTATACCGGTCTGTTCACACCTACGGAGGCGGGTGCCGTAGGTGTCTTTGTGACCCTGCTGGTAACGGTTTTGGCCCGGCGCCTGACCTGGAAAGGAGTGGTCAGTTCCGTATCGGATGCCCTCAAGATATCTTGTATGGTCTTTTTCCTTGTCACGGGAGCTATTATTTTCGGTCGCTTTCTCGCCGTCACCAGAATCCCTTTTATGGTGGCGGACTTTGCAGCTTCTCTGGAGATCTCAAGGTACGTGATTTTGACATTCGTGTTGATCATCTATCTTATTGGGGGATGTTTCATGGATTCCCTCGGATTCCTGGTATTGACCGTCCCCATTTTTTTCCCTCTCGGAATCGCCTTAGGTTTTGACCCCCTGTGGTACTCCATACTCCTGACAATGGTAACCACCCTAGGCGCGATCACACCTCCTGTCGGCGTCAACATTTACGTGGTCAAGGCGTTGGCTCCGGACATTGAGATAGGGACGATCTTTAAGAGTGTGAGCTTTTTTCTACTTGCTTCCATTGTGTGCATTGCGGTTTTGATCCTTTTTCCACAGATCGTCCTGTTTGTGCCTGGCATGGTGCATTAATGGGAGGTTGTTGCATTATACTGCCGGACATATGGACTGGACCCCTGAGGGTGTTTTGTTTAACGAGTTGACCTTTTCTTGAGAGAGATATAATGAGACAAGACAGATTTATGCCCACCTTTCAAAGCATTGACGATTTAAAGGCCTTGCAACTTAGGGGCCTCAAATGGACGGTGAATCATGCGTATCAGGGTTCTTTGTTCTATCGGACCAGGCTTGACCAGGCAGGTATCAGGCCGGATGATGTCCGGTCTCTCGAGGATCTTGAGGCCCTCCCCTTTACAACGGCCGATGATTTGAAAGAGGGTTATCCCTTTCCACTCCTTTCCGTGCCTCAGGATAAGGTCGTTCGCATTCATGCCTCGTCAGGCACTACGGGAAAGAGAAAAGTCCTCTGTTACACGCGAAAGGATATCGAAGATTGGACCCATTTTTTTGCCCGTTGCTATGAGATAGCGCAGCTCACCACTGAAGACCGTGTCCAGATAGCTGTCGGCTATGGTGTATGGACTGCAGGAATCGGTTTTCAGACCGCCTGCGAGGCCTTCGGCGCCATGGCCATCCCGGTAGGTCCGGGGAATATGGATATGCAGTGCCAGTTTCTCGTGGACTTTGAGACTACGGTCATGTGCTGTACCGCTTCCATGGGCCTTCTGATCGCCGAAGAGGTGAGCCGGAGAGGACTCAGGGATAAGATAGGTCTCAAAAAAATGATCCTCGGCGCTGAAAGATCCAGTGAGGCGATGAAAGACCGAATCCGTGAACTCTTGGGGCTGGATCACCTCTTTGATATTCCGGGCATGACCGAGCTCTACGGCCCCGGCACGGGGTTGGATTGCATTTGCCATAAGGGTATACACTACTGGGCCGACTACTATATCCTGGAAATCGTTGATCCTGAGACACTCAAGCCGGTGCCGGAGGGGCAGATAGGAGAGATGGTCGTAACGACATTGAAAAAGGAGGCCGTCCCCCTGATTCGATACAGGACAAGAGACATGACTCGAGTGATCCCCGGTCCATGCCCCTGTGGGCTGCTGCTTCCAAGGCATGATCGTCTTCTGGGCCGTTCTGATGACATGATCATCTTTCGCGCCGTCAATATCTATCCCGGCCAGATTGATCATGTCCTGTCGGGTATTGAAGGAATCGGCAGCGAATACCAGGTCATAGTCGATCGAAAAGAGGATGGGAGGGACCATATGATCCTCAAAGTAGAGCGTGACAGGAATGGCGACTCATCTCTGGATGCTGCGACGGGTCAAAAAATAGGCCGAGAAATCAAAAAACAGATCCTTGTGAGTGCTACAGTGGAGCTGGTCGATTATGGTGCCCTCCCACGATCAGAGGGAAAGAGTAAACGGGTCTTTGACAGAAGGGAGGACTAGACAAAGAGAAATGGGGTGTCTGAGTCCTTACAATGGGCAGGTTTCATTTTCGGACGGAACTTCATTCTCCGGTTCTAAAGTCATTGACAAATCGCCCGGCCGCTTATAAGCTGGTACACACCTCAATATGAAAGTTGCTGCATTTACCCAAGAAACCTGTAAGATGTGACATGCGATTTTAATGGCCATTTGATCATGGTTTCCATCAGTTTGTTCATTTATGGTATTTTGTGGGTCCTCACAATAGGAATTAATTATCATTTCACTTATTTCTTGCTGGGTTCCAGACCTGAACGGGAGTGCGTGTTTTTTGGTTCTCCCACATTCAGAATTCTTGGACAAAGATTCTGCATCGAAATTGTTGAAGACAAAAACTAAACGGTCCTAATTATCAACTAGGCAGTACACTCCCTTCAAAATATCAACGGGGCTGAGCCTGGGGAGAGATTCTTTGTAGATCGTCGTTTTTGGTATAAAGCCCAGTGAGAAAACCCATCACACTACAAACCGGAGGCGCTTAGCATGGCTCAGGTTGAGGAGCTGAAAGAGGGTGAGACACTTCTGAAGCTTGAAGATGTTCATATGTCCTTTGGGAAGGTAGTAGCCCTGTCCGGCATTGACCTGGAAGTAAAAAAAGGTGAGATCCATTCGATTATCGGCCCCAACGGAGCCGGCAAAACAGTCATGATGAACTGTATCAACGGGCTGTATAGCCCCCAAAAGGGGAATATTTACTACAGGGGCAAAAGGGTCAATGATCTGAAGCCTCATTCCCGGGCCGCGCTGGGGATCTCAAGGACGTTCCAAAAAATTGAACTCTTTGGGGGAATGACGGTAATGGATAACATCCGACTCGGTAGGCATATTCACCTGAATAGCGGAATCATCAGCGGATCCATTTATGTGGGAAAGACCAGGAGAGAGGAACTGGGGTCCCGGAAGTTCATTGAGGAAGAGATCATTGACCTTCTGGAGATAGAGAGTATCAGAGACAAGACTGCGCACATGCTTCCCTACGGCCTTCAGAAACGGGTTGAACTTGGCAGGGCGCTCGCCCTTAACCCTGAACTCCTTCTCCTTGACGAACCACTGGCCGGCCTCAACCTGGAAGAGGTCGAGGACATGGCCCGCTTTATACTTGATCTCAACGAGGAAAAGCGGTGGAAAGTGACCTGTATTCTCGTGGAACATGATATGGGTGTAGTGATGGATATTTCCAATCGGGTATTTGTCCTGAATTTCGGAAACCCCATTATGGACGGCACGCCCGAAGAGGTGCAGGAAAATCCCGAAGTCATCAAGGCCTATTTAGGCGAAGAAGATCTGTATTCCACAAGGAGGTAGGTGTGGGTATGAATGGTCCTGCAATAGAGATCACCAAAGACCTCACGATTCCCCAGCTCTTTGTCAGACAGTGCAAGCGATTCGGCAAGGACAAGGTGGCGATGAGGGAGAAGGAATTCGGCATATGGATCCCTTTCACCTGGCAGGAATACTACGACAATGTGAAATATCTCTGCCTAGGTATGGTCAGTCTTGGGCTGAAAAAAGGAGACAAGGTCGCCATGATCGGGGATAATCGCCCTGAGGGCCTCTGGGCGGAGATGGCGGCCATGTGCGCCGGGGCTGTAGGTGTGTGGCTGTTCCAGGACTGTATGATGGACGAAGTCAAGTATATTATCGACCACTCTGATGCCCGTTTCTTTGTCGGCGAGACTCAGGAAGAAGTCGACAAGGCCCTGTCTATCAAAGACGATTGTCCCAAACTGGAGCGGATTATCTGGGATGACCCAAAAGGGATGAGAAATTATCATCAGGATTTTCTGGTCAGCCTTGAAGAAACGCAGGAACTGGGCAGGAAGCTGGATGAAAAAGACCCGGATTTCTTTGAAAGGATGGTTGAAGAGGGGCATGGCGAGGATGTTTGTCTCCTTTTTTACACATCAGGGACAACAGCCCTCCCTAAGGGCGCTCTTTTGACGCATTGGAATATGTTGAGCATGGGGAAGAACCTGATGTCCGTCGACCCCTGCTCCGAGACGGACGATTTTGTGTCCTACCTCCCCTTCGCCTGGATCGGTGAACAGATGATGTCTATTTCCTGCGGTCTCCAGGTGGGCTACACCTTGAACTTCCCTGAAGAACCGGACACGGCCCAGGAGAATATCAGGGAGATCGGGCCCCATGTGATGTTTGCTCCCCCAAGGCTCTATGAAGGCATGACCCGAAGCGTTCAGGTCAAGCACATCGATTCCACACGGACAAAAAGGATATTCTACAAGCTGGCCACCAAGATCGGTTACAAAGTGGCGGAATTGAAGTTTGAAAAAAGGCCTGTGCCCATCTTTTGGAGGCTTCTCAACTGGCTGGCATATATGACGGTACAAAAAAAGCTTAGAGACCACCTCGGGATGTCCCGGCTCAGACACTGCTACACGGGCGGCGCCGCCATGGGCCCCGATCATTTTAGGTTTTTTCATGCCCTGGGCGTCAATCTGAAACAGATCTACGGTCAGACCGAGGTTGCGGGAATCTCGATAGTCCACCGTGACGGCGACGTTAAGTTCGATACGGTGGGGACCCCTATCCCTGAAACAGAGGTGAAGATAACGGAAGAGGGTGAAATAATATGTAAGAGTCCTTCGGTCTTTCAGGGGTATTACAAGAATAAAGAGGCGACGAAAGAGACTCTTGTGGATGGTTGGCTCTATTCCGGTGATAAAGGATTTATTGACGAAGACGGCCACCTGGTGGTCTTTGATCGGACAAAGGATGTCATGACTCTCTCCGACGGACGTCCCTTTGCCCCTCAGTACCTCGAAACAAGGCTCAAGTTCAGCCCCTTTGTCCAGGAGTCATGGGTTGTAGGAGACAAAAGAGAGAACGTAACGGCAGTCATATGCATCAACTACTCCGTTGTTGGAAAATGGGCGGATGACAAAAAGATCAATTACACAAGCTACCAGGAGCTGGCACAGAAAAGTGAGGTCTATGATCTGATACAGAGACAGATCGAGGAAGCCAATAAGGACCTTCCGGGACCTGCCAAGATCCACAAATTCGTCAACTTGTACAAGGTGTTTGATGCCGACGACGAGGAACTGACAAGGACAAGCAAACTCCGACGGGCCTTTGTAGAAAAGCGATACGAAGATATTGTCAACGCCCTTTATTCCGATACCGACAGCGTCCATATGGACACGACCATTACCTATGAGGATGGAAGAGAGCAACGGATCAAGACAGATCTGCATATCCGAAGAATAAATGTTTAGGGGGATTGGCTAATGGAGCTGTTTTTTATGACCCTTACCACAGGCATCATGGTGGGAGGAATCTATGCACTGGTAGCCCTTGGATGGGTCCTGATTTACAAGTGTTCCGGCGTTTTGAACCTGGCCATGGGTGAATTGACGATTATCGGGGCTTATGTGACGTACAGCTTCTATCAAGCCGGGGTCCCCTTTATTCTGGCCGTCGCTTTGACTCTTCTGGTAGGCATCGCCCTTGGATTTCTGACGGAAAGGATTTTTCTGGACAAGCTCATTGGAGAGCCTATCCTGGCGGTTATTATGGTGACGGTGGGGCTTTCCTTTTTCTTTAAAGGCCTGGTCCAGGTCATATGGGGGTCGGACACACGGGTCTTTGAGCCGGAGATCTTCACCATCAAACCGATTGAAGTGGGCATTCTAAAGATTTCTCCCGTCTATCTCTGGTCCTTTATCCTTGCCATTATCCTGCTGATCGCCTTTGTCTGTTTTTTTAAGTATACGCGCTGGGGTCTGTCTATGCAGGCCACTGCCGACGACGAAACAGCGGCCCTTTCCCTGGGGGTGAGCGCCCGTTTTGTTTACGCAGCGGCCTGGGCCATTGCCTTTATGAGCGCAGGTGTGGGAGGGGCCCTATTGGGGAATATCAACGGTATTAATGTCTCTGTGGGGTATTTGGGCCTACTCGTGCTCCCTGCTGTGGTGCTTGGAGGGCTCAATTCTGTGCCTGGGGCGATTGTCGGAGGGATCCTGATAGGCCTTCTCCAGAATTTTTCCGGCACCTATCTTGACTGCTACTTTCCAGGAGGAGTCAAGGAGATCGTGCCTTTCGTCTTTATGGCAGTGTTTCTTCTGTTCAAGCCTTATGGCCTGTGGGGATGGGAGAGGATCGAAAGAGTTTAACAACCGAGGATTTTTGATCATCAAGGAGTCGTTCCTATGTCCATTGTTTGGTTGCCCTGTGGCGATTACCATCAGTATTATTCGGAAGATCAAGGGTGGTGGCAGTCCCGATTTATAAAGGGGAAGATGATTCTACTGCTGAGCATAGTCTTTATCGGTATTCCCCTTCTGACCCTTGATCCTGATCTGGAGTATTGGGTAAGTATCGCGATCATGGTGGGATACACGGCCATGGGGGCCTTGGGTGTCCAGTTGTTAATCGGCTATACCGGACTGATTACTTTGGGGCATGCGGCCTTTATCGCTGTTGGGGCTTACACAAGCACAATGCTTGTGCTTCAGTTTCCCTGGCCCAGATTTATGATTGACTGGGGTCTGGCCTATCCCGTCAGTATCCTGGCGGCAGGTACTGCCGCCGGCCTGTGGAGCGTCCTTTTTGGGCTTCCATCCGCCAAGGTGAAAGGATTCTACCTGATACTGACTACCATGGCCGCCCAGTTTATTACGGTCGATTTTATCCTGACTCAATATATCAGTCAGATAGGCGGGAGAGGCCAGGCATTTTCTCTCCCTCCAGGGACGATAAAGATCGGGCCCTGGGCCATCGACACGGAAGTCAAGATCTATCTGCTGATGGCCATCCTCCTCACATTGATGGTTGTTGCCCTGGCCAACCTGCTTCGATCCAAGCCGGGCCGGGCATGGGTGGCGATTCGGGATAATGATATCGCGGCAGAGGCCCTGGGTATCAATATTGTATGGTACAAACTGCTTGCCTTTTTTGTCGCAGGTTTTTTTGCCGGCGTTGCCGGGGCCTTTTGGGTCAGCAACACCGCGGCCCTCAGCCCGGAACATTTTCCATGGTTTTGGTCTCTTTGGCTGGTGGGGGTCATCCTGATTGGAGGAGTCGGGTCTATTCAGGGGGCAATCTTCGGTTCTATTTTTATGGTGGTGATCATGGAACTCCTCCAGATGGTAGTCATTCCTCTCTCGGAATACGAGGCCCTGGAGTTCTTGCTCGTTGATTTTGCCTACATCAAAGAGTCCGCCTTTGGTCTGGCTATCTGCGCCTTTCTTATATATGAACCCAACGGCCTTGCCTACAGGTGGTGGCAGGCCAAGAATTACTTCAACCTGTGGCCTTTTTCCTATTAGGAGGTTACCTGAGAGCCGATCACGTGGCGATGAATAATAAATCGCTCATAAGAAATTATTGAAAGGAGGTGGTGCGAGGCATTTTTACCGCGTCTGATCTGCACTTTGATGGAAACAAACAATCAATTTTCTATAGGAAAGGGGGAAATATATGAAAAAGAATACTCTTTTTGGGTGCTTGGTGCCTTTATGGGTCCTTGTTTTTTCGGTGGCGCTCTCCTCTACGGCGATCGCCAAGACAATCAAGATCGGCGGCATTATGGACACCACCGGTGCGACTTCCGACGTAGGAAAGGATTACGCCCTCGGTATGGCGGAGGCCTTTAAGTATATCAACGCCAATGGCGGGGTCAACGGGAAGAAGGTTAAGTATACTTGGTTTGACTATGGTTATCGGATCCCTGAGGCCATTACAAAATACAAGCTGCTCAAGAGACTCAAATCCGTCGCCATAATGGGGTGGGGAACGGGCGATACCGAAGCTTTGTCACCTACCATCAACAAGGATAAGATCCCATATGTCTCTGCATCTTACTCTGCCCATCTGACCGATCCGAAAAAGACACCTTACAACCTCTTTTTTTCGTCTGACTATTCAACCAATGCTAGGGCCTGTCTCACGGCCTGGTTTGACAAAAAATGGCCCCAAAAGCCGGATTTCAAAAAGAGGAAACCGAGGCTTGCCTGCTGTTATATGTTTGCGTCACCTTACTGCAGCGCCCCTATCAAAGCGATAAAAGACCATGCTGAGATGCTGGGATTTGAAGTCGGTCCGGACCAGGATGTCTCTCTGTTCGCCCTCGATACCAAGAGCCAGATCATGGCCCTGAAGAATTTCAAGCCCGATGTGCTCTGGCACGGCAACACGACCATGTCGGTGTCCGCCACAATTCGGGATGCCTATGCCCTGGGCCTCGGCGCCGACTGGATCATCAACAACTGGGGCTTTGACGAAAACCTACCACGCCTGGCAGGAGACGCAGCGGAAGGTGTGATGGGGGCGACGCCGGTTGCCTTTTATGGACAGAACTATAAAAACATGGATATTGTCGTGGCATCGGCCAAGAAGTACAACCCAGGGGTTCCCCAAAATAAACGGCTGAACAGGACTTGCCAGGCATGGGGTGACGCTCTTTTGATTTGGGAGGCTATGAAGCGTGCTGACAAGGCCGGCGACCTGACAGGGCCGGGTATCATGGAAAAGGGCTTTGAGACCCTCAGGAATTTTGATATCGGTCTCGGCACATCACCGGTTACCTTCACATCGATAGACCATAGACCCACGACAGGCTGTCTTGTCCAGGAGTGGGTAAAGGGAAAATTTCAAGAGGTCTTAAGAGTGGACCTGAAGGAGCGCTGGCCCGCCAAGTGGGACAAGGAATGGCTTGGCTGGTAGATAATTCTTAACCTCACCCTTGGAGGGAAGGTCTTGGATATGTCAGAGTCTATACTCAAGATTAACAATATCGAGGTGAAATACCATGAGGTGATTCTTGTCCTCAAAGGAGTTTCCATCGAGGTTCCCAGAGGAGGTATCGTGGCCCTTCTGGGAGCCAATGGTGCGGGGAAGAGCACGACCCTGAAGGCGATTTCGGGCCTGCTTAAGGTCGAAGACGGCGAGGTGACGGACGGTGCTATCGACTTTGAGGGTAGGCATATTCACGATGGTAAAGCAGCGAATATTGCCAAGATGGGGATTGTCCAAGTCATTGAGGGACGGAGGGTATTCGAGCACCTGACTGTCGAGGAGAACCTCAAGGTGGGTGCCCACCTGAGAAAAAGCGGCTCTGTGAAAGAGGGCCTAGAAGTTGTCTATCACTACTTCCCCAGGCTACTGGAAAAACGGGGGGAAGTGGCCGGATTCATAAGCGGCGGTGAACAGCAGATGGCTGTTGTCGGAAGGGCTCTCATGACCGACCCCAAACTGGTTTTACTCGACGAACCATCCATGGGTTTGGCACCTATGCTTATCCGCGAGATCTTCAATATCATAACGAGGCTCAACAGAGAAGAGGAAATCTCCATCCTTCTGGTCGAGCAAAATGTCAAGCTGGCCCTGAACGTGGCGCCCTATGCCTATGTCATGGAGACGGGAAGAATTGTCATGGATGACACGTCTGAGAAATTGGCTCAGAATGAGGATATCAAAGATTTCTATCTCGGTTTGGGCGACAAGGGTAAGAAGAGTTTTCGAGAGGTAAAACATTACAAGAGACGAAAGAGATGGTTGTCCTGATCAGGAATCCGAATGCGATTGAGATCGGGTATTGATGACCATTTCCATTCAGAGTAAAAATTGAAAAGGGAGGTTCTGTGATGAATAAAAGGCTAGCTTTGATGAGTGTGCTCCTGTTCGCAGTCAGTCTGGCTTTTGCGTCCTGCGCCGGTATGAAGAAAAAGCCGACAGAGACCAACTTTAAAGCCCCTGTGATAACCTTAGAGTTATTTGAAGTGCCCCAGTACGACGGGTACTGGTATTTCTCCAAAAAGGCAAAGCCTACGAAAGGGGATGCCGGAGATCGGGGGGCACCGCTGCCCATGAGTTTTCTCTTCAACATTAACAATCCCAACCCTTACCCAGTACTCCTTGAAGGGTTCAAATTTACCGTAGCCTTTGACAAGGAATTCGATATGGTCACGGTCAACAACCAGGATGCCTTCTGGATTCCGGCTGGAAAGACCGATCAGGTACGGGCAACCACCATGATCACCGCTCGCTCGGCCCTGTTGAGTCTCCTCGTTACCGGGGGGTATAAGCTCAAAGCCAACAAAATGAACGCCTGGCAGGCCCTTGAGAAATGGTGGAGAGGTGTGCCGGAGTATTCGGTCCCTGTCACCGTCAAAGAGGGGGCCTTCTCCTTTTCAGCGGGAGATGTGGTTAAGACACTCCCTTTTGAAGCAACATTTGAATAAGGGTGCAAACTGGGGAAAAACCCCCGTTATACAGATACTGATCAGCTCTGAAAAAAGGCCTCTTCTGAAAGGAGGGGCCTTTTCTGTTTGGATCGCTCTTTAGGTTGAAACAATGCCTCATCACATTTCTACTGCAATTATCACGCGGATCAAGGAGTTTGGTGAATCTGATCTAATGGTGGAGTATTTCACCCCTGACAAGGGCCTATTGAAGGGAGTCGCCAAAGGGGCCAGGAGAAGTCGTGCGCGCTTCGTCAATTGCCTGGATCTCTTCTGCCTCACAAACCTGGAATATGAGAGTGGAGGCAGAGGTGAACTCCGTTTCCTCCATTCCGGCAAGCTGATTAACGCGTTTCCCAATATCCGCTCAGATTTTGCTACTCTCTCTCTGGCCAGCTATATGGTCGAGCTGGCAGGGATCCTTTTTCCACCTTCCGTGATTGCCGGGGAGGTGTTTGCCTTGATGAAAGACGCGCTGGCTGCGCTGAATGATCATGACAAAACAGATATCCTCCGCCTCCATTTCGAGGCAAGGGCCATGACATTGGGGGGATATGGGATTGATTTCAAAAAATGCTCCTCATGCCGAAGGGACTACACAGGTAGGGGGCGGGCGGTTTTTGTGAAAGCAAAGGGTAGCATCGCTTGCCTGGCATGCGAGTCTGAGACCAAGATATCTCCCGGTTTAGCCCCTAAGACGGTGGAAGTGCTGGAAATCATGCAATCCCGGCCATGGAGCGATGTCAGAGAACTGACGCTGACCGGAGATATTATCCGTGAAATCAGCGCTGTGTACCGTCTCCACTTAGAGCATCAATTGGGTCGTAGATTGAAGACCTCTCAATACCTTGAGTAGTCTTTAGGGGGCCGCTGTCAGGCAGGCTTTTCAGAAAAATGATGCAGTGTCGGAAATAACTTGGGACAGGATAGAAGGATCATTGTCGGGCAAGGCCTTGAGGAGGCTGTCCAGGGACAGCCTCCCGCCAATAGGCAGTCAAAACGATCTATAACATTTCCAAGACAGTCGCCATAGACACGCCGCCACCTCCACAAAGGGTAGCCATACCCAGGCTCTTTCCACGCTTTTTCATAGCGTGAAGGAGTGTTACCATAACGCGGCATCCGGTGGAGCCGACAGGGTGTCCCAGGCCGATGCCGGAACCGTTCACATTGGTGATATCACGGTTCAGCCCCAGTTCTTTTTCAACCCCGAGGTATTGGGATGCAAAGGCCTCATTGACCTCGATAAGTTCAAAGTCATCAAGTTTAAGGTCAGGGTTTCTTTTGAAGAGGTCTTCAACGGCGGGGACCGGGCTCAAGCCCATGACCGAGGGATGACAGGCTCCTCGGCCTATCGCGCGGATCTTTGCTATGGGATTCAGGCCCAGCTCTTTGGCCTTGTCTGCCGACATGATAACCATGGCGCTGGCGCCGTCGTTGATTCCGGAGGAATTCCCTGCAGTCACTTTTCCGATCTTGGGGACGAAACCGGGCGGGAGTTTGGCCAGTTGATCCATGGTGAGCCCAGGTCGAAAATGCTCATCTTTGTCAAAGATAATAGGAGGCTTCTTTCTTTGGGGTACCTCGAGAGGGACGATTTCTTCGGCAAAATCACCTTCTAGCGTGGCCCTCTCAGCATAGTTATGGCTCCGCAGCGCCACTTCATCCATCTCCTCTCGGCTGATGTTGTGCAACTGGGCCACAAACTCGGCCGTATGTCCCATGATGTAGGGCTTCCCCTTGAAGAGTTCAAGAGGCATCCCCTCTTTTAGCGGCCCATCTTCCGGATGTGGGATCAGGTGAGACCCGCAGTGAAGACCTCGGATCAGGGCATCCACAAAGACCTGATCCTGGAGGCGACAACCCCAACGGGCACCAGGCACCACATAGGGGGCGCCGGACATATTCTCGGCTCCTCCTGCCAGGATGATGTCGGCCATACCTGCCTGAATCATGGCCATTCCCGATATCACCGCTTCCATGCCGGATATGCAGACCCTGTTGATCGTGACGGCTGCGACGGTATCGGGTATGCCCGCCATCAGAGAAGCGACTCTTGCCACATTCAAGGCGTCTACCGGCTCCATGCAGCAACCCAATCGGACATCATCAATCATCTCACTATCGATTCCCGCCCTTTTGATGGCCTCTTTCATAACAACGCTTCCAATGACCGCCGTATTGAGATCCTTTATGGTTCCTCCAAAGCTTCCCACGGCTGTCCGACATGCCGAAACAATAACAACTTCTTTCATTTTGACTCCTTTCATAATTTATTAGCGCTTATCCTTATTATGAATAAAAAACATGATGAAAGGGATAAAGGCCCATTTTGCTAGCCACCTATAGTTGAAATAGAGGGGTAAGTAAAGAGAAAACAAGACCTTTGGAATATCTGATTGCTCAGTATAGTGTGGATGGAGGAATATTTTGTCAAAGGATTCAGAAAGGGCGGCTTACAAATGATGCGGCAAGGCTATTTGTCAGTCTTTGAGGCCAGCTCCCTTAGTTTCTCATTATTCTTCTTAACCCGCTTTTCATTAGCCTTCAGGTTTGCCTTGTTCGGTCGTGCCTTCCTTTCACGAATCAATTCGGTTTTCTTTCTATTGGAACCCATTTTTTATTTCTCCTCTGCATAAGCCAAATTTAACCTTTACTTTATAAGGCTATTGCAAGGCAGTGTCAAGTAGGAAGCTGTTGAGTATATTTTTTCCCTTGACACATCAAGGCATTTTATATAAAGATTCCCGTCAAAATCTCTCTCTAATTGTTCAAGAAAATGAGCAATGTGGCTAAGGTAGTTCCTAGTGGACCGTCCAATGAGTCTGACAAATATACTTGCAGAAAAAAAAAGTGATATTCTCAAGAAATGGTGTGATACCCTCTTTGAGACCTACCCCAAAGAAACACAACGATTCTTCAAGAAAGAAAATAATCGGTTTGCAAATCCTGTGGGCAATGCCATTGACGATGCCTTGGAGGCTTTGCTTGATGAAGTGATCAACCCGGTGGACCCGGCAATAACGGTCTCCTCCTTGGACAGTATTGTCAGGATCAGGGCAGTACAGGATTTCACGCCCTCCCAGTCTCTGTCTTTTATTTTCAGGCTTAAAGATATTCTCAGAGAAGAATCAGACATCGTTGTGACGTCAAATGGTACGGCTGACTCGTTACGGGCTCTCGAAGATAGAATAGATCAAATGGCCCTTATTGGATTTGATCTCTTTAGCCAGTGCCGTCAGAAGCTGTATGAGATACGAGTGAACGAGGTAAAGGGTCATGTAGGTCGGCTGTTGGAGAGGGCAAATCTGATATCCGAGATTCCGGGAAGTGAATAGAATCTTTGATAGGACAACATGGAATGAGACCTTTGCGTGCCCCTTGTTTGCAGTGCCGGCGCTGTCTGAAAGCATCTGTGGGATTTCAGGTCGAGGCATGAAAACGAGGGTAGGTGCAAGGTGATAATCTGAGGATCCTTTTCTGTGCGTAACCACTAAGGTAGCCATAAGGGTCTTTTTGGCAGTCTCCTGGGTCAAAGGTCTGGATAGAGATATCTTAAGCGAGGTAGTAGTTTATGAACTTCATAATCAGCATCCTGTTTTCCGGTTTTCTGGCTACACTTGTCGTATTGATCCCCTGGATTGGCGTCGGGGCCCTTGATATGCGAGTTCTCTTTGGTGTAATCATCCCTTATGTTGCCATTGCCGCCTTTCTTGTGGGGATCGTGATCCGTGTTATAGGGTGGGCCCGTTCACCCGTCCCCTTTCGGATCCCAACCACAGCGGGTCAAGGCTTTTCCATGCCGTGGGTCAAGACCAATCCTATTGACAGCCCAAAAGGTATGGGGGGCGTCATTGTACGGATGTTCTTTGAGGTCTTGCTTTTTAGATCGTTGTTCCGAAATACCAGGCTTGAGTATAGAAACGGTGATGGCGGCCCTAAGATCGATTATGAATGGGAAAAATGGCTCTGGCTTGCCGCCCTGATCTTTCATTATTCCTTTCTGGTTATTTTCCTGAGACACTTCAGGTTTTTTCTTGAACCGATCCCCGGTTTTGTCCAACTCCTTGAAAGCCTGGATGGATTTCTACAGTTGGGCGTTCTCCCCTTCAGCGGTCTTGGAATGCCGTCGGTCTATGTTACCGACATGTTGCTCTTGGCGGCAGTGGGCTATCTTTTTGTCAGAAGAATTTATATCAGCCAGATACGGTATATCTCTCTTCCAGCCGATTATTTTCCTCTCTTCCTGATCCTCGGACTTGGCCTGACAGGTGTCTTGATGAGGTATTTTATCAGAGTTGATATTACAGCGGTCAAGGAAATGGTGATAGGCCTTTTTAAATTCAGCCCTGTGTTGCCGGACGGCATCGGGGTGATCTTTTTTATCCATCTTTTCTTCCTCTGTGTCCTTATAGCCTATTTCCCCTTCAGTAAATTAATGCATTTTGCTGGTGTCTTTCTCAGTCCCACCAGGAATCTCGCCAACAACAGCCGGGCCGTCAGGCATATGAACCCTTGGAATTATCCTGTAAGCACGCATACCTACGATGAATACGAAGATGAGTTCAGAGAGGCTATGATAGAGGCGGGTCTCCCTGTGGAGAAAGGGGCTGAACCAAAAGCGGATGAAACAGAAGAAGCTGCAGAACCTGCAGAAAAGGAGTAACCATGGCAGACACCCCGAAACCGGAAACAATCGCAAAGATAGACCACACGCCCCCCTTGATGCGGGGTTGGATGGATACCCCCGCTGAAATCAAGCCTGGTATTGCTTGTTATGGGGCCAAGGAAAAGAGTCTCTCCTATGTGGGTATGCCCAACGCGAGGGACTGGAACCCTCTGGAAGATGATTGGAAACTGCCTGAAAACTGGAAAGAAATTATTGATGAAGGCATGAAGGATCGACGAGATAGATTCAGATCTTTTAAGCTCTTTATGGATATATGTGTCCGATGCGGCGCGTGCGCGGACAAGTGCCATTTCTTTATTGGTTCAGGTGATCCCAAGAATATGCCTGTTCTTAGGGCGGAACTCATCAGATCTGTATATCGCAAGAAATTCACTGTGGGCGGGAAGCTCTTTGGCAGATTAGCCGGAGCAAGAGATCTGGACGAGGATGTGTTGAAGGAGTGGTGGTCCTATTTCTACCAGTGTACGGAATGTCGTCGCTGTTCCCTGTTCTGTCCCTATGGCATTGATACGGCTGAAATTACGATCTTGGGAAGGGAGTTGACCAACCTTCTCGGCCTCAATCTCGACTGGATTGCCGCGCCTGTTGCCAACTGCTACAGGACCGGTAATCATCTCGGCATTCAGCCCCACGCCTATAAGGATATGCTCGACTTTTTCACTGATGAAATAGAGGACATTACAGGCATCAAGGTCGATCCGAGTTTCAACAGGAAGGGGGCGGAGATCCTCTTTATCACCCCTTCAGGTGATGTCTTTGCCGATCCGGGGACCTACACCTGTATGGGCTATATGATTCTATTTCATTATCTCCAGAGCATGGGCCTCGATATTACCTGGAGCACCTATGCGTCCGAGGGGGGGAATTTCGGCTATTTTACCTCTCATGAGATGGCGAAGAGGCTGAACGCAAAGATGTATGCAGAGGCCGAGAGATTAGGCGTGAAGTGGATAATAGGAGGCGAATGCGGTCACATGTGGAGAGTCCTCCACCAATATATGGACACCTTTAATGGTCCGGCGGATCACCTTGAGGAACCAGTGTCGCCCATTACAGGGACGAAGTTTGAGAACGCAAAGAGCACTAAGATGGTCCATATTGTTGAATTTACGGCGGACCTGATCCGAAACAACAAATTAAAACTGGACAAGAGCAGGAATGATAATTTGAAGGTGACCTATCATGACTCTTGCAACCCAGCGCGGGGTATGGGGTTTTTTGAGGAGCCTAGGTATGTGATCAACAGTGTGTGCAATCATTTTTATGAAATGCCGCCCAATACGATCCGGGAGCAGACCTTCTGCTGCGGGAGCGGATCCGGCTTGAATGCCGGGGAAGATATGGAATTGAGGATGCGAGGAGGTCTTCCCAGGGCAAATGCCGTGAAATATGTACATGAGAAACATGGTGTGAACATGCTTTCCTGCATATGTGCTATTGACAGAGCGGTTTTTCCACCCCTGATGGACTATTGGGTCCCTGAAGTCGATGTTACCGGGGTTCATGAGATGGTGGGGAACGCCCTTGTCTTGGAAGGGGAGAAAAAGAGGACTACTGATCTCAGGGGAGAACCCCTTCCCGGAATGGAGGATGAAGAGGATGTATGATGGTGGAAAGGTGATTGTCGGACTCATCATTTGCTTGGGCTTTTTTCTGTCTCCTTTTATCTATGACGCTGGGAATTCCGCCAAGCCGCCGGAGCCTCAACTGACGGCCAAGGCGAAGGAAGCCAAGACATGTGTCATGGACAAGTCCTATATGACGAGTTCCCATTTCAGCCTTTTGGACAAATGGAGACATGCCGTTGTTCGAGACGGGGAGAGGCTTTTCAAGGCTGAAAGCGGCAAGATTTACAATACGAGCCTGCAATTGACCTGTATGGAATGCCACTCCAACAAGTCCAATTTTTGCGATCAATGCCACAACTACATGGGTGTCACGCCCTACTGTTGGGATTGTCACGTCGCACCGAAGGAGATGAAGTAATGGGCCTGGACAGAAGACGATTTCTCAAGATAGCGGGACTGACCACCCTCTTCGGGCTGGGCGGGAAAGCCGCAATTCAAATACTCGCTCCAGGGGAAGTAAACGCGGCAGTGGAGGCGCTTCCATTGACCGAGGGAAAACGATGGGCCATGGTTATCGATACAAACAAGATGGATGAAAAGCTTATGAACGCCTGTATCGAAGCCTGCCATCATGAACATAATGTCCCTGATCTTGGAAATCCGAAGGAGGAGATCAAGTGGATCTGGAAGGAGGATTACCATCATTCTTTTCCGGGTCAGCAACACAACTACATTAGTGAAGAGGTGAAGCACCGGAATTTTCTTCTGATGTGTAACCATTGCTCCAACCCCCCATGCTGCAGGGTCTGTCCCACAAAGTCCACCTGGCAGAGGGAGGACGGCGTGGTTATGATGGATCCTCATCGATGTATTGGGTGCCGCTTTTGCATGGCCGCATGCCCCTTTGGGGCGAGGAGCTTTAACTGGGGGGATCCTCGAAAGGCGTCGAAAGAGAAAAACCCGGACTTTCCGACCAACCAGGCTTACCCGACCAGATCAAAAGGGGTTGTCGAGAAATGCAACTTCTGCGCGGAGCGACTGGCTAAGGGCGAACTTCCCGTATGTGTAGAGAGGGCAAACAAGACAAAAAAGAATGCCATGATATTCGGGGATCTTTCAGACCCGGACTCAGACGTCAGGGCGGTCCTCCATAAACATTACACGATTCGACGTAAACCGGAATTAGGTTCGGAACCGAACCTATTCTTTATTGTATGAGGTGGTCATGCTTGAAGCGGCATTGAAAGGAAAACAGGGATACTGGGGCTGGCTCCTATTTTTGTTGACACTCATGGGGATAGCCTTTGGTTGTTACCTCTACCAGTATAGCGAGGGTCTGAAAATCACAGGGATGAGTCGAGACGTATCCTGGGGTTTTTACATTGCCCAATTTACCTATTTGGTCGGTGTTGCGGCAGGTGGCGTCATGGTTGTCCTGCCCTATTATCTTCACGATTATAAGGCCTTTGGAAGGATAACCATCCTGGGCGAATTTCTGGCTATTGCCGCTGTCCTTATGTGCCTTCTTTTTATCTTCGTAGACCTCGGCAATCCGGTCAGAATCATGAACGTGATTATGTATCCCAGCCCGAAGTCGATCCTTTTTTGGGATATGATTGTCCTCAATGTGTATCTCTTGCTTAATATCTTTATCGGATGGAATGTCCTGAGCGCGGAACGGAAAGGCGTCCATTACCAAAAATGGGTCAAGATTTTGATTTATATCTCTATCCCATGGGCATTCAGTATCCATACGGTCACGGCCTTTTTGTACGCAGGCCTGCCCGGAAGACATTTCTGGCTGACCGCGATCATGGCGCCCCGTTTCTTAGCTTCGGCTTTCGCCGCAGGTCCGGCCCTGCTTATACTACTCTGCCTTATCGTCAGGAAGGTGACCAACTTTGATCCAGGAAAGGAACAAATCCGGACATTGGGAGGGATTGTCGCCTATGCCTTTATACTAAACATCTTTTTCTTGCTCTTGGAGGTCTTTACAGCCTTTTACAGTGCTATTCCTGGGCATACCCATTCTTTCGTCTATCTGTTTGCAGGCCTCGAAGGTCATGCCAAACTGGTCCCCTGGATGTGGACATCGGCAGGATTTGCCGTGGTGGCGCTCATTTTATTGATCGTCCCTGCGACTCGCAGGAAGGAGGATACCCTGGCCATTGGATGTGCCGCTGTGATCATATCTTCCTGGATTGACAAGGGCTTGGGTTTGGTGATTGGGGGTTTTACTCCAAATCCCTTTGACAGGGTATTCGAGTATTGGCCGACCACTCCTGAGGTTTTGATAACCATAGGTGTCTGGGCTACCGGTTTTTTTGTTCTTACCATTCTCTTCAAGATAGCTGTGTCCGTCAAAGAGGAGGTAGGTGCCTAAAAAACCTTGACAGTGCTTTTATGCTTTGTTAAATACCCTGGACATCATCTCAGGATATAATCGTTTTCAGGATGGCATTAGATACTCTGCCCACATTTTTTTAGAAGACAGGAGGATATTACATATGGGTTACGAAGTAGTCGTTGATAGTGATAAGTGTGAAGGTTGCGAAGAGTGCGTGGAGGTTTGTCCAGTCGATGTTTATGAAATGGAGGATGGCAAATCGGTCCCGGTGAACGCAGAAGAGTGCCTCGGCTGCGAAAGTTGTGTAGAGGTATGTGATCAGGAGGCAATTACTATCACCGAAACCTAGACCACTTTTCTGAATTGTGCAAAACCGTCCTGTCTACTATGCTATAGTGGCAAGGCGGTTTTTGTTTTTTGCTAAGGGGAAAATGTCTCCTTTATTCGAAAGAGGATGGCTGCTCTTTTGAGCTGAAGTTCTTGCAGGCTCAGCGGGACTTGGAGAGTTTTTCCAAAAGTGTGAACCTGTATTTTTCGATTTTCCCATACCGTCCATATCATTCTTACCCCTACAGTAGATGATACTTCAAGAAAATCTTTACTTGAAACGATTTCTCCACAGACGATAAGGCGCAACGATTCTCCTTGGCGCCGGATTTGCGACCAAAATTTCGTTTGATTTTTTCATTCTATTTTGATGAGATACTCCATAATCTTAAACGGCACTGGAATGCCGCAGTCTCAATCCTGTGAAACGGCATGGATTGAGTTGAGGGTTCGTATCTGATCGGAGATTATCGGGGTGGAGTCGAGGTTGGGATACAGCCGACCCTTCACCCACATTCAAGCCGGGAAGACTTTTCTAAAGGAGATCTTATTGGATCAGTCTGATGAATTACATCTGTCCTGCCCACAGAAGGATCCTGACTGCCCTGTATTGAATGAACTTCATAGGTTACAGCGGGAAGTGAAGAGACTAGAGGGCCTGACCCAGATCGACCCACTGACAGGGCTTTTCAATTTTCGGCATCTGGTCCATGCCCTCGAGGCCGAGATTGAGCGATCCAAACGAACAGGACTCCCGACCTCCCTCATCATGATCGATCTCGATCGTTTCAAATCGATCAATGATCATTACGGCCATGAGTCGGGTAATGAGGTGCTCAAAGAGGTTGCACGGGTCTTCTTTGAGAACATACGCCGTATTGATATCCCCTGTAGGTACGGCGGCGAGGAATTTGCGATCATACTTCCGGGAACCTATCTTCCTCAGGCCGCTTTGACAGCGGAACGTCTGAGATTTGCGTTGGAAAAAAACAAGTTCAGACTCAAAAACGAGACCGTCAAAGTGACGGCAAGTTTTGGGGTGGCCATTTATGATGGCTCGGAGGATCTTTCGCCGGAGGCCTTCATTGAAAGAAGTGATGTCCACCTCCTTGAGGCAAAGGCCAAGGGGCGAAACCGCGTCTGCGTTGTGGAAAGCAAAGAGGGTGTCCGACCTGAAGGCGTCACACTGGATGAGAAAAAGATGCTGTTTGACAAGGCACATCAGGGTGAATCCTGAATCATAATAGGGTCGCTGTGACGGAAAGATAAGGGTTCTGGTTGGTGTTTTATGGATCATCAATCAAAGACAGAACTATTGAAACGCATCGCTGACGGTGATGGCTTCCCCACTCTTCCTGCTCTCGTTGTCAGAATGATTGAAATCGCTTCAGATGATCGGGCGTCTGCCCAAGATCTGGCGGCAATTATCGAAAAGGACCCCGGTCTGACAACGCGATTACTCCGTCTGGCGGGGAGCGCCTTCTTTTCAAGGCCGGTCCCTGCCGCTTCCATATCCCGTGCTATTGTTTTCCTGGGTTTCAAAAAGGTTCGTGTTATGGCCTTGAGCCTGTCCCTCCGGAATATGTTCCCTGAGGGGGGTAAGAAAGGGGCTTTGGACTATGACTATTTTTGGAAGGCTTCCCTATACAGGGCCCTGATTGCGCAAGATTTGGCCCGATTTGGTATAGGGGACAGCCTTGATTTCGAGGAAGTCTTTGTTGCCGCTTTAATCCTTGAGATCGGGATGCTCATGCTCCACGAGGTATCGGGAGAAGAGACAAAAAAGAAATTCCCCGGAGTCAAAATCTCTCTGCCGGAACTGATTGCCTGGGAGGAGAAAGAAATCGGTGTCAATCACAGGGAGGTCGGCTTTTATATCCTTACGCGCTGGGGATTTCCGGGCCATCTCCTCCAGACGCAGAGCCTCTATGGAGCAGCAGCCTTGGAGCCGGAGCAGCCGGTGCTCTGCCAAGTCCTGGAAGTGGCGAGGCGAATGACGGAGCTTGTCTTTTCCGATTCAGCGGAACTCAACAAGTTTTATGAAAAGGCCGAAAGCCTCCTGCATCTAAATCGAGAAACCGTTTACAATGTCCTGATGAAGGCGTTTGATAGCGTCGAAGAGCTCGGTGATCTACTCGATGTCGCGATAGATGCCGAGACGGATCTGATCGGCCTCTTGGAGAAGGCGAACAAGGCCCTGGCACGAATTAACAATGCCATGGAAAGCACCGTGGAGGAGCTTCTGGATAAGGTGAGGCGGGATCACACCTCCTTGGCTCAGATGTCGGAAAAAATGTCGAGGAGCCGAAGAGAGATATTACAGAACACCCTGGACGCAGTAGCTCACGAAATTCGGAATCCTCTTACCGCCATCGGGGGGTTTGCAGAAAGGCTGGTAACTGCCGTGGGAAAACAGGGTCGTGTGGGACAATATGCTCAAATCATCACGGATGAGTCCGCTCGTTTGGAGCAGGTCCTCAGAGATATAACGGAATACTCCAGGATCGAGGAGTACACCTTGCTTGATATAGATATCATAGCAGTGGTTGACGAGATCCTCCGTGGCATGGAAGAGGAAAACCTCAACAAAGGGATTCGAATTGTCCGGGACTATCCAGATGAACCAATAGAGGTCTCAATGGACGGGGCTGGCATGTCTCGGGCCTTACGCCGGCTCCTTATGAACGCCGTCAACAGGGTCGATAAGACCGGCGGTCAGGTGAGGGTCACTGTAAAAGCTTCGGATACGATCGGTCAGGTCTGCATCTCCGTTTCAGACAATGGCCGTCCCATGGAGGATGATTTCCAGGAGGCCTTGCTCAATGCCGATCTATCCGCCAAGACCTTTGCCGGTGGTCTCGGTCTGCCCATTGTGCAGAAAATCATAGAGGCCCATAAGGGGCGGCTTGAAATTCACGTGAAGGAAGGTGAGGGTAATACAGTCAAGGTTTTTCTTCCACGACTGTAAACTTCATTGCTTTATGATCACTCGAGGGTCTTAGGCGGAGGAATCAAAGCGATAAAAAGAGATCTTCCGAGGCATTCAGGCAAAAAAGCTGAAATTGCCCGCTTCACTCGATTCTTCTTCCAGATAGCTTTTGACCTTTTCCAACATCTTGCTGATTCTGAAAGGTTTGGACAGAGTGCGATAACCGTATTTCGAGACCTCATTTTCAAGTTCTTGTTTGAGTCCCCGGATCCCAAAAAAACCACTTATGTAAATGACTTTGACATGAGGGTTGATTTCCCTGATTTTCTTTATCAGTTCCAGCCCGTTCATCTTCGGCATGACAATATCGGTGAAAACCAGATCCGGAGCGAAGCGGCGGTAGGCTTCGAGGCCTGCGTAGCCGTCGATCGCTACCTCGACATCGTAGCCCTCCATTTGAAAAATGTCCCTGAATAGCTCTTGAAGGCCTGATTCATCTTCTACAACCAATATTTTTATTTTTTCCTTGGCCAGTGTGATGGCGCCTGCTTTTATGACGTCAATGATGTCTTCGTCTGCCATGTTTTTCATAATATGATCAAGCCTGTTGAGGTCCTGCTGGGCTTTTTGGGCGACGCTTCTGTTCTTCTTGTTAAGATCCGGGTGGTATACCTTGCTCAACAGGCGATAGCTCGATTTCAAATAGGAGAGGACTGCCGTCCTGCCCAGCTCAGCATAGATTTCTCTGGCCTTATCGAACAGATCTAAACGCACGAGTATTTGCGCTAAATCGGTCTTTTCTTCCACTGCTTTTTGTCCTCTTTTCTAGTTATTGCCGCCTTCATCCAGGCAACAGTGGCCGTAGGTTGAAAGAAGTCACGGATCTCGCAATTTCTCAGAGAGTCTCTTGAAATTCCATGTGCAATGCCTTGCTATGAAATAGTGCCGGCCTTTCGATCTGTTTTCAAGGGTCGATGACAAAACGGGCACGAAGTCTTTTCAGTCTCTTTGGTCCGATTCCCCTGACGCGAAGCAAATCCTCAATAGATTTGTACGGTCGCCCGGCAATGATTCTCTGTGACAAAACAGGTCCGATCCCCTTGATAGCCTCCAATTGCTCGGCAGTGGCCTTGTTCAGATCAACCAGAGTGGACGAAGATTCGCCCTGGGTCGCCTTGAGGGGAGGATTCGAAGAGTGACGGTTCGCCCTGCTTTCCGAGCGTATCGGGTCAGTGGAAAAGGAGGCGAAAATCGGCAGATGGTCTGAAAATCCCCTGCCCAGATGTCTGCCCATGCCTCTCTCGGCCCTTTGCCAGCGGTAGATGCGACCCTTTTTGAACAGGTAGTCTGCCTCGAGCTTGTCAAAGGAATCGTTGGTATAGGATAACCCAATCTTGTCATAGAGACTCTTGGAAACGATCATGTTGTCGGGGCTTCCCCTCCTGCCTGAATATATATAGGACCACCTCCTCGATTTGTCCAGTTCAAGCCACAGGTTATACAGGTGCTCGTTCGTGGTCACGTTCTTGATAGTCTTTTCATCGACCAATTCAAGGTCCTTGATGGTCCCTAAGACATGATTGATACCCGTGATGCCCGACGTGTTGTTCAACGATGGCGACTTTTGGAGGGTCTTGTATTCATTGTAGTTGGAATTAAAGTCGCCGAGCAAGACAAAATCACTGTCACGGGGAAGACGGTCGATCTCTTGCCTGAGGGCCCTGGCGTAGCTTACCCTCATGCTTTCAGGGCCTCTCTTTGATTTCCAGTGATTGACAAAAAGGACAAGAGGCGTGCCGTTGATATCAAGAGTAATCTGGAGAATGTTCCTGGCTGATTCATGGTCGACATCTATCTCTTTCTTTTCAAGGATGGGGAACTTGGACAGAACAGCGCACTTGACAGGAGTGGGCTTGGCGTCGGCAATCTCCATATAGGGATAAAGGCATCTGACCCGCCTCAATCTGTCACGGAGAAAGGACAGGGCCCTTTCGGACTCAACTTCCTGCAATGCGACAATATCGGCTGCCATTCCATGGATCACCCTGGCGATGTTTTCAGTTTTGGTGGTATACATATCCCTGTTCCAATGAAAATGGTTGTTCGGGATATACTCCTTGTATTCCGTCCCATCATATCTTAGGTCGAACAGGTTTTCGACGTTGTAGCTTCCGATCCTGAAGGAGGCCGCTTCGGTGTCTGCATTGAAAAGCAAGACGAACAGGAGGGATAGCATGACGGTTTTTTTCAGCAGGTGTGAGAGAGAAATGGGAGTATGTATAGGTTTCCTTTTCAATTCCATTTCCCGATGAGAGATGCTCCTGATGTATCCTCAACAGGCTATATCGGCATGACTCACAACGTAAGTGGCACATGTCCTCAAGAGAGGGGATGCGCAGCCGAAAACGCACATAGTGCAAAACAAAAGGAGACAAGGACTTTGAAGGGCATGGCCATGCGTTTAGGGAGCGGATAGAGTGATTATGCGTTTTCTGTGCTCTTGCATAATACATCGGTCCATCACAACAGGAATACCGGCATCCCTCGCCTTCTGAGCGGACTCCTTATCAACGACCCCAATCTGCATCCAGATGGCATGGACGCCTATCTGTATCGCCTGGTCAACTGCAGATGGGATTCTGGCAGGGCCGAGAAAAAGGTTGGCCACATCTACTTGAAAGGGAATATCCAGAAGGCTCTGAAAACAGGGTTTGCCAAGGATCTCCTTTTGCCCAGGATTGACGGGAACGATCTCATAACCCTGTTCCAACAGGTATCGCGCCACTTTATGGCTGTCCCTGGATTCCTTTGGAGAAAGGCCCACCACGGCAATCGTCTTATAAGATCGAAGTATCTCCTCAATATCCTTGGACGAGGAGTCATCGCCGGGCTGTAGTGTAAGACCATTCGGCATGTCGCTTCCCCTTTCAATGTTTGCGGAAAAAACGCGAATTCCACGGACTAATCTATAATTCTTTTGATCTTCTCCGCCTTTTGTTTGATTTCCGAGACCTTCTTCACTTCCGGTATCTTGTCTAAGGCGCTGTTCAAGATCTTGTTCTCCAACGAGGTCGGTTTATCCCCCTTCTTATCAACCTCACCCTTGTCGGGATTCCTCTCCCTCTTCGCCTTTTTAAATTCGCCTATGGCGCCTCCAAGACCCTTTCCGATTTCGGGCAATCTCTTGGCGCCGAACAAAAAAAGGATGATAAGGGCGATAATGATTATTTCCGGAAGGCCGAGGCCAAACATCGGTCAGTTCCTCACTCGTTGCCTTGGGAGTCCATTTTCCCAAAGGCCGGCAGCGTTAGGGTCAAATTCATCAATAATCGAGTTAGCTACAAAATGTTCAATTCTGTTCGAGGTCAAGGAAGATAGAAATTTTAACCACAGGAATACAATGAGTATTTCGATGATTAAAATGTGAGCCTGACGTAGAGATCGGACAAAAGGGGGCGTTTTGAAATCGGCTCAATCTTCTAATCAATTAAGCGGACGGCCTCTTCGTTGTCCTTTCTCGCTTTCACCGAGCCGATATGCCAGGCCTTTTCCCCCATGCCTTCCAGTCTGACAAGGACCTCGGCAATATCCTCCTCGCTGACGACGGCAACGAGACCCAGGCCGTTATTAAAGGTCCGCATCATTTCGCTGTTGGAAATTCGTCCTGCCTTCTGAATATAAGAAAACACAGGAGGGCAGGGCCAGCTATTCCTGTTAATGACGGCCTTACATGATTTGGGCAGTATTCTGGGGACATTGTCGATGAGGCCTCCTCCGGTAATATGTGCAATACCGTAGATCTTAAAATCCCTTCTCAAATTGTGTATGGCCTTGGCATAGATTTTTGTAGGTTCAATAAGTTCCTCTCCGAGGGTACGGCCGAAGTCCTGAATATGATCATCCACCGACATCTTGAGCCCATCAAAGAAGATCTTCCGGACCAGTGAAAAGCCGTTACTGTGAATGCCGCTGGACCCGATACCAACGAGCTGGTGACCCACGGCTATCTCAGAACCATCCAGGAGGTCTTCATTATCGGCCAACCCCACCACGAAACCGGCAAGATCATATTCACCTTCTGCGTAGAATCCGGGCATCTCGGCCGTCTCTCCACCAATGAGGGAGCAATCAGCCTGCTTGCATCCTTCGGCGATGCCCTTGACAATATCGGTGACCTGATCCACATCGAGTTTTCCCACCGATATATAGTCGAGAAGGAAGAGGGGCAAGGCCCCTTGGACCATGATATCATTTATACACATGGCCACGAGGTCGATCCCCACAGTATCATGTTTGTCCAACATGAATGCGATCTTCAGCTTCGTGCCCACACCATCCGTCGAGCTGACAAGCACCGGATTCTTGACATTCTGAAGATTGAGAGAAAAGGCCCCCGCGAAGCTCCCAATATCGGTAATCACGCCGGACTTAAAGGTCTTACTCACTATGGGCTTCAAGGTCTCAATCAAACGGTTTGCCGCATCAATATCAACGCCGGCCTTGGCGTATGTGCTCTTTCCCTGATCTTTATCCATCATCTATCCTGCACCCTATTCTGGTCGCGAATCAAACTGACAATATACCTATATTGTCTTTTATTATCTGGCGATTTTGTTGTCAATAGGATCTTTGCAGCGATGGTAATGAGAGGTCCTATAAGTCTTTGAGTTTGGCTTTGATTTTTTCGACCCCCCGGTATAGAATGCTTTATTTTTCAACCTCGCCAGTGAGAACAGCTTTGACATCGAAGGAGTGAGGCTATGCAAGAATTCAGGAGAATGAACCGTTTACCGCCATATGTCTTTGCCACCGTGGACAAGATAAAAATGGAGGCCCGGCACCGAGGTGAAGACATCGTCGACCTGGGGATGGGAAACCCCGATCTTTCCACGCCTGATCATATTGTCGATAAGCTCATTGAGGCAGCGCAGAAGGGGCACAATCATAGGTATTCCGCTTCAATGGGTATCAAAAAACTCAGACTGGCTATTAGTGATTGGTACAAGCGTCGCTTTGACGTGGATGTGGATCCGGATGAAGAGACGATTGTCACAATCGGCGCCAAAGAAGGCCTTTCGCACCTCGTCCTGGCAACTGTCAGTCCGGGGGATGTCGTCTTTGCACCCAATCCCACATATCCTATCCACCCCTATTCCGTCATCATCGCAGGTGGTGATTTGAGGAGTATTCCCATCGGGCCTGACAGGGATTTTTTTGAGGATCTCCTGACGGCGACCAAACAGACCTGGCCGAATCCCAAGATGCTCATAATCTCATACCCCCATAACCCGACGACCGAGGTTGTGGATATAGAGTTTTTTGAAAAGATTGTGGAGTTCTGCCGCGAACATGACATGCTTGTTATCCATGACTTCGCTTACGCCGACCTGGTATTTGACGGCTATAAGCCCCCCAGTTTTCTCCAGGTCCCCGGCGCCAAGGATATTGGTGTGGAGCTCTTCAGTCTCTCAAAGAGCTATTCCATGCCGGGCTGGAGAGTCGGTTTTTGCGTGGGGAACCCCGTCCTTGTGGCGGCCCTGAAGAGGATCAAGAGTTACCTTGATTACGGCATGTTTCAACCCATCCAGATCGCCTCGATCATCGCGCTGAACGGGCCTTATGATTGTGTCACCGAGATCGTCAATACCTACAAGGAGCGGAGAGATGTGCTTATCGACGGGCTCAATCGCGTAGGATGGTCTATTGAAAAACCCAAGGGGACCATGTTTGTGTGGGCCAGGATTCCCGAGAAATTTCAGGACATGGGTTCTGTAGAGTTCTCTAAAATGCTTATTGAAAAGGCCAAGGTGGCTGTCTCTCCAGGTGCCGGTTTTGGGCAATATGGGGATAGTTTTGTCCGTTTTGCTTTGGTAGAAAACCCCCAACGGATCAGGCAGGCCATCAGGGGGATAAAATACCTCTTGTAAAAAGGACACATCCATGTCGCACATCAATGTTGGTATCATCGGATTTGGCACTGTGGGAGCGGGAACCTATGAGGCGCTCACCGAGAACAGGGACATCATCTCGAGCCGGGTTGGAGCGGATGTGAATGTCAAGAGAGTAGCGGATCTAGACATTGACTCCGACAGGGGCGTTGCGATTGACAGGGGCCTTTTGACCACCGATGCCATGGAGGTGATCCAAGATCCCGAAATCGATATTGTGGTTGAGCTGATGGGTGGTCTCGGCAAGGCCAAGGAATTCATCCTGAGGGCCATGGAAAAGGGCAAGCATGTGGTCACGGCGAACAAGGCCCTTCTTGCCGAGTGTGGCCGGGAGATATATGAAACTGCAAAGGACCATGGGGTGAATCTGGCCTTTGAGGCGAGCGTTTGCGGAGGCATACCCATCATCAGCGCCCTAAGGCGAGGCCTTGCCGGCAATCATATCCAAGCCATGATGGGTATCCTGAACGGGACCTCCAATTATATCCTGACCGGAATGAAACGGGACAACATTCCCTACGATCAGATGGTGCAAGAGGCTGTCACGCTCGGTTTTGCGGAAGATCCTCCGACCCTTGACGTTGACGGCACCGACGCGGCTCACAAGTTGGCCATCCTTGTATCGATCGCCTTCGGCGCCCCGGTCACTTTTGATGATATCTACCGAGAAGGCATCCAGGCGATGACCCCAGACGATATTCTCTTTGCCGATGAGTTCGGGTACACTATCAAGTTGCTGGGGATCGCAGCAGGTTCAAAAGATGCCATTCAGGCCCGTGTCCATCCCACCATGATTCCCAAGGGACATATCCTGGCGAATGTCAATGAGGCTTACAATGCTGTTTATGTGGAGGGCGATTTTGTCGGCCCCAATCTTTATTACGGCCTCGGTGCCGGAAGAAGACCTACAGGCAGTGCTGTCGTCTCGGATATCATGGAATTGGCAAGGCAGATTCGTTTGGGGCAGAAAGGTTTGATGCCTCCCCTGGCCCATGTACGTCCACTTGTGGAAAGGATAAAGATCCAGCCGATGGAAGAACTGACCAGCGCCTATTACTTCAGGTTTTCCGCCCTGGACCGTCCTGGAGTTCTTTCCAAGATAGCCGGTATTCTAGGTCAACAGGAGATCAGCATTTCATCCGTTATTCAGAAGGGGAGGGAGGAAAACGGGCCTGTACCGATCGTCATGCTCACCCACGAGGCTCGAGAGAAGAATGTGCAAAGGGCTATTTCTGAACTGAGCGACCAAGAAATCCTGACCGGCAAGACAGTTGTGATTCGTGTAGAGAACAGGTAGAGACAAGATGAGGGGCCGACATAAGAGGAAATACATTGTCTTGATCGGGGACGGGATGGCCGATTACGCAATCCCTGCGCTGGATAACAAGACACCTCTTCAGATTGCCAAGACACCCCACATGGATCGGATCGCCGCCTGCAGGATAGGTCGTGTAAAAACCATACCTGACGGCATGGAACCCGGCAGCGACGTGGCCAACCTGTCGCTTTTGGGATACGATCCTCTGATTTATCATACGGGCCGGGCACCGCTTGAGGCGGCGAGCATGGGAGTGGATCTGGGTCCCGACCAGGTCGCCTTCCGGATGAATCTGGTCACGCTGGATCGGAAATCGAATGACGACATTGTGATGGTCAGCCACAGCAGTGGCAATATCAGCACCCCTGAGGCAAAACAACTCGTCAGGACTCTGAAAGAGACAATGAACATTCCCCCATTGCGCGTCTATCCCGGGGTTGCCTACCGACACCTTCTGGTCTGGGATCACGGGCCTGACAAAGCCGATACGATCCCTCCACACGATGTCCTTGGACAAAATATGGCCCTCTATCTAAACCGGAATCCACGAGGTCCTGTCCAAGACCTTGTTCGGGCTTCCTGGGAACCCCTGGAAAATCATCCGGTCAACCGAAAAAGAAGGCAACAGGGATTGATGGAGGCCAACTCGATCTGGCTTTGGGGGCAGGGAAAGGCCCCTCAACTTCCCCTTTTCAGTGATCGCTTCGGCCTGAGGGGCGGGTCTGTTTCAGCTGTCGATCTCTTAAAGGGAATTGGTGCCAATGCCGGTTTTGAACGGATTCATGTGGAGGGGGCAACAGGGTATCTGGATACGAATTATCAGGGGAAGGCGGAAGAGGCCCTGAAGGGACTGAACCACCTCGATTTTGTATTTGTCCATGTGGAGGCCCCGGATGAGGCCAGTCACGAGGGCAGCGTGAAAGACAAGATCAGGGCGATCGAGTCTTTTGACGAGAAAGTGGTCGGTGTCATCCTGCGTCACTTGGATGCCTTTGATGATCTGAGGGTCATGGTGGTCAGCGACCATTATACCCCGATTTCCAAAAAGACCCATACCAACGAACCGGCTCCTTTTGCCTGGGCCGACAAAAAAGAGCTGACGTCGACCGTGAGTGGGCCCGGGTTTTCAGAGAGGAACGCCGAAGAATCGGGTATCTTTTTCGAGAAAGGGCATGATCTCATGCCCGCATTCCTGGAACACTCTTCCGAATAATCAGATCCCAATCATGGAGGGCGACGAGGCCTTGTGGTCTTTTGGAAAAGGGGAGAGAGAGAAGAGGCCGTCAAGAAAGAAGGTCTTCCTTGCCATCCTTTCAGGCCTCCTATTGACAGCGGCCTTCCCACCCTTAGGACTCTCTCTGGTGGCCTGGATCGCCCTGGTCCCCCTTTTTTTCAGCCTTGACAACGAACCTCCCTCAGTCGCCTTTCGGCTGGGTCTGATCGCGGGTCTCGTCCATTTCCTGAGTCTCATCTATTGGATAGCGGAGGTCCTCGGACGGTACGGCAATCTCCATTTTCTGGTGAGCCTGGTCCCGCTGGGTCTCCTGTGCCTTTATCTGGCCTTGTACCTTGGTCTTTTTTCTCTTCTTGTGCTCCATGTAAGGGATTCCAGGTTTCTTCCCCTGTTTGCCTCCTGTTTCTGGGTCTGCCTGGAATTCGTTCGGGCAAAAGCCCTTACCGGTTTTCCCTGGTGTCTTTTGGGCTATTCACAGTACACCAATCTTCCCCTTGTCCAGGTGACGGATCTTACAGGAGTCTATGGTCTCTCCTTTCTCATTGTCTTTTCTAACGGGCTGATCTTTTCCTGGATGCGGAAACACCCCCACAGGACAATGAGCACATCCATCGTCAATACCGGCCTTTTTGTATGTATGCTAGGGCTGGTGTTGGTCTATGGCCATAAGTGCCTTTCAGAAGTTCCCAAGGCAAAAGGTGGGGAGAAAGAGATGACCGTATCGGTGATTCAGGCCAATATCGACCAGTCCGTCAAATGGGATCCACAGTTCCAGGAAGAGACCCTTGCCATTTACGAGAGACTGACGCGAGCGGCCAAGGGTTCCGACCCGGATGTAATCGTATGGCCTGAGACAGCCGTCCCTTTCTTCTTTCAGGACAGGCCCAAACTCGCCGCAAAGGTGCGCGCCCTGGCCAAGGAATCAGGAGTGACACTCATCTTTGGAAGCCCTGCCTATCGGCGGGTCAATGGTAAAATAGAATACTACAATCGGGCATACATGATATCGAATGACGGCAAGGGGGGCCAGTTCTATGACAAAGTCCATCTTGTGCCTTTTGGAGAATATGTCCCGCTGAAGAGCCTGCTCTTTTTTGTGGACCGTTTGGTCCCGGCGGCAGGAGATTTTAAATCAGGAGACAAGATCGCCCCTCTTAGTTTCGGGGACCTTGCCGCAGGGGTCCTGATATGTTTCGAGGCGGTTTTCCCGGGCCTGGCCAATGCCCATCGAAGGGCGGGGGCCAATTTTCTGGTCAATCTTACGAATGACGCTTGGTTCGGGATGACCAGTGCGCCTTACCAGCATTTGAGTATGGCTGTATTCCGTGCTGTGGAAAACCGGCTGCCGATGATAAGGGCGGCCAACACCGGTTTCAGCGCCTTTGTCACACCACGGGGAAAAATCGTGAGACAGACCGGCCTTTTCCGAGAGGAGGTCCTAACAGGGACCATCTCCCTGCGTCAGCACCCTGTAACATTCTATGCCCGACATGGAGACATTTTTTCGGGGATAGTCCTGATTTTATCCCTCGCGAAAATCCTCTCCACCTTTAGGAAGGGTCGATAGGATAAAAATGATACGCAATCACGGGCGTTCATGTCCCAATCCCTGCATGGCTCTCCAAAGGATTGTCGTGGTCCCTCTATCTTTGAGAGCGATAGCCGGGATCTGTTGCGAAAAGAGTGGTCCCACACAAACAGGGTTGACCTGGATGTGTCGCCAGCTTAGTATTTGGGTATAGGGTGAAGAATTTCTCAAAGGAAAAATGAGATGATACATTTGTTGAGAGGCCCCTTTGAAAAGGTATCGAGGCCTTTGGTGGATTTCCTGGTCAACCGTCACTTCTCAGCCTCTTACTTATCCCTGATCGCCCTTTCGGGCACGGTTTTGGCCTCTGTTTTTATTTACAATGAGTACTGGATCACCGGAGCCCTGTTGTTTATCCTTTTTTCTCTTTTTGACGCACTGGACGGGTCTCTGGCGAGGAGGAACAAAACAGCAGGTCCCAAAGGCGCCTTTATTGATTCGGTCGGTGATAGGTTTGCAGACAGTGCCATATATATAGCCGTTATCTTGTACGCCTTTGATAAGGGGAATAAGACGATATTGCTTCTTGCCCTGCTGGCCCTTGTGACCTCCCTGATTACGAGCTACGTGAAGGCAAGGGCGGAGTGCTTTCAGGAGTTCGGATCTATTGGGTTTTTACAGAGGCCTGAGAGGATCCTCATTATATTCTTGATGCTGATGTTTCCCCAATTTCTTGTGGTCGGCCTATGGATTCTCGTTATCGGAGGTTTCTTGACCATTTTCCATAGAATCTATACCGCCATCAAGGCATTTGATGCTTAGAGATGCCTTCAATCCGATGGTTGCAGGTATCAGTTGTCCCCCGCCATTATAAAGCCCCGGATCAGGGCCTCTGACCATGCCCTTCGGTCATCGGGTAAAAAGGGCAGCGCTAAAACCGACCGCTGACCGGGTAGGGGCTTCTCGAAATATCTCATAGCCCAAGAGCTGCCCGTTGCTCGGGGGAAGGGTTTCTAAAAAGCAGGCAAGCGCGGAAAATCCGCAGACATTGTACCGATCTTCAACAGCCCTGGATGCCGACCAGAAATGATCGGCATCCCCGGCGCAGAGACAATCCAAGAGCTCCCTATCGTGCCTTTCGGACTGATCAATGATCATGGAAGCGGGCATGTCATGGCCGAACTTGTGCCCCACGTGGGAGAGATCAACCCCGGCAATGAGAATCGTGTCGTCACCATGGGCAACCTCTCGTAAAACCCTCAAGAAATCGAACGCTTCAGTGACATAAGCCTCCCTGGTATAATCGGTCAGGTTCTCTATAAGAGAGCCGCACAGGATAGGGACGAGCGTAAAGCTCGTATCAGCCAAAACGTGCTGCAGAAAGATAAGCTGAAATTCAATGGAGTGTTCATCCCTGTGGACAAAATCGTCCTCTGCAACCAGCTTGTCGCCTGCTTTGAGGAGTTCCGTGACGCTCTTCTCATCGGTCTTTATTCTCCCTAAAGGCGTCTCGAATGTCTTGGTGGTTAACGAAAACATCGCCTTTCTCATAGTGTGGCCGACGCCAAGGACAATGATTCTCTTTGGGGCCAAATCCCTTAGGGCGTGATAGGCCTTTGAATAGATGTTCTTCCCCACCTCTAAATCAATATGTGGGGCCACCAGACCTGTGATCCGGCCTGAGGGAGGCGAGGGAGTCTCCTTGATGGCCAGGATGGTCTCCAGTTTTCCTTCCAATTCCTCCTTCTTTTCCGGATAGGAGGTCCCGGCAAATGCGGCGTGCCGTGTTTTTTGGGCTGAAAAACCGGCGATAATTCTGTCTCTTTCCTCCCTGTATCGGGGACTATCCAAGAGGAATATGGAATCGAGTTCGGCCAATAGGGCCTCAATCTCTTCTTGAGGTACCAGCCTTCCCCCTTGCTCGCGCATCATTCCCATCTGAATATCCCTGACCGAATGAGATCCATCCAATCTACTTATCAGCGTGTATAATCCAAGGCTGATCGCCTGCCCCCTTTTGACAAGACCAAGGGAATCCTGGATCATAATGAGAGTCCGGCCCTCAGATTCTATTGGGAAAAAAGAGAGATCTCTTCGTGGCCTTAGTTGGTCAATGTCCATTTGCTGAATCCGATGAAGTGTTTGTCGGAGCGACGAAACGCACAACCATAGATGATCCTTCCACGGCTCCGAGAGTATATGAACGTTCTCTTTCACGGAAGGCCTGATAAGCCGTGCTGTTCAGGCCTTCCCCTTATTGAGACAGGATCATCGGTCTGATCGGTTCTGGGAGGCCTTCACCAGAAAGCCTGCAAGAATCTGACGCTCTTTCGTATTTCCGGGAAAGGGGGGCATAAATCCTTTATCGTAACCCATATCCTCCATGATCCTGAGGAGATCATCAGCTTCCATATTCGCGACACGCTCAAAGATGTCATTTCTAAAGCCCCCCATGGAATGGCAGGAATGACAAACGATGCGGAAGAGTTCCCTGCCCGCTGACGTAGGATTGGAAGAGATGATCTCCCTGTCCCGGACCCATTTTGCCGTTTGGAGCACGCCCTTTTGTTGGGTTTCAGAAAGAGATGCTTTTAAGATGCTGTTGGAATACATGTGCCCATAGATCATATAGGGCCTTCTGCCTGCCTCCCTTATTGTTTCAAAAGACCCCATGTACATAAACGCGACAATGAGGAGCAGGAGGGCCAGGATCTTGTGGACCACCGCGTTTAGTCTCACGGCGCAGAAAATTCCCGCAAGGATGAGTATAGGGGTGATCCAGACAAATCCCCCGGTAAACAGACCCATCTCGGGCGAGTCTCCCATTATCAGGTTCCTGGTATGCTCGGGAACGACCTGGAAATACCAGTAGCCGGACGGCAGCAGGACCATAAAGGGAAGGGCCAGCCAGAGGACGCAGTAACGGATCATTCTTTGCCGCAGCAAGGCATCGTGGATGCTCGATGCCGTGATCAAGCCGTAGACACCGGCAAGGATGAGGGCGAAGGCGGTCCTGAAGACAAGGGATGACAGGTAAGAGGGGTTGAGCAATCCGTGCCAGAAGTTGCCCGTCTCTATCCAACCGCCAGGTGTGAGCATGAACGAAACAATACCGCCGATGACGGCAAGGGACAGCCACGCGGCCACAAAATAGATCCACCCCACAACGACATGGTCCCTGGCATTCATCGTCTGAAAGGTGAAATAATAGACCAGCAGAGAGACAATCTCTATCACAAAAAACACCCATTCCGTGGCCCACCCAAATACAAAGGTATGTATCAGGACGGAGGTGCCGGAGGGGTGGAGTATCGAAATTATCAACCAAATGCCAATTCCGGTGAGAGCCCCGACAACCATGGTGATAAGGAGAAAGAACTTGGTGTGACCTTGGACATAGTCGAGCATGCCCTGATCCTTCTCCCGTCGAGCCTTCATCTCGGTGACTACCAAAAAAAGCCCCCCGCCAACGGCAAAATGGGCGACAAAGACATGGATTGTGGCGATGATGGCCACCAAGAGTCCGCCTCCCAAGATCGGTATTTCCCATACAGGGTAATTCATCAAGAGGGCTCCCTTCTGTTGCGTAGCGCCAGGCGGATGACATAGGTCACAGAGGCAATGCCGATAAGAAGGACAATGAGAAAAAGAAAAACAGGGCTGAATTGATAGGCCGATTCGGGCCTGTTATTTTCGATATAGGGTTGGAGGTAGAAACCTCTTACAGCGTATCGAAACAGGACCATGAAAAGGACCGTCAGGACAAAAGTGATGGTTGTGTGCCAGGGCAGTCTGGAGAAACCAAAAAGTATGGAGGTTATTCCCAGTATCACCGATAGGAGGAAGATCGGGAAGATAACCCTTCCCTCGAACATAATCTGGGCGAGCGCCCCCTGGGGGATGGTCCCCAGGTACCAGGCACCGACCAAAAATTGAAGCATCGTGACCAGGGCGTAAAAAAAGAGGCCTTGACTGAATGTCTCGCCGGCCTCTGTCTCTCCCTGTTTCTCTTTCCACCAACCTATGAGGCCCATAATGAGGCCTCCTGTGGCGAGAGATGCCAGGACAAAGTGGAGGTATCTGGGCACTAATGAGGGCTCTGCCGTATGAATGATGCGTCCCCACGGCTCGGAGAAATATCGTGTCCAACTCTTTGGGTCTATCATGAGGAGTAGGCTATTGGTGAAGAAGAACCCGACTACGAGAATCAGGGCAATGACCAGACCCATGACCCAGGACCTTCTCCTGGCAAGGGAATCGTATTTGAAATTGAAGAGATACACGCCGTAGTAAGCAAGGATAATCAGGACAAAAAGTGACAGCCAGTAGACCGCCATGAGTACTGAGCTGACATAGATGAAGTTCCCATAGATCACTTGCAAGAAGAGCAGGGGCGGGACGCCCAAGTTGATGGTGAAGGCAATGGCGATGGGAAGCTTTCGAGAGATCAGTCTGTCAGGAGGGTCCGGAATTTTTGGGGTCCTGTTTTTGATGCTGTACCAGAAGACGACGAAGAGGGCTCCCAACATAATGTTGGCTGCAAGCAAGTGGAGCGTGAAGGTCCCGACCAGAAGGAGGTTGAACAACTCCCATGGTGCGGAAAGGACATCGGGAGTGGGTATCAATTGATTCGGGTCCACGCAATCTCCATTAATAAAATGGATTCAGGTGTCCGTGCGTTTCGGTCGGGTGTTTCGATTATAGGCAGGTAGTAGGGCTCTGTCAATTGTATGGTTGTTCGATCACCTTTGGAGTGGATCAAAGGTTCAAGAGAACCTACCCCTTTGTATCGGTGAAAATGTGCTTAACGAGTATCATCATGCTTTTGGGTGAGTAGCTTGTGCCTTTGGAAAAGGAAACCGGAGGGGCCCTGAAGCTCGGGTCAAAAGAGAGGCTTCTATTCCTTTTCCTCCGTTGCCTGTTGGAAAAACAAACGGAACCGGCGGGCTTCCTCTTGGTTGCCCATTGCAGCGTAGATTTCACTGACCCTCTGAAAATAGAGAGGTTGGTTAAAAGGGTCCTCCTGGGCCAGAGACAGATACAACTCCAAAATCTTCGTGCTCCGCTCATTGAGAGCAAAGCTGATATCGGCATATTTCCTTTGGACAAGGAGATCTGCGCTGCCATGACAGCTTTGGCACTGAGTCATGATTTCACTGTAGAGTTTGCGGGCCTCTTCAAGGTTTTCAAGGGTCTCGTAGGATCCAGCCAGGGCCTTTAAGACCGCCTCGTGCCGACCGTATTGATTGATAAAGCCCTGGTAGAAATCTACGGCCTGGGAATGTCTACCTGCCTGAGATAGGCTTTCCCCACGCATCAAGACGTAGGCCAGAGAGTTTTTCAGCTCGTCAGGGCAGGTTTCAAGAAGCTCCTCGGCCAGGTCAAAGGCCTTCATTTCCCAGAACACCTCGCAAAGGGCCTGATAACCGGGAAGCGCTTCAGGGTGATGCTCAAGAAAGGTCTCCAGCAACTCCCTTGCTTCATCCAGACGCTGTAGATTGAGGAGGGCCGTGGCCAGCTCGAGGGTAATGTAGGAGTCTGGTGAGGAATCTTCTTCCATGGCCTGGGAGAGGGCATCGGCTGCAAAGGCAAACTCCCCTCGATTCAGGGCAAGATAACCTCTCCTGAAAGAGAGACCGTAAGAGGCATAGGCTGATCGTACCTCTTCGGGCAGCACACCGCAAAGGGCTGTAAAGGTTTCTTCGTCACCACCGCCGGCACTTTCCTGTTCATCCGCCGTGGGTAAGGTTAGGGATTCGGCAGCATCTTGTTGAGGGTCTATAGATGTTGGGTGATCCACTCGTACAAGTCTGTCTTTGATCTCCTTTCTTAATGCCCTATCCTGTGCCAAGTCCAAGGCCAGTTTGAGCAATTCCCCGGCATCTTCGTTATGCCCCGATTCCATGAACTCAATGGCCGTCTCAACGTGTTGGCGTGCCAGGGTCTCCTTGGATCCCTGAAGCTTTTCAAGGACTCTTTGCCTGGCTTCGACCTCTTCCGGCGCCGTCTTTTCAAGGATGTTGAGGGCCGCTCCATAGGCCATTATCGCCATACCCCAATCCGAGGCCCTGACACAGGCATCTCCCTTTTGCTCATGTCTGGCAGGGTTCGGCTTAAAGAAGTTTTTTAGTAGTCCCATAAATTAATCTTCTATCTCTTAAGGTTTTTAAGGTCATAACATCATTTAGCTTATTTGATCACCTTTGTAAAACATCTAGGATTCCATATCTTTTGCCGAAGAATCGCTCATGTCCTGAGATTATACCCGGTTTCGAGCATGATTATGCAAAAACAGCTCACCAATAAGAAGAAAAGAGCGGAGATTACAAAACTCAGCAGCAAAAAAGTCTCTGAAACGCCGAGAAACCCGAACCTGAACCCATCGATCAGATAAAAAAAGGGGTTGAAAAAAGATACCTTAGTCCAGAAAGGAGACAGGGATTTTATGGAAAAAAAGACTCCGCTTAAAAAAGAAAGGGGGAGAATGACAAAGTTCTGAAACGCCGCCACATGGTCCCACTTCATGGCCCATATAGAGGCTATAAGCCCAAGAGCGCCCAGGACACCGCTCCCTATGAAAGCGAACCAGAATATGACGAAGATATTGTTCACCGGGAGTAGGGCAAAAAAACAGGAGACCATCCACACTCCAATACCGACGCACAGACCCCTTACTATGGATGAGCCGACATATGCCAGAAAAAACTCATAACTGGACAGAGGGGCCAGTAAAATAAAGGTGATACTCCCGTTTTGCTTGGATTGAAAAAGGCTGGATGAGCTATTGGCAAAGGCATTTTGAAGTATTGCCATCATGATCAGGCCCGGAATAAGAAATTCAGTATATTCAATACCGCTGTAGATCGCGGGATGTTCTTTCATGACGGACGCAAAAACGAGCAGATAAAGCAGAGAAGTGACCACCGGAGCCAGAATCGTCTGAATAGAGACCTTCAGAAAACGCCAGGTCTCTTTTAAGAAAAGAGAGATAATGCCGCGGGGGTTATACATGATTGTTTTCCGTAAAGTCTCTGAAGACATCTTCCAGGCGGGGCTCAATCGTTTGCATATCGACAATATGAATCCCACATGAATGGATAGCGGCAAGCACGGCACCTATGCTGTCTTTGATTCGGTGCAGCTTCAACGTGAGTTTTCCCTCACGAGCGTCAACAATAAGGCTTTTGATGGATCCGGGAATATCAAACGTGTGCCCCTTATATGTTAGATTTAATAGTTTATATGGATAGTGTTCCAGCAGGGCCCTGGTCCTGTCCAAGGCAACCAGATGGCCTTTATCGAGGATGGCGATCTTTTGGCATAAAGATTCTGCCTCCTCAAGGTAATGTGTGGTGAGAAGTATCGTAGAGCCTTCCTTGTGGAGTTTTTGGGTGAAATGCCATAAGACCTTGCGCAAACCGACATCCACCCCGGCAGTGGGTTCGTCCAGAACGATCACCTCTGGTTTATGGACAAGGGCCTGGGCAATAAGAACCCTTCTTTTCATGCCTCCGGAAAGTCTGTGGAGATTTTCATGGGTCTTGTCTGTCAGGTCCAGCGTTTCTATCAGTTCATCAATCCATGGGTAATTCTCAGTACCGTATCCGAAATAACCGGACTGAAGGCGCAGCATCTCGCGGACCGTAAAAAAGGAATCATAAATCAACTCCTGTGGAACAACACCTAGAGATTGTCTGGCCTTTCTCCAATTTGAGCGGACATTGTATCCCATTATCTCAATAAAACCACTGGTTGCATGGGACAATCCGCTCATAATATTGATAAGGGTGGATTTCCCTGCGCCGTTCGGTCCTATCAAACCGAAATACATGTTTTGGTCTATGGAGAAGTTGATCTCTTTGAGTGCCTGGAGTGCCCCAAATCGCTTGTTTATGTTTGAGATCGTCACTGCCTGCGTCATAAAGCCTAAACCGATTCAGTCTATCATTATCTTAAACAGACTATCGAAGACCCTCCTCTTCTCTCGCCTGAATAATCCCAGGGTCCTGGGCCATTTTATTGAAGAGGCGTTTAACATTGGGGTAATCATCAAGGTTGAGGCCCGTATAGCCAACCCAAGTGGTAATAATATAGGCATAAGCATCTGCCACCGATTTTTTATTTCCAACAATATAGTCCTTCCCTTCGAGGTGCTGGTCTAGCACCCTGTAAATATTGTCCAGTCGTTTTTCAACTGCCTCGCGGATGGCATTCAGGCTATCCTCATCATGCTTGGTAGTGAACAGTTTTGTGGAAAAAAAGGGCCCGAAAGCAGGATGGAGATCGCTCCCTAAAAAGGCAAGCCATTGGTCGAGAGCCTGTTCGTTTTTGGATCCATCAAGGTCGCCGATGTTTTTATCAGGATATTTTCTGCAAAGATATTTCAATAAAGAAGTAAGCTGTGTCATAACCCCGCTGTCTCCATCAATCAGTGCAGGCACGGCGCCCATGGGGTTGATCTTCTTATAGGCATCGCTTCCTAATTTGACCTTTTCTATCTCGTAATCAGCACCGCACCATATCAAGGCAGTATGGACGGCAAAAGCGCATGTCCCGGGAGCATAGTATAGTTTCATTTTTTCCTCCTTTGAAAATGAATAAAAGCCTCACACGGCTCTGTTAACATTAGACAATCCACACAGTTTCCCAGCCGCTTAACGCTTGAACCTCGTCAAAGAGACAAAAAACGGCTGTATAGTTTTTACAAAGGTAACTCTCCATTTGTTTTTTACACCCCCTTTTGCTGAGAATTTGATATTTCACAAGCATCGCACAATCCTTTTCTCGCCGAAGTCTTTGGCGGTTTTTTTATGCCCATTTGGGATTTCCTATGAAAGACTGGTCGTCAAAGAGATCTTAAGGAGCATCGGAGGGGCGAAGAGGCTGCTTCATATCATGACCAGACCGAGACAGGTTGGGAAAACAACCACGGCCCTGCAAATAGCCCACAAATCGATTTTTCGTCATTGCGCAAGATTTCATCATGTGTGAATCATAAGGTTTTTCAATCCTTTCTTCTCATCCCTTGGACCACATATTTGATTGCAGGTAGGTCATAAGATTGACGTCACTGTTGGTGATGTTGAGCTTTCGTCGAATATGTTCCCGGTGGCGATTGATTGTGCCCACGGAGACTCCTCGAATTCGGGCGATTTCTTTGGTCTGCAAACCATTCTGAATCATGTTGCAAATACTGACTTCTGTCGATGTAAGAGAAAGATAGGCTTTAGACAAATGGTTGACAAACGGGGATGCAATATCTTCTAGGTTCGTTTTCAATATCTCAGCGTATTTTTTGTACGTCTCCGGCAGATGCAAGGCCATCTCCGTCAATATCGGCATTAGAATCTTGTCGACATTCGCCCGTATATCCTTATAGATTTCCTGTTTTTCTTCCTCAATCCTTGCCAAAATGGCTCGAAGGGCGGAATTCGCCTCCTGCAATGCCTTTCGTTCAATAATGAGTTGTTTGTTAAGCTCCTGCAATTCCTGTTCAGCAGAAATCCGCGTTGCCGTCGTACCGATTCGCCCCGCCAACGCATCGAGCAAAATGCGTTCCTCTCTGAGAAACGGACCCTCATCCGCTGGCGGGCATTCCCTCAGATAGAAGATGGAGACTTCCCCAACCGGTTCATTATACATGAAAATCCGCGACGACTGACGCCATTGCGTAACCTTGAAGCCCTTACTCTTGTAAGTTTTTCCCTTAAATACAATTCGAGCGCGGGTGATCTCGGGATACTGCCAGGAGAAAGGCAAAAAGGTGACCAGTTCCTGCAAGAGATTCTCAATCGAGTTGGAATGACGCTCTGCCAGCTGCGCTATTCCATAGAGACAGTTCAACTCTTTGATCCGCTCCCGAAGAGCATCCAGTAGCTTTGGTGGCTCGATATCTTCGCTGAAGGGAACCAGCCAGAGACGAAAAAGATCCTTTGGCAGACTATTGAAATCTTCATGAGCGGGCGGGGTTACGGAGGATTCTTTTTCAGCCATAGGGAATTCTATTGATGCATATATGATATATGCATTACATAGGCATTGTCAGGGTATCTATGATGCATATAATATCTATGCATTATAGGTGCATTTTTAATGTATTTATCAATGCCACCATGCCCTATATATATCTTATTGTCAATCAAATCTTCCCAATCAAAGGAGGTTGCTAATGTCACAAGATAAACTCGCCTCAATCCTGGAGGGGCGCCGGAGCCAGCCTCAGCAGCTTATAGAGGTCTTGCAGGATGTACAGAAAAACTACGGATATATCTCCGAGGATGCCATGAAGGCTGTGTCAAAAGAGCTTGGAACGCCACTTATAGAAGTATACAGCGTGGCGTCATTTTATAAGGCTTTTTCATTAAAACCGCGTGGTAAGAACGTGATCAAGGTTTGCACAGGCACGGCATGTCACGTTCGTGGAGCAAAACTGATCCTCAACCAGGCTGTCGCTCAACTGGGAGTTGAGCCCAATGAAACAACGGAGGATGGCCTGTTCACGGTTGAACATGTGAACTGCCTCGGCGCTTGTGCACTTGCACCGATTGTCACCGAGAATGGTTCCACCCATCACCACATGAATCCAGGCAAGCTTCGCAAGTTAATCGATTCATTGAATGGCAATGGAGGGAGTTCCGAATGACCGCAATCAATACTATCAGCGAACTGGAATCCCTTCGAACGAAGCTTCAGGATTATCGCAAACGCTTCAAAGCATCGCTTGTCATATGCGGCGGCACCGGGTGTCGTGCGTCACGGTCCCACGATCTGATCCGTAAGGTCAAAGAGGAATTGGCCAAACAGCAATTGGAGGATAGCGTCCTGATACGCGCCACGGGATGTCATGGTTTCTGCGAACAAGGCCCCATTGTTGTCGTAGAACCGGAGAATATATTTTATTGTGGTGTCTCGCCCGATGACGCCCAGGATATCATAATCAAAACCATCTGTAACAACGAGATTATTGAACGATTGCTCTACACCGACCCGGTTTCCGGAAAGACTTTCGAGCGCGAGTCGGAAATTCCCTTTTACCTTGCTCAGGACCGGCAGTTGCTGGCTCAAAACCGGCAAATTGATCCCTGTTCCATTGAAGACTACATCGCCATTGGCGGCTATTCTGCCCTGGAGAAGGCCATTGCCGGGATGGCCCCGGAGGTAATCATAGGGGAAATTACGGCCGCCGGTTTGAGGGGACGCGGCGGGGGAGGCTTCCCCACCGGCCGCAAATGGACAGAATGTCGGGAAGCACCGGGAGATGAGAAGTATGTCATTTGCAATGCGGACGAAGGTGACCCGGGTGCCTACATGGACCGATGTCTTCTGGAAGGTAATCCGCACCTGGTTATCGAGGGAATGATGATCGGTGCCCTTGCAATCGGTGCCCAACAAGGACATGTCTACGTCCGTAACGAATACCCATTGGCGGTTGGGAACAGTAAAGTTGCCGTGCAGCAAGCCAGAGAATTAGGACTCCTGGGAAAGAACATTTTGGGGTCCTCCTTTTCCTTTGACGTGGCGATCTCCCGGGGCGGAGGTGCCTTTGTCTGCGGTGAATCTACAGCACTTATGGCCTCTCTGGAGGGAAAAGCCGGTGAGCCTCGCTCAAAAGACGTCCATACTGTGGTGGACGGCCTGTGGCATAAACCAACTACCTTGAACAATGTAGAAACGTGGGCCAATGTCCCTTCTATTATCCTTAAAGGTTCCGATTGGTTTGCCTCTAGGGGATCGGAAACAAGCAAAGGCACCAAGATCCTGGCACTTACGGGACACATAAAAAATACTGGACTCGTCGAAGTGGCGATGGGAACAACCCTTGGGACAGTTGTCTTTGGTATCGGTGGTGGAAGCTCAACCGGCAGGCCGATTAGGGCGGTCCAGACCGGAGGGCCCTCCGGTGGATGCCTCCCTGTAGAAAGGTTCGATCTTCCCGTGGAATTCGATGCGCTTGCCGAGGCAGGTTCAATGGTAGGCTCCGGCGGCATCGTGGTAATGGATGAAGAGACCTGTATGGTGGATGTAGCAAAGTATTTTCTTACCTTTTTGCAGGACGAGTCTTGTGGAAAATGTGTGTCCTGCCGGTTGGGGATCGACCGTATGCTGGAGATTATCACTGATATCACAGAGGGGCACGGTAAACCTGAACAGATAGAGCTCTTGGAAGAATTGGCGTATACGATCAGCGAAACAGCACTGTGTGGCCTTGGCAAGACAGCGGCGAATCCCGTTCTCTCCACATTACGGTACTTCCGGGAGGAATACGATGCACATATTAGGCAGAATAAATGCCCAGCCGGCGTGTGCCAAGCTCTGATTACCTACAGCATTGATCCTGAAAAATGTACTGGCTGCGGCATCTGCATGCGCGATTGTCCTTTTGATGCGGTCAGCGGCGAAAAGAAGACCCCACACGTCATTGATATTGCCTTATGTCAGAAATGCGGGATCTGCCGGAGCCAATGTAAATCTGAAGCAATTTACGTGAGTTAAAGAGGTGTGATATTATGATTAAGCAAGTGACAATCAATATCGACGGTATCGATATTAGCGTTGCCAAAGGGTCAAGTGTACTTGATGCCGCTTTAGGATACGGCATCTGCATCCCCCATCTGTGCCGTCTCCCCTATATTTCGGATATCGGTGCCTGCCGCCTCTGCATTGTAGAGCATGTAAAGGACGGCCGGTCAAAAATCACAACCTCCTGTACGTTGCTCGTGCAAGAGGGTATGGTGATTTTGAGCAATACGGAGAGAATCAGGAAACTGCGTCATAACATTGCTGAACTGATCGTTGCAGAAGCTCCGAATTCGCGCGCGATTCAGGATCTTGCCATCCGTTGCGGAGTCAGGGAGGTGCGCTATCCTTTCAGGAATAGTGACTGTATATTGTGCGGTCGCTGTGTCCGGGCCTGCACAGGAAAATTTGGAGTCAAGCCGATTGGGTTTGTTGGACGCGGCAAAGATCGACGGGTGGAAGCTCCGTTTGACTTGCGTTCCGAACTCTGCAATGAATGCGGTAGATGTATCGATCTTTGTCCCATGACAGTGCTACCTTGTGACGGACCTATGAAGGAGGGAGAAGAACGTCTGTGCGGAAAATGCGAATCAAAAATGGGCCTGGCAGAAGAAACACCCGGATTCTGCGTATTCTGTGATTTGGGTGAGGGTTTCCAATGCGAGCGCTTTTTAGGAGGATAAGAGAAGCGGTGCCAAAATTTCAGTAAGTGTCTATGCTTAAAGAGAGATTTACGTGCTCAAAGATGGGTCGACTTCACACCGCTGAATAATTGTCGCTCCCTGCAGCTTGCTGCAGGGAATCTCCAAATGTTAGGATGCTTTTTGTTTATATTATTTGCTCACTAGCCGCTGAAGCGACGATGGGGGTGTGCTCGCAAATCATTTTTAAGTCCCTTTCCTGGCTATACCTATCCTTTCGATTTCCCCTCAACAGCATTTTCGCAAAAAACCTTGACAAATTAAGCTTATTTACATGATTCAATAGGGGTAGCCAACAACCATCAATGTTTCGCATGGGAGGCCGTCATGTATGATTTCATGTTAACCCGGGAAGAAAGGGCCCTTCGTGATGAGGTGCGTGAGTTCGTCAAAAAGGAGATCACCAGCGATTTTCTCCGCAAAATGGACAGAGATGAAATTGTCTATCCCAGGGAATTCGTGGAAAAGCTGGCGAAATACAATCTGCGCGGTATCCGGTTCCCCAAGGAGTATGGGGGCCGGGACATGAGCTGGGTGGCTGAAATGGCGGCAACAGAAGAGATCGGTTGTCTGGGAATGGCGCTGGCCTGCGCATTTGCCATGCCTTCGATTGTCGGAGAGGCGATCCATTGTTTCGGTACGGAAGAGCAGAAACAAAAATATCTAAAGCCGATGCTGGAGGGCAAACTTGTGGCTGCCGAAGCCCTGACAGAACCCAGGGGCGGATCCGATTTTTTTGGGGCCACGACCAAGGCATTCTTGGAGGGGGATCATTTTATTCTTAACGGTCAAAAGCGCTTTGTTGTGGGAGCCGAGGGCGCGGATTTCTTTCTGGTTTACTGCAAAACCAATTTCGAGCCCAATGCTCATAAATACAACAAAATCAGCCTGGTTATCGTCGATAAGGGGCCCGGCGTCGAGGTTGAATATTTGTTTGATCTCATGGGTTGCCGAGGGGGTGGTACGGGGCGGCTCGTCTTTCGCAACGTCAAAGTGCCGAAGGAAAACCTGGTCGGTGAACTCCATGGTGGCGCCATATGTTTTAACCGCATGATGATCCCGGAGCGACTAACCTCGGCCGGAGGATGTTTGGGTATCTGGGGCGCCTTGGACGTTGCACTGCGATACTCCCACAAGCGGATAGCCTTCGGTCAAACCATTCGCAAATTCCAAGGGGTCAACTTCAAGATAGCAGATGCCATCACGGAACTCGATGCTGCCCGTGCCCTGACTTACATGGCCGCAAAAGCGGTTGACGAGGATGCGCCCAACTCGAGGCGTCTTGTCAGCGAAGCCAAGCGTTGCGCTACGGAATCGGCCTGGAATATCGTCAACCTGTCCATGCAGGTGATGGGCGGGATCGGCTATACCAGTGTTTATCCGGTGGAGCGAGCATTACGGGATACCCGCCTCGGGCTCATCTGGACAGGAAGCAGTGAAATCATGAGTCTGTTGATTCAGAGCGAATACTACAAGGAAGTGTTGGACGAATCTTATGATCGTCGGAAACTGGAGCAGGACGCCATGAAACCGGATGTGAACGAACGGTGCTTTAACGATGACGATATGTGGAGGGTCCACGAGAGCACAAGAGGTGCTTCATAGATAGTGATCAATCCCACATCACCCCGATTCCATCGATGTGAGATCCCGGTTAGTAGGTATACAGTGCGTATTCTTTGATCGTCCCGTCTCCAACATAGGTGGTTTTTCTTGTCTTTTGCCCTCCTTTATCAAAGGTATAGACGACCGATTTTTGCAGTTTGCGGTGCCGATCATAGGTAACCTTCTTCGTCACACCCTTTCCCTTCTCATACATGAAAAGGGTATAGGCTTTTAGGATTTTATCCGGCGTATAGAGGTTTCTTTTCTGTTTCTTCAGGTTGCTGTCGTACTCATAGGTCCAGTATCCGAGCCTTTTGCCTGTTGAGTCATACAGGGTCTTTTTATCCTTCCCGAATGGAATGTACGAATATTCATGATAGGATAATGGAGGGATCAAACTGTCCATCATAGGTTGAATTAAAGGGGATCCCGTTCAGAAGTAAGGTGACGTGCCGAGAGCGAAGCCCCCTCAGGTTGATGCGAGGGATACCCTGCGCACCGGTGCGCACATCCAGGCCAGGGAGTAACCCCAGGCCCCTCTGTACGAATCAGATTCGGGTATTAGGCTGGTGATATGAAATATTCAGTAAAAAGTTGTCAATCTATTTTTGGAGAAATATCCTGTATGGTTTAAGATGACTGAAAATAACCTAGCATTGCTTAAAAAGAGGAAATTGCACCTTGGGAGAGGAAAGAAATCGCGATTTATGCGATACTGAAATCAGGAAAAGGTGTCGCTATTGCTTTATTGGAGCAGAGGTGAGGTTGGGGCAGGGCGGAATGGAGCTTCCCCATTGGTCGGACATTTTTCGCGGCACAAGGGGCGGACCGCCCGGAGGGCTCAGGGAGGTCCGCACGTCCCCTGGCTTTAAGGCATTTTGTAATCCGGTCTTCCTTTCTTTTGAGGCCCATCGAAACGTTTGTCGCATCTCCTTTGGCCCATCATTTTTTGACGTCTGTCATACAAATTCAGTTTCTTGACTTGATCAGGGGTCAGGAGCCTTTGGAGGGCAAGACGTGATTCCACACGTTGGAGATACTTTTTCCCCTTTAGATCGGCCATTTTTTTCGCTAGACTAAGGACTGCCTCGTTGTCGGCCTTGTCTTCGGAAAAGGCCTTATCCATCTGTAACCGCAGACTATCGATCTCCGCTTTTAAGGCCAAGCGCTTTTCACGGAAGGCAAAATCCGCCTCCCGGAGTTCATTGATCTGCTCTGTTGTGAGACCCAGTTTCTCGATCATTTGAGGGCTCCGCCAGATTCCCAGGAGCGGCCGATGATGGCCTTTCATGGCAAAACAGTGGTCCGGCTTCCCGCCTCCAAGGCCGGAGGCCCCTGCAACGGCGGGTATCAAGCATACCGTGACCAGGAGAACAAAGATACCTGCAACGACTGTTTGGGTGGGTTTTGAATTCATGACATACCTCCTTCAAGCTTTGTTTTTTCTCATATTTCTTCCCTAGTGTCATGTTTACTATAAGGTAGGTTTGTTAAGGTATTGTGTCGTTTCGAGAGAAAATTGTAAAGGTTTTGTAAAGCCGGTTGCCCCTGAGTGACCAAAGGGTTTAACATAATGACTCCGGCGTTGAATGAAAAGGCCCTATATCCGAAAGACCTATCAAGCGATCGGAGCGTCCAATATGAAAATTCTGATCATAGATGATGACACAAAACTGTGTCGGCTCGTGGGTGATTACCTGGAGCCTATGGGATACGAAGTAGAGGCCGCCCACAACGGCCTTCAGGGATTGGAAAGAGCTCAGAACGGCGATTACGATGCCGTGATTCTCGATGTGATGATGCCGCATATGGACGGGTTCGAAGTGCTCAAACGTTTAAGGAGGGAATCGGACATACCTGTACTGATGCTCACCGGGCGGGGGGAGGAAACCGACAGAATCGTGGGACTCGAAATGGGGGCCGACGACTACCTTCCAAAGACCTTCTCATCCCGTGAGCTATTGGCGCGCCTGCGCGCGGTTACCCGCCGGCATCAGTTAAGGACCCGCCGGATAGCCCCTGCGTCTGATGGCAAAATATCGGTTTTTGGGAATCTCGAAATTGAAAAAAGCTCACGAACGGTTCGTCTGGATGCCAAGCCCCTGAACCTGACTCCCATTGAATACGATCTACTGACGAGTTTGGTCGGTTCGGCAGGTCGGGTCCTGACGAGGGACCAGCTTTTGGATGCCGTTTCCGGTCGCAATTATGAGGTTTTTGACCGTTCCGTGGATGTCCATATCTCCTCGTTGCGACGCAAGCTCGGAGAAGACCCTCGCAACCCACGATTCATCAAAACCGTCCGCACCGTCGGATATATGTTCAAATGTCCCGAGGATCCTCCATGATGAGACCGACCTCTTCTTTGCTGGCCAAGATCCTGTGTTGGTTTTTTTTGAATCTGATTGTGGTGGTGGCGATCCTGGCCATATTCTTCGTGTTCCAGCCGTATGTCAATGTGAATGCCATTTTGGGGCAACAGGGATCGAATCGCTTGCGGACCGCAGGCGTCTTGATAACCCACGACCTGAAGGGGGTCCCTCGGGCCGACTGGCCCGAAGTACTGGCCAGGCATGCCAAGGCCCATCAGGTGGATCTCACACTTGCGCTGGAAGATGGATCTCGCTTTTCGACAATGGAGGGTGGTCTCCCTGAAAAGGTCCGAAGAAGAATCTCAGGTTTTTCGCGTCGTAAGCCTCTCCCGGGTCGACTCCCCCGTGCCCCTTTTTTCGAGGATCCTCCAAGAGGACCGGGAAACCCTCTTATTGAGGACGAGTTCCTGAAAAAGAGACATATCAGAAGAAGTTTTTCCGGTAAAGAGGGGAGAAACGGCAAAAAGCCCTATTTCATGCTCCGAACGGGAGATCCGACCCGCTACTGGATCGGGGTTCGTATTCCCTTTACCCTTGGACCTGAGCGCCTCCCCGGCCGTGCCCTACTACTGGCTTCTTCTGATTCAATAACGGGAAAGGGCTTTTTCTTCGATCCCCTTCCCTGGATCCTGATTGGGGCGACCGTTATTGTTCTGTCGGTGTTATTGTGGATACCGATGGTGAGAAATATTACCCGACCCCTTGCCCGCATGACCTATGCCGCCGAAGAGATTGCCAGGGGGCGTTTTGATGTGCCGCTCCATGAAACCCGGGCCGATGAGATCGGACGCCTTGCGAGGGCTGTCAGGCATATGACCTCACGGCTGTCCGCTTTTGTCAGGGGACAGAGGCGATTCCTCGGAGACGTGTCCCATGAGTTGGGGTCTCCCATAGCCCGTATTCAGTTCGGGCTCGGGGCTTTGGAGCAACGGGTTGAAAAAGAAAACGTGGAGCGGGTGAGAGATATTATGGAAGATGTTGACCATATGTCCACGCTGGTCAGTGAACTGCTCGCCTTTTCACGGGCCGACCTGAAATCCGAAACAACAAAGCTGGAAAGCATTGCCCTGCTTCCAATAGTGGAAACGGTGGTTAAGAGAGAAGGGACGCCCGGAGAGAGGATCGTGATCGGAATTGATCCAATGGTACGTGTTATAGGCTCCGCCGAACTCCTGACCCGGGCGCTTGCCAATCTATTAAGAAATGCCGTTAAATACGCCGGAGACCAAGGCCCGATCCATATGTCCGCGCAAAAAAGAGGGGATATGATCGACATAGAGGTTCGAGATAATGGGGCCGGTGTCCCTGAAGATCTCTTGGATCAGCTTTTTGAGCCTTTCTTCCGTCCGGAGCCTTCCCGGGATAGAGATTCCGGGGGAGTGGGTCTTGGCTTGGCTATCGTAAAAACCTGTGTTGAGGCATGCAAAGGAGCCGTGTCAGCGGCCAATCTCACTCCCCATGGCTTTGCCGTGACCATGAGCCTGAAAGCAGGGTAGTGGACCTCTTGAGCATGTGAGTGGCGCCTAATCGTTTATGAGGGTTATGATAGTGTAAGCGTGAGGGCCTGTTTTTCCCCTCCAGGAGGTATGAAAAAAGCCGGAATGGGGCAGTATCCCGGCTTGTAGGAAATGCGTGTTGGAGTAACGGAGATTATCCCTCAGCCTCCTTTTCCAGTTCGTCCAGTTTGTCAGGGTCTGAAATCGCGATGTCCACCAGGGCCTTGGGAATAGAACTCTGTTCACACATGGTACGAATATCCTTTTCTACATCGGAAAACTCCAGAATCTCCCGGATCCCTTCGATGTATTCGAGCATATCTTCAGAACCGATATCTTCCAGGGAGGGACCTGCTGCCTCGGCCGCTTTTTTGGCGGCGAGTTCTTCTTCTTTTCTCCTCTTTTCCTCCAGTTCTTTCTCCATAGCCTTTTTCACCGCATCGATGGCAGATTGCTGGATGCCGCCGATCTCCACGATGAGTTCATCTGCCGCGTTATTGTTGAGGAGATGTTTGATCTTATCCTCTTCCGAAGCATCTTGTACTTTTTCAAATAGCTCCTGAACCCGGGCCCTTTCAGCCAGTTCAGCGTCCACTTTCGATTTGACCCCCTTGTATTCCTCCTCTGATACGCCTAAGGTTTCAACGATGATCCCGGGCTCAAAGGCTTCGGATATAAGGTAACGGATACCTGCTTCACCGGAAAGCTCCTTGGCCTTGGCTATCATCAGGTCGATCTTTTTCTTTTCGGCAAGCTTATCCACATCCATGCTGTGTTGTGATGTCAGATAAGCGGGCCAATCTCCACCCAATTGACGGATGATCTTCATGGCTACGGCATAGGAGTCCTCGAGGTCCTCCAGACCCAGGGCGGAAATCGCCTGATTGAAATCCTGCATAAAGGGCCTGCCGACACGGCAGCGGGCCTTAACCGCCTTGGTTAACATCATCCAGTTGCCGCCATGTTTCGAAACATTGTAGCCCGTCTGATCGAGTTCTTCGGCAATTTTTCGTGAGATAGCAAGGTAGTTTGCTTCTGTGTATTCCTCGTCCGCGGAGGCTTCGATCTGTTTTTCGATAAGCAGCCACAAAGGTTCCCTGTCTTTATTGTGATTTTCCGACATGATATATCCTTCCTTAATGTAAGTGGATAGGAGATTATTTTTCCGCATGAAGAATATAGGTTAATTCAATTTGTCCGTCAAGGGCATTTTGCCTGGATAGGGAATAGCCTGAGCTGAGTGGCGGGTAAGAAATAGGAGAGGGAAGAAAACGTTGCTTCAAGGCCGGCATTAGGTCTGTTTGTACAATTGCCCTTTGCCTTACAGCGTAGGGCAATTGTCATGTAATCCTGAAAAATAAGGGTTATTTGACCACGTCCTCGCCGCCGGGCAACAGGTTCGGCGTATAGATTGAATCGACAATCTTGACGATTTTGCCGTTTTGGTTTTGATATATACTTGCCGTGCTCGGGCCGAAAGTCTTGTTCTTTTTGAATGTGATCAAGCTGTTGTAAGCCATGCATTTGTAATCGGTCATGGATGTAAGGACGTCATATATTACGCGACCCGTGACTTTTTCCGGACCGACCTTCTTGACGGCCCTTCTTATGGATTCGCCATACACATCAAACCATGACATGGCCAGAGAGTATCCAAGTGCATAGTCTTCACTCATTTTAGTTTTTTCGAACATCTTTTTAAAAGCAGGTTCCCATTCATTTGTATCAGGCTGGTATCCGGTGAGCATCATGGTCTCATTGGCGATCTCCCCGGCATAGGTCCTGATTTGAATGATATTATCCGCCCAAAAGGCCATATCCTGAAACTTGTCCCTAACGCCGACCCTGGCCGCGTCTTTGAGTATGGTAGCATGGGTATTGGGATACATTCCAAAATAGATCATGTCGGCTCCTCGTTTCACGAGCCTCAAGATTTGCGGCGTCGTATCTGTCGGCGAGACAGGGACATATTCAGGTTCAACCCAGTCCACCCCCAGTTGCTTGAGGTAAGGTTTTATCTCTTTTTGATCGAAGGCCCTTCCAAAGGCATTGTCCCAACCTATCAGTCCCAGCCTGGGATTGCGGCCCTTGTTTTCTTCATAGCGTTTCCTGATCAGCTTGTAAGGGGTGTTTGCATTCCAGTTATCTTTGAGAAATTTAGCCGAAGCGGCGATCATGCCCTCATAACAGCCTTGCATACTGAAAGACCATGCCGCGGGATGCACGATAGGCCTGGCTGAGGAACCGTCAATGCAGGGGATCTTTTTTCTTTTTGCAAGGGGTTTTATCGCAATGATAGTAGGACTTGCAAGTCCGCCGGTAGTGATGATGGGTTCAGGCTTTTTGGACGTAGCCATTTGGTAGGCTGCAACACACTTCTGCATATCCATACCTGTGTCATATATCTCATGATCCCATTTGACCCCGTCCGGGAAGTAACCCGGCTCCTCATTTGCCCATGCGACAAAGTCCTTGATTCCCCTCAGGATGACTTGGTGAAGTCCTGAATAGGGGCCTGTAAGGTCATACATCCCGATGATCCTATAGGATACATCCTCTTTGGCGTGAACCGAAATAGGGAGAACAGCCAAAAAGCATAATAGCATGAAGACACCAAACAATCTCTTTCCCATGAATACCCTCCTTGATAAACTAAGTTTTATGTTGCGTGTTTACGTGCCACTACCAAAAAAATACCAAAATGGTCTATCCGTCAATAGGTGAACGGCCAGATCTGCATGGATGATCTGATGGTCTCCCATCGGTGATGCAAGCCCCTGGGTTCAAAGATAAGGAAGGCAACAATAACAGCTCCATTGAATATCAGGAGCATGGAAGAGACGACGGAACCTGCTATGGAGGGAAGGGCAGACCCTATCATAGGTCCGACGATCATCACGAAATAGCCCAGGAGTTTTAGGAAAAAGACCCCGAAGATTGTGCCGACGATACTTCCCATTCCCCCCACAATCACGTAGCCCAGATACCAGATGTTATCCGTGAAAGGAAACTGCTCAAAGGATATGAACCCCCAATAGGTTGCAAAGAGGGACCCGGCAATACCCGCATAAGCCGAGGAAATCGCGAAGGCTATAAGCTTGTATCCAAACACATTGATCCCCATCACCTCTGCGGCCAAATCATCGTCACGAATGGCGATAAAGATCCTTCCAAGCCTGCCCCTGGCAATGCTCTTTGCGACAAATACGGCCAATGCCAAGAAGGCGGCAATGAGGTAGTAGAATTGCCTCTGGCTGCATATCTCGTAAGAGCCGATCATGGGGACATCGATCGGCAGGCCGTTAATGCCTCCGGTAACCGCCCCTCCGTGCATAATGATCCACACCAGAATGAAATAGGAGGCAAGGGTCGACATCGCTATGTAGAAGCCTTTCAGCCTCAATGAGGGGAGCCCGAAAAAAAGACCTACAATGGCCGTACCAATGAGGGACAGCGGCAAGGTGGCCCACCAGGAAAACCCAAAATGGGTCATAAAGATACCGGTGATATACCCCCCCACAGCAACGAAGATCGCATGCCCGAGACTGATCTGGCCGCAATAGCCGAGCAGGAAATTGAGGCCTAGGGTGGCTATGATGGTGATGTAAAGCATGTTCATAATCGATAGTGCACCATCTTCAGCGAGCAGGGGGAAAACGATCAGATAGAGAACCAGCAAAACAACCAGCATGATCCAGTGAAAGGGGGTTCGAAAGACACAGATGTCTTTTTCGTAACTGACGTCGAAAGTGCCGCAGGGTCTTCTGCTCATGATTTATACCCTCTCGATCCTTTTGTATCCGAATAATCCATAAGGCTTGATTAAGAGGATTGTTAATAAGACAACAAAGGGAATGATTTCTCCCAGGCCACCACCAACAAGAGGATCGAGATAACCTGCGCCCAATATTTCAAGCATTCCCACGAATATACCCGCTATGAGAGCGCCGACAATAGACTCCAGCCCTCCGAATATCACCACTGCAAACGACTTCAGGACAAAATGCGCTACAGCCGGTCTGTCAACCTGGTGTAAATTGCCGATAAGGATCCCGCCCATTGACGCAAGCATGATTCCTATAAACCAACAGACGGCGAAAATCCTGGTCACCTGTATGCCGCCGCTCTGCGCAAGCTGGTGATCCTCTGCCGTGCCTCGCATGGCCAGGCCTATGTTTGTGTGCTGAAAGAGAAAATAGAAACAAATGAGTGCCACAATACAGATCGCGAAACTGATCAGAGCCTCAAGAGAAAGGGCTATGGGACCTACATGAAAAGTCCCTGAAGGCATAATATGGGGAAAGGTCCTCCCCGGACCCGGCCATAAAAGCGTTATAATACCGGCAAAGATCTGACCAACCCCGATGGTAACCATAATGGTCGACAGGAGCGGCTGTCCGATCATGGGTCGTAATATGAACCTTTCAAGGAAGACTGCCAGTATTGCCGCGAAAATCAACATCACCACAACCGACAGACCAATGTTTAACTGCGCCTGAACCAACAAACCCCAGAATAGGTAGGCTCCCAGGGCCGCTAGGTCCCCGTGGGCAAAGTTAAACACCTTTGTGCCTTTTACTATGAGAACGATACCGACCGCGATAAGTCCGTAAATTCCCCCCAACATTATCCCGGAAAAGAGGAATTGAAGGAACAGGGTCATATGTTGTTTCCTCCCACATCCATGATTTTCAGTTCTGCTCTTATCTTACCTTTTCTGCCATCCCGATATTTCACTTCCGCCTCGCGGACTACAAGGTTTTTACCGCCATAGGCGGCGTCAATCAGGTCCATATACTTCTCCCACAGGACAGATCGTTTCAATTTTCGTGTCCTTGTAAGTTCCCCCTCGTCCGCGTCAAACTCCTTGGGGAGGTTGATGAATCTCTTTATCTGCGATTCCTTAGGCAATGTCTCGTTTACCCTTGCCAGTTCGGGGAGAATAAGTTCGTATACCTCCTGTTTTTGGGATAAATCAATGAGGGTGGTGTAGGGGATCCTGCTTTTTTCCGCCCACCTTCCCACGTTGTTAAAGTCAATGACTATCATGGCGAGGAGGAATTCCCTGGTCTCATCCCCTATGATCATGACATCCTTGATATAGTGGCTGAATTTCAATCGGTTTTCGATGTAGGTGGCCGAGTACTTGGCGCCACCCTTGAGAGAAAGGAGATCCTTTACCCTGTCGAGATATATCAGTTCTCTCCCATCCTTTATGGTGCATGCGTCACCTGTATGAAACCAGCCATCAGGTGTGATCTTTTCCGCCGTAGTATCAGGGTCTTTGTAATATCCCTTGAACAGGGCCGGAGACCGGACCAGGAGTTCTCCTTCATCAGAGATCTGTGCCTCCACCCCGTCGGTCAGATGTCCTATCGTCCCCAGATTCACCTCCCTTCCATGAATGGAGACAGGCGTTATCTCCGAGGCGCCGTATACCTCACTCAGATTGACGCCCAGGGCGCGGAACCACTTGAAGGTGTCGGGGCCCAACAGGGACCCTCCTGTAAGGCCTATCTTCAGTTTTCTAAGACCAAGATAGTCTCTTATGGGCCTGAAACATATGAGCATACAAATCGAGTACAGGGATTTCCAAAAGGCGGGAATCTTTTTCCTGGCCAGTTCGTATTCAGCCACCTTGTATCCGATAGGCATGCACATCTTGTAAACAAGCGATCTGATCAGGGTCGTGTCGGTCAAACGGATTTGGACCATTGACAGGAGATCTTCCCATTGCTTCGGTCCAAACAGGAAAAAAGCAGCGCCGATCTCCCTTAGGTCTTGCATTACGGTTTCCGGTTCCTCCGGAAAATTCACCGTGATCCCATGATAGACCCACACCATGATTCCGAGAAGCTGTTCGGCGATCCAGGCAGGTGAGACGAAAGACAGGTATTCATCGCCCGATTTTACATTACAGTTTTTTGACATCTGCACCGCCCCCCAGATAAGGGAACCGTGAGTAACCATGACACCCTTGGGAAAGCCTGTCGTTCCAGAAGTGTAAGAGAGAATCGCAAGATCATCCGACCCAACTTCGTCTATCTTTTTTTCATAGAAACCTGGGTGCTCCCTGTCAAACTTCTCGCCCAAGGCCAAAACTTCATCAAACTGCATGATCCATTGGTTTTCCTTATAGGCCCACATGCCTGAAGGATCCCAATAAATGATCTTTTTTAGGTTGGGGAGTTGGTCGGTGATCTGTAGAAATTTATCGCATTGCTCCTGGTCTTTGGCCAAGGCAAAAACGCTTTCCGAGTGGGCGGCGATGTATTGTATCTCCTCCGGGACGGAGTCGATGTAGATTCCTACTGAAATGCCGCCAACGGCCTGGGCCGCCAGTTCCGCCCAAAACCACTGGGGGTCATTGTCTCCAATGATACAGATCTTGTCTCCTTTGCCGAATCCCATGGCAACCATTCCAAGGGCGAAATGCTTCACGTTTTGATAGCAGTTCTCCCATGTGTATTCATTCCAGATGCCGAAGGCCTTTTTTCTCATGGCAACGGAATCGGAACGTTCCTGGCACATTCGCCGGAATAATTTCGGAATAGAGTCAAGGCTGCCGCCCTCCTTGGTTCTTCCTGAATCGGACCGGTCGATATTGACGTTTGTCATGGTGCTACCCTTCCTGGCTTCCTAGATATGCCGAGATGACTGCTGGATTGCGCTTTATCTCTTCGGGTGTGCCCTCAGCTATTTTCACACCAAATTCAAGCACAACGATCCTGTCACAAATATCCATCACAACACCCATATCATGCTCCACCAGAACAATGGGTATCTCTCGGAGTTCAGAGATGTCGACGATAAATCTGGCTATATCTTCTTTCTCCTCCAGATTCATGCCTGCCATCGGCTCGTCCAAAAGCAAGATTTCAGGCTCAAGCGCCAGCGCGCGACCCAAATCCACTCTCTTCCTCTGGCCGTAAGGGAGAGAGCCAACCGTTTTTTTTCTGATAGATTCTATTTCAAGGAAGTCTATGACCTCCTCCACCTTTCTTCTCTCTTCAACCTCCTGGCGCCGAGCAGGGCCGAAATGAAAGGACTCCCACCACAGACTCCGTTTCATATGAATGTGCCTGGTTGCCATAAGGTTGTCCAGGGCCGTGAGGCCCGCGTAGAGTTGGACACCTTGAAAGACTCGAGCAATGCCCAATTTTGTGATTTTGTATGGGGAAAGATTCGTGATTCTTTGGCCCTTATAATAAATGTCCCCATGTTGGGGATTGTAAAATCTGTTGATACAATTCAACAACGAGCTCTTTCCGGCACCGTTAGGGCCGATAAGACCTAGGATCTCGCCATTTCTGACATTGAAGCTCACATCGGATAGCGCTGTGACGCCACCGAACTTCAACGTAATGTTCTGGACCTCTAAAACCACCTCTTTTTTATTTTCCACAGATAAACCACCCTTTATCAGTGACGTATTTACCAGTGCCCGATCTTATATTCCTTAAAGAAGGGGGCGCAGGCGTAAGCTGCACTATCCCAACCACCTTTTTCTTCTCTTGTAGTGTTTGACTTCTTTGTAGCTTTTTTTGCTCGCCTGGCCTAGGCCAAGGTAGAACTCTTTAATATCTTCGTTCTCCAGGAGCTTTTCACTTGGCCCGTCAAGAACGATCCTGCCGTTTTCCATAACATAGCCGTAGCTACTGACGTTCAAAGCGGTTTGTGCGTTCTGTTCGACAATCAGCATCCCTATATGCTCTTCAGTGTTGATACTGATCAGTGCCTCAAAAAGACTTGTTATCAGCATGGGCGCAAGGCCAAGTGAAGCCTCATCAATGAGCATCAATCTCGGCTCACACATGAGACCGCGACCTACCACCAACTGCTGTTGTTCGCCCCCAGAAAGATAACCGCTCACGTTACCTTTCAAGCTCTTTAAACGTGGAAAATAGCGGTAGACCAATTCCAATCGAAGCCTCTTCTTGGCATTCTTCTTCGTCAGGTAGGCTCCTAATAAGAGATTTTCTTCCACATTCAGATGTTCATAGAGCCTCCGGCCTTCCAAGATCTGGGTGATCCCTAATCGGGCAATTTCCTGGGCGGATTTCTTATCGATTCTTTCACCATCCCATTCGATGTTCCCATGGGTTACTTCGCCAAGTTCGGTGCTGAGAAGGCCTGAGATGGCCTTGAGGGTTGTGGTCTTTCCCGCGCCGTTTGCCCCCAACAGCGCGACCATCCGCCCCTCGTCCACTGAAAGGGAAACCCCCCTTAAAGTCAATATGACGCTGCTATATATCACCTCTACGTTGTTAACATTCAGCATGGTAGGTCCTTATTGCGGCGAAAACCCTCCCCCGTTTCCAATCAGGAAATAGGCTTAGGCCATCTCTTTGGTGAGCCGATAATTTTTCAAGAATATTGCTGTGAGACTATCTGCCGTGGTGGCTTGTAATGGGGAAGGGTAGAAAAAGAATTGAAGTTTTGCCTGATAAAAAGGTAAAACCCATCCAAATGTTTTTTCCAAAAGCCTTATAAAACACATCCCTTTCAATTCCAATTACAGTCTCTTTCACAACGGCTACTATTTCTCTAAGTCTCTGCTGATTTATCTGTATGTTTTGAATGTCACATAAGCCTTTTGCGGTGTAAAAATCCATATCGAGACCGGAATATAGGCAATCGCCATCATGATGTCAACCCCAAAATCGACCTAAGAACAATGGACTGTGCATCTAAAGTTCTTATGTCGACCAAGGTCTTGACGCCGGGAGCGCAAAGGCATATCAACAACGATGGAAATGGTTTTTTCTTTGAAATTAATCTTCGTTCCCTTTAACGTGGACCCAGGGCAAGTTCCTTACAATTCGAAATCGATCAAAGCTTCTGCTTTGTCACACCCATAGGTACTCTGATCGTGATCGTTGCGACACATCAACCTATTTTCCTACCATGGTCTGGGTTCTTCCACAAGGCAGCGCATGCGGACCGCCTCGTATTGCTTGACGAGGTCCAATTTCCCCTTGGCCGTTCCTGGATCACCCGCAATCGATTGAAGAACGAGCAGGGTGTGCTCTGGTTGAGGGTTCCTGTAATGAAAAAGGGTCGGGGACTGCAAATCATCCGGGAGGTAGAAATTTACAATGAGAGGGAATGGCGGAAGAAACATCTCACGAGCATCAAACAGAATTACATCCATGCCCCCTATTTTACGGACCACTACCCGAGCATAGAGAAGATTTACAGGAAGAACCATCTTCTTTTATCCGAATACAACATAGAGCTGATCTCATATCTTATGGATGCTATGTCGCTCCACGCGAAATTGATTCGACAATCCGATTTGGGAATCCACGGTAAAGGAACGGGACTGCTCATCGATATCTGTCATGCCCTTGGCGCCGACCAATACATCTCGCTTCCAGGGGCCGAGAGACACATCGATTTCGAACTGATGGCATCGAGCGGGATCAATGTGGCCCGTACGCATTTTCGACCACCCATATACCCACAGCTCTGGAACGATTTCATCTTCAATCTCTCTTCGCTCGACCTCTTGCTCAATTGCGGCCCGAGGAGCCGGGAGATCGTGGCGGGAGCAGGTGGTCCTTTAAAGGCGGGGCCACCAATGCACGCATGACAGCGAGACCACCCTATTACTCTAGCAGGTCGATCCGAAGATGAGTATAGGCAGACCCGGCAAAGGAAAGCGCACAATTCTTATCTTCCTCTTCGTGTGCCCTGATAGGAACAACGAGCAACTCCAACTCAGGCGGACTAACGGAACCCGTAATATGGAATTCTGCCCGGTGGACGGCAATCCTGCCTTTTAGCTTTCCCAACCAACCCAAGCCCCTTAATCTTGCAGGATCTTTCGGTTGACTGAGAAGAATCTTTATCCTTATACTTTCTTAAGAGGAGTTCCTCAAACATGATTATCTCACACCAAAAGGGAATCATCGCGCTTATGGGTTCGGGTGAGCTGACCGCAACCATGGTGGAAGTGCACAAAGGGCTTTTCGCCCGGCTGAGCCCTTCCGCAAAAGGCGTCTTTCTAGATACGCCTGCCGGGTTTCAACTCAATGTGGATCAGCTATCGCTCAGGGCTGTTGAGTTTTTCCGTACCCGGGTCGGAAAATCGATCGGCATTGCCTCATACAAATCCAAAGAGGCGACCACTCCATTTGAGGCGGAGAAGGCGTTTCAAACATTGAGGGAGGCCGATTTCACCCTGATAGGGCCTGGAAGCCCGACATATGCTGTTCGGCAGTGGCAGCCATCTCCTATCCCCGATATCCTTACCCAGCAGATTGAAGCGGGCGGGTGCCTGGTGGCGGCCAGTGCCGCCGCCCTGACCGTGGGCCGGTTTACCCTTCCGGTCTATGAAATCTACAAAGTAGGTGAGTCCCTTCATTGGGTGGATGGACTCGATATCCTCGGGCGCTTCGGTCTTGATTTGGTTGTGGTTCCCCATTGGAACAACGCGGAAGGGGGCACGCATGATACACGTTTCTGCTACATGGGGGAACCTCGTTTCAGACAGTTGGAATCGCTCCTCCCTGAAGATATGACAATCGTCGGCCTGGATGAGCACACGGCCTGCCTCATGGACCTTGAGTCTGGAGAAGCCACGATCAAGGGAATCGGCTGTGTCACCATCCGCCATCAGGGAGCCGAGGCCATATTCGAGAGCGGGTCCGGCTTTTCCATCGATCTGCTACGAGGAAGAGAGATCAGGAAGGCATGGACACACAAGTCCGAGGGTCGGATGATGTCGCAAGAGACCACCGGTCCTGCCGACACCCTTTTTTGGGATAGGATTCATGAGATTGAAGCCCTCTTCCATCGAGGACTGGAAAAAGGGGAATCTAAAATGGCTGCGAGCGCCCTTCTGGAGCTTGACCGGACCATCTGGGAGGCAAAGGAAAGTCTTGAAGCCACGGAATTCATCTCTCAGGCCAGGGATCTGCTACGGGAACTTGTTGTCTCATTAGGCATAAGATTGGAGGCCTCTCCTGAGAACGTGACCCGCTGGTTTGCCCCGCTGGTGGAGGAAATGCTCGATCTAAGAGAACGCTTCAGAAAACAGGGGCAATGGGACGAGGCCGATGCTATTCGGGAATGCCTTTCCCGATCGAAAGTGGTTGTTGAAGACACAAAAGCGGGTCCACAGTGGCGTCTGGAAGAGTAGCAGGGGCCCAAGTCGTTTCGGACGCTTCTCTCAGGAATGTTCGATTGACGTTTTTGCCTCAACCCATAAAAACACTGGGTTTCTATGAGATCGACATGCCCCAGCGGACGCCCGGTTCCACTTCAACGCTCCAGTGCCTAACCCAGGTCCGTCATGTCAAGTGGATTCTGGATGGACCCACATAGACAGCCCGAACCGTCAATCCGGTCCGGTTTTGAAACTCAATGACAAAGACAGAGACATCACGTACCGTTACCCTGGAAAGCCTCGATGGCCTTTACGACGTCTGGCAAAGGGGCCGATACCCCTTGCAGTGGGACTGCCCCTTTGTCTTGCCGCCCTTTTTAAAGGCGTGGTGGTCCGCCTTTGGCGAAGGCTTGGCGCCTCATATCTGTGTCGCGCGACAAGGAGCCGAAGCAATCGGCATGGCCCCGCTTTATATCCAGGGGAGTGTGGCCAGGTTTATCGGCGATACAAATGTCTGCGATTATCAGGATTTTGTTATGTCTCCCGGCAGGGAGCGTGATTTCTTCCCTATTCTATTTGAGCACCTCAGACTCGAGGGTGTCACGGAACTGGTTTTAGGGCATGTGCGAGGGGAGTCTCGTACGCTCTCCTTTCTCGCTGGTATGGAAGAGAGTCTCGATTGCCGAGTCTTGTACGAGAAATGGGGAACGAGTTGGGAAATAGAGTTGCCCTCCACGTGGAATGAATTCTTGAATATGTTGACTGGAAAGGAGCGGCATGAAATAAGACGTAAGCTGAGAAGATTGCACGAAGCCGGTAACATCACCTACCGTAAGGTTGAAGAAAAGGGGGCTGTTACAGAGGCGCTGGAGACCTTCCTGGCCCTATTCAGCTCGAACCGGCCGGATAAGGCCTCCTTTATGGACCATCAAATGTCACACTTCTTCCGCTCACTGGCACGTGCCATGGCAGAGGTAAAGATCCTGAATCTCTTCTTTCTTGAACTGGATGCCACACCGGTGGCGGCCGTTATGTGCTTCAATCATAATGCCGCCACGTATCTTTACAATAACGGATATGACCAGCGCTACGCCCCATTAAGCGTGGGTTTGCTGAGCAAGGTCCTCAGCATCAGACAAAGCATTCGATCTGGGAAAAAGAGGTATGATTTCCTAAAGGGGAACGAAGATTATAAACGTCGTTTGGGGGCCGAATCGATCCCCTTGTACGAGTGCCGAGTGAAACTGAAGAGATAGATCGATGAAGGACAAGGGTTGGTAAGGTGATCTATTCCAAAAACAAAGATCTGCGCATTGCCATGCTCAGCGTTCATTCCAGCCCCATTGGGCCGTTGGGAACAAGAGATACAGGGGGCATGAGCGTATGCATGCGTGAGGTTGCCAGGGAGTTGGGCCGTGGCGGTCACAAGGTTGATATCTACACCCGTCGTCGCGATCCTGCTTTGCAAGAGAGGATTCGGCTCTATGAGAATGTCCGTCTCATTCAATTGAGTGCAGGGCATGAAACAGGGATGGACAAGTTGGAGGTCTATGATCACCTGGATGATTTTTTCAGAGCAATGGAAAAGTTCGTCCGCCGTCACACCCTTTGCTATGATCTCATCCATAGCCACTATTGGCTCTCCGGCAGAGTGGGCGGGTGGGCACAGGAACAATGGAAGGTCCCGCATCTTATTACTTTTCATACCCTAGGTGCCGTCAAAAACGCAACAGAGGGGGTGGAGTCGGAACCAGAGGTTCGGGTCAACACTGAAAGAGAGCTTGCGCAGAGGTGCGAACGTATCCTGACGAACACAGAGAGGGAAAAGGAGCAGGTGATCCGCTACTATTCTTCTCCCCCCGAGGCGATCGGAGTGGTCCCTTGCGGTGTCGATCAGGATCTTTTTTCCCCTATGGATGCGAGGCTGGCAAGGAGACAAGTGGGCCTCGATCCCAACGGCACCTATCTCCTTTATGTCGGTCGTTTCGCTCCCTCCAAAGGACTGGACAGATTGCTTAAGGCCATGCCTCTCCTGAAGCATCCCAAGGGAATTCGATTGTTGGTCATCGGCGGGGATGGCAATGGTGCATCCTCTTTTCGAGACATGACAGGGATATGCCGGAAGCTCGGCATTGAAGAGGTCATTTCTTTTCTGGGTTGCATTGAGCATGAGAGCCTGCCTGCCTATTACAGCGCGGCAGACCTCCTGGTAGTACCGTCCCGTTACGAGAGCTTCGGGATCGTAGCCTTAGAAGCCCTGGCCTGCGGCACACCAGTGGTTGCGACTCGGGTAGGGGCAATGGAGAAAATTATTCGGGAGGGCGAGACAGGACACGTCGTCACCGACGATCCTCCGGCCTCGTTGGCACAAGGCATCGAAAACCTTCTCCCATTGTCCGCCTCGGTCTCTCCCCGGTCCCTCCACATGTCGGTGGCGCGCTTTGACTGGCCGATCGTGGCAGAGGAGATGCTGAAGGAATATTTCGGCGTACTCGATGAACTGTAGACGCCATTCGAATAGATCATCCACCATCGGGACCTCTCTTGAGGGGGTAGTATATGACGAAAACTGTTGATATCATGGTTGTGGCGGCTCATCCGGACGATGCCGAATTCGGTGCCGGCGGGGTCGTCGCCATGTGGACAAAAAAGGGAAGACAGGTTGTTTACGTGGTATGTACCAACGGAGACAAGGGGACGAGCGACCGTGATCTGCAACCGGAGCGTCTGGTAGAGATCCGGAAAAAAGAGCAGATGGAGGCGGCTGATCTGCTTGGGGTGAAAGATGTTGAATTCCTTGGGTATGCGGATCAGTCCCTCGAAGATACGCCCCGATTTCGGAAGGAGATCGTCCGGGTTATCAGGCGACACTGTCCGAGGATCGTGGTGACCTCCGACCCGTACCGACGATACTTGTGGCACCGAGATCATCGTATCACAGGCCAGGTAACCCTCGATGCGGTGTTCCCCTATGCCAGGGACCATCTCTCCTATCCCGATCTGCTGGCCGAAGGTCTAGAACCCCATAAGGTGCAAGAGATCTGGTTCTGGGCATCGGAAGGTATCAATCACCGATGTGATATCACAGAGACCTTTGATCTCAAGATAGCCGCCCTCAGGTGTCATGAAAGCCAGTTCAAGGGCCTTGGTGGAGCCGGAGCCATGGAAGCCTGGGTGCGGGAGCGGTGTCGGGAAATGGCGCAAGAGGAGGATTTTGAGCTTGCAGAAGGCTTTCACAGGGTGGAGGTCCCCGGGTGATTCATGGCGACCCACACTGGCTGTGTCATGAAGCCTGGTCACTATGCCACGGCAATTTGGCGTTGGGATTGCTCCAGAAGATGGAGAGTCCCAGGGAGATTATTATCGCCCCCAGCCAGAAAGCTATGGTTTGTGACGTCTGCCACGGGCCGGTCTTGGACAGATGTAAGATGACCTCGCCGACCCCGAAGTTGAAGAGGCCCCACAGCACATTGGTTACGGGATGAGATTTCCTGCTGAAGGGCGTCATATGTGATTTGCCGCAGATCCCCTGGACAAAATGGGGAATGCCGTTAAAAAGGAAGACAGCCGCAAAGAAAAATCCGATGAAGACCATTCTTATATCTCCTTTCTGTTTGTCCTAAGCCCGTTAGAGCCCTTACACTTTCCTGGATGAGAATATGGTGGAACTCAAGATCTCTTCAGCGCCCCTTATTATATTGTCGATGAGTTCGTCGACCGTGGGGACCTCGTCGATACCACTGACAGCGAGCGAACCAGGGGCCATCCTTAGAATCTCGTCGCTTTCAAGGGGGGCATCATCGTCGGGGTCTTCCTTTAATAACACCTTTTCCAGCTTCATCATCCATTCGCCATGAGGAAGTTCTCCCCGCATTTTCATTACTTTTTCCAGACTCTTTGGGTCCGGTTGCGCCAGAACCTTTTTCAGCAGTTTTGGGTTGGCCGGATCCGTATCGACAAGATATTGTTTGTGTTTGGCGGAAATCGGGCATTCCTTGGTGGCCATGAAGGCCGTACCAAGATAGGCTGCCTCGGCGCCCATGGCAAAGGCGGCCAAAAATCCTCTGGCGTCGGCAATGCCTCCTGCGGCAATAATGGGGATCTTGATCTGTTTGGCAGCCCACGTAATACTTGTCAGCGTTGGCATTTGTTCTACACTTTTGAATCCGATCCCCTCCATCCCAACAATCACGACCGCATCGGCACCCTGTTTTTCAGCAAGTATGGCGTGTTTCACGGTTGCCACCTTGTGGATCCATTTCACCCCCGCCTCTTTGAGTCTCTTGCCATGTTCCGTCGCGCGGAAGGCTGAGGTCTCCACCACGGGGATCCCTTCCTCAATGGCCACTTCCCGCATCTCATCGACTTGGGGGCATAGGCCGACAGTCAGGTTCACGGCGATTGGTTTGTTGGTCCGGGATTTGGCCTTCTGTATGTCCTCCCTGAGACCCTCAGGCGTTTTTAGGGCACCGGCCGTGATCATCCCCAACCCTCCAGCCTCTGAGACGGGTACGGCAATCGCGGAAGTGCCGAAACCTCCATAAGACCCTTGGATAATGGGGTATTCTATTCCTAACATCTCAGTCACTCTCGTCTTCCACTCCATGAATGCTCCTCCTCGGATCTTTCGACAAATGTGTTCTCAGCAACGATCTCTCCTGTGGGCCTTCATCCGTAACAACGGGCAGGGGCCTACGCGCCGGTCATGGAGATTCGACCTGCGTCTCTTCTCAGA
>JAXHUM010000040.1:0-3821 GCA_034189325.1 Thermodesulfobacteriota bacterium
AAACAATCGGTTCTGTTCTGGTATTGGGCGGAGGGATAGCGGGTATGCAGGCGGCCCTGGATCTGGCGGATTCGGGGTATTACGTGTACCTGTTGGAGAAGAGTCCGTCGATCGGAGGTGTGATGTCGCAGCTGGACAAGACCTTTCCGACGAATGACTGTGCCATGTGAATTATCTCGCCGAAACTGGTCGAGGTCGGCCGGCACTTAAACATTGAGATAATCACGTACGCTGATCTGGAATCGGTGGAAGGCGGGTCAGGGAACTTCAAGGTGAAGATCAAGAAGCGGGCAAGAAGCATCAACATGGATTTATGTACGGGATGCGGGAGTTGTGTGGAGAATTGTCCGGTGACCAATGTGGCGATTGCCACGTCCCAGGCATCGTGAGAGGGTGTAATGAGGGAGAGCATGAGATGAGAGAAGGAAGTGCTGCATTGAGGGACGAAGGGGTTGAGATAGACTACATGGACCTTGACCGGATCATAGATGAGGAGTTTGGGTGCGATCAAGAGAACCTGATCATGATCCTTCAGGCAATACAGAGGGTATATAATTATCTTCCCGAGCCGACGCTGACCTATCTTGCGACGAAGATGGATGTTCCGTTGAGCCGGATTTATGGTATTGCGACCTTTTACAGCACCTTCAGTCTTGAGCCGAGGGGGAGGAATATTATTTCTGTGTGTCTCGGGACGGCGTGTCATGTACGAGGTGGTGAAAGGGTGAAGGAGAGGATCGAGGACACCCTGAGCATTCATGACGGTGAGACGACGGAGGACATGCGATTCACGCTGGAGTCGGTACGGTGCATCGGGTGTTGCAGTCTTGGACCTGTGGTGAAGATTAATGAAGACACCCATGGGCGGATCGGTTCGGACCAGGTCAAAGAGATTCTGGATGGGTATGAATAACGAGGCGCATAAGATGAGGATCGAGTCTGAGAAGGACTTAGAGAAGATAGCTGAGGAGTACAGCCCGAGGCTGTATTACCCCTCAAAGACCAAGGTGAACATCGGGATGGCCTCCTGCGGCATAGCGGCCGGTGCTGACGCGTCGTTGAAGAGGGCTGCGGCGGAGTTTTCCAAGGGTGACGGAGTTGAGGTGTGCCAGACCGGGTGTATCGGTTTCTGTGAAATGGAACCCTTGGTGGAGATACTGGGTCATGGGAAACCGCGTGTCATCTACAAGAACCTAACCGAAGACAAGATTGTTGAGGCGATCCAGGATTATCAGAAGGGGGAATTCAACAAGAAACTGGTGCTCGGTCAGATGAGGGATCCCCGAACGATTCTGGAAGAAGAGATGGCGAATCCGATTGCCGACATTGATCCTGTAGAAGGGATTCCTTTTCTGGAGGATCTCCCTTTCTACGATAAGCAGATCAAGATCGCCCTGAGGAACTGCGGATATATTGATCCTGACAGTATTGAGGAGTACATGGCCCGGGGGGGCTATCGTGCCTTTTTGAGGTCCCTTAAGGAGATGGAGCCGAAGGGGATCCTGGAGGCGATCAAGGAATCGGGTCTCAAAGGCCGTGGAGGGGGTGGGTTTCCCGCCGGGGTGAAGTGGGAGACCTGCGCCAAGCACCATGGAGAGAGATACATTATCTGTAATGGGGATGAAGGCGACCCCGGGGCGTACATGGACCGGAGTATCCTGGAGGGGGACCCGCACAGCGTGCTGGAGGGGATGCTGATAGCGGGGATAGCCATTGGGTCGAGTCAGGGTTTTATCTATGTGCGGAACGAGTATCCCCTGGCAGTGAAACGTCTTGTTACAGCGATCAAACAGGCAGAGGCCTACGGCCTTTTGGGGGAGCGTATCGGGGGCACGGATTTCAGTTTTCATATCAAGATATCGACAGGCGCCGGCGCCTTTGTGTGCGGTGAATCGACGGCCCTGATGGCCTCTTTGGAGGGAAATGTGGGGAGGCCGAAGGCCAAGTATGTGCACACGGTGGAAAAGGGGTTCCGGAACGGTCCCTCGAACCTGAACAATGTGGAGACCTATGCGAACGTTCCGGTGATCCTGTTAAAGGGGGCCCCCTGGTTTGCGAAGATGGGGACGGAGAACAGCAAAGGCACGAAGGTGTTCAGCCTTGTGGGGAAGATCAAGAACACGGGGCTTGTAGAGGTACCGATGGGGACGACCCTGAAAGAAATCGTCCTGGACATTGGAGGAGGGGTTCCGAAAAAGAAGAAGTTCAAGGCGGTGCAGACGGGAGGGCCGTCCGGCGGGTGTATTCCGGAGCGTTTTCTGGATCTTCCTGTGGACTACCAAAAGCTGGCGGAAGTGGGCTCGATCATGGGGTCAGGCGGGATGATCGTAATGGACCAGGACACCTGCATGGTGGATGTGGCCCGATACTTTCTCGATTTTCTGAAGGAGGAATCGTGCGGCCAGTGCAATCCCTGCCGTGAAGGGATCAAGCAGATGCTGGATATCCTGACGGAGATCTGCCAAGGCCGTGGCAAGGAGGGTGATATTGAGCTCCTGGAGGAGCTGGGTCTGATGGTTCAGAGGTTTTCGTTGTGCGGACTGGGGACCTCGGCGCCGAACCCGGTACTGACGACGATCCAATATTTTCGTGACGAGTATGAATCGCACATCAGGGATAAGAAATGTCCTGCCGGGGTGTGCAAGGAGCTTTTTTACTATGAGATTGATGGGGAGGCCTGCACGGGGTGTCATGTGTGCGCTCGGAAATGCCCCCAGGAAGCGATCACAGGGGAGAAGAAAGAGCCCCACGTACTGGATCAGGAGAAATGTATCAAGTGCGGCATCTGTTATGACGCATGTAAGTTTGATGCTGTAGTGATCAAATAAGGAATCATACGATGATTAGATTCAAGCTGAACGGCAAGGAGGTTGAGGGGGAGGAGGGCCAGTACATTCTCCAGGTTGCGGAGAAGTACGGAGTGGACATACCGACTTTGTGCCACCACAAGGCCCTTGAACCGGCCGGGATGTGCCGGATATGCACGGTTGAGCTGTTTGATGGTCGAAAGACCCGTTATGTGACGGCCTGCAACTATCCGATCTGGGAAGGCATGGAAGTGAAGACGGATACGGAGGCGGTGCATCAAGGACGGAAGCTGATTGTGGAGATGCTCCTTGCCCGGTGCCCGGAGGTCCCGATCCTGAAGACCCTGGCCAAGGAATACGGGATAGAAGAGCCCCGTTTCAAGAAAGAGGATGACGATTGTATTCTCTGCGGTCTGTGCACACGGATCTGCGCGAAGATGGGGAACAGCGCGATCAGCCTCACCGGCCGAGGGGTGGAGATGCAGGTGGACACGCCCTTTGCCGTCCAGACGGAAGTCTGCATGGCCTGCGGTGCCTGCGCGTCGGTCTGTCCCACCGGACATATCAAGCTGGAAGATATCACGAGACATGCGATTAGGCCGATCCCCTCGGAGTATGACGTGGGGCTGAAGGGCCGGAAGCCGATCTACGTGCCCTATGCCCAGGCCATCCCGAACACGCCGGCGATCGACCGAAGCGCCTGCGTTCATTTCAAGACAGGGGGCTGCCAGGTATGCACGGCCTTTTGCGGGGTCAACGCGATCGACCACACCCAACAGGACGAGACCATTGAATTGAACGTGGGCTCGATCATCCTGGCGCCCGGTTTCGAGCCGTACGACCCTTCGGGTCAGGACATCTATCACTATAAGACCGAGCCGAATGTCTTGACCTCGATGGAGTTTGAGAGGATCCTCTCGGCCTCCGGTCCCACCCTGGGCCATCTCGTCAGACCTTCCGACCACAAAGAACCGAAAAAAATCGCCTGGCTCCAGTGCGTCGGCTCCAGGGACA
>JAXHUM010000041.1:0-52975 GCA_034189325.1 Thermodesulfobacteriota bacterium
GTTGGGAAAATCTGAAGGAGAATGCTATTCCGAAGAAAAAGAAATAGCTGACGCAAACAAAGTGGAACTACATGACTTTCATTTCTCACCCAGTAAATTGCCGGGAATCACTAATCTACACTCTCTGTTGGAAGCTTTGGTGAATGCAAAAAGGCCTCTCTTGATTCACTGCCAAGCCGGCGCGGATAGATCTGGCATGGCAAGCGCTATAGCCTTATCATTTGAGGAGAATCCCCCACTTCCCGAATTGAAAAAACAGTTCTCCTTGAAGTATCTTGTAATCCCTTTAACCGATTCCGTTGGACCATTGCTGTTTGACGTTTATGAAGAATGGTTGAATAGTCATGGCAAGAAGCATGACCGAGAGAACCTTCTGTATTGGATTAACAAACTATATGTGGACTACAAACAAAATCTAGAATACTACATTGATACCGTGCAAGGAAAGATTTTTGAGAAGATTGGGTCAACCGATGAGGCGGCTGTATATTTAAAAAGAGGCCTGGGGAAAATATCTATGACAGGATGGAGTTTTGACGGCCGCTCAAGATTGCCGATCGAGGACCTCTATGTTTTCATTGATAATGAAAATGTCGATAAGGTTGAATACAAATACCATAGGCCTGATGTTGTAGAATATTTTAATTTAGATCAACACTATTATAAAACTGTGAAGCTGGGATGGTTGTCTGAATTCGATAGCAACATTTTATCCACTGGATGTCATACGATTTCCCTAAGAATTGCTAAAGACGAAGGCACTATTATTGACATCGAAACAGAGTTTAAGCTCTGTGTCGAAGAATGAATGGAATAGCTTCACCATCGCCTTTCATGATAAGAGTCCTCTCTGGTTCCTTGGGAATCGAGCCAGGTAGAGCCCGATCAATCCAAAGTTGGGCTTTTCTTCGAGCAAAAATAGGTCGAATAGATTATACAAAAGGTTCTGGAGTACAACAGGGAAGGGCTCCTCTTTATGCAATCTTCCACTATCAAATTAAACGCAAATGGGGAAAGGAGATAGTCCATCTTATGCCCCTTACAGGTCGCTACGCCTTGAAAGCAGCCCTAGACATCACCCTATTCCTAGCATGCTTCCTTGCATTTTCTTTCTGTATTGCAGACGAGTTTTTTAGTTATATCCAACAGTTCTGTTATCGGCCATAATTTCGGTTATCCGAGCGGCACGCCATCACAATGACACACACCTGTCGACCATGTCGACACGGTGGCCGAATCCGCAGTGTTTTAAAAAAACCTGGAGTTGATTGACCTTTCAGATCCAGAAATAGATGGCGAGACTCTTATAGAGTTTATCCTTCCCTTGCGCTTTCGCTCCCGGGCACACAAAGAGCTAGCAGTTGAACTTGGAGCTATAATCGGCCATAATTTCGGGGACGACGATGATATTGATATTTTTGAACCCCTTTTTCGTCTTGGATATGAACCAGTTGCGAACATATGCCTTATTGGTGGCACTATCTTCCCCACTCACTGGATTCACGACGCGATTTACGATGACGTTACAAAATTTCGCACCAATGCTGAACAGGGCTTTCCGTTTCGTTCCGACATGAAACAACTCAAAGAGGACCTATGGAGAAACTGGAAGGTTAGGGAAAACGAGCTTGACCCGGAAGAGTCTGTAGTCGACAATTCTACTCAATATCGCATACTTGACGAAGCTTTGTGGTTTGATGGTCAATTTATGTGGACACATACCGGTGGGCAGAAGAATATTTCACCACGGTGAGTGGCCATGGGTTTGAAACTTTTGCGTCCTTAGACGTACATCAAAATGACAAAATCTTCCTTCGTATTCATGGGTCCCACTTCAAAGGAGATGATCTTCTTGCCTGATGCGGGGCTCCCCTTTATCAACTGGATAAATACAGCCAACTTGGCGTCACAATCCTTTCTAACCCTTTGAGAGATCTGTGCGTTGAGGCCGGCATCGTCGGACAACGCACTGCAGATGAGCTGAATTATGCCTTTATGGTCAATCTTACGTGGGGCCGAGCATTTGTTGCTGATTTTCTCCAGCCTCGTGGATCATAACTGCGTGACATTTTTCGCCGTAGAGCGATCCCTTGAGCCTGGCTCTTTTTTCTTCTGAAATCGGGAAGGGAAAATCTTCAGACAAACCGGGAACATACAACTAGGCATGTTCTATTTTTTGACGATGGACTTTCTGATCTCCTCCTTGATGGCCATTGAGATCTCCTTATCTCCCAAAATACCCACCCTGATCTCCACCTCTGTTTTTTGGGCGGACTTGTACTCGAGGGAGATCGAAACAGGCTTCTTGTCTGATCGGGTCCCCGATATCTTCCCTTGGGTAAGATCGTGGCTGGAGCGATCCACATTGATCATCATGTTCTCGAGGGCTGTCAAGCTCGCCTCCCATGTGTCGGCAAATGGGGCCTCATAAACCACAATGAGAGCTCCTTTATAGTATTTGTATCCGGCAACACCGGCTGCCGTGCCGGCACCGAAAAAGACCAACGGGGCACAACCCATCAAAAGAGGGAGCAAAACCGCCAGGCTAAACCATCTTGATCTAATCATTTTCATTCCTCCCCTTTCAACTGGAAATCTATCCTTTCGAGCATTGGGCATTCGACAACAGGAAGTCTCTATCGCCAAGCGAGAGTCGAATAAACTACATCACGACACGGTATTTCGAGATCATTTAATACAGTCTATTTGAGTTCATGTCAATACGAATGCCTTTTATTATCACGACAAATCTATTCGAATGGCCTGAGGCAAGGGCTCATAGTCTTTTCGTCAATGGCAAGACTTTCGTCCTGAAGACCATAGGCTTGGTTTCAGCGCTCCGGTGGATGGCCAAGATCCAAGGGGTCTGCGTGAAGCAATACATCGTTGATGATGGACAGGGGAAAATAGGGTTCTTGTACAGCAAGTCACCCGGCAGACAGATGAAGAAACTCAAAAACAGTTTCACGGTAATAGGAATATGGAAATAGCTGATCAGCGTGTCGGAAAAGAATGTGAAAGGGCGTTTATGTTGAAGCACAGCAAGCCGAGAGGGGAGACGAAAAAACCCCCTTACTCCATCAAGGAAGATAAGAGGGTTGCTTTTTCGTGGTAGTCCCAACGGGACTCGAACCCGTGTCGCCGGCGTGAGAGGCCGGTATCCTAGACCACTAGACGATGGGACCTTTGATTGGCTGGGGGAAGAGGATTCGAACCTCTATTAACGGGGCCAGAACCCGTCGTCCTGCCGTTGAACGATCCCCCAATAAACCTATATTAAAATGGATTTCTGCCTGATATGTCAAGGAAAAAAGTGGATCTGAAGAAAGAAATGGATCTGGATTCACCCAACTTTCCAGCATCGGAACATATGTGTCTCTTCGTCTCTCTTGAAAGGGATCTCGCCTCTTCGGCATCGATCTTCAACAAGGGGGCATCTTCCCTGAAACTTGCAGCCGGGAGGCGGATCCTGGGGACTTGGGACATCTCCTCGAAGCGTTTTTCTCTCAAGCTCCTGCATCGGCTCGGACGCCGGTACAGAGGAGAGCAAGGCAAGGGTATAGGGATGCATCGGGTTTTCAAAAAGCTCCTCTGTCGGTGAATACTCCATGATCTGCCCCAGATACATGACAGCCACAGAGTCACTCAGATAGGCCACCACATTGAGATCATGAGAGATGAAGAGATAACTTAGACCGAGCTCTTCCTGAAGGTCCTTCAACAGATTGATGATCTGAGCCTGGATCGATACGTCCAGGGCCGAGACTGGTTCGTCGCAGATAATCAGGGAGGGTTCCACACTCAGGGCCCTGGCAATTCCGATACGCTGACGCTGACCTCCGCTGAATTCGTGGGGATAACGATCCGCGCTCCTTGCTGAAATACCAACCATCTCCAGAAGCCTCTTGACCCGATCCTTCCGTTCACCCCTTGGGACCTCAATAATTCGAAGCCCCTCCTCAACAGATTGGCCGATAGTCATTCGGGGGTTCAGAGAACCAAAGGGGTCCTGAAAAATGATCTGCATGTTTTTTCGGAGGATCTTCATCTTATCCTTAGAAAGACCTCTGGTGGATTGCCCTCGAAAGATAACCTCGCCATTATCCGGTTCCAGGAGATTCAAAAGCAGCCTGGCCACTGTCGACTTGCCGCACCCGCTTTCACCCACAAGGCCGAGGGTCTTACCTTCGGCAATTTCAAAATCAACCCCATCAACGGCCTTAATCCAGCCATAGGTTCCCTGCAAAAAACCGCGCTTAAGGGGGAAGTGTTTCTTGAGGCCTTCCACCTTAAGCGCTATATTATTCTCTGTTGCAATCACAATATTTTCTCTCCAACAGCCCTCGCGCCCATCAAAATACCTTCATCTCAATCAAGACCCGCCCTGTTTGTTTTCCATGTCATAGAGCACCGGACATCGACTCAAATGATCGGAGCCCCACTCACACATCTCAGGGAATTGGGTCTTGCAAGTATCAATCACCAAACGACACCGAGGGTGAAAGGGACAACCAACAGGCTTGTAGGCAGGGTTGGGCACTGTCCCCGGGATACTGTGGAGTCTCTTTCCCCGTTTTGATCGGCTCGGCAGTGAGGCCAACAGCCCTTGCGTATAAGGATGGCTCGGGTTATCAAAGATGTCCGCCCTCTTTCCCTGCTCCGCGATGACCCCTGCATACATCACATACACTCGATCCGCGATATCTGCCACTACGCCCAGGTCATGCGTGATATACAAGACCGACATAGACCGAGATTCCTGGAGGGATTTGAAGAGATCGAGGATTTGGGCCTGGATAGTCACGTCAAGGGCGGTCGTTGGTTCATCGGCAATAATCACATCAGGGTCACATGAAAGGGCCATGGCAATCATGACCCTCTGCCTCTGACCTCCGCTGAGCTGGTGAGGGTAGTCCTTGAGTCGGTCCTTTGCTCTGGGGATTCCTACATCATCAAGGAGTTGGATACACCGAAGACGCGCTTCATCAGGGTCTAAGCGCATGTGCACCTTAATCGCCTCTTCAATCTGTTCTCCAATAGTAAAGACGGGATTCAACGACGTGAGAGGTTCCTGAAAGACCATGGCAATCCGCTTTCCTCGGATTTTCTGCAACTCCGGTTCATCCAGTTCCAGAAGATCCCTTCCCTCGAACAGTATCTTCCCTCCAACGATTCTGCCGGGGGGCATCGGTACAAGCCCAAGAACCGCCAGGGCGGAAACGGTCTTTCCGCATCCCGATTCTCCCACCACGCACACCGTCTCTCCCCGCCCCAGGTGATAATCAAGCCCATCCACGGCTCGGGAAGGGGGAAGTTCATTCCCAGTAAAATAGACCTTCAAATCCAGCACGGAAAGGATCTTTTCTTTCATATCCATCTTATGTCGACATCCGGTCCGATTACCCTCTGTCAGTGTCTCTCCTTGAGTTTTGGATTCAGGGCATCCCGGAGCCCTTCGCCGAAAAGGTTAAAGCAGAGGACCACAATCAAGATGGCGATCCCCGGCACAAGGGTGAGCCAAGGGGCGTCAAAGATAAAACCCTTTCCATCGGAGAGGATATTCCCCCACGTCGCATGCGGCGGCGGCACCCCGAACCCGAGGAAACTCAGGCCTGATTCCAAAAGGATCGCCGTAGCAATGCCTATGGTCGCCGATACAAGGACCGGCGCAATAGCGTTAGGCATCATATGGCGGAAGATAATCCGAAAATCGCTGACGCCAAGGGCCTTTGCCGCGGTTACGAAATCCTGCTCCCGTAAAGAAAGAAATTCGGCCCTGACAAATCGAGTGGTACCCATCCAGCTTGTCAGGCCGATAACGATCATAATATTGTATATGCTTGCAGGCAAGAGAGCCACGACGGTAAGGATCAGGAAAAAGCTTGGAAAGCAGAGCATGATATCCACCATTCGCATGGTCAGGGAATCAACGGAAATCACCCCCTTGCCGAGTATACCCGTAAGAACCGAAGGGGTCTTCACACCCTTTTTTCTCACGAAAAGACCTAACAGGACGCAAAGAACCGCGAAGAGAACCACCCCTAAACCCGCATACCTCATCCCTGCCGCCAAAAGAAAAACTGACGTCAAAAGAAGGAGGGCCAATAGGATATGGTTGAAACGGATATAGTTTTGACCGAAATAGCCAGCGATTCCTCCCATAAATATTCCCACCATTACTGAAATACCGACAGCCACAAACCCGACTGTGAGAGAGACCCAGGCCCCCTGGAGCATCCGGACAAATACATCCCGTCCCAGATCGTCCGTCCCCAGGACATAGACACCGAAGGCCGGAAGTGCTTCGGGCTGGAGGGCATCGAGATTAGGCCTGCTGAGGGGAGGTCGCAGCTTCTCTTCCAGCCGGATCAGCGCGGCATCCAGAATCGGATCTTTGCCTGAAGTGAGAAAAAGGCCGGCCAAGGCCGTGAAAAAAAAGAGAATGAAAATGCCCAGCCCAAAGATGGCAAGCCGGTTCTGTTTGAAGAGGACCCAAAACTCCCGGATCCTCGTCCGTTTGGGCGCAAGGGGTTCCTCCACAGTGTAGGAAGCATCTGGCGGTTTGGTGACTCTCACAACCGGATCCTCGGATCAACAACAAGGTAGAGGATATCGGAAATAAACGTGCCGGCGAGCACCAAGACGGCGGAGATGAAATTGACCGTCAGGATAACAGGATAGTCTCTGGCCAGGATTGCCTCGTAGGCCATCCTGCCCATACCCGGCCAAGAGAAAATGGACTCGATGATCACCGACCCGCCGATAAGCCCCGGAAGGATAAGACCAAACATGGTCACAAAGGGCAAGAGGGCGTTTCGCAAGGCATGTTTGTAGTGAACCTGTTCCTGAGGAAGCCCCTTGGCCTTGGCCGTCCGTATATAGTCTTGCCCCTCAACCTCCAGCATTTGGGCTCGCACATACCTTGACAGCACGGCAATGCCTGCTGTGGCAGCCAAGACCGATGGAAGGAGGAGGTGCCAGACCCTATCCATAAGGAAATGCAGCCAGGGAGCCGCGCCGAGTCCGAAGGTCTCCATTCCAATAACCGGGACGTGAAGTTTCGTCACGATCAAGATGATCAATAGATAGGCGAAAAAAAAGCCGGGTATGGATATCAAAAAGTAAGACAAGAATGTGGCGCTCCGATCGTACATCCCTCCCCGATAAATGGCGGAACGAATACCTATTGGGAAAGAGAGGGTCCAGGTCAGGATAGAGCCCACGATAAACAGGGGCAGGCTGTTTAAAAACCGTTCCCAAATCTTTTTAAGGACTGACTGATTGTCCTTCCACGAAACAGTTTTTCCACTAAAGAGATCTCTATAGAAAAGGACATATTGGAGATGGAGGGGCTTGTTTAGATGAAATTCATGGCGAAATCGTTCCACCATCTCCGGAGTGAATTTCGGATTCATGGGGTCCACCTGGCTGGGCTCTCCCGGCGCCATGTGGATGATCAGAAAAGAGACGATGGACACAAAAAACAGGGTAATGACCTTTTCTATGAAGCTGCGGCCGACAAAAGACAACAAGGAGAAGCCCCTCCTCAACCAAGGTGGTTGCTGATCTTTTCAGCGGCAATAGGCATGTAAACACGCACTAAGGTCCCTTTGTCAGGTTCTGAGTCGAGGAGGATAGCGCCTCCATGGTTTTTCACAATGCCATAGGCTGCGGCCATGCCGAGCCCGCGGCCCTGAAATTTTGTACTGAAAAAGGGTTCAAACACCTTTCTTCTTGTCGACTCATCCATCCCTCTTCCATTATCCTCTATCTCGATACATAGATACCTGCCCTGCTCAAGCTCGTTGTCGACGACCTCAGAATTTTCATCAATCGTTTCTCTCCTGGTGCGTATTTTGATGGCCCCGCGTCCCGCTATGGCATCCACGGCATTAGCAACAATAGAAGATATGACCATGTGCATTTGTGTGAGATCCGCCTCCACCTTGATATCTGAATGGGTCAGATCCAGATCAACCTTGATACGAGGTTGCAATTTCTTGACGATAAGGGGAACCGCATCAATGAGGAAGGAACAGAGAGGGACTATCTTGGACTGGTACTTGCCTTCCTGTGCATAGGCCAGCAACTGTTTAGTCAGGTAAGACATCCGCTGAACCGAGACCTTGAGGGAATCAAAATGTCTCACGGCAGGGCTGTTTTCGTCAATTCCCAACTTGATCAACTCGATATTGCCGGCAACCACGGTTAGGGCATTGTTGATTTCATGGGAAATCCCTCCCGCCAAGGTCTGAAGGGTCCGCAAGTTCTCTCGCACAGCCGCATTGGCCACCTCAATCGCCTCCAGTTTGCGTTGTTTGTCAGCGACCTTCAGCGCCTCTTCAATCTTGATGGCCAGGATCATGAAATCAAGGGGCTTTTCAAGGAAATACACGGCATTCCTGCTCTTCATGAATTCTACGGCAAGATGAACCGAACCGTGCGCCGTACACATGATCACCGGCATAGAAGGGGTTATCTCTCTTAACCTGTCAAAAGTCTCTATTCCATCCATCTCCGGCATCATGTAATCCAGAATAACCAGATCAATTTGCCTGTCTTCCATTAATGCCAAGGCAGTAGACCCATTTTCAGCGGTCAAGATCTCGTGATCAGATTTTCTGAAATGTCTTTGAGCGGCTTTCAAAAATCCTATCTCATCATCGACGAATAATATCCTGGCCATATATGAACCCCTAAATTCTGAAAACAACCGTGATATCGGCAATACCTTACAAAATTCTTTCCTCCCCCAGAAAAACATACTTTTTTATCCTGTAAAAGTACTATAACAAAATGCCATTCGTCAAGGTTGCTCTTTTTCCGCCTTCAAGGCCGCCGAGAACTTTCATCTCTCCCTCTTCCTGTCTGTGCGACCGTTGTGGTTGTGATAAGATAGCATCCACAAAAATCGAGACGAAAAAAGCCTGTCTTCCGATTGATAACATTCAAAGGTTATACAAAACCACGGAAACCTGTTTGAGACATAGGATCATCAATGATGACTGCTACAAAACCTTATCATCCATGTAGCTAATCAAGTGATAACTACAACCTTTTTTTCGACCACACGTTTCATGATCGTAGTTGATCCTGTTTATAATCTTTTGATTGCACAAGACAATACGATCATTTTGCTTGACCTCGCAATAGATATTTTCTATACTACATATATAGAATTCACCTGTGAGACTCCTCACGATCATCATCTTAAATAGGCTTTTGATAGACAGTTGACGGTGTATTATTTGTCTTCTCTTTTTTACGACGAATCATCTTTTTCGACATCAAGTCGTGACAGAAAACTACGAGGATTTATTCCTTGAGACGGTTTTTTGTAGAAGAGCTTGCAAAGGACAAAAGACTGTTTTCTATCACCGGCCCTGAGGCGAGACATATCATAAAGGTCCTCAGGATGGAGATCGGAGATCAGCTCATATTGAGTGACGGTAGGGGAGCGCGGTTTTTGGCCTCAATAGAATCCGCCTCATTCAAAGAGGTATCAGTTCGTCTTGAAGAATCTCTTCCCCCATCTCCGCCCTCTCCCATAAAGACCATCCTTTGTCAGGCCCTTCTGAAATCGCGAAATATGGACTACGTGATCCAGAAGACATCTGAACTTGGGGTTGATAGCATATACCCTTTTTGTTCCGATCGAACAGTAGTCCGATTGGATGAAGACAAGACAGCTCAACGGATGAGACATTGGAGGCGCGTCGCGCAGAGTTCGGCGAAGCAGTGCGACAGGGGTGTACCCGCTGAAATTGGTCCCCTGTTGAAATTTCGAGAATTGATAGACAAAACAAAAGCGCAGGATGCCCTCAGGGTGATCTTTTGGGAAGAGGAAGACTCACGGGAGTTCAAAGACCTGCTCGACAGCTCACAGGATGTCGGGGCATTTGTGGGTATTGTCGGACCAGAGGGCGGTTTTTCCAAAAACGAGGTTTATGAGGCTAGGGAGGCCGGCTTTGTCTCCGTGACTTTGGGCCATAGGATTCTCAGAGCAGAGACCGCTGCCATTACTATGGTGGCTCTCGTACAGTATGTGTTAGGGGACCTCGGACGTCACAGAAGCCCCGAGGCACCCTCTCATGTTTCGTGACTTGTCTTTGGATGGGTCACCGATGGAAGCCGTATTATCAATGATATTTAATTAGATGGAGGTAATATTCATGAAAAAACTCACAAACGATCTTTACTCAGTAGCGAAAAATTTGAAAGCGTTGACCCAGAAAACGGAAAAACTTGCCAAGGAGCTCGACCGAATCCAAAAAGCAAGTGCCAAAACCGTCAAAAAGCCTGTTCAGGCCAAAGGGAAGAGGGTCACGGCGAGCGAGGCGATCCTGGCAATCGTCCAAAAAAGCAAAAAAGGTGTTGATGCCGGCACCCTAAAAATGAAGACAGGCTTTAACAGTCAGAAAATACGGGACAATATTTACAGACTAAAAAAACAGGGCAAGATTAAGACTGTCAGCAGGGGTGTTTATAAAGTCGTTTAAAGAGACATGAAGGTTTCGGTTCGGAGCCTTTATAAAGCACTCTCTCAGAGAGGATGATGTCGACTCAGGCCGCAGGGAGGTTCGTTTAACGGCACATCACGAACCGAGGCCATATTCTTTTATCTTGGAGATAAGTATGGGTCGGCTGATCTCCAAGATTTTCGATGCCTGCGAGCGGTTCCCGTTGGTGAGCTTTAATGCCTTTTCAATGAGATTTCGCTCCATCCGTTTGGTTGCTTTTTTGATGGAAAGAGCCTCGACAGGTCCGAAATAGGGTGCCGGCCCCTGCATCAGTTCAGCAGGAGTGACCCACCTGCCGGGGGCAAGGAGGATCGCTCGCTCTATGACGTTTTCCAGTTCCCTGACATTTCCTGGCCAGGTATATTCCATCAGAATCGGCATCGCCTCTGAAGACAACCCTTCAATATTCTTATTTAATTTTCTATTGAAAATGTCGATGAAGTATCCAACGAGAAGGGGAATGTCCCCCCTCCTTTCTCTCAAAGGGGGAAGATGAATGGTCATCACATTGATCCTGTAGAAGAGATCTTCCCTGAATCGTCCCTCTTGCACCTCCTTATTCAGATCTTTTGACGTAGCAGCAATCACTCTGACGTCGATTTTTTTTGAGTCGACCCCTCCTAGGGGCTGGATCTCCTCTTCCTGAAGCACTCGGAGAAGCTTCGCCTGCAAGGAGAGAGGGAGTTCGCCCATTTCATCAAGGAAAATGGTCCCCTTATCCGCCTTTTCAAAATGACCCGGTTTGTCCTTTACAGCGTCGGTAAAGGCGCCTTTCATGTAACCGAACAATTCGCTTTCGAGGAGATTTTCAGGAATACCGGCGCAATTGATCGTTACCAGGGGGCCGGAGCCTCGGGGACCGTTTGAATGAATCGCCCTGGCGATCAACTCCTTTCCGGTTCCGCTCTCACCTGTAACAAGGACAGTGGTCTTGTGTTCGGCAACCTTGCTCGCAAGATCAAACACACGCCCCATAGCTTCGCTCCGGGCGACGATATTCCCAAAGGAGTACCTTTTCTCAATCTCATTGATTCGCGTTTTAAGCTGAAGGTTTTCCTGTTTCAGCCGCTCCCTCTCCTGCGCTTTTTTCAGGGTCAATAGGACCTCATCTGCCTTAAAGGGCTTTGATATATAGTCATAGGCCCCTTCCTTCATGGCCTCCAGGGCTGTTTCGACACTACCATAGGCGGACATCATAATACAGGTCTTGTCAGGAAATTTCTCTCTTGCGATCTTGAGAAAACTCATCCCATCCATGTTCGGCATCTTAATATCACAAAGGATAAAATCAAAATAGGACTTCTCCAGATATTCGAGTGCCTGACCACCGTCAGAGGCGCTTTGAACAGTATACCCCTCCTTGGTGAGCATGGCCTGTAACATGTGACGCATGTTTTTTTCATCATCTATGATCAAGACTTGTTGTTGGGACATAAAATGACTCCAAATTTAACAAGATCGGCTTTCAGTCTGTTCCTTGCAAAGAGGGATATCAATAATAATGGTCGCCCCTTTACCCGGAGCGCTGTCTGCACGGAGGGCCCCTCCCAATGCCTCAACGATCCGATACGACACGGAAAGGCCGAGACCTGTTCCTTTGCCGGGCTCTTTGGTCGTGAAAAAGGGATCAAAAATATGCGAGAGATCCTCCTTGTTGATGCCCGGTCCGGTATCTTCAAACCTGAGTTCCAACCTCCCATTATTGTTGTCCGTTTTTATGATTAAGGCCTCTTGCCCGCAAGATCCGGACGGCTCCCTGACTCCTGCCAAGGCATCTGCCGAATTAATGATAATATTCACAAAGACCTGCTTTAACTGGTTGGGATCCGCCCAGACCAGATCTCTTTTTGCTTCAAAGGAAGTTTCCATGAGGACATGATGCATCATCGGTTGGAGCTTGAGCATATTCACCGTATCCGTGATAAGATCATGAACACTCGTCTTTCTCGGCTCACCGCTTGACGGTCTTGAAAAATCGAGGAGTTCTCGAATGATCTCATTGATCCGCTTTATTTCCGATTCAATGCGTTCAAGAAAATCTTCCCTCTCCTCTTTGGTGACATCCTTTCCACGAAGCAACTCCAGGTAGCCCAAGATGATCCCTATGGGATTTCCGATCTCATGGGCAACCCCGGTTGCCAGGCGTCCGACAGATACAAGCTTTTCAGATCTCACGACTTCGTCTCGGGCCTTCTCAATCTCCTGATTGGCCTTTTCCAGAGAGGCAATATGTTCCCTTAAATCTCCCTTGTTCTCCTCAAGGCGTTTAAGCATCATATTCAGTGAATGGGAAAGCTGTCCGATCTCGTCTTTGGGCGAATCGGAAAAATCGGGAAAGGGGTCCCCTTCTTTAAATTCTTCAGTAATGCGCAGGAGCTTGTGGACAGGTCTGATCACGGTTCTGGAAAGGAGGTATATCCCAAACAGGACAAAGAGTATGGTGTTTAAGGCAATATAGATGAGGACGAGTTTTTCAGATTGTCTCAACGTCTCGTAGGTCGAAAGGAGGGAGGTGCTAATCGTGACGCCGCCGAGAACACGATTATTATGAAATAGAGGGGCCGACATCAAGATGGATTCATGCCCCACCCAGACAACACCCCAGGTGCTTCCACAAAACTCTACATGACGCTCCTTGGTCCTGAGCGACTTCCTTGAGAGCGCCAAGGCTATTTTTTTGGATCCTCCCCATTTTCCGTCCGTAAAGGCCACGGAGCCCTGTCTGTCAACAAAGAGCACCTCTCCAAATACTCCCGAATGAAGAAGCTGAGCGACATCCCGGGAAAAAAGGGCATCTGAGCTGAGATCGGCCCATGAGGCCTTTTTTTGGATCATCTGGTATTCCGCCGCCTTGATCAGGGCACTGAGAAGCAATTCCCCTGACTGCATTTTGGATGCCATCAGGTCTCTCTCGGCAAGTTTGACCATGACCACGTTCGTCAGGAGCATCGCTGAAACAATCAGAAGAAGCAGGTTTGCCAGGATTCCTGTCCTCAAACTGTAGAAGTGAATTTGCACTATTGTCACCCCTTAAACAAACAAGCTGAAATACCATCTCGTGATCTGAGGACCAAAGAAGAACAAGAGAAGGGCTCCAAAAGACAAAAATGGGCCGAATGGAATTCTCAGTTGAAAATCTTTTCCCTTGAGGAGTATGAAGGCTGAGCCGACAACCGCACCGATCAGAGAGGCTATCAACACCACGAGGAGTAAGGGCCTCCATCCCATCCAGGCCCCAATCATGGCAAGGAGCTTGATATCTCCTCCACCCATCCCCTCACGACCAGTAACACGTTCATACAGGGCGGCAATAATAAAGAGAGAACCACCACCGGCGACAATCCCGATTATCGAATCCACCCAGGAGATATGACCAATAATTAAACAAGCGACAAAGCCGACAACGATTCCTGGAAGCGACAGGATATCTGGAATGATCCTGTGATCAAGGTCTATGAATCCGATCGTCACAAGGGAGGCCACAAAGATGAAAAAGAGAATATATTGATAACTCAGGCCATATCTGGTAAAAAGTGCAAGACTCAGAATGCCTAAAAGGGCCTCCACCGCTGGATACCGCCACGAAATTGAATGCTTACAGTACCTGCACCTGCCCAAGAGAAACAGGTAGCTCAAAAGCGGTATATTGTCGTAGACCCTTATCTTTTCTTTACAGTGAGGGCAACGTGACGATGGAGTGACAATAGACTGATTGAGAGGTAGACGATGAATGCAAACATTCAAGAAACTGCCCATGGCCAGGCCGAATAGGAAGAAGAATATCGCCAAATAGGGCGTTAGTTCCATGGTTGGACTCCAAAAGCTAGAATAATGACCAAAACTAAATCTACAGGATCAAAGGAAAGGGTTCTGACGGTTTCCATCAACCAAGAGAATCCTCAAATGCGTCTTATTAGTCGTGTATGCGACGCACTCAAGGGCGGCGGCCTGATCGCCTACCCCACTGATACCTTCTACGGCATCGGTTGTGAACTGTATAACAAAAGGGGCATACAGCTCATCCACAAGTTAAAGGATCGCCCCCTCAAGAAACCCTTTTCCATCATATGTGACAGTCTCAAGGAGATAAGTCGCTATGCCGTGGTTTCCAACTATGCCTATAAAACGATGAAGCGCCTCCTCCCAGGACCGTATACCTTCGTTTTGGAAGGTACAAGATTGGTGCCAAAAATCATGCTCACGAAAAGAAAAACCGTAGGGATCCGGATTCCTGACAATAATATTTGCCTGACTATCGTTAAAACCCTTGGCAAACCTATCATTAGTACAAGCGCCGGATATGATGATCCCGCCTCCATAAAAGATGCCTATGGCTCGCATCTTGATATCATCGTTGACGGCGGGGTGCTCTATCCGAGTCCTTCGAGCGTGGTGTCTTTGATCAATGATATGCCGGAAGTGATAAGGGAGGGGAAAGGAGACGTTAGCGATTTTTTATAGGGATGATGGATGCAAGGCCTTCCTCGGTGTCGGCTCAATAACCCTGTAGGCCGTTCCATCGATACTCCATCTGGGTTGTCAGTTCTTTGAGACGTCCTTCTAAGGTCTGGAAGGCCTTGTTGAGGATCAGGTCCCATATCTCGGATCTGCTCTTTTCCGGATAAACCAGCGTCACATCCCCTTTAATACCCACGATCTCCTTGGAAAGTTCCACGGCATCCTGAAAATTGCCCAAGGCATCCACGAGGCCCAATTCCTTGGCTTGTGACCCGGACAGTATGCGACCATCGGCGATTTGGTCGACCTGTTCCAGCGACAGATCCCTCCCCTCAGCGACAGCCTGAACGAATTGACTCCTGATTTCAGCAATTAAGGCATTCAAGAGGTCCTTGTCTCGCTTTGTGAGCTCTCTATGAGGGCCCCCTGTATCCTTGAATTCCCCGCTCTTCAGGACTTCCAGTTTGATCCCTATCTTTTTGAGAAGATCCTCAGCCCAGAGGAATTCCATAAGGACACCAATACTTCCCGTGATGGTGCCGGGATTCGCGACAATCTGGTCGGCAGCCGCTGCAATATAGTATCCGCCGGACGCGGCGACTCCGCCCAAGGAGGCTATAACTTTCTTGGTCTTGATTGTTCTCCGGACCTCTCGGTAAATCTCTTGAGAGGGACCGACGCCTCCGCCGGGCGAGTTGATCCTTAGAATAATCGCTTTTATCCCTTTGTCTTTCTTGAATCTGACCAGTTGGGAGGTGACGGCCTGGGATTCCGTAATAGCGCCGGATATGGGAATCACACCAATCTTGTCACCAAAGGAGAGATTTGTTGAGGGAGAGAATCCTTTAAGGACGACAAACATCGTTGCCCCAAGGAAAAAAGCAACGACGATGATAATGAGCAAAGCTGTCAGTATGGGATGCTTTTTTACGGCCACTTTTTAATCAAGATGGGGGTTACAACCCCCTTCCAACTCTCCCGACTAAGATATCATCAGGACATAATCGATTAGATGGGACTCGTATCCTGGGGCAGGGATTCATCAGAGGAGTTATCGTCCTTCTCTTCCTCGGAATCTTGTTGATCTTCGATGGTATCTTCAGATCCTTCGGTCTCTTCAACTCCACTATCACCGGACAGGGCCTTTTGCTCCATATTCGACATCTCTTCCCTTAAGAGATCCCCCAAGTTAGAGGTGGCTTCTCTGCTGTTATCCATGTAGCTCCTGATAACGTCTTTTTCGCTCACCTCATCCAGCTTCCTAATGGAAAGACCTATTTTTTTGTCCTCACGAGAGACGGTCAAGACTTTGGCCTGAATGACATCGTCCACCTGAAACCGTGAAAGGGGATTTCCCCGTTTGCCGGTGGCTATCTCAGAGACATGAACAAGGCCTTCAATGCCCTCTTCAAGTTCAAGGAAAAGGCCGAAATCCGTCACATTGGTCACTGTGCCGGTGACTCTTGTCCCTGGTTTGTACTTCTCCGGGATTTCGCTCCACGGGTCCGGTGTCAATTGTTTGACGCCCAGAGAAAAACGTTCATTCTTCAAATCGATATTCAAGACGACCGCCTGTATTTCCTGGCCCTTCTTGTAAACTTCAGAGGGGTGTTTGATCCTTTTTGTCCAGGAGATATCGGATATGTGTACAAGGCCGTCAATGCCTTCATCAATACCGATAAAGACCCCAAAGTCCGTCATGTTCTTGATTTTCCCTTGAATCGTGGTACCTACGGGATATTTCTCCTCTATGACATCCCAGGGATTAGGCTCGACCTGCTTCATGCCCAAAGAGATCCTCTTCTTAGAGGCATCAATATTGAGGACCATGGCGTCAACCATATCGCCTACAGAAAGGATCTGTGAAGGATGCCGGATCTTTCTGGTCCATGACATCTCCGAGACGTGGATCAGACCTTCGACCCCTTCTTCTACTTGGACAAAGGCACCGTAGTCGGTCAAACTCACGACGCGTCCCTTGATTCTTGTGCCTATAGGATAGTTTTCTTCGGCACTATTCCAAGGATCAGTGGCCAGCTGTTTGATCCCCAGAGATACCCGCTCTCTTTCTCTATCAAAATTAAGGACCTTGACTTTGATTTTGTCCCCGAACTTATGCACTTCCGAGGGGTGCCCGACCCTCCCCCAAGACATATCTGTGATATGAACCAGGCCGTCGATGCCCCCCAGATCGATGAACAGGCCATAATCGGTAATGTTCTTGACTGTTCCTTCGAGGGTGGCACCCTCCTCAAGATTCTTAATCGTCTCCTCTCTCAAGGCCATCCGTCTTGCCTCAAGAATGGAGCGGCGGGACAAGACGATATTGCCTCTCCGCTTATTGTACTTTACGATTTCAAACTCATGCTCTGTACCGACCAGGGCATCCATATCTCTGACAGGTCTTAGATCAATCTGGGAGCCGGGAAGAAATGCCTGGAGACCCACGTCTACCGCCAGTCCACCTTTGACTCGGGATATGATTTTCCCTATAATTGTCCCATTTGCCTCGTAGACCTCTTTAATCTTATCCCATATCTTAATCTTTTCGGCCTTCTCTTTAGAGAGTTTTATCGTCCCTTCATCATCTTCTCTTCTCTCCAGGAGAACTTCGATATTGTCCCCTACCTTAGCCGTGAGATTCCCTTGATCATCCATGAACTCATGAATTGCGATCTGTCCCTCAGATTTGTAACCGATATCAACGAGGACATGTTCTTTGTCTATCTGGACGATCTCTCCTTTAACAACCTCTCCCTCCTGGATGCTTTTCAGGCTCTCCTCGTATAACTCCATAAACTCATTGCGGTCCCGTTCCTCGTCCGCGTCCTCATCAGCATCCATTCCATCCAGATCGACGGTTGTCTCTTTTTCCTCTTCAAAAGAGCCCTCTTTTGTGTCATCGTCAAAAATCTCGTTCTGAATCATTCCGTCTGTTAGTTCTTCCATTAAACTCAATACCCCCTCTATACTTATTTGCCCACAGATGGATCCACCAAATACTATTTTTTAAAGTTGACCATTGACCATCGGTCTGAGGACGTCGATCAACAATTTACAATCTTGCAGAAATCCGACATGCCTATTGTCCTTTCAAGCTTCATGGCATATCCCTTAACATCCTCCCCTTATTCTTACCGTTGGTCTTCGAAATAAGACACCCCTCTCATTTTACTTACTTCAACAGGATTTTATTTCTCAAAAGTCCCATTTAATGGTCAGACCATCCCAAGCCAGAACTCTAATCAACAAAAAAAGCCCCAGACCTGGTGGATATTTTCAGTGGATACTTGACGGAATTCAGTAAACGATAAAATTCATTATTTAAAGAAAGGTACACTTTTATCAAGGATTGAACCTAACTTCAACCATTTATTTTAAAAAAGTTTTACTTCAGGAATGACCAGGCCTCTTATAAGGGCGTCCAGCAGCACTTTTTGAGAATTTTCGTGAAAACGGAGATAGTCTATCCAGAATCGAGGCAGCAGAGCATCTCTTGAAGGATCTCCTTCGGAGTTAGTGAGGATGTATCGATTATATGCGCGTTTTTGGCTGGTTTGAGTGGGGCCAGAGAGCGCGTCTCGTCCTGATGATCTCGCCGGCTCAGTTCTTCCTTAACGGTTATTCTAGAAACAGATTCACCCCTTTCGCATCTCTCTTTGTATCTCCTTTCGGCTCTAACGTCCAGCGTAGCCGTGATAAAAAATTTGTGCCTCGATTGCGGAAAGACCACGGTCCCCATGTCCCTGCCTTCGGCAACCACTCGGGTATTTTCGGCCATTTTACGCTGGAGATCCGTCATGGCATCTCTGACTTCAGAAACTGCAGAAACTTCTGATGAGAGCAAGTCCATTTCAGGGATTCTTATGGCAGTGTTGATATCTTCGTTCTCTAGAATCAACCTGGGGGTTTCATGATCCATCTCATAATGGAGATCCAGTGTCCTGCAAAGCTCGCCCAAGGATTTTGAGTCTTTCGGATCGATCCCCTTTCTTTTGCCAGCAAGAGCAACCGCCCGATACATTGCCCCGGTGTCGAGATACACATATCCTATTTTGTTGGCGAGAAGCCTGCCAAGGGTACTTTTTCCAGCACCGGCCGGCCCATCGATCGTTATCACCCTATCCACTTATGATCCTTATAAGCTCACTATGCCAGGATACGCTTCAAAGTTTTGATGAATCTCTCATTTTCTTCTGGTAATCCCACATTTATACGGATGTATTCTCCCAATCCATAACTATCCATGGCACGGACAATGACTCCCTCTCTGAGCATCAAGTCGTAGGTCCTCTTTCCACCCTTTGGGACCTTGATTAAAAAGAAGTTGGTCTCAGTAGGCACGTATTCGAGACCGATTTCATCCAGTGCCTTGTATAAATATCCCAGGCCCTTTTTTACAAGGTCGAGGGTCCGATTTACAAATGCTGAATCATCGAGGGCTGCGGTCGCGGCTGCCTGGGCCAGGGTGTTTATGTTGAAGGGCTGTCGCACCCGATTCATATAGTCGATAATCTCCCTGGACGCAAAGCCGTAACCGACCCTCAGCCCGGCCAAGCCATACAGTTTCGAAAAAGTCCTCAAGACGATCAAAAGGGGATGTTGATCCAGCAGCTCCAGACCGTTTCCCGCATCTTTGTCCCCCACGAACTCGATATAGGCCTCATCAAGGGCAACAATAACATCATCAGGGACTTTCTTCAAAAAATCGACGATCTGTTTCTTTGAAAGGAGGGAACCGGTCGGATTATTGGGGTTGTTGACAAAAACGAGCTTTGTATCAGGGACAATTGCCCTTGCCATGGCATCCAGATCAAGAGAGAAACCATTGAGCGGTACGGAGGCCATGGTTCCTCCGGCCCCCATCACTACCTTGTCATAGACAAGAAATGTGGGAGCTGCCTGAACAACATGTTCTCCGGGAGAGAGAAAAGTCCGGACAATCAACTCGATCAATTCGTTCGAACCATTGCCTAGAATAATCCGATCTAGAGGGACGGAATATTTCTCGCTCAATTTTGTTTTCAAATAGTACCCGCTCCCGTCAGGATACCGGTTCAAGGTATGGAGTTTGTCGGCAATGGCCTTCAGAGCCAATGGAGAAGGGCCTAAAGGATTTTCATTGGAAGCCAGTTTTATGGAACCACGGATGCCCAGCTCTCTTTCAAGCTCCTCTATAGGTTTTCCCGGTGGATAGGGTACAAGGCCTTCCACGCCTTTACAGGTTAATTTTTTCATATGGCTATCCTTACAATAACTCATGACTACTTTAGAAGCCTAAGTATTCATCATGATTCCTTTCCGTTGATCAAAGGCCCTTCCGCAGCCTGATAGTATAGGGCATTCCAAGCAAGGGTCTTGTTTTATAGTCGATGACGATGTAAAAGTAAATAGTAAATAGGGCCGACAACGGTCACGAATCCACCCGCAAATTCTGAGGAGCTTTTTTCCTGATTACCATATTTTCGTCGAACCGAAAACCTTCCAACTCACATGGCATTGTTTTTGCTTTATGGTGTCAACATTCCTTAAAATTCACACTATTAACATTCCCTGTGTTTACGTTCACTTTCAAGGAGACTCGAATGGAATTCGAAACAATCATTTATAACAAAGAAGAGGGGATTGCGACGATCACGCTTAACAGACCTCACGTCTTGAATGCCATGAATAGGCAACTATGGATAGATCTCCGAAACGCGTTGGAAAAGGCAAAGAGCGATACGGATATAAAGGTCTTGATCATCACGGGCGCGGGGAGGGCCTTTTCGACCGGTGCCGATCTCAAGGACTCAAAGACGCGAGACATGGAAACGTATCGTGACTATCTTGTCGAACTCCAGGAGACCTCCAAAAAGATCATCCGTTTTGAGAAACCGATCATTGCCGCGATCAACGGCTATGCCCTGGGATCGGGATACGAACTGGCCCTTGCCTGCGATATTCGAATCTCCGCGGAGGAGGCAGAGATCGGATCTCCCGAGGTAAAAGTCGCTTCGTCCGTAACAGGTGGGGCACTGCGATTGATTCAAGACCTCGTGGGGCCAGGTAAGGCCAGAGAACTCCTCTACACCGGCAAAAACATCGATGGAAAAGAAGCGGAAAGGATCGGTCTTGTTAACAAGGCTGTCCCCCTTGGAGAACTTATGGATGAGGCAAGAAAGATGGCCAGGGATATTGCCGAAAACTCGCTGTTTTCCATCAAGATGATAAAGAGAGGGCTATTCATGGCCCAGGGCGAAGCGAGTCTTGATACGTTAATGGACTATGAAATCGAGGCATGCCTGGCATGCGTCTCAACCAGGGAGAGAGTGAAGTCTCTGGAAGACTTTGAAAAGCGAAAAAGATCATGACATCTCAGGCCCAATCTTGCGAGGAGGTAGACCGTGCTTGATAGAATTCTGAATGCAGAGTCTGTTGCTATTGTGGGCGCTTCAAAGAACAGGACCAAAAGGGGATTTCAAGCGATTAGGACCCTTATCACTGAAAAATATGAAGGCAAAATCTATCCCATAAACCCAAAGGAAAAGAGTATCCTCGGGCTAGAGTGTTATGAAAGGGTCTCTGATATCCCCGGCCCTGTCGACATCGCCTTGATCGTTACACCGGCCGCGACAATTCCTTCCGTGCTGGAAGATTGTGGAAAAAAGAATATTGCCGGCGCAGTAATCATAGCTGGGGGATTCAAAGAAACGGGCAATGAAGGAAGGCTCCTCGAAAACGAGATGACCGAAATTGCCCGAAGTCACAACATACGCCTCATAGGTCCGAATACCTCAGGTATGATGAACATGAAATCGAACCTAAACCTCGTCGGCATTCAGGACGCTCCAAAGGGAGAAATCGCTTTATTGACGCAGAGTGGTAATATGGCCCTCAGCCTCATCACTGAGGCCCGTGTTAAGAGCAGAAAGGGCTTTTCCTATTACGTAGGCGTTGGAAATGAAGGGGATATCAGGTTTCATGAATACCTCCAATTCTTCAGAGAAGATCCGCAAACTCGGGCGATTCTCATGTATGTCGAAGGTATGCGTGACGGTAGAAGATTCCTGCAAGAGGCCTACAAGACGACTATTCAGAAACCGATTGTCCTTCTCAAGAGCGGTCGATCTTCAGCAGGCAAAAAGTCCGCAGGCTCGCATACCGGCTCCCTCGCAGGAATGTCGGAAGTAGCCATCGGTGCCTTCAAAAGGGCCGGTATTATCACTGTTGAAAGCTCTGATGAACTCTTTCCAGTGGCAGAAACCCTCTCCAGCTTACCACCACTGACCAACAACAAGGTTGCTATCCTTGCCGACGGCGGCGGACACGGTACAATAGCGGCTGATATTCTCAGCGATCTGGGCATCGAAATTCCCTGCCTCAGCGACAAGACTAAACAAAAGCTGGCTGAAATCCTGCCTTCGAATGCATCACTCGAGAATCCTGTCGATGTGGCAGGAGGGACGGATTCGGATCCGACCATTTTTGCCGAGTGCGCTAGGATCATCTTAAGGGACAGAGAAGTGGGAGGCCTTTTGATTGTCGGTCTGTTCGGTGGCTACGGCATACGTTTTGACAAGAGCCTGGCATATGCGGAGGAGGATGCCGCTCATCAGATGGGAAAGCTGGTAAAAACGGGGAAGAAGCCGATCGTCCTTCACAGTCTATATAGCTATGAAAAACCACATTCCCTTGACCTGCTAAGATACTACAATATTCCCGTCCACGATTCTCTTGATATCGCCTGTACCTGTATGGCTGTCTTGCGCCATTACGGCAGATACCTCAGGACCTATCATTCCAAGGCAAACTTTGTCTTTAATGGTAAGAAAAAGGCCTACAAAAGGTCGACTGAAGTTATTCGACGGGCCATAAAGGAGGGCCGCCATGTTCTTTTGGAACCGGAAGCCAAATCCGTCTTTCGTGAACATGGCGCCATGGTCCCTGATGAAATGCTGGCCACCACAGAAGAGGAGGCAGTCCGGTTCTCAAAAGAGATCGGCCATGCTGTTGCCATGAAAATCGTCTCTCCCGACATCCTCCACAAAAGCGAGGCAGGTGGTGTTCGACTTGGATTGCAAACGGAGGACGAAGTAAGGGAGGCCTTTTGTGAAATCATCCAGAATGGAAGACGATTCCAAGAGGATGCGGATATTCGAGGTGTTCTGGTAACACCCATGATTCCGCAAGGAACCGAAGTCATTATCGGGACCAAGATCGATGATCAATTCGGACCGGTCATCATGTACGGAATCGGCGGCATCCTGGTAGAGGTCTTGAGAGATGTGGTATTCCGAGTTCTTCCGATCACCTACCCTACGGCCAAGAGAATGGTTTCCGAAATCAGATCCGCCAAACTCCTGGACGGATTCAGAGGAGAACCACCGTGTGACAAAAAAGCGATCATCCGACTCTTATTGGCTGTTTCCGAGGTGATTGAGGCCTACCCCGAAATTCAGGAGATGGACCTGAACCCTGCCATTGCCCATGAAGAGGGTATTTTCATCGCTGATGCGAGGATTATTTTGAAGAAAGCCACTTTATAACCGACCAGGTGTTGTCACTATTGCAATATACAGTTTATACTGATTGACGAGGGAAAAATGGCACAAGGAAAAGATGACAATCTGGTAGAGATCTTTACTGACGGCGCATGCAGTGGAAATCCTGGTCCAGGTGGGTATGGGGCTATTTTGAAGTATGGAGAGCATAAGAAGGAGATTTCAGGTTGTGAGCCTAATACCACAAACAATCGGATGGAAATGATGGCTGTCATCAAGGCCCTGGGCCAACTCAAAAGGCCCTGTAGGGTAAGAGTGGTCACGGATTCCAAGTATCTCTTCAAGGGCATGACGGAATGGCTGCCGCGGTGGATCAAGCAAAATTGGCTGACTGCCCAGAAAAAGCAGGTCTTAAACCGTGATCTATGGGAGGAACTTCAGAAGTTGAGTAACTTGCACGAGATTCAATGGGAATGGGTGAAGGGGCATAACGGCCACCCCGATAATGAACGTTGCGATCAACTGGCAAGGGAGGCTCTGAAAAACTGTTAATCAATGCATCCGGAGTCTAAACTGAAGCAAAAAGGGATCGTCCCTCAGGGTATTCGACGAGGCCAAAACAGAGACATGGCCTTACTGCACCCTGCTCCCAGGAAGGGTCATGACATCGGGACCGACAATATGCAACCCATCCTTATCTTTAGCCGCAAGGACCATTCCCTGAGATTCTATTCCCATCAATTTTGCGGGTTCAAGGTTGACAACAACGACCACCTGTTTTCCAACCAGATCCTCTTCAACATAATGCCCGAGAAGACCGGCAACCACCGTCCTTTCCTCACCGATATCCACCTTGAGCTTGATAAGCTTTTTAGATCCGGCAACGACCTCAGCCTCCTTGACAGTTCCTATTCTAAGATCAAGGCTCTGAAATTCCTTGAGAGAAATGAGGGGAGTCTGTTTCGAGGTTGCTTTTTTTTCGGTCTTTGAAGATGGCAAGGTCGCAACGGGACCAGTCTTCTTTTTCTCCCTATCAATGCGGGGGAAAAGTGACGGCGCCTTGCACATAGGCCTCACGGGTCGTATGCCGCCCCAATCCCTCAGGTCTTTGAGAGGAAGGCCTTCTCCCTTCCGAGGGAGCCCAAGCTGTTCCTGGATCTTATGGGAAGAGGCCGGCATGAAAGGCCAGACCAAGCCTGAAATCACTTTGAGCGATTCAAAAATACAATTCATAACCGTGATCAATCTCTCTCTGTCTGATTTGGCCAAGACCCATGGAGCCGAAGTATCAATATACTTGTTGACTCGGCTAATTATCTCCCATACAGCCATCAGGGCCTTGTGAAAGGCCATCTCTTGCATCATCTTCTCATAGGTATCGATGAGTTCGAGGGTCGACTTTCTCAAGTCCTCGTCCTCTTTTCTTGGTCTACCCGAATCAGGCAATTCACCCTTAAAATATTTGATGACCATTGTCAGGCTCCGGCTGACCAAGTTCCCCAGATCATTGGCCAGGTCGGCATTGATTCGCTCGACCAGAGATTCCTCGCTAAACTCGGAATCAAGACCGAAGACCATATCCCTCAACAAAAAATATCGAAAGGCATCAAGCCCATAAATGTCCACCAGATCAAGGGGGCTGACCACATTCCCTACGGTCTTGGACATCTTGCCCTCTTCGACATTCCAGTAGCCATGGACATTGAGGTGTTGATAAGGTTCAACCCCTGCTGATTTCAGCATGCAGGGCCAGTAGATGCCATGGGGTTTCAAGATATCTTTGGCGATAATATGCTGGGCGACCGGCCACAGGTCCCGAAAGGGTTCTCCTTTCGGATATCCCAGCGCAGAGACATAGTTTATAAGGGCGTCAAACCAAACGTAGGTCACAAAATTCTCATCAAAGGGCAGGGTAATGCCCCAGCTCAATCGGGACTTTGGTCTCGAAATGCAGAGATCTCCCAAGGGCTCTTTTAAAAAGGACAGGACCTCGTTCTTGTACCTTTCCGGTCGAATGAAATCGGGGTGCTGGATGATATGATCTATAAGCCAATCCTGGTATCTGCTCATCCTGAAAAAATAATTGGCCTCACGGATCACTTCCGGCTCTGTCTGATGATCCGGGCATTTTCCGTCTACCAGCTCCCTTTCCGTGTAAAAACGTTCACACCCGACACAGTAAAGCCCTTCGTAGTCGCTGAAATAGATGTCGTCATTTTCCTTGACCTTTGTAAGAATCAACTTCACTGTTTCTTTATGGTGCTGATCCGTGGTCCGGATGAAATAATCGTTGGAGATATTCAATCTGGGCCAGAGGTCTCTAAACATCCCGCTAATGCGGTCCACATACTCTTTTGGTGTCTGATTGCCGGCCTCGGCCGCGGCAACGATCTTGTCTCCATGTTCATCTGTTCCGGTCAGGAAAAATGTGTCATAGCCGGCAAGCTTATAAAACCTGTTCAGAACATCAGCGACTATTGTTGAGTAAGCGTGGCCTATATGAGGTTCGGCGTTTACGTAATAGATGGGAGTTGTTATATAGAATCGTTCAGTCAATGTTTTTTCTGGTTACTCCTTTTTTTCTTCTTCGGCTGATTGTTCTTCTTGATAATATCTCTGAGCTTAACATCGACCTCTTCCTGCGTATCCAACAGGACCGTAACGGTCTGTTTCAGCACATTTTGCCGGATGACTTTCCCAGATCCACGGGCCGTAACAATCTCTTTTCCTATTTTTGGAATTCTCTTCTTGGTTTTTTCATAGTAGGGATACTCATAGGTCAGGCAACACATGAGCCTCCCGCACATCCCTGATATCTTGGACGGATTAAGGGATAGATTCTGTTCTTTTGCCATCTTGATCGTTACAGGGGCGAATTCTTTCAGGTGGGACGAACAACATAGGGCCATCCCGCACGGACCGAGTCCTCCAGTCATCTTTGCCTGATGTCTGACACCGATCTGTCTCATCTCTATTCTGGTACGAAATTTTCCTACCAGGTCTTTGACCAGTTCCCTGAAGTCGACCCTTCCGTCCGCCGTGAAGTAAACCATGATCTTGCTACCGTCAAATCGCCTCTCAACAGAAACCAGGCGCATTGGAAGGTCTCTTCTCGTTATTCTTTCTAGGCAATATTTGTAGACTGTTTCTTCCAGGGAATGCCCTTTGTCATATCTTTCGATTTCTTCTTCGGTGGCCAGCCTGAAGATCTTTTTAAGTGGCTTGTCAGGCTTGTCGAGCAAAACGCTTGGAGGCACATTACAGACAGAGCCGATCGCCGGACCTTCATCGGTTATGACCATAACTTTGTCGTTGACATTGAGAACAAAGTGGCCTGAATCAAAATGATATACCTTGCCATGAGTCCGAAACCGAATGCCGACAACTTTGCTCATTTATCCTTTCCCTTAAAGCCAACTTCAAAACGTCCCCTTTTGTCCGATCTCTACGTCAGGCTCACATTTTAATCCTCGAAATACTCAATGTATTACTGTGGTTAAAATTATCGCCTTCCTTGACCTCGAACAAAATTGAACATTTTGGAACTGGCTTCTTATCTTCAAAATAACTCTTCGACCCCTGCCGGCCGTCCTCTCTCTTTTTGACTCGAAAGATGCAGCTATATCCGTTCCCTCTCTCTTCCTATTGACAGGGCTCTTTCTCGCTACGACTCCAACAACTACACTGCAAGCCGTTTCAGATTGAGGACGGTATGTTCCATAACAAGTTTCTTATTTCTCATCCTGGCCAATTCGAACTGGGCCCGATCAATAGCCAAAAGGCTGTCGCCGAGGTTTTCCATTTTAAAGCTTTTTGCGATTTTATCAAGTTCGAGGGAAAAATCCGAATTCATCAAGAGATGGGAAGCACCTCCCGATTTGACAACAATCAGATCTCTATACCACGATTCCCATATGGTCAACAGATCCACGACACCTGCATCGGTTCCAGCCGATGTAGTCGGATCAGTATTCCCTCCGGCGCATTCAACAGCCATTTCACAAGCCTCTTCCCTGGAAAGCCCCGGCAGATTGATGAGCCTTAACAGCCATTCTCTCCGCTTATCCATAAAATTGCTTTCCGTTATTTGGACGGCACGGCCGATACTGCCGCCTGAGGCACTGGAGAGGGTCGTTGCGTCCTCTTCATCCAGTCCGATTTCCCGGATAAGCCACTCCTTCACCAATTCGATCGGAAGGGGCTGAAAAGGGACCCGTTGACACCGGGATACAAGCGTGGGCAAGAGATCTCTCGGTTCCGTAACCTGGAGGATGAGTATGTTTCCCGGGGGAGGCTCTTCAAGAGTCTTTAGGAAAGAGTTTGCCGCTGCTTCGGCCATGGTCTCTGCATGACGGATAACACTGACCCGGAACCTTCCGAAAGGTGGAAACCCGAGTTTTTTGTTTAATTCCCGTATCTGATCGATCTTGATATTTGCGAGGCCTCTCTTCGGCTTCAGGGATGCGTGCCCCCCTTCTCCTAAAACGCCCTGCTTGGTTTCGGGTTCAATAATCTCAAAATCGGGTGAGTTACCACCTCTGATTCGGCGACATGATGGACAGCGACCACAACTGTCTTCTCCCACATGCTCCCTGCAGTTGAGTGCCATCGCAAACGCCGCGGCTGTCATTGTCTTTCCAATCCCTGGGATGCCGGTGAAGATGTAGGCGTGGGGGATCCTTTTCTTGGCGATCATCTGCCTTAAGAACCTCTTTGCCCTATCCTGACCCACTATTTTGGAAAACGACATGAAAACCCTCACATATCCGTATTAGACAATAACGGCCTGATATGATCGAATATCAACGCTTCCAGCTGATCCTCTCCGCAACTGCCGTCAACAACCACAACCCTGTCGCATTCCTTCTCGGCTATCATGAGATATCCCGCTCTTACTGCCTCATGAAAGCCAAGTTGTTCTCTCTCAAATCGGTCTTGTCCCATTTCCGGAGAAGATCTATCCCGTTTCAATGCCCTTTTAAGACCGACTTCTACCGGGCAATCCAGAAGAAATGTGATGTCAGGTCGTATCCCTAAGCAGGCAGTTTCGTTCAAGAATTGAATAAGATCCATGTCCAGGCCCCGCGCATAACCCTGGTAGACGGTCGTCGCGTCACTGAACCTATCACACACAACCCACTTGTTCTGCTCAAGGGCAGGTCGGATCACCTCTTCAACGTGCTGGACCCTGTCGGCCTCATACAGTAAGAGTTCCGCAAAGGGAGACAAGTCTTGATTTCGGGAATTGAGGAGAATTTGCCTGATATCGTTCCCTATCCGTGTTCCTCCAGGCTCACGAGTCATGGCCAAAGGAATGTTCAATCGTCTCAAACGATCAAACAGACGTCTGGCCTGAGTGGATTTTCCGCAACCTTCAATACCTTCAAAGGTGATAAACATTGACCGCATGTGCTAGAGTCCAAATAGGTGACCTGAATTCCTCAGAAGAAAATTCCGTGATCCGGCTTAAGTTTAGGTACAGGAGTATAAATAAAAAGGGGGGTGGAATCAAGGGACAAAACTGTGTGCTCCGCCCTTGTACGTTGACGGCCCTGTGGACCCGTCACAGATGAGTCGATAATGACATAATCGATGATCTTTATTCCTATGGTGAAGCTGACCGTCACCGGAGAGAAACCGGTGGAGAAGCATTCCGGAATCTGCTAATCTGCTATAGCCTCTTGCATCCGGGCGCTGAATCAAGAAAAGGGGGATCGGAATAATCACTCGGGAGGACTTAAATAGCAGCCTGCATCATCAAACATGGCTGGAGGGGGAGAGACAAAATGAGTTTTTCAGACCTATTGAAACGCATTGCATCTGCAGTAGAGAATGGCGATGGTGAAGCTTTGGCCGCTTGTTTCACTGAAAATGGAACCTATCATGACTATGTTTACGGCATGTTCCAGGGGAGAGAGGCGATCATCGACATGGTTGAGAACTATTTCAATCGCGACGCCGAGGCCTACAAATGGGAAATGATTGATCCGGTTTCAGACGGAAAAATAGGCTATGCCACCTATCGTTTCAGTTTTACATCCACCATGCCCATCTCCTCAGGCAAGAGGGTTGTACTGGAAGGCATCGGTCGATTTGAACTTGGTGAAGGGGGCCTTGTCGCTCATTACAGTGAAAGCGCGAATGGAGGCATCGCCATGAGCCAGTTAGGAATTCCCCCAGAGAAGATGGCACAGGTATACGCCCGTCTTGCTGATAAAACAAGGGCGAAGAAAGAATTTCAGAGCCATTTAGACATATGACGAGGCCCTGCTTTCCTTGCCGAGATCATCCGGAATCATCCAGCTCAACAATCTTGGGATACTTTCGCAAGGCCTTGAATAAAGGGCCATAGCCGGTGCTCAAAACATAAAGGGGCGACCCCATCGGGCCGCCCCTTTTCTTGCCTGGTCGAAAAGATGATTTTTTAGTGAATCTCGACCTTTTTGGGCTTGATTTCTTCACGCTTCCCAATGACTATTTTCAGGACACCATCCTTGTAATCAGCATCAATCTTATCAACGTCCGCCCCTTCGGGAAGGGCAAAAGATCGATAGAACTTGCCATGTGCCCTTTCCTTCCGGTGATACTTTTCCTCTTTTACCTCATTTTCATAGGTGCGCTCACCGGAAAGGGTCAAGATGCCATCCTTGAGGTCGACATGAATATCCTTTTTGTCAACACCGGGAAGTTCAGCTGTTATGGTTATTTTTTCGTCATCGGCATAGATGTCCACTGCCGGCTTCCAGTTTCGAAAGACCTCATCATCCATCTTTATAGATGGGAAAAAGCCTCCGTCCAACCATCTGCTGAAAGGATTCGAAAAAATATCCAACTCTCTCATGGGATTGAATCTTACAACGTTCATTTTCTTTACCTCCTTGTCACCTAATTTATTTCTTTCTCTCTTGTCTCTCAATTGCTTTACTAAGACGATAATCATTAACAGTTTAGTGTCAATTTGATAATTGCACTTTTTTTTACATTACTTTTTGCTTTACATTGGATAGATAATGTAATATTTTATATTATAATAAGCTAAGATGGGGATGAGATATGGAAGAAAAAAATAAAAGGGACAATAAAACATGCGTGCCGCTGCCATGTTCCTCTGATCTCAGGGGCAGGCAATCAGTCAGAGCCACTTTTAGGTTAACAGGTAAGGCCATCAATGCGATCAGCATCGTATCCACTCATCTGGGAGTAAAACAAAAATCCCTCTTCGATCACTTGATTGAGGACATGCACTCTTTGCGCGCCATTGCTGAAGATCTTCACATAGAGAGTTTCACCAAGATGGATCGTGTTCAAAAGACATATGTTATGAGCCGCAAGACCCTATCCAACCTTGAAGAGGCATCCAAGGAATTTGATGCGCCTCGTGACGCCCTAGTGGAGTTTTCTATTCAGAGACTCTTGCCGGTCATTGAGGAAGAGCGCAAGAAACATAGAAAAAGGAAAGAGATACTGGACGAACTCATGGGATATCTCAAAAGAGGTGAAGTGCTGCTTGAAAACTCAAAAAAGTCCTTGGGTAAAGATGATCCTGTTTATGAAAAGCTCGAATCCGTGATCAAGGCCATGTCCAACGCCCATACCAGTATTGAATCATTTGTCAAAAAAGGTGAGGTCATTGAAGATTTTTGATCGCTGATCCACACCAGAACCATCTCCGATTCCCTCCAATTCCCTCATGCACGGCCCTGGTTGCTATCTAAGCAGGTCAATAAACCCCGGATCCTTTTCATTACTCTTGGGCTCTTCTGCTTTTTTGTAATATTATTTTCATATATGTTGACATTTTATCTTGTGACATTATCTTTGAAACTAGGATATAGGCTTATGAGTTTTAGACGACTCCGCCTCCCCCCCTTCATTCAATATGAGGGGCGCGGGACCCGGCGGAAGATAAATATAACCGGATAATCTAGGAGGAAGTGAAAATGAGCAAGATAATTGGAATAGACCTTGGGACCACCAATTCCTGTGTTTCCATCATGGAAGGAGGCGAAGCCAAAGTCATAACAAACCCTGAAGGAGGACGGACAACGCCTTCCATCGTTGCGATCTCGGAGAAAGGAGAGCGACTGGTAGGACAGATTGCGAAAAGGCAGGCCATTACAAATCCGGATAATACGGTTTTCGCTGTGAAAAGACTGATCGGGAGGAAATACGACTCACCGGAAGCCCAAAGAGATGCGAAGGTCCTGCCCTACAAAATCAATAGGGCCGAAAACGGTGATGTCCGTGTGAATCTGAGAGGAAAAAACTACAGCCCTGCTGAAATTTCGTCTTATATTCTAGCCAACATCAAGCATTCGGTTGAAGAGCATCTAGGAGAAAAGGTTTCCGATGCTGTTATAACGGTTCCTGCCTATTTCAATGACAGCCAGAGGCAGGCAACGAAAGATGCCGGGAAGATAGCCGGCCTTAATGTGTTAAGGATTATTAATGAACCGACAGCAGCATCCCTTTCCTATGGACTGGATAAAAAATCGGAAGAAAAAATCGCGGTTTTTGACCTGGGTGGAGGAACCTTTGATATTTCCGTTCTTGAGATCGGTGATGGTGTGTTTGAGGTGAAGGCGACCAATGGCGATACCCATTTGGGTGGAGAGGACTTTGACTTACGACTTATCGATTACTTAGCCGATGAATTTAAAAAGGATCAGGGCATTGACCTGAGGAACGACAAGATGGCCCTTCAGAGGTTGAAAGAGGCTGCTGAGAAAGCTAAGATGGAACTGTCTACTTCTATGGAAACGGATGTCAATCTTCCCTTTATCACGGCCGATGCCGCCGGTCCGAAACATATGAACATTAAGATCACCAGGGCGAAATTTGAAGCCATGGTGAGTGATCTTCTCGATAAATTGGACGCGCCCTGCAAGCAGGCACTGAAGGATTCAGGGCTGACTGCCGACGGCATCGATGAGGTTATATTGGTGGGAGGCATGACACGTATGCCGGCGGTTCAGGAAAGAGTCAAAAAGATCTTTGGCAAGACTCCCAACAAGGGTGTTAACCCCGATGAAGTTGTCGCTCTAGGGGCCGCTATTCAAGGGGCGGTCTTGAAAGGTGATGTCGATGATGTCCTCCTTCTGGACGTTACTCCCCTTTCCCTTGGAATTGAGACACTGGGAGGAGTCATGACGAAGCTGATCGAAAAAAACACGACCATTCCCACACAAAAAAGTGAGACATTTTCCACGGCTGAAGATAATCAACCGGCGGTTTCCATTCACGTACTACAGGGAGAACGTGAGATGTCTTCAGACAACCGGACTCTTGGTCGTTTTGAACTGGTCGGTATACCACCTGCGCCCAGAGGAATGCCACAGATCGAGGTGACCTTCGATATCGATGCCAATGGTATTGTCGAGGTGTCGGCAAAGGACCAGGCAACCGGCAAGAAGCAGTCGATCCGGATCACGGCCTCTTCAGGTCTTTCCCAGGATGCTATCGAGGCACTGGTCAAGGACGCGGAGATGCATTCGGAAGAAGACAAGAAGAAAAAAGATCTTGTCACGGCCCGAAACAATGCTGACAGCCTTATCTACAACACTGAAAAATCAATGAGGGAGCTCGGCGATAAAGTCGACAACGTCACCAAGGCTGAAGTGGAAGATGCTATGAGGGATCTCAAGAAGGCCATGGAAGGGGATGATACTGATGCGATCAGGCGTCTGACGGATATTCTGACAGAGACATCCCATAAGCTGGCGGCATCGATGTATGAGGAGGCCTCTCAATCCGGTTGCGGCCAGGGAGGATGCGGCGCTGAAAATGCCTGGAAGGAAGGCCCTTCAGGACCGGATGATGTGGTTGATGCCGAGTTTCAGGATGTAGCATAAGGACAATCGAGTTCAATGATATACGGCTGTATTGATCGTTACTGTTTACGGTGCCTTATAGCTGTCCGTAAGAGTTTCGATCATTATGGCCGTTACGGGAGAGGGTGATATCATTTTAAAACAGTATGCTATGTAAAAACAGTCTGAGGAAGACGATCTCCCTCTGTATCGTCGCCACTTACCAAATATACTGTCTGAAACAAAGGAGCCTTCATGTTGACCGGTTTTCTCACCGCCCTTAAGATGAATAGGGCTGAAGCTTTCTTGAGACTCTATGACACATTTCGTAGGCATTACCCGCAAACTGGAACATTGTGATAAATGGACCTCATCCCTATCCATTCCGGCAAAATCGTCAAGGCGAGGTTTATAGAAAGACCAAACCGGTTCTTAGTGCGATGTGAGGCCGAAAACATGGGCACAATATCCGCCCACTTGCCCAATCCGGGAAGGCTCTCCGAAATCCTTTTTCCAGGAACACGCCTCTACTTGTCTTATGAACCAAGTTCGGAGAAAGATCTTTCAAGTAAGAGAAAAACCTCTTATACGGTGATCGCCGCTGAAAGAGAAGGATTTCCCATCTTCCTTCATACCCATAGGACGAATCAGGTGGCCCGATTTCTGATCGAAAAAGGCCGAGTCCCTCTGTTGGCCGGGGCCGAGGTTGTCGGCCAGGAGGTCTCTTTCGGTAACAGCCGCTTTGACTTCCTCCTCCGAAAGGATGGAATCGATTTCTATCTCGAGGTGAAATCGTGCAGCCTCTTTGGAAATCAAGTGGCCATGTTTCCTGATGCCGTTACAGCGAGGGGGAGAAAACACCTTCATGAACTTGCCGAGCTTGGGGAAAACGGCGTTAAAGCAACTGTCATGTTTGTTGTTAACTATCCTCATGTCCGTTGGTTCGTTCCCAACTACCACACCGATTATCAGTTTTCAAAAACCTTCCTGGACGTGAGAGAGAGGGTCCGGATCATCCCTGTCGCCATTGATTGGACATCGGATCTTGCAATTGGCAAAAAGACGCGATCCCTGGAGATACCTTGGGACTTTCTTGAAAGAGAAATCAAGGATAGGGGCAGCTACATCGTAGTCTTTCAAATTCGGAGGGAACAGGGGATAAAAATAGGAAGGCTCGGTGACATCACCTTTGCAGAAGGCTACTACTTATATGTAGGCTCTGCAATGGAACATCTTGCAAAAAGAGTAGAAAGACACAGGAAAAAACAAAAGAGAATGCGATGGCATATCGATTACCTCAGTCAAGTGGCCGATTGGGTTGCCTCGCTTCCCATAAGATCGTCAAAAAAACTGGAGTGTGACATTGCAGAGGCACTCTCTTCGATTTTTATCACCAAGATCCCTGGATTTGGATCATCAGATTGCAGGTGTGCCAGCCACCTCTTTTACAGTCAAGGGAATCCCCTTGAGATAAGGGATTTTCATGATATTCTTCTAGGTTTCAGGATGAGAGTAGACAATCTGGACCTATCTTAACATGTCGCAGAATGCGTTAAGAAGTTCTGCACGGACCGGGACCCTTTTTACTGGGAACGCTCCCGGAAAACAGCGATGATTTGACTTAGGGATGTCGCTGTTCAACGACAACCTTTAAGAATCCTTGTCTTTGAAGGTCTTCGGTTATGGGAGATTCATGGCACGCAAATTGAATTACCGAATTTAAAAATCTTAGCACAGGGTTGTCATAACGGTCCAGGGTAACGGCTTTAAAGGTTATGTGGCTATCCGTAAAAATTCTTGAAAACTCCTCGGAAAGCTGCTAAACATACAGGGACTTACAGGACGCCAAGTCCGTTTTAGGTTTCCGTCACTGACGCCCTCGATAAATATACGAGGAGATTTCGAGAGCGGAAAGACCCTGATCAAAGCCGTCTCAAGGAAAATGCTATTCTCAGACCCTAACACGGGGACTTATAATAATCGACGCCCATCCGGGGCAAATACCCTAAATAACACGAATTCTAAATCTATGTTGCAAAATGGTTGACAGGCAAGGATTTCGAACAAAAAATTTGACAGTACCAGTGAAATAGCCTAAAAGATATATAAAGAAATAAAATCCACCTAATAGGGCGAAGAATTAAAAGATCAAAAAATGAATTTATCGACGATCGAGCAATAGGGACATTGAAAGCTTTAATCTTAGATAGAAAGGAGGTGAGAGCCGGGGGGTGGGTATATCACGAATTGATATTCATAATCAGAGGAATCATTCACCATTTAGCAACACATTGAAAGGAGAAAAGTAATGAAAAAGAACGCCGTTATTTTAGCAGTCTTGTTTGCAGTATTTCTACTTCCCGCATGGGCGCTGGCAGAGTCTGTCGAAGGTTCCGTCCAGGGTTATCATTGTGTCACGCAAGGTAAGGTGTGCCCTGTTGGAAAAGAAGACCCAATGATCAGCGTGGAAAGAGTTTTTGTCGTTCTCACCAAATCCGGAGACTATTTTTTCGTTCCTAACCTGGACCGTGCAATTCTTGCCAGGCACTTAGGTGAAGTTGTTAAGGTGAGTGGGACAATGAACGCTAAGTTTAAATCCATTACCGCAAACAAACTTGAGGTGATGAAGGGCGGCGCGTGGAAAACCGTATGGACACCTATGGATGTCAAAAAACTAGGTGAGGATCTTGGGATAGATATTTCATAAATAAATACATCCCTTTTGATAGATCCTTTATATCCCATCGATTAAATTGCGATGAGAAGGCATGCCAGACACCCACGGCCACAGAGCCGCGGGTGTTTTTTTTCGCGACAACCTAAAGGCGAGGCTCCTTTTTTCGGCAGCGAAGTATTTTTTCTGGTAGCATGACCTTGTCTCAATCTTAGCCTGACAGGCTTCTTACCAAGTTTTGCCTTGTCAATCGGTTTCGGCTCAATACGCTTCTCATCCGGTTTTATCCCTTTTTGAAAGTGTACAGGAACGGTTAAGGAGAGATGCTGAGTCGCGGAATGGTCTTAAGCAGGTCATGGTAACCAGGCCACCTGAGATAACAAAACGATTCTGAAGCATTTTGTGGAATGACAGTGAAAACGGGGATTCTCGTATTTAGGGATATCCCCTACAGTGGATAAATCTTGGGAAAATGAGAGGGAGGTGTAGACATGATTGGACATGGGTTATATCCAATTGCAGTAAGAATAACACAAGAAAGAGGAGCGAAATTGACACAACTCCTGTGTCTAGCCCTATTTCTTTTCTTTTATATGACTATAGGGTGCGCCCCAGTAAGTCAAGCCACGGCAAAAAGCGATTTCAAATTTTTGGAATTTTTCGATCCATACTGAGGCATGTGCCAGAAGATGGCCCCTATAGTTCATAGGGTGAAAAAGAAATACGAAAACAGTCTCAGGGAATTTGAAATCCTGGATATTCGGACTGACAGAGGTCAGGCAATGATCGAGAAGTATGGACTTGAGTACACTCCCACATTTATTATGCTCGACAAAGATGATAAAGAGATAGACCGGCATGTCGGAGAGATAAAGGAGGACGCCCTCGAGAAATTCATAGAAAAAAACGCCAAGATCAAAACAAGATAAGAGATGGCTCGAAACCTTTCTACTGTTTATTATCTTCTCAACCAAAAAAACAAAGGAGAGTCTACAAGCGTTGAAGCGTATTTTTAAGGGAACTCAGCAATAGAGGAGGTAGTGGGGCGATGAGAATGACCAACAGCGGATTATTAGACGCGAACGTCAAATTTCCGGAGCTTGCCCTGCACTTGATCACTGGAGAATTGCTTCCTATTCCGGGAAGCGAAGGGGCAAACTACAGTGTCGTCCTGTTTTATCGAGGATACTGGTGACCCTTTTGTATTCAGCAGTTGGCTGATTTTCAGGGCCTCGTCCCTGAGTTCGAATCTGAAGGGGTGATGATAGTCGCCGGGTCAGTGGATTCCCTTGAAAAGGCAACCGAGACGACAGACAAATTAAGAGTCACCTTTCCAGTGGCTTACAACATGGATGCTGAGAAGATATCGTCCATGACCGGCGCCTACTACGACGAAACAAGAAAATATCTCCATGCAACAGGCTTCGTCCTTCGTCCCGATCAACGTATTGAGGTGGCCTGTTACAGCACTGGAGCGATCGGACGTCTTGCAGCAAAAGATGTCCTCTCCCTGATTAGATACTACAAAAGCAGACAATAGGGCGATCTTTCAGAAGGCCGAGTTTATGTCCGGGCTCGCTTCTCGGGAGATATCCGGAGGGACATGGTAATAGTTTCTTAAGGCAGCCATGCCTGCTGCATCGACCCTCATTTGTCTTATGTCCATTTTTTCAGGAGACGGGAAAGGGGTTCCTATGAACGAAAATGATAGGCACCATAATTTCACTGAAAGGATAAAGGGACACATAAGGGCCCTGGGTGCTGATCTTGTGGGGGTTGCCGATGTTGAACCATTGAAAGCGCTCAGGCTCGACCCTCCGGATCTGCTGGATCCTTTTACAAGGGCTATTTCAGTGGCGATTAGAATTCCCTTCTCCGTCTTTCATCAGATAACCGATCGACCGACGCCTCTATATAAATCCGTGTATCAAACGGCAAATGCCATACTGGACGTGATTGCCTACCGTACGGCAATTGCACTGGAAGAGGAAGGTCATTACACGCTTCCCATCCCCGCCTCTCAGGTACTCGATCAGGAAGATTGGTATGCGGCCATAAGTCATAAGGCCGTAGCTCGAATGGCCGGCTTGGGTTGGCAAGGGAAAAACCTCCTTATAATAACCCCTGAATATGGATCGAGAGTTCGCCTTGTAACCGTACTGACAAAAGCTCCGCTAGTGATCGATGGACCTATCAAGAACAGGTGCGGTGACTGCAGGGCCTGTCAGGAGGCGTGCCCGGCCCAAGCCATCAAGGGCGTCAGCACCGAGGCCCACTATGATAGCAGAAATACAGCCCTTCACTTTTCCAGATGCGTTGAAAAGACCGTAGGGGAATTTGCAAAGATTCCAGAAGTAGGTGCCCCAATCTGCGGTATTTGTATTAAAGCGTGTCCTTTTGGGAAGAAACTATAAGGATGAAATCTGTTGATCTTTGTCGGTATTGTCTGTAAAGATGAAAGGGATCTGCCTCAATCAGTTGCGCACCAAGTCTTCTTTGACACGATATTTGTTAAAGGCCTGGGAAGGGGATTGATTGGCAGAGTGGGCTCTTTGAGGCAAGCGGTGTTGAACAAGGGCGATCATAATTTCATTATGGGAGGTTTGGTCATGAAGAAATGGATCTTTATAGGTGTAGGCGTATTGGTTGTCATCATTGCGGTTGTGTTGATTGTCGGTGCCTTGAAGCTGGGGCCCATTATCAAGACGGCAGTCAATACCTATGGACCTGGGATCACCAAGACGGATATGCGTCTTTCCGACGTGGATGTATCGATCCTTTCCGCAAAGGCCGAGTTGAAGGGATTTTATTTGGGTAATCCCAAAGGTTTTACATCACCTCAAGCCATGTCGGTAGGAGGAATATATCTGGACGTGGATGAAGGTTCCCTTACAGGAGACACCATCATCATCGACAAAATCGAAGTGGTTTCTCCCCAGATCACTTATGAAAAGAAAAAAGGGACCGATAACTTCCAGACCATCTTGAACAACGTGACTCAAAAAGTGGGGTCTGAAAAGCCTGTCAAAGAAGAACCTGCCCAAAAGAAAGAGGCCGGGAAGAAACTTCTCATAAAAAACTTCATCCTGAGAGACGGGAGTGTCAACCTGGTTGTTCCATTGCTTAAGGGAAAGAGTGTGAGTGCACCCTTACCCGACATCCATCTGAAAGACATAGGCAAGGGAAAAGAAGGGGCCTCTCCGGCTCAGGTTGCAAAGGAGATATTTGCCGCCCTCTACGAAAAGATCACTTCTCCTTCTGTGACGGATAATCTCAACAACATGCTCAAGACACTGGGCCCCGATGTCAAAGCCATCGGCGAGGATGTAAAAAAGAAGCTGGAAGATGCCAAAGAGGACGTGACAAAACAATTGGAAGAAAAGACGGAAGATATCAAGAAACAGTTGGAGGGTTCTAAAGAGGCCCAGGAAGGCATCAAAGATGTTACTGACAAGCTCAAGGGATTTCTGAATAAATAAACAGCATAGCAGGCCTTACAGCCCGCCTGCATGAAGCATCATAGGCTATGTGGATAGAAGCCGATAATGTGCGCCGAGCCCGCGGAGATAAAGAACAATAAGTTGAGGCCAAAGACCAACTGGAAGAGGTGACCTTTCCTCCCACCTCTACGGCTTGGTCTGTAGTCTCTTACGGCTGCCAAGCGACAGCCCTCATAGGAGTCCCGCAGCGGACATGATTTCGGGGACGAGTTCCTCTCTGCCTATAGCCATGATATGAACACCATGACAAATCTTCTCATCCTGAAGTCTCTTGATCATACGGCCTGCTATCTCTATGCCTTTGGCAAGGACCCTCCCCTTTGGAGCGGAAGCCATCTCATCGATCAGCTCCTGAGGGACATTCACACCAGCCACATTTTTGTTCATAAACCGGGCCATGGGAGCTGAGGTTAGCAGGATGATGCCGGCGAGCACCTTGACGTGGAACTGGCCCGCATACTCCATGAACTTTTTAAAATTATCCAGATCGTAAACCGCTTGGGTCTGAATGAACTTAGCGCCCGCCTCGATTTTTTTCTCGAACTTGATCAGCTGAGGTTCCAAGGGATCGGCCTCAGGAGTGACGATTGCCCCTGCGCAAAAAGAGACGCTTCCCTCGAGGTCATTGTCGCCCATGTCCTTACCCCTTTCCAGTCTCCTTATCGCCGCTAGGAGTTGGGTGGAATCCAGATCAAAGACTCCTTTGGCATCCTTATGATCCCCGAGAAGAACCGAATCCCCGGTGAGGCAGAGGACATTATCGATACCCCTTTGAAAGGCAAATAAGAGGTCGGCCTGGAGCGCCATCCTGTTACGATCTCTGCAGGTCATCTGTAAGATCGGCTCTCCTCCCATCTCTTTGACCAGAAGGGCTCCCCCTAAAGAGGGAAAGCGCATGACAGAACTCTGATGATCGGTCACATTCATGGCATCCACCTTATCCTTCAATAATTCGATATGGTGGGCCATTTTATCCAAGTTAGTCCCCTTTGGAGGGGCTACTTCGGAAGTTACGACAAACCTTTCACCCTTTAATACCTCTTTAAATGAAGACCCCATGATCTCCCTCTTGGATTACTGGTTCTTGCCTGGAGTTTCAGAATTGCATGGGCCGGAATGGACGGCATCCTTGTGCAACCGAGTTACGCTACAATTTCAATTTTCCGGGAGACGGTTCCCCCTGGTGGTTTCTGGGTTCCTGCTGTCTTCTCATACTGTCGAGCCGATCCATTTCTTTCAATCTGTTGTAGATGAGAGTCCACGCGCAATCCTTTTCTCCGTCTATCTCGCATTTACCTTTATCGGTGCCGCCGCAGGGCCCATTGACGAGGCCTTTATGACAGGATGTAACAGGACAGATACCGCCTGTCTCGCCGAGAATGCAGGTCCCGCATTGCGTGCAAACCTCATTGTACTCCCCTAAAGAGGTCTCCTTTCCAATGAAGAGGGTGTCCAAGGCAGGGACGACCATCTTTTTGAGCTGGCCGGCGATAGTCTGTACTCCAAAGGCGCATGACATCACCAGCAGCACGTCGGCCTGATCTATTCTTTGCCCCTCTTCATCCAGGGCCTCGCCGGTCAGATGATCGCAGGCCACGGGAACAACCATCTGACCGGTTATTATCCTGCCTTTTTCCGACAGTCTCTGCCTCATGGCATTGACTTCATTGACTCCACCGGTCTGCGTGAGGGTCGTGCAGGTTCCACACCCGATGATAAAGACCCTTCCCAAACCATTAAGGAGTCGATCGATCTCCTCTTCCGGTTTTTGCCGTGTAATGGACCTGATCATCTTTATCTCCCATCTCTTTCCAGATCACACCTCAGGCACCTGACGGATTCTTCAAGCGCCTGCTCCTCTGTAAACCCTTTTTCCACCTCCCTGAAATCCCTTACCCGTTCTTCAGGGGTCTCTACTCCGATTTCTATTCTGGGCCTCTCCTCGGTAGTCTCGTCTTCCAGGGCCAGAGGTGTGTCTTTGCCCCTTACAGTCTTCTCATCCCGTATCTCGATTCTGCCCTTCACTCCTGCAAGGTATTTGTCGATAGCAATAGCGGCCCTCCTCCCCAGAGCAATCGCCTCTATCACAATACTTGGGCCGGTGGTAAAATCACCTCCCGCAAAGACTCCCGGAATGTTCGTCGCCATAGTGTTCTCGTCCACAACGAGACTGCCCCACAGGGCCCTTTCAAGCTGACTGTCTTCAGACAAGAAAGATATGTCAGGCGCTTGACCGATGGAGATAATGATCGTGTCCGCCTCCACCACCTGGGTCACCTTCTCATCAACGCTCAAAAAAGATCGTCCCTCTCCATCAAAAACGGTCATACTTCGAACAAACTCGATCCCGTTTATCCGACCATCCTGATGAATGATTTGCTTAGGCGCCCACATGGGATTGATAACAACACCCTCCTCAATCGCCTCTTCAATGTCTTTGTCCCATGCCGGCATCTCCTCCCTGGTCCTTCGATAGAATATTTGAACGTCCTGGGCGCCGACTCTCAGGACCGTCCTTGCCACATCTATGGCAACATTGCCTCCTCCGAGGACCACTACCTTGCCCTTGACTTCTATCTCCTTACCGGCCCTGATATCGATTAAGAATGGAAGACCGTAATAAAGACCTTTCAAACCCTCTTCTTCTCCCTGTATGCCGATCCTTTTACTGGACTGGGCACCGGCACCGATAAACACCGCCTGATAACCTTCGTCCAAGAGGTCATTCACCGTATGTCGAGCGTCAATAGGAGAATCATAGAGAATCTCAACGCCGCAGTTCCGGATATACTCTACCTCCTCGAGAATGACCGCCCGAGGGAGTCGAAATTCAGGGATAGCAATGCCCAACATACCTCCTGCCACTGACTGGGCCTCAAAGACGGTCACCCGGTATCCCATTTCAGCCAGAAAGTAGGCACATGTCAATCCAGCCGGGCCGGCACCCACTACAGCAACCTTCTGTTCCTTGGTCACCGGAAACGGGTCTCTTGCCTGGCCGATATGTTCAAAATACCAGTCAGAAGCAAACCTTTTGAGCGAACGGATCGCTACGGGATCATCCAGCTCTCCACGCCGGCACTTGAACTCACAGGGATGAACGCAGATACGACCACAAACAGCCGGGAAGGGATTCCTTTCTCTTATAATGTCCACTGAACGCGCATAGTCTCCGCTTGCAATAGCAGCAATGTAGTTGGGGACGTCAATCCCTGCCGGACAGGCGTGCTGGCAGGCGGAAATGACCATTGAATCGCATGTGGCCCCTGCACAACGGCGCTCCAGTATGTGATCCTCGTATTCTTCGAGAAAGTAAGCCAGTGTGGAAATGGCTGGTTTGGCGCATGTTTGGCCGAGCCCGCACAGAGATGCCTCTGTCATGGTTTCACCGAGGGCCTTTATTGTGTCGATATCTTCCAGCCGACCTTCCCCCCTGGTGATCCTGGTCAATATCTCAAGGACCTGCTTGGTGCCGAGCCGACAGGGTGCGCATTTTCCGCAGGACTCCGATTGGGTGAAGCTGAGAAAGAACCGGGCGATCTCCACCATGCAATTGTTTTCATCCATAACCACCATGCCGCCCGAGCCCATGATCGCCCCTATCCGCTGCAAGGTGTCATAGTCGATGGGAAGATTGAGATATTGTGCAGGGACACAACCGCCCGAAGGCCCTCCCATCTGCACCGCTTTGAATTGTCTTCCCTTGGGTATGCCGCCGCCTATATCAAATATGACCTCCTTGACCGATACACCAATAGGGACCTCCACCAGACCGGTGTTGTTCACCTTTCCGGCAAGGGAAAAAATCTTGGTGCCCTTGCTCTGTTCCGTGCCGACCTCCCCATACCAGGCCGCCCCTTTCTTAATGATAAGCGGGATGTTGGCCAGGGTCTCAACATTGTTGATATTGGTCGGCTTTTGATCCAACCCCTTCTGAGCCGGAAAGGGCGGCCTGGCCCGGGGCATGCCCCTTCTTCCTTCAATAGAGGCCATAAGGGCCGTTTCCTCGCCGCACACAAAGGCCCCTGCCCCCATTTTAAGATAAAGATCAAAATCAAAGCCGGTTCCCAGTATGTTCTCTCCCAGAAGACCCAGTTCCCTCATCTGTTCCAGGGCAATCGTCAGATGCCTTACGGCAATGGGATATTCCTCGCGGACATACACATATCCATATTCGGCGCCTATAGCGTAGGCGCCGATCAGCATACCCTCGAGCACGGCATGGGGATCTCCCTCCAGCATGGCCCTATCCATGAAAGCCCCGGGGTCTCCCTCATCAGCATTGCACACAATATACTTGGGCTGACCAGCAGCCTGCCGGGCAAACTTCCATTTGAGTCCCGTTGGAAACCCGGCGCCTCCCCGACCCCTGAGTTTAGCAACAATGACCTCCTCTATCACCTCGTCCGCCGTCATTCTTGACAGGGCCTTGATAATCGCCTGATACCCACCTGCGGCAATATAGTGTTCAATATTGGTGGGATCGATTTTTCCGCAGTTGCCCAGGACTCTCTTTACCTGCTTTTGATAAAAGGGTATCTGGTTACGATAATGGACCGGCCTTCCGGTTCCCCCATCCAGATAGGCCAGACGATCGATCAATCCGTTATTCTTGAGGGTGGTGCTTACTATCTCCCCGGCATCTTCCGGATCGACTTCTTGATAGCTGATTCCTTGGGGATCAATGGAAATAACCGGAGCCTTGGCGCAAAACCCATGACAACCGGTAGCTCTCACTTCGACCGAGTCCGAGAGTCCCTGTCTCCTGATTTCAGACTCGAGGGCCTCCTTCACCTGGGCGGAGCCATAAGCCCTGCACCCCGTCATGCAGATATTGACAACTGTTCGGCCTTTCTTCATTCGGGCCAGGATCTTATTGCGAAACCACTCGAATTCTCCCACAGACAAGAGCTTATCCATGGCTTATCGCTCCACTTCTTTCCCTTTATATTGCGCCAACACATTGGCCACCTTGTTAGGAGAGATCTTCCCGTAGTAGGTCTGGTTGACCATCATTGCCGGGGCAAGAAAACAGGCCCCAAGACAGGCCACCGTCTCCAGTGTAAATCGATAGTCGGAATCTGTTTCTCCCTCTTCAAGATCGAGTTCCTTTTTCATGAATCTGAGGATGCTTCGTCCTCCTTTGACATGGCACGCCGTACCTCGACAAACCTTAACCACATACTTGCCCTTTGGTTCCTGGGTAAAGCCGGCATAAAAGGTAATCACACCCTGGACCTGACTTGAAAATATATTAAGGCCCTCCGCAATGGTCTCAATGCACGGGGCCGGGATATAACCGAAGGCCTCCTGAACTTCCTGCAGAAGGGGAATCAGAGACCATTTCCGATTCTTGTGTTTATCAATTATGGATGAGAGCACCCCCCAATCGATCTCTTTTTGTTCCATCCGTTGCTTCCTTTCAGGTCGGTGCGACCTTTGGGCAGAGGGCCTAAGGCCTATTTCTCTGATCGAGCCTTATGATTTTGACCTCACATCTGTTTTCAAGAGAACATGTTTTGTCCGACGCCGGTAGGTCCAACAGCTCCAAGGCCTCATTTCCGTTGAATCCGGTGGGCACAAAAATGAGGCCCTGTCTCATTCCTTTTACCACACAGATCTCCCGCTCCAGTGCGCCATACCTGGATTCTACCCGGATACGGTCTCCGTCGCGCATATTCAATTTCTTCCCATCCTCCAAGGAGACCTCTATGGCTCCTCCCACATTGAAGTAGGATAGACGATCAGAATGTTCTGTGCGCGTGCCGCTGCCGAGATGATAGCGGGTGCCCCCCAGCAGGGCCGTGAAAGGGTAGTCATCATCCAATGCCTTCTGTTTTGCAAAGAGAACGGGAAAGAAAGGAATCTTGTCCCCCTCTTTCATAGGGGACGGGAGGCCTTTGGCATCACTTTCCTGTGCCCAGGCGGCACCTCTTCGACCGTTTAATCGGGAATACATCGGCACAGACCGGGCGATCTCATCCCTGATCCTATCGAGAGTATTGGCCTGCATGTTGGCGTCCATCTGTTTGGCAAGTCTGACGAGGATGTCCCAATCAGCCTTTGCCTGTCCCGGGGGAGGGACAACGTTGGTAAAGCTCTGAATACGGCCCTCCATATTGGTAAAGGACCCGCTCTTTTCACAAAAGGCGGCCCCTGGGAGAAGGACCTCCGCCATTTTGGCGATCTCGCTCGAAAGGATGTCCTGGACCACCAAAAGATCGAGGCGTTCCAACGCCGCTCTTACCCGTTCACGTTGAGGAAAACTTCTGAGAGGATTTTCCCCCATAACATACAGGGCCTTGAGATTCCCCTTTTCCATCTCCTCTACCATTCGAAACAGGTGAAGCCCTGGGTCCGGCGACAATCCGGTTCCCCAAGTGCGCTCCCACTCTTTTCTCGCCCCTTGATCACGAAGCGGCCGTCGTCCGGGGAGAGCATCAGGCACAGCTCCCATATCCCACGCTCCAGCCTGATTGTTTTCCTTTGCCAGGACAAACAGGCCTCCTCCGACGCGACCTATGCTTCCCGTCATAAGCATCAGGTTTAGAATTGACTCCACCGATTGGATCGCATCATCCTGTCTCAGAATACCTTCGCCTATCACGACGGCTGTTTTTTTCCCTTTCAGCAATTCCACGGCCTTTTCCATTTCAGTCATCTCTAATCCCGCCGAAAGGCACAGCCTCTCGGCGTTAAAGGAGGAAAGACCGTCGCAATACATGTCAAAACCATCGGTGAATCGCTCGATGTAAGAAGAGTCATGAGAGAATTTCTTCCATAGACAGGCCGCAAGACAATTCACCATATCGGCGTCACTGTTGGGAGAAGTCTGAAACCAAAGGGAGGAAAAGGGGACCAGATCGGTCTTGCGGGGGTCTGCCAAAATCAGGGGGATACCTTTTTTGAAGGCCCTCTTCAGATAGTAGCCGGCAACAGGAACTGAATGGCATGGGTCGGCACCCAAAACTAGGATCGACTCCGCATCCTCAAGCATGCTGAGGGGAGTGCGCCAGCGGCCGCCGATCCTTTCATCGATTGATTTCAAGACCTCTCTGCCTGCCATTGAACCGCTGTTGTCTATATGATTTGTCCCCAGGAGTACCCTTGCGATCTTCTGGAAAAGATAATTCTCTTCATTGGTGCATTTTGACGATCCGATAAAGCCTATGCTTTGGGGGCCGAAATCTTTTTTGATGTCCGACAATCGTCGAACAGCAAGGTCTATTGCCTCATCCCATGACACAACCGTCAATTGACCCTGTTTTCGGATCATCGGTGTGAGAAGCCTCTCTTCGGTATTCAGAAAATCATGGGCAAAATGCCCCCTAACACAGAGGGTTGAGCCGTTGATGGAATCTGCGTCGTGTGCCGGATTCACCTCAACGACCTTGTCGTAGGAAACGCCCATGAGAAGGGAGCACCCTATTCCGCAGAACCCGCATATGGCAGGAGATTCCCTCTCCGGAGTGCCCGCATATCCGAAGTGTTTTGTCGAGAGGGCCCCTGTGGGGCACATGGAGACGCATACCCCGCAGAAGGTACAGTTGGATTCCTCCAGGCCTCGGTCATGAACCGTTGCCGGTCTTGCGCAAAAACCCCTCTGGTTATAATCGATCGCCCCTGTTACGACCAGCTCGTGATCCGCTCTGATACATTTGCCGCAGAGGATACACTTACTCAGATCTCTGATGATAAAGGGATTTGCCTGTTCCAAGGGTCGATAATTAGGAGTAGCGTAGAGGTTTGTCGGCCCCAGTCCCAGGTTCGCTGCAATCTGACGTAATTGGCATCGATTTCCCTTGTTGCACACAATGCAGGATTCAGGATGTTCCGCCATCATCAGGCGGACGATATTGGTCCTGTGCCTTAACACCCGAGGAGAGTCTGTAACAATGGACATATTCGGGGCAACAGGCGTCACGCAAGAGGCCAACATACGACCGCTTTTTTCGTCCTCCACAAGGCACAGGCGGCAGGCCCCGAATGGCTCAAGCTCCGGATGGTAACAGAGTCTGGGGATGACAATGCCCTGTTCATCGGCCAACTCCATGATGCTGGTCCCGGCGCGAGCGGAGAACCTTTCTCCATTGATGGACAGAATTATCTCTTCCAATCGACTCTCCTTGTCATTTCAATTTTGCCGCATCAAGGTACCATCGGAGCTTCTCTTCCCCCCCGATGGTTATGACATGAACACCTTGGCAGAGATCTTTGAGGCTATTGACGATATCGGCGAAAAGTTCGATGCTTGCCCGCTGCTTATCGGGAGCTGCAGCCATTTTCTTGATAACCCAATCCGGCACCAGGCCGGATTTGAGATGACGATTCAGAAAATGGGCCATCCCGGCAGTCCTTAGGATCATCACTTCGGCAATGATTGGAACCCCAAAGGTCTTTGCCTGCTTCATGAACTTTTCAAAATGGGCCACGTCAAACACCGGTGTCGTCAGAAAGTAACCGGCGCCGATATTGGTCATCTCCTCCATCTCTTTCATTTCCAGCTCGGGCACGTTTTTGCCCCATCCCGACTCGACACCGGAGCCCAAAACAAATTCCGCCTTTGATGTCAGCTCCTTGCCTTCGACAGACAGGCCTTGTTTCATATGCTCCAATACGGAGGAGAGTTTCCCGGAATCGACATGAAAGAACATCATCTCCTGAAGACTATCGCCTGTAATTCGATAATCTTCGGTAAACACGAGGAGGTTTTCTATGCCTGTTTGATGGGCCAGCAGGAGATCTTTTTCCAGTTGGGGTCGATTCTTGTCCCGTGTCGTTGTCTGGTATATGGCCTCAAACCTGTTCTCTTTGAGGAGCTGGCATGTCTTGATCGTCTCTCCAACGATCCCCTCGACCTCCACTTCAGAGACTGAAACACCGTCCACACGCCCCCGAACAAGCTCCATTTTTCTGACGAGTTCCTCAGGGTCATCATCAGCGGGCGAGTGTAATTCCGATGTTACGACAAATCGCCCCTTCCGAAGGGCTTCTCTCAGATTCATCTCATCCTCCTTCCATGAGATTATAGGTCGTAATACTCGGGAGGAGAGACCAAGGCCGGCATTGAACCACCTTACCCGGGGAGGTGCACCCTCCCCTTCTTATTGAAAGGCTTCCTGATCATCCCAAGCCGAGTAAACGGGCAACTTCCTCTTTCAGTCGGGGTAGTGGAAAAGGCTTTGAAAAACAGATATCCGCGCCGTACTCTTTCATTTTCTTGAATTTTTCTTCATCGAGATACGCAGATAAGACTATGATTTTTATGTTCTTCGTCTCTTCATTCTCTTTGATCTTCCTGCATACTTCATAGCCCTTGATATCAGGCATCATAATATCGAGTATCAAAAGGTGAGGTCGGAAATGATTCACCTGAAGACCCGCCTCAAAACCGTCTGAAGCGGAAATGACTTCATAATCATGTTCATCCTCTTCCAATGCCTGCACTATCGTCTCGACAATAATTAGGTCATCGTCGACCACAAGAATTCTCTTTCTCTCTCCCATGGCCTCCTCTTCGGGAATCGGTATCCCCTGTTTCCTCATAAAACTTTCCAAATCTTTTTTCTTTATTCGACGATGCCCACCCACCGTCTTGTAGGCCTTTATGTGACCGGCGTCTACCCAGTTTATAATGGTCTTGGAAGAGACATTACAATATTGACTCGCCTTAAAAACAGTCAGCACTTCATCCATAAACAGCACTCCTTAAAGATTCTTTTTGTATTAGCTATTATATTTATTTTAGCTTTTCTAGTATGTCAAGAACTTTTTCACCTTTTCACAAAAAAATATTTTCTGCAATTATTGAAATAACTGGCTGGCCCTTCAAAACAAGAGAATCGTTCTCCGAACGACCGGCAAACACTTGCATGAGACTTTCTTATATCTGGTCAACAGGGTCTAAGGGAATCAATCCTATGAAGATCTTCAGGGGGATGGGGAGATTGACGAGGCAATGTCCCTGATATTGTATTTGAATGCGGTTTTGCAGGGTTTTAAGGCCTTCTGGTCGGGGAGTCTGTTGCAGGTCCTCAGGGATTCATGGGATGAGCGTGGGGGAAGTCGAGACGCTATTATGAGAACCAATGGTATCCCGATTATCGTGGATACTGCGGCACAGCCTCTTATTCAGGATTTTCTCGATGAATAGGCAGGGTAATAGTAAAAGTTGTTCCGGACCCGTATTCGCTTTCCACCCGGATGTCGCCGCCATGGTCTTTTATGAACCCATAGCACACGGACAGTCCGAGTCCTACTCCCTTGATGCTCTCTTTGGTCGTAAAAAAGGTTTCAAAGACCTTCCCGATATCCTGTTTCTTTATGCCCGTCCCCGTATCAGTCATTTGTATGTGGATAGATCCCTCTTTTTCCCTTGTCTCAACTGCTAAGGTGCCCCCTTCGGGCATGGCGTCTTTGGCATTAGACACCAAATTCAAGAATACCTGCCGGAGCTGATCCCTTGAGGCACAGACGTTTCCCAGTCCCTGTGCAAAAGCCCTGGAAATTTTGATATTGTTCTCTCTCAGCTGCTTTTCATGCATCATCAAGATTTCATCCAGGATCGTGTTGACATCCGTAGGCTGTCTCTTTTCCTCTTCAGGTTTGGAGAAAGAGAGCATCTTACGGAGCATATCAGAGAGCCTCACCGTCTCAGAAAGAGCCATCTCCAAGATCTTTCTTCTCCTGTTGTCAGGTGCAATCTCTGTCTTCATCAATTCAAGGGTGTTCATGATTCCGTAAAGCGGGTTGTTCAATTCGTGAGCGATCTGAGAAGTCAAACGCCCCATAGCAGCGAGCTTTTCGGACTGGAGCAGTTGTTCTTGAGTCTGTCGCAGCTTTCTCTCTATCTCCAGCCTCTCTTTGAGATCCACCAGGATGCCTACCGTAGCCGTTTCTTCTCCCTTTGAATCGTAGATGATTGCCGCAGAGAGATTCCCCTCGACTATCCCACCGTCCTGTCTTGTACAAACGAGAGGATAGGATTTCAACCTGCCAATGCCGCCGTGCTCGTTGCTCCTGAGCATCTGCATGATTTTCTTTGCCATTCCTTCGGGATAGATCTTCTCAATGTCCATCTTGCCGACCACATCCGTTCTGAGATATCCAAGGATCTCTTCAGCACCATGATTCCAGATCATGATATTCCCATCAAGATCCGTAGCCATAATAGCGTTGGGCGAATTCTGAATAATCTTGTTCAGAAAATCATGGGCCTCCTTGAGTTCCCTCTCCATTCTTTTCCTGTGGGAGAGGTCCACATTGATCCCCTCATAGCCAAGGATCTTGCCATCCTGATCGTAACGCACATGACCGGTGTGGATAACCGGAATAGCCGTTCCGTCCTTTCTTTTAAAATCCACCTCATAGTCGATCACCCGGCCCTCTTGCTCTATCATACGCTGGAACTGCCTTCGATCCTCCGGCCTGAGGTAGAGGTCTTTCCCAATGTCTATCTCAAGAAACTCGCTCTTACTTTCATATCCCAACATCTTGAGAAGGGCCGGATTGGCGTCAAGGAACCGGCCCTCCTTGCTGCTGATATAGACACCAGCACCGACATGCTCGAATAGCCTCTTAAAGTCCTCTTCAGAGGCCTTGATGACCTTCTCCATGCGTTTTTGCTGGGATTTGTCGACGATGATACCCTCATAGCCTAGGACCCTCCCATTTTGATCATAACGGACATTTGCCGTCAGCAAGACAGGGATAGGAGTGCCATCTTTCTTTTTAAAATCCACCTCATAGTCGATCACATGACCCTCTTGCTCTATCATACGCTGGAACTGCCTTCGATCCTCCGGCCTGAGGTAGAGGTCCTTCCCAATGTCTATCTCAAGAAACTCGCTCTTACTTTCATATCCCAACATCTTGAGAAGGGCCGGATTGGCGTCAAGGAACTCCCCTTCCCTGCTGCTGATATAGACGCCACAGCCGACATTCTGAAAGAGTCTCCTGTAATCTTTTTCAGAGGTCTTCAGACTCAAATCATTCTCTTTGTTTTGGGTAATGTCTCGCCGGACACTGAATTTGGCAATAGACCCATCCCTTTTCTTTATGGGGACTTCCCAAAAACCGTAGATTCTATCCTCATCTTCTGCATAACGCTCAGAAAGGACCTCATTCCCCTGAAACACCTCTTCGGCCCGGCACCAGGGACATACATGATCCAAGCCGTACATCACCTTGAAGCATTTGCCGCCGATCCCATCTCCAAAATCTTCTATCATAGCCCGACTCATGAATTCCAAAACGTAATCATGATTAATCAGGTAAACACCGTCCTCAAGACCTTCGAAAATGTCGACGAGTTCTTGATTCCCGTTAACCATCATCCTGCCTCCCTTAAGGTATTGGAAGTACTATCTGCGAAAAAAGCTCTCAATTTTTCATGTCTCGAGGATCACACATGATTCAACATGAGGTCTCCGAGAAAAGGGCCCCGCCATCGATATCGAAGCAGGAAAACACACTCGATGTGAGATCAGATACTATTAAGCTAAACCGCCAGACAAGGTTTTCCATCGACTTCGTTAATCTCGACCGTTATGTGGTCGAGTTCCTCAAAATCCCCTAAAAGCGCCTTGTAGTGTCCAGGTGGTTTAGGGTAATGTGTAACAATTGAGACGATGACCGCAAAGTGATGAGATCCGAGGGGCCAGACGTGGATATCGGAAACCCTGCTATCGGAATCCGACTCTATTTTTGAAATGATATCGGCTCTTCTCTCCTGTCTGATTCCTCTGTCCAGCAGTATAGCGCTTGTGTCACGTAAAAGGCCATACGCCCACCTTAGGATAAGCACGGCCCCTACAATACCCATGACAGGATCCATCCATACCCAGCCAAGGGCCTTGCCGCAAAGCAATGCAATGATGGCCAAAAAAGAGGTCAAGGCATCGGCCAGCACATGAAGGTAAGCAGCCTTTAAGTTGTAATCATCATGTTTGTGGCTGTGTCCCACACCGCTTTCATGGGTGCCAGCCTCATCGTGCCGCAGAAGAAAGGCGCTGATGACATTGACGATCAGTCCCATGAAGGCCACAACTATGGCCTCGTCAAACCGGATGGAAACAGGAATCATCAAGCGCTTGAAAGAGGACAGGGCCATGAGTAAGGCGACAATCGCCAATACTACGGCACTTGTGTATCCCCCCAAAACACCTACCTTCCCGGTTCCAAAGGCGTATCGGGGACTGTCTGCATGGCGTCGGGCATAATAGTAGGCCAATGCAGTGATTCCGAGCGCTAAAGCATGGGTCCCCATGTGCCAGCCGTCGGCCAGAAGCGCCATGGACCCGAAGGCAAAACCAGCCATGATTTCAATGACCATCATAACAAGGGTCAGGTATATGACGCGCCTCGTATTCCGCTCTCCCCGTCCGTCATCAATATGAAAGCTGTGTGAATGCTTCCACTTATGGAGGTTGTATATGTGCATTAGGTCCTTGAACCCCTCTCAAAACCGCAGAAAGGCTGTTCGGCAATATTCAAGAATCGATTGTTTTTTTGTCTCCTGTGTCTTCGCAAG
>JAXHUM010000042.1:0-4732 GCA_034189325.1 Thermodesulfobacteriota bacterium
GCTTATGAACGCTGCCATGATACTCTACTACGTTCCGGCTCCCCGCTTTGGGATGCAGACCATCCATGTTCTGCGTAATAACGCACTTGAGCAATCCCAGTCTCTCGAGTTCCGCCAGGGAGCGGTGCCCAGGATTCGGCTCCGCTTTTCTCAACTCTACGTAAAAAGCCCCGTGGGTGCCCTCCTTTCCTGACATCTCCTCCCAATATAATTTAGGGTCCTTCAGGAAAAGATCATATCTCTCATAAGCCTTTGCTTCCGCTTTCTTGTCGGTAGTCCAGATCCCCTTCGGCCCCCTGAAATCCGGTATGCCCGACTCGGTTGACATGCCGGCGCCCGTTAGTGCAATACCATGTTTTCCGTTTACTATATCGTTTGCCGCTCGTTCGATTAAATCATCCATCCACTTCCCCTCATTTCACACTGGTTTCCTCGCCTATCCACATCAGGTACTCCTGATTTCCCCCAACAATGGGCAGGGCGATTATCTCAGGCACCTCATAGCTATGATTCGCCTTGACTGAATCGACGACCTCGGCAAATAGCTCTGCCCTGGTTTTAACCACCAGGAGGCTCTCCTCATCCTCTTCGATCTTACCCTCCCACCAGAAGAACGAGTTCACCCGGGGCACTATATTCACACACGCGGCTTTCCTCTCGCCCACCAGTACATCGGCTACCCTGCGAGCCTCTTCATAACTACCAGCGGTTATGAGAACAACCACATAACCAGTCTCCACCATCTTCTCACCCCTCACATTGAAATTGTTTCACAGCAAACCCACAAAAGATGATTGCGGTAAAGAAATCAGCCTTTGAATAATGCTCCCCTTGATTCATTCCTGACTCCTGACGAAATTCCTCAATCTCCCGATGTTCTCTATCGTGACCTCAACCACATCGCCCGAATTCATGCGTCCAATACCCGAAGGAGTCCCCGTAGCGACAACATCTCCTGGCAACAACGTCATCACCCCCGAAATAAAGCTTACCAGCTCAGCAATTCCGAATATAAGATCGCTGGTGCGAGCAGACTGCCGAACCTCACCGTTGAGACGAGTTTCGATCTGCAAATCGTCCGGGGCAACCTCGGTCTCGATCCACGGTCCTATGGGTGCGAATGTATCATAGCCTTTGGCCCTCGTCCACTGCCCGTCTTCCTTTTGAGCATAGCGTTCCGAGACATCATTAACACAGGTATAACCAAGCACGTAGTCCTTCACCCTGTCCTGAGATACACCCTTTGCCGTTCTACCAATAACCACTCCTAACTCCCCTTCATAGTCCACCCTTCTGGAAGATCGGGGCAATATGATATTCTTATCAGGACCTATAACCGCAGTGGATGGCTTAAGAAAGATAAGCGGCACAGAAGGTATGGGCAAATTGGTCTCTTCAGCGTGCTTGCGGTAATTCAGCCCCAGGCACACTACCTTGGAGGGTTCACAGGGAGCAAGAAACCTCACGTCACTTGACTCATACGTAGTCCCATCAAACGTAAGTGCATTGCCCTCGCCCTTAAATTGAGCGAAAGGACTGCCCCGGAGAACACGGACGATATCGTTGTCCATCACCCCGTATTTTGACCTGCCCTGAGCTATAAAACGCACGATCTGCAAAATGCCCTCCTCTACATAATAGAATTTTCACGAAACCAAGGTTTTGACAAATGCCTTAACCCTTTCCGTTCGTGGTGAGCATTGCGAATGTCCATGGTAGATTGCTACCTGAATGAAATACCCTTCTCCCTGATCCTGTCAACCACCTCACTCGTCATCACAATATCCTCAGGCCATTCCCGCGTATGTTGATCCACGATTCCCTTCTTGCACGCATCGATTACCACCCGATTTCCTTCGATCCGAATATCCCTGACGGGGTCTACATTGTTAAACAGCTTCCAAAGGATCAGGGAATTGTCCGAAAGATCGATGTCATGATCAAAAACAATGAATATGTTGAAATACCCAAGGCCATTCGAACCGAGCAAATCGCCGGTTAGCTTCCTCGGATCTTCGAGACTACCCTTCTCAATTGATATGAGTAAAATCCTGTTCACGCCTTCAGCAATGATACGGCAATCGGAATCCACCTTTGTTGTTTGCGTCAACTCGCCAAGAACCGTATCTATCGAGGGGGAAAGAGCCCTGCTGTCACTGTCGGAGTAGCGGGGGGACTCCGTCCTTAAACGTGAGGTCAAATCTATGCCTATCTTCCCTCCATAAAGAGGATCAGGGGCAGAGTGATCGAGGACATCCAATATCCCACGAGTAATCAAGATGTCTGAATTCACATCGAGTCTCTCTAAAAACTCCCTCAGAACGGCATCACCGTCCTTGGGGTCAACATCCGCATCCACTGTCACGATGGCCTTGCAGTAACTCATCTGACCCTGACCCCAAAGACCATGCATCACCTTTTGTGCCTGCCCAGGATATTCTTTCTCGATTGACACAACCACAATATTATGGAATACACCCTCCCAGGGGAAGTAGTAGTTCTTAATCTCCGGAATCACAGCCCCCAATAATGGTAAAAAGAGCCGCTCCGTAGCCTTTGCCAGATAACAATCCTCCATAGGTGGCCGTCCCACAACCGTGGCGCTATAGATAGCATTCTTCCTGTGGGTCACCGCGGTCACATGAAACACCGGGTACTCATCAACCAGCGAGTAATAGCCAGTATGGTCTCCAAAGGGGCCTTCCTTGCGAGTTTCCCCGGGGTCGACATAACCCTCCAGAACAAACTCTGCTTCCGCCGGCACCTCCATATCCACAGTGAGACACTTGACCATAGGAACCGGTTTCTGCCTGATGAATCCAGCGAGGATCATTTCATCCATTCCTCTGGGCAAGGGTGCGGTTGCAGCATACGTGGTCGCAGGATCAGTACCAATTGCTACAGCCACTTCCATCCTTCTGCCAGCCTTCACATACTCATTGTAGAAATGAGAACCGTCCTTGTGGATATGCCAGTGCATGCCAGTAGTATTCCTATCGAATATTTGCAATCTGTACATGCCGACGTTACGCCTGCCCGTCAAAAGGCTCCTGGTAAAAACAAGGGGTAATGTCACAAAAGGCCCCCCATCCCTGGGCCAGCAATGGAGAACCGGAATCTGTAGCAGGTCGACCTCGTCGCCAGTATATACCACTTCCTGACACGGGGCTTTGGATTTCTTCGGAGGGCGAGGAAACGATTTTACCACATCAAGTGCCACAGGAAGCATACTGGTCATATCTCTGAATGACCCCGGCGGATCAACATTCAATATCTTGCTGATCCTCTCACCAAGTTCATCGAGATAACTAACCCCCAGGGCGAGACAGATACGCTTTGGGCTCCCAAAAGCATTCGTAATCACCGGGAACCTGGAGCCAGTGACGTTCTCGAAGAGAAGCGCTTTACCTCCATTCGGGCTTTTTGAGGCAAGGTTGGTAATGTGGCTTATCTCCAGATATGGAGAGACCTCTTGTGTTATGTGAACAAGCTCCCCCTCTTTCTCCAGCAGATCAATGAATTCCCGTAGATTTGTGTAGTTTTTTTTCATTGCTCCCTTTTTGGCCACAGAGGAACAGAGAAACTCGATCAGTGAGTTTTCCCGGTGTCCGTCTTTTTAACAGCGATATAGAGATGACTGATACCAGGAAATAACCTGATGGATTTCAGCATGCTAAATCCTGAATCCTCTATGGCACTCTCCACCTCGCTAGGAGACAAGAACTCATTTATCGACCCTGGAAGGTAGTGGTATGCCTCACCATCGCCCGATATAAGCCCTCCGATAAATGGCAGAACACTCTTGAAATACCATGAATACAGGGTCCTTATAACTGGTTTTTGCGGCATGGAGAACTCCAGTATCGCCAGTGTTCCACCGTTTTTGAGCACTCTTTTCACCTGGGCGAATGCGAGAGAGACATCCGGCATGTTCCGAATACCAAAGGTCACCATCGCCTTGTCAAATGTTCCCTCCTGGAAGGGAAGACCGCAGGCATCGCCGAAAATAAAGCCGAAACGACCATCAAGCCCGTTTCGTACCGCTTTCTCCTGAGCAAGATGAAGCATGTTCTGAGAGATATCCAGCCCGACCACATAACATGCCGGGCACAGTTCAAGGGCTGCCAAGCCCATATCACCGGTACCCGAGGCCAGGTCCAGTATCAAATCGTTCTCTGCAATCTCCATCTCCTTAATAGCTCTGGCACGCCACCGTTTATCAATCGACAGAGAGAGGATGTGGTTGAGCATATCATAGGTAGGCGCAATACGATCGAACATCCCGCTGACTCTCTTCTGGCTCTTGTCGTCGGTATTCACTTGCCTCTCCACTCATCGATCAAACTGTGTCGTATACCTAGCTGATCCAGAATACGAGCCGCAATGAAATCCGCCAGTTCTTCAATGGTTTTGGGATGGAAATAAAATGCGGGTGCAGGAGGCAGTATCACAGCTCCGGCCTGAGCTGCTGATAACATGTTGTTCAAATGAACTGTGCTATACGGAGTTTCCCGAGGCACCAGTATCAACGGTCTCCTCTCCTTAAGACAGACATCGGCAGCCCGTTCGATCAGACTGCCCGCCATCCCCGAAGCAATAGCAGCAAGCGTCTTCATAGAGCACGGAACAACAACCATACCATCATGCGTGAACGTGCCACTGGCAGGGCCGACAAAAAAGTCTTCATTGCTGTGCTGAATAAGTTGAGCTCCTTTTGCTATCAGAATGCCGT
>JAXHUM010000043.1:0-69009 GCA_034189325.1 Thermodesulfobacteriota bacterium
CTGATCCTGCCTCATCAAAGGTGGCCTCGGCCTTTTCAAGATCGACCTTTGCATTGGAAATCCCCTCCACCTCGTTGAGGGCCTTGGTGACGGCCATCACGCAATGGTTGCATGACATCCCCTTAATTTTTATTGTTGTCATGATCGTCCCTCCTTATTGTTTTTGTACAAGAGTGCTATTTTTGCAGGCGACACGCCCACAAGATAGGCGGCTATGATTGCCTGATTGATAAGCGTCGTCTTCACGACTCCGAGGTTGACCCACCGTCGTCCGGAAGTAACCACCGATAGAGGCAGGGTCATGATTCCGCCCTTTTTCTTTATCCTGCGCATCAACACAAAGTCTTCCATGATCGGCATATTGGGAAACCCGCCCAGGGATTCAAAGAGGGATTTCCGGATAAAGATTGCCTGATCGCCGTAAGGCATTTTGAAATAGGTGGAACGGATATTGGTCACAAACTCCACCAGCCGCATCAAAGGGGTCTGGAGATCTGTTTGAAAGCGGAAGGCCCCTGCCCCGAGGGTAGTATCCATCATGGCCTCAAAGACAGCCCCCAGGTAGTTTTTGGGTAAGAGCGTGTCCGCGTGAAGAAACAGCAGGATCCGGCCCTCGGCAAGCTCGGCCCCTCGGTTTTGCTGATGGGCCCGACCGCGGGGGGCTCTTACAACGCGAGCCCCCGTGGCTTTTGCCAGGGCGATGGTATTATCCGTACTCCCTCCGTCGGCAACGATGATTTCGACCTCCCGGTCGTGGGCCCGATCAAGGGTCGCCTCAATGACAACCTCTTCGTTCAATGTGGGAATGATAATGGAGAGGTAAGGCCCTTCAGGACGCCAATCGGGCGGCAATGCCTTCAGGTCTTCCAGGGTGTCGATGTCGGTCAGTGGATCCAAGAGATGGACCTTCATCTTCTCCTTGCGTGCAAGGGCCATGGTTTGTTCAAGGACCGACTCGGTTCCCCAATCAATACCCTCAAAAAGGTTGTGAGGAGACTTCATGGAGATCAGCCCATAACCGCCATCCGTACTGGGGCCGATCACCACATCATGATCGTTCAACGCATCAAAGGCCTGCTCCAGGATGGAGACGCTTAGGCCGGGAATATCCGTCCCAATAAGAACAACCTTTTGGGAGCCGCTATGAAAAGATTTCATAAAGGCGGCGTGCATGCGCTCACCAAGATTCCCGGACTCCTGCTCGGAAAAGGTCCATTTCGATCCGAGCCATTGAGACATCTTACGGGCGTCGCCGCCCTCAAAATAAAAATCGAGTCCCACAGCGCGGCCCTGTGCAAAGGCCTTCGAGGTCTTCAGCGTCTTTTCCGTCAACCGTCGCTGAAATTCCGCCGCGCCAATGGGTCCCAGGGCCGGGATAAGACGGGTCTTGGTCAGACCCGGCATGGGATAACGGCCGAAGAGGATCAGGTGATTGACTTGAGGGTGCCGATTCGTAGTCATGTTCCTTTATTATCCATCTGTTGATTTTGATGGAGCGTTAAGAGTCATGGGCATGTTTCACCCGCTTACCGTCCTATCACGACAATTGGCCATCTGACGGAATAGGGATGGATGTCATTGCTTAATCTCCGGGACTCTATGACAATATACAATTCCTTTGAAAAGCTCAATGGAAACGGCCAAGTCCCGGGATGGTGAAGGGATGCATAATGAACTATCTCCGATCATAGTATCGACGATAAAAATCCTCGCTGTTGATATGTCCCCGTCCGAGACGCCGGAGGACAAGATATCGCAGACAGAGCGTGATGACCTGACCTGCGTTTTTGATAAAGCCGAGGTGGGCCCACCGTCTCTCAGACACCGTGATCCCATTAGGAAGGAAGCAGAGGAGCCCCTTTTCTCTAAGACGAAGGGAGAGTTCTACATCTTCCATGAGCATCTGGTTGGGAAATCCTCCTATGAGTGTAAGGGCCTCTTTTCGGAAAAACTGGCCCTGATCGCCAAAGGCAATACCTGTCCATCGGGCTCGACCATTGTTGAGCAGCTCCAGAAATCGGTTTGAGCAGGATTTTCGAGTGTAGCTCATGCCCAAGGCGCCTCCAATGCAGTGGGGATTTTCATTGAGAACGGATTGTATTCGCTCAAACATCCTTTCCCGGATGCGGCAATCCGCATGAAGAATGAGGATGATATCCCCGCGGCATTGATCGATTCCCTCTTTGATCTGATAACCGCGGCCCCTCTTTCCCGAGATGACATGGGCTCCCAGTTCCTCGGCCAGGGACCTGGTCTTATCCTGAGAACCGCCGTCCACAACGATGGTTTCAACGAGGTTTGTCTCTTGCTCTACGGCTTTGATAGCTTGTTTAATGATTTCTTCCTCATTGAGAGTGGGGATGATAACGGAAAACCCGGCTACAGGCCTAAAGGAGGCATGAGCAGGTTGAAACCGAGGCTTGATCAATCCCACAATCAATAATCCATAAAACGGCAGGTATTCAAAGATCTTGAGAAAGTGGATTTCTTGAAACACTCCGGTATGAAATTCTATGCCAAGCACCGGAAACATAAACAGTACGGAAATATGAAGACATATCCATGCCCTCGAAGAGAAGAAAACCAGAAAAGGCGTCATCAACACAAGGTACCATGGATGAAGTGTTGACAGGAGGAGCAAGAGACAGCCAAAGGCCTGGTAACTGCTTCGCAATGGATCATGCGTGATTATGAAGATCGTCCCCAATGCGATTGTGAGAAGGGTAAGGCTGGCCCACACGGCATTTTCTCCGAACAGGGCCCTCAAGACCACGGTCAATGAATCGTTATAATGCATGATGGTTCCGAAGGGCACAAGGGACGAAAACAGATTCAATCCCGTATCCCAGAAAGGCAGATAGAAGAAAAAGGGAAAAAGCAAGATATAGCTTTTTTTCCAATTATTTCCATTGACAAGGAAGGGCAGCAAGACAACGGCAAAATACTTGCTCATGATCGCGCAACCGAGTGCCAAGAAACCCCAGGTATCCCGGTTGTTCAACAAGAGGTAGAGGGACAGACAGGTGAAAAAGAGATGAACGCTGTCCAGATGCCCCTCCCCGGCGATGAACACCAATACCAGTGGATTCAAGGCATAAAAGACCAGCCTTGATGCGTCCAAGTGACGGGACCTCGCCAGGATGAAGAGGACCGGGATCACCGCCAGATCAAAGAGTACCATAACGCTTTTAAAGAAGACCGGACTTTGAGAAATGGAAGCCAGGATACTGAAAAGAAACATCACCAGGGGAGGGTAACAGGCGGAGGCGTCTTTATGATTGATGTCATGCCAAATGTCATTGACTAGGTGACTTAGAAGCGGGTCGTTCGGGGCATGAAGGTAGGGGTTGAAGCCCTGATTGTGAATATACCCCTCCCATATGTACCGGTTAACGTCGTAAGCGGCAGGAAAGTTCAAAAATAGCACACGGCAGAGGAGGGCAAGACAAAAGATCAAAAGGAACTGTTTTCGAGACGGCCAATGATTGGGAAAAGTCCAGAATATAAAACACAGAAAGAGAAACGAAGCCCCATAGAGGATGGAGAAAATAGAGACTGATCTCCCTATCGGCCCTATACGGGACATAAAAAAGGTCAAAAAGAGAAATCCTGCAGTGGTTCCTAAAAAGAACAGGCGAGGAAACATCTTGGCGGATGGAGACATCAGGCGATTATCTTTTTCCATGCATGATCGAAAGAAGGCCCACCCATATAAAACCGATTGCATAGAAAAAAAGAAAGGGTCGTAACAGATGCAGGTGTGCCCTGGCATAGAATAGAAGGCCCGAGAGGCACCAGAGACCGATGAGGATCTCGATCAAGAACAGACCGTTGATCGGGGGGCGGTATCTTTTTCTTAACCTGTTACCCTGTTTGGGAGTTCTGACAAACTCACTGTGTTTGCCGAAGAGGGCCTCTAAGACGGCCCGGGTATTACTGATTGCCAGACCGCAACCGAAAGGTATCAGCAGAGGCAGGCAGATCAGTCTGGTTGCCCATCCTTTCCCTGATAGTCTTTCCGCCACGATATAGAGCCTCGATGGGCCTGTTGAGGCGGTGACGAGAGCTAGGATCAGGGTGACAAAGGCCGGAAGGGGAATCTCGATGTCCGTCGCAATCAGAAGGATCGGTGATAGAACGGCGAGATATGCCATCAGAGGGTGTATCAGATAGTGCGTCATATGGAGCGTTGCCTCGACCTTACAAAAGGCATTGAAACCGGAAAGCCAGACGCTGGGGAGAAGCTTTATGGCGGTTTGAATAGAGCCTTTTGCCCATCTGAACTGCTGGTTTTTGAAGGCATTGATGTCTTGCGGAATCTCAGCAGGGGCTGTCAGATCCAAGACATAGCGACACTTCCATCCGGCCAGCTGCATACGATAGGAGAGATCCATATCTTCCGTGAGCGTATCTTCCTCCCAGCTTCCCGCATCCTCTATAGCCTTTTTTCTGAACACGCCGGCCGTGCCATTGAAATTCATCAAAAGGTCGTTCCAGTTACGCGCCGATTGTTCAACCATAAAATGTCCGTTGATTCCAATCGATTGAAGTCGGGTTATGAGGCTTGCATCGGCATTGAGGTGGGTCCATCGGGCCTGAACGAGGCCCAAGTCCTGAAATGCCATAAAAAAAGGAATTGATTTGAGGAGGAAATCGGGGGGTGGTATGAAGTCTGCGTCGAATATGGGGATGAATTCCCCCCTTGCTTGTTCCAGGCCGTATTTGAGAGCGCCCGCCTTAAACCCTTTGCGGTCAGGACGGATGATATGGCGGATGCGGAGGCCCTTATCGTTTAGGGTCTTGACTTTCTTCCTAATAATTTCGCGGGTCTCGTCCGTTGAATCATCCAGCACCTGAATCTCGTGTCTATCCGGAGGATAGTCAAATGAGGCAACTGCATCGATGATTCGCTCTGCTACGTTCAGCTCATTAAAAATCGGGATCTGGGTCGTTATGTAGGGCAGTCCGTCTGGATCCATATGGGCATGAAAATCTTCCAGTATCTTTTGATCCTCTCTTCTTCGCTGGTGGAGCCTCCTTTTAAAGAGATGGACCATTACGTGGCAGTTCAGTCCGTAGAGCATGAGCAAAAAACAGGCTGCCACGTAGGTGATAAGAATGATGTGGGACAAAGAATCCATGTTTATCGTCCTTGGCCCGGCCCTTCCTTCTCTATTCTCTGTTCTTAAAATCGATCACGATCTCATCAAATGTCTTTCTCCACTTGGGCGGATGGAGAGTCTTTGTCTGATCAAAATAGCCCACCGCCATCAAAAGAGGAATCCAGTAGTTTTTGGGGATATGGAATGCCTCCCGGACACCTTCATGGTCGAACCCATCCATGGGGTGCGTATCGAGGCCCAGATCCCTTGCCGCCATCATCAAGGCCATGGTGAAAAAACCCGTGTTCTTGCAGGCAAAGGCCTGCTGTTTTTCCTCGCTTTCACCGTAGAGGCTCATGCAGGAATTGACGAACCATTCGTACTGTTCTTTCTTCATGCTCCCGGACTCCACCATTTCTTTGAAATTCTTCTCAAAAAAAGGATGTCCCTGTTTCCACCCATCCCGATCGGCAAGCACGATAAGTGTCACCGGGGCCTCGCTGACCTTTGGTTGGTCCCAGGCAAGCTTTCTGAGGCGCATTTTTTCTTCCTGGTCCCTGAGAACCATTAGGCTCCAGGGTTGAAGATTGAAACCGGACGGGCTTAACGCGGCCGTTTCAACCATTTTTCTGAGAAGCTCTTGAGAAACCGGCTTGTCTGGATCGAAGAAATTCACCGCCCGCCTTTTTGTGATAACATCTTTAAATTCCATACTCATACCTCCTTTTGTAATCTGTTATTCTACTGGGTTTTTACCCATGAATGCCTTCCAGGGCGCAACACGCAGCCCCCATGAGGGCGGTCCTCTCATTGAGGACCACCCTAACGGGGATCGTTTCCAGAAAGCCCTTAAACCTGCCCTTATGGGCAAAGACTTTCATAAAGGGCCCCTCTTTTAAAACGGGTAAGATCTTGGGAGGAATGCCGCCCCCAAGGTAGATGCCCCCGGTAGTCATCCCGGTCAGGGCAAGATTGCCGGCAACCGCCCCTAAAATCGACACGAACATGTCGAGCGCCGACAGGGCCAGAGGATCTTTCTCGTGGATCGCCGCTTCGGTAATGGCCTTGGCAGGATCCGTAGATCTTATCTTCTCGGCCAGCCAGGGGGCCTCCGGATACAGCCCCGAATCTTTCATCCATGAATAGATGTTCCATAAGCCGGGTCCTGACAGGACCCTCTCCGTGCTCACATGGCCGAATCGCCTGTGAAGATACCGCCAGAGTTGGACCTCCTCTTCATTGTTCGGGGCAAAATCGACGTGGCCTCCTTCGGAAGAAACAGGGATAAAGCGATTTTCCCGGCAGATGATCAGGGCCTTTCCCAGTCCTGTTCCCGGGGCAATAAGCCCAAGGTTTTCTCCTTTTTTTCGCCGGATTTTATTCAAAGCTGCCAGCTCCCGACTGCTTAAAAGGGGGATGCCGAAGGCCGTGGCTGTGAGGTCGTTGATTAAGCGGACCTCCTCCCACTTGAAGAACTTTTTGAGTCGATCTTCTGAGACCTCCCATGGCAAATTGGTGGTCTTGCATCGTCCATTGACCACGGGACCGGCTATGCCGAAGCAGGCCCTTCCAATAGAGAAGGGATGCTTTTCAAGGAAGTGTTCAAGGATGTCTTCAAGTTTGGGACTTTCCTTACTGGGATAGGTCTGTATGACTTTCAAGTGAGGGCGTCGCTTCCCTGGGGTAAAGAGTCCCAGATCGGTTTTGGTCCCACCGATGTCTCCGGCCAGAATGATCGATTGCTTATCCATGTTTTTCATGCCGGGGGCCTCTCGGAAATCTCTCTTTTGACAGCATCGAGGCGGATTCATTGTCCAGAAGCCAGGTCAGGGACCCCTTGAGGGGCCGGACTCTCTGGGCCGGCAGCCCGGCTTCGGGACATTCCAGGATGGTTCGGAGGGTATCGGCCTTACCCCTTCCTGAGACCATGAAGACAATTCTCTTAGCCCTGTTGATAACAGGAAAGGTCAGGGTAATACGGCTCACATAGGGATCTCCCCCCTTAACGCTCATGACAAGTCTCTCTGTCTCGTCCAGCGCATCTTGCCCCGGAAACAGGGAGGCCGTGTGTCCATCCAGGCCGATGCCGAGATATATCAGATCAAAGACGGGGAAATTTGCCCTGTGCAGGTGAAAGAAATCGATAAGCCGACGTGTGTATGCTTGTGCTCCCTGTTCAGGAGAGAGATCTGCCAAGATAGGATGGACCTGGTCCTTTGGAATCGGGACCTGATTGAGAAAGTCTGTTCTGGCCATACCGTAATTGCTGGCAGGGTCCTCCACGGAAATGCAACGCTCATCAACCCAGAAAAGCTCCGTCCGAGACCATGGGATTTTCGAGCAATACGGTTCTTGTGCCAGGAGCCTGTGCATCGGCCTGGGCGTGGACCCGCCTGAAATGGCAACAGCAAAAGACCCTGATTGGGTTACACTTATCCTCGCATTTTCAACAAACAGATCGGCACCGGTTATGGCCGCTTGCAAAGGGGTATCCTTTACGATGATTTCATGGTGATTCATATTTTTAGTACCTGGTCTCTATTTGAACGCCCTCATGACGAATGGGGTTGATTGCTTTATCTTTTGGGGGCGGCACCCTGTTTCGAACTCAGGAGAGACGGCGGTCCCCAGGTCCCTGATTCATAGGGGATGAGCATCTGGGCCCGTTCACCGCACGTCTCGCATTGCTCCAGTATGGGGGTCAAGAAAGACCAGCACACCTCCACGCCGTCCTGCCGCCAGAAGAGCATGTGATCCCCCAGCATACAGTCGAGGAGCACTTTTTCATAGGCGTCGAGTGCCGGACCAGTGTAGTTCTGGTGATAGTGAAAATCCATTGTCACCGACCTCAGGCAGACCCGGGCCCCCGGATTCTTTGTTTGAAATGTCAACGATATCTTTTCGTCCGGATAGATGCCCAGGATGAGTTGATTGGCGGTGATCTCTTCCCCCAAGGTCCGGCGAAACAGGGAATGGGGGACCTCCTTAAAATGAATCACGATTTCCGTCAGCTTTTTGGCGAGCCGTTTCCCCGATGTAAGATAAAAGGGAACACCCTGCCAGCGCCAGTTGTCGATAAGAATCTTCATGCTCGCAAAGGTGGGGGTTAAGGAATCGGCACGGACGCCCGGTTCCTCACGATAGGCTGGAACTTCCTTGCCGTCGATAATCCCGGAACCGTACTGACCAATGACGAGGTGATTGTGAAGGTCCCCCGTGGGAAAAGGCCTGAGAGATCGATAGACCTTGACTTTTTCATCCCTTACCCGGTCCGCCTCGAATATGGATGGCGGCTCCATGGCCGTGAGAGAAAGAAGCTGCATCATGTGGTTCTGGAACATGTCGCGCAACACGCCCGCCTCCTCATAATAGCCGGTACGATGCTCCACACCCAGGGATTCAGCCACGGTGATGGTCACATAGTCAATGTATCTTCGGTTCCAGATGGGCTCAAAGATCGCATTGGCGAAACGAAACATGAGGATATTCTGGACCGTTTCCTTGGCCAGATAATGATCAATCCGGAAGATCTGGTGTTCTTGAAAATGCTTGTGGAGGGATCGGTCGAGGTCAACGGCGCTGGCCAGATCATGACCGAATGGTTTTTCCACTACAATGCGCGCCCACTTGTCCTTTCTGCCGCCCTCCTCTGAAAGACCGGCCTCCCCCAGCATGTGGGCGGTCGGCTTGTAGAGAGAGGGGGGAATAGCCAGGTAAAAGACCCTGTTCCAGCGGACGCCATGTTTACCATCCAGTTTCTTAAGAGAGTCGGCCAGGGCCTTGAAAGTCGAGAGGTCCTTGTAGTCAATGGTCTGATAAAACAACAATTTGGAAAAATCCTGCCACTTGTCCTCATCCAGGATCTCTGCTTTTTCCAGGGCCTTTTTCATCTTGTCTCTGAACGCCTGAGTGCTCAGGTTGGTGCGGGCGCACCCAACAATGAGAAAGGGATCGGGCAAGCCTTTATTCACAAATAGGCTGAAGAGGGCGGGAAGGATCTTCCTGGATGTGAGGTCGCCGGAGGCCCCCACAATAACGATCATGCAGGGATCGGGCAGGCCTTCCATAAGGCAGGATTCATAAGGAATCTTAAGGTCCGGCGTGAAGGTGTCCGCCGTGGCGGTGTGGAATGTCTTTTTGAACTCATCCGTGTCGTGCATAATGATTGTTCCTTTATGGGCCCTATGTGTTCCCAACGGGCTATTGTTTTTTCTCAGCCCCAACCACGGCGTGTCCGCCGAACTCCCGTCTCAAGGCCGCGACAACCCTGTCCGAAAAAGAGTCCTCCCTCTGTGAGGCGAACCTGCGCATAAGCGATAGGGCGATGACCGGGGCGGACACACCGGTTTCGACGGCCTGCTGGACGGTCCAGCGACCCTCTCCTGAATCGTCTATATGTCCCTTGATATTGCTAAGCCTCGCGTCTTTTGTAAAGGCCGCCTCCATCAGCTCCAACAACCAGGAACGAACAACACTCCCCTGGTTCCAGAGGTGTGAGATGGCCGCATAATCCATCGATTCAGAGTAAGGAGATGCCTCAAGAATTTCAAGACCTTCCCCGTAGGCCTGCATCATCCCGTACTCAATGCCGTTGTGGACCATCTTGACAAAATGACCGGCACCGACCGGACCGCAGTGGAGATATCCCTCAGCCGGTGCGAGGGTCTTGAATATCGGCTCGAGATAGTGACAGGTTTCTTTGCTGCCTCCCACCATGAGACAGTAGCCTTTTTCCAGGCCCCATATGCCGCCGCTGACACCGGCATCCACAAATGCTATTTCTTTTTCAGCCAACAGGGCCGAACGGTGTATGTCGTCCTTGTAATAGGTGTTTCCGCCGTCAACGATCATGTCACCTGGCGACAGAATCTCTTGAAGGTGAAGGATATGATCCTCTACAAGAGGGCCCGCAGGTAACATTAACCATATGACGCGAGGTGGAGAGAGCTTTTCAACCAGCTCACCTAGGGAGTAAGCCCCGGTGGCCCCTTCCTTTACAAGCTGGTCTGTTTTTTGGGAGGTTCGATTGTAGGCTATGATACGGTGCCCTCCCTGTAAGAGCCTTTTCGCCATATTCATGCCCATACGCCCCAATCCGATGATAGCTATCTGCATGTCGCGTCCTCCTGATCGACAAAAGTATTCAATGGTTCAAGTTCCAGTCGTAAAAAAGGTAGTCCACCTGGATGGTATTGCCATGTTCTGCGAGATATTCGGCCTTATCATCAGGATCCAAATAGCAAAGAAGAAAGGCGAATAGGTCTTTCCCTTTTCCGAAATCCTTATCATACCACTTAAATATCTGGGAGAGTAAAATCTTGTTTTTTTCTGGGAGTATGACCACTTCGGAGCTGTTGACGAAACTCCTGGTGGCAACGTCCAGTTGCTCATCGATGATATCGGCCTCATAGAACCGTATGGGAGCGCAGGAGCGAGAACCGCATACCAAGGCAAAATGAATCCTCGGGTCCGTCTTATCCAGGGAATATTGTCGGCGAGGATCCTGTCTTCTGAACAGGGGGAAGATATGGTAGGGAGGAGGGGCGTTGGATCGGAGGATCCCATGTTCGATATCGTCCGGTGAAAAGGTGTGCCCACCAATCCTGTAAGAGATGCGGGTAAAAAAATGATTCACTTCCCGCACCGAAGAGGCCAATCTCAACTCCACGATCCCCTGCACCACGATCGTATTGTACAGATTGATCCAGAAGGCGAGAGTTTCTTCCCTTGTAGCAAGGCTCTTCAGATCAAAGGTCTGTAGGTGTGCCGTGAGTTCCACGTAAGCGGCATATTCGTTCGAGGTCTTCATCGCCTTGTAGTCGACCACACCCCGACTCATGTCATAGAAGTTTTTTTTGAGATTGCCTATGGCCGCCATCAGTTCTGAGGCGATATTGCCTGTTGGGACGGGGCTCGACGGATGTCCTTGATTAAGTATGCGTCTATTCTTGAGCGTGATGATACTGTTACGGCCTGTCCGGAACAGGGGACGTCTATCATGGTCATAGTATTCATAAACCAAGTCGATGAAGAGGGCCGCACTCCAGGAAAAGGCATTGGAGCCGTAGCCTTTGCCGGTGATCGAGTCATAATACTCATGGAAACCGAAACGTATGGGAAGCTGTATGAGGTCCTTTTTTATAGCATCCGACTTTTCACGGTACCCGTAGCTTTTCAGTCCCTGAGAGAGCATCCAGTTGATATTGATCCAGACCGGTCCTCGCCAGTAGTTTTTAGAGTCGAAGTCTTCCCGGGACATGTCGTAGTTGGGTATGGTGAAACAGCTACCCTGATGAAGCGCACAAAAAGAAAGAGAGTTTAATCTCTCATACAGCTTTGAGCCCTGTTCGCTTGTGGCTGCCACGGCGAAGAGAGGCATGAACCCGGCGGCCGTGGCTGATGGAATGTGCTTGGAGGTCACGAGATCGATCGGGTCGAATCGGCCATGCTCCGATGACCACATTAGTTCCGATATCCCCTTTGAAGTGTGATCGGTCCATGCCTTCACCTCTTGCACATCCTCACCGATGAGTCTTGCGATTTCCAGGAGGTCCCTGTTGGCCCTGCACAGAATGGAGTTAAACAGCACATCGTTGATGAGAAAAGGGCATTCACCGTAGATCTTTTGTTCATCGTAATGGAGGCGGCGGAAGAGGTCCGCCAGGTAGACGTAGCGGTCGTAATCGTCGTCACTGGGGCGTTGTTCGGCCGGCACCCCATGCTGCAAGTCCTTGCGTGTATAGGAGGGAAGCCTGGACTTGTCAATATCGATGTGACAGAGGGCTTTGTCCCAATTCGGCGAGTTATCCAGGCCGGATTCCCACGGGTGTCGAATATAGACCAGGCCGGTTTTATGAGGGTCACGAAAACGATAAAGGTAGCGATGAGCGGCCATCAACTTGGGAAACATAATTTTCAGAAAGTCCTTTACCTTGTGCCGGCCCTTGGCATGCTGATAGATATGCAAACAGGCGATTGCATGCAATGGGGGCATGGTAATGCCACTTGTAGGTCTGCGCCCTGGGACCTGCCAGAAATCGGGCTCAGGGAAGTAGTGGCCCAATGCCTCTGTATCGAAGACAATCTGAGGGAGCATGCCGTTTTCCCACTGGTGATCAAACAGGGTCTTGATTTCCTGCATGGCCCTATCCTCATTGTAGTGGGCGTAACCAATCGCAATAAAGCCCGAATCCCAGTTCCATTGATGGGGGTAGAGGGTTGGGGCGGGCTTGGTGTATCGGCCGGTCCAGTTTCCTTCTAAGATTTTTCGGGCCTCTTTAACATGATTTTTGAAACCCTTGGTGGAGAGAAGTTCGAACATACACTAATTCGATTCCCCTTTGATCTTCTTTATGATCTTTGGGATGAAGAATGAAAAGATGAAAAGGCCTATGGAAAAAAAGACTTTGAAAGATAACAACTCGTGCCACTGGCCCGAGGTCCATACCTCTTTAAGTGTCCCAATAAAGAATGTGAAAATGAAGGTGCCGACAATAATACCCAGACCGGTTCCGAAGAAGTAGTCAATGAAACGGACCTTGGTCAGGCCCATGCCGAAATTCATGGGAGTGAAGGGGAAATAGACCAGCCGGAGGTAGAGTACCGTGGCAAATCCGTTCCGCTCGATCGCGTCGTCATATCTCTTGAGCCTGTCGCCGATAAGCGAGGAGGCAAATTCCCTTCCCAGGGTTCGACCTATAAAGAACGCGGCACTCGAACCGAGCATGGCCCCGATCCATACATACAAGAATCCCCAATAGGCCCCAAAAACCGCGGCTCCTAATCCGGTCAACAGGGTTCCGGGCAAGAACAGACAGACCCCAACGGCATAGATCAACATGAACAGGATTGGGGCCCAGTGGCCCGCCCTGTCCAGGAATCGACCCATGGTTTCCGCTGTCAGGTAGTCCTTGATCGGTGTGAAACGGACCAGGAAAACAGCCAGGATAACAAAGGCCACGAGTCCGACAGCCTTTACCAGGGCCTTGCGGCGGGTGTTTTCCATCTGTTTCGCTCCAGCCTCCATGGTTTCGCTCCTCTCAATCTATTCTTTGAGTTCGCAAGCCCTTCCCTTGAGATGAAAAAAGAACTTGAGACCTTTCTTGACCTTTTCCGAAAATATCTTGGGCGCGAAATAGGTCCCTGCCACGCGTTTATTGATTTCACCAAGGGTCGGGTAGGGGTGAACGGCAGAGGCGAGAGTGGAGAGCTTCACCTTTCCATTAAAAACAGCCACCCATTCACTCAAGAGCTCCCCGGCCTGAGGCCCAAGGATCTGGACGCCCAGGGGTTTTTCTTTTTCATCGAGGATCATCTTTATTTTTCCGACCCTTTCACCCTCGCAGAGGCTTCTATCGTTGTCTTTGAATGCCTCTTCCCACACGGAATAGCCTATTCCGGCGGCCTTGGCTGTCTTCTCATTCATTCCAATGCCGGCAAGTTCGGGGTCGGTATACGTGCACCAGGGAAGAAAGGTATAGTCGGCCTTTCTCGGAAGATGAAAGATGGCGTTGCTGATGACGATGCCTCCTTCGTATCCGGCGGCATGTGTGAATTGATAGTCGCCTGTGACATCGCCTGCAGCATAGATGTGTTTCTGGGTTGTCCGCAGCCTGGCATCGGTTGTCAGACCTTTTTTGTCAGACCGCACCCCGATCTCCTGAAGACCTAAGCCGTTTAGGTTCGGCGTCCTTCCCATGGCCACCAAGATTTTCTCGGCGCTCAGATGGATCTCTTTTCCCTGTCCATCCTTGACCCATACCTCCTTCTCGCGCCCATTGTCCTTGGCACGGACGATGGATGTGTTTAAATGAAAAACAACACCCTCGGAGCTCAACGATTTCATGACCTCGTCAGCCATGTCTTTGTCCTCTTTGCTCAGGATCTGTCCGCTCCTCTGGATAATGATTACCTGAGAGCCTAAGCGGCTGAAGGCCTGGGCCATCTCCACGGCAATGGGACCTGCGCCAAGGACGATCATGGATGCAGGCAGGTGATCCAAATTGAAAATCTCTTTGTTGGTTATATAGGGGGTCTTATCCAGACCTTCAATAGGGGGAATCCCCGGCGAAGAGCCCGTAGCGATGACCCAGTTTTTGGCTGAATGCCTCTTTCCGTTGAGTTGGATAATGTGTTCGTCAACGAAGTGGGGCTTGCCGAATTCAACCTTTGCACCGAGAGAGCAGAACCGTTCTTCGGAATCATGTTTCTGGATGGTGTTGATAACCGATTGTATTCTTTTCTTTATCTCCCCATAATCAACCGGGGGCAGGTCCACCGAGGGAAGGCCGTAGGCCTGTGCGTTTTTCATGAAATGATAGACATGGGCCGTCCTGATAAGGGTTTTGCTGGGGACGCAACCAAAGTGGAGGCAATCTCCTCCTAATGCGCGCTCCTTTTCCACCAGGAGGGTCTTGGCGCCGAACTGGGCCGCCCCTGCCGTGACGGTCAATCCCCCGGAGCCACCGCCGATAACGCCTATATCAAAATCGTGGTTTTCCATGGGTTCCTCCGAAATCCATACATGAACCATTGCTTCTCGATAGGGACGGACGAGGCCTTCCCAGGAGGTCTTTACCAGGTAGACACGTCCTTTTCGTCTGCAGAGGCGTCACCAGAGGGAGGTGATGCCGTTGGGAGCCAAATCCCATTTTTTCCCATAAACGTGCACTCTCTTGACCGGCGTGCCCCCCTTATGGACCGTTCCCCCGGCATGAAGCCATGCCAGTATGCCTCCCCTCATGTTGAACAGAGGGATGCCCTTCTTTCTGTACTTGCGGGCCAGTTTACCGCTTCTTGAACCTATGGTGCAGTATCCTATGACGATATAATCACTGTATTCTGAAGGGTTCTTCCTGAATTTCTTTTCGGTGATTGCGCCGGAAATCATGGAAACCGCCTGCTCTCTTCTTTTCCGTATGTCTACCAAGATCACTCTGCCACGAGCGATCATCTTAAGGACCTCCCTTGCCGAGAAGTCTTCCACGTCGGGAAAATCCCTTTTGTAATCTTTATACATCTCATCAATTATGCGTATCTTGGCCGCATCGGTCAAAGGTTCCGCGGCATAGACGGGCTGGTAAAAGGGGATAAAGAAGATCCATGAGACCAGGCAAGCGCATAAGGCCCCTGTCTGCAATCTTTTCCGATGAAATCTAAAATGATCCATGGTCGTGGCTCGTGACTTTTCATGTACCGTTAAGAGACCAGTCATAATCAAGGTATCGAACTGTGATCTTCCCCCTGTTTTTCTCCAGGCGGGCTTTGAGGTCCTCTTCTGCGTACTTCAGGAAAAAACCTACGATATCATCGTTGAAATCTTCTTTGAACCATTTGAATATACTGCTCACATAAAGCGTGTTGTCCGTAAGGCGATTGCTTTTGACATCATTGATAAAGTGACGTGTCATTTCATCCAATTGTTGATCCAGCCTATCCCCCCTGTACGGCTCAGACCGTAAAGGTGGACAGCTTTTAGCCGCACAGTTGATGGCAAAATGTACACGTGGATCTCTGAAACGGGGCCTCAGTATGTCGTGCTCAATATGATCCAGGGTGACGACCTTATTGTCAATGCGACAGATCTTCTTTTTCCATGGACTCTTAAACAGGCTTCCCAGGTCTTTGATGGACTTGACGCCGGGATAACCACTCAGGATCAGTTTGACGGTCCAGGCGTTGTAGGCATTGATGTAAAAGGCGAATTGCTCGTTGCGGGGCAGCGTTTTCGGAGCAACATGTTCCAGCAGGGTCAGGTATTGATCCAGGTTCTTCTCCTCTTTCTTAAACCCCTGGTAGTTGACCTTCCCGCTTGTCACATATTTCGCGAGGAGTTCGGCATAAAGAGCTTGAGGTACCCTGTCAACCGAAGAACCATAGCCTGATTGAATATATGGAGGAAACAAGAAAAAAATTGTCATGAAAAGCATTGCGATCTTTTTAGTCATCATGGCTGAATTCCTCATTAAGAAGGCAGGTTCCTCTTAGGTCTATCGCCGAGACCAAACGATCTTGTGCCGTTCGAATAATTTCCCTCTCCCTCAACAGGGATCAGGGAAGAGGTGTTTCGGTGTAAGCGATATCCGCCTGCTCCGACTTGTATCGAATGAGCGATCTGTTCGCTTTCAGGTCTTTCACCCAGTCAGGATTCAAGAGCATGGATTTGGCGCTGAGAACAATGTCCGCATCTCTCAGGGCGTCCTCGGCGCTTGCACGGTCGTATATACTCCCACATATCATGATGGGGAGTTCCGTGCATTCCCTGGTAAGCCGGGCCATGTTGTTAGGAGTCCCAAATGCCTCGTCGTAGTATTGATACGTGGAAACGGAAATAGCATCTATGGGTTCTTGAGAAAGGAGTCTGATAATCTCCTGGTATTCTTCTCTGGAACCAAAAAGGGAAACCTCCATGTCGGCGATACCCCAGTTGGAAATCCTGAACAATAAGAGGCGATCTTCAGGAGTGATGTTGGAAATGGCCTGTATGATTTCATGAGAAAAGCGATAACGATTTTCCACAGATCCGCCATAGTCATCGGTCCGTTGATTGGAGTAAGAAGACAAAAACTGACTGACCAGGTAGCCGTGGGCCCCATGAATTTCTACGCCGTTGAAACCGGCGGCAAAAGCGCCTCTGGCCGTTTCAACAAAGCCACCGATCACGTGATCGATATCAAAAAGACTCATGGCGTCGGGCACTGGGTAAGGCTGCCCGGTTAATGGATTCTTCTGCTTTGGGGAAAGGGCGCTGGGCGCGACAACGCGATTGGCCGGGTTGATCTCCTCCCAGGCGACGCGACCGCAATGGAATATCTGCATGATAGCGATGGCCCCCTCGTCCTGAATTGCCTTGACGACTGGCCTCCATGCGCTGATCTGTCGCTCCGTGAGCATCCGTGCCTGCCCCGGATACCCTTGCGCACTCTCGTAATCGGTACATATCCCCTCCGTATAGACAATGGCGGCGCCGTTTTTTGCCCTCCTGACCAGAAAGTCCAGCACATCCTCACGGGGAATACTGTTTCCAGGAGATGACATCCTTGTCATGGGCGCGACACCCAGGCGATTTTTGAGGCTCAGCTTTTTTGACTGAAATGGGGAAAACAGAGTATCTTTATCCATAGTAAACCTCCCTATTCATAACCCGGCATCTTAGAAAGGTACGACTTTTCACGAACTTGCCCTCAATACCTGCGGTGCCTCATGGCGCCGGTAGACCTTTATTGAACAAGGCATGTTGTGTTGGGGTCTGACGCAAGGCCTTCCAGGCGCTTTTTCGTTAAGGCCTGTTGAGAAGATAGAAAAGCCGCTCTCTTCCCAATCGCCCTTACGGGGGCCCAGCACTGATGTTCAGTTGTTGTCTTACACGACAAAAATATGGCTCAAACAGAACAACAGGATGGGTTTTCATGGGGGCATAAAACCCCAAATAAAATGCCGGGCCCCGCGACACATCCTCAACACTCCCGATGGCGGTTTAGTCTACTTTGGAAAACGCCTTACCCTTTGCGCCGCACACAGGACATTTTTCAGGAGGCTCGTTTTCGCATGTGTAGCCGCACACGGGACAGACGTAGTAATCCACCTCTTCAGGAGAGTCGAGGTTGTCAAGGGCCTTTTGATACAGGCCTGCATGGACCTCTTCGACTTTGTTGGCATAGGCAAAGGATCTCTCGGCCACCTTTTCTCCCTCTGCCTTGGCAGCCTCAATCATGTCGGGATACATCTCTTTGAATTCAAAGGTCTCGCCGGAGATGGCTCCTTTGAGGTTGTCCACCGTCTTACCGATAGCGTTCATGGCGCGCATGTGCGCGTGGGCGTGAACGGTTTCAGCCTCGGCCGCCGCACGAAAGAGCTTGGCCACCTGAGGGTAACCCTCCCTGTCCGCCTGTTTGGCAAAGGCCAGATATTTTCTGTTGGCCTGTGATTCTCCTGCAAAGGCTTCCTTAAGATTCTCCAATGTCTTACTCATGATGATCCTCCTTTTTTTGGTTAACTACGTTGATAGATGATATGCGAGCCCAGAGACCCGGTTGCTCGAATCCTTTTCACGCCTGCCGCCGATCGAGTGGACACACAAGTCAGCAACGGGTATGCTTCGAGTCATTCATCGGGATCGCAGATCTTTCCTAGCGATGACAGTCTCATCCTCTTTCTGATCTCACCCTCTTTTTGCCGCCTGATCTCATCGTCGGTTTCAGTTATGAGGGGAAGGATGTTAGTGGGCCTTCCGGCATTATTGAGCGCTACAAATGTCAGGTATGCCGAAGCAATATGATGGACTTCGCATGTCAGGATGTCCTCTGACTCAACCCTTACACCCACTTCCATGGACGTCGTTCCTACGGTATTCAGGCTGGCCTTAAGGGTAATAAGGTTTCCCACTAAGACCGGATAATGGAAATCGATCCTGTCGATGGAGGCAGTCACGGCAGCGCGTCCCGCATGCCGAGCGGCAACCACACCAGCAGCATTATCGATATGCTTCATCAAGACCCCTCCATGGACATTCCCACGCAGATTGGCATCTTCGGGTGAAGTAACAATGGACGTGACAAACTCGCTATCCTTGACCCTCTTTCCGTTCATAGACAACTCCTTACAGTTCTCCCCCCTCGATCCTCCGTTGAGACGGTGCGTGCAAATCAACTGTCTGCGCCGCCTCAACGCCGGCCCCCAGGGCTTTGAGGTTAATTTCATAGGTATCCTTTGGCGCTCGGGAGCTGAGGGCCTGCTCCAGACTTTTTAAGGATACGGCCTGAGAGAGGAATCCCACGGCGCCAAGGGCCACCATATTGGCTACCATCTCCTTTCCGATATCGTTTCGAGCGATCTCTGTGAAGGGAAAGGCCGCCGCACAATTGGGCGGCACCTGTTTGACCCACGTGGAATCCACCACCAACAAACCATCGGTCTTGAGTTCCGTCGCATAAATGTCGCACGCTTCCTGGTTCATTGCCAGAAGAAGATCCGGTTTGATCGCCTTGGGATAATCAATTGGCTGGTTGCTGATGATGACTTCTGCTCTGCTGGTTCCACCCCTGGCCTCAGGTCCGTAACTCTGACTCTGGCAAACGTACTTCTCATCGTAGACTCCTGCTGCCTCAGCCAGGACAACAGCCGCTATAATAATTCCCTGACCACCTGAACCGCTCAAACGCACCTCGTAGCGCTCTGCTTGCATCCTATCCAACCCTTTTGGGAATTCTCAGGGCATGGCCCTTTCCCGTATTTTATTGTACTCTTCCGTGTAAATCGGTTTTTCCACGTCCGCCAGGATTCCTATGGTGAACTTGTCCTTGAGCGTTTCGGGAGGCATGTCGTTTGCTTTATCCACGGTTATTGCGTGATCCCTCATCCATTCCATCATTGTTACAGGATTTCCCATCTTGTTTCGCCTTCCAAACTGAATATGACAGTTGGATAGGATCTCCACAACGCTGAAGCCCCGTTTCAAAATAGCGCTTTCCACCAACTTATCCAACTGCCGAACATGATAGACCGTCCCTCGTCCCACAAAGGAGGCCCCGGCCGTTACCGCCAGTTCCGCTATGGAGAAGGCATGTTCAATATGTCCATAAGGCGCTGTGGCGGCATTGGAACCGTAGGGCGTTGTGGGAGAGAATTGTCCGCCGGTCATACCGTAAATCTGGTTGTTGATTATAAGCGCCGTCAAATTCAGATTTCTCCTGGCAGCGTGTATAAGATGATTTCCGCCGATCGCGGTGGCATCGCCGTCTCCCATGACCGTGATAACCGTTAGCGAAGGTTTCGCCAGTTTGACGCCCGTGGCAAAGGTAAGGGCCCGTCCATGGGTGGCATGAAGGGTATTGAAATCCACATACACCGGCATACGCCCGGAACATCCGATCCCGGAGGCGAGCACTATCTCATCTTTTTGTAGTCCCAGCTTGTCAATGGATCGAACAAGTGACCCTAATACAACTCCGTTGCCGCATCCCGGACACCAGACATGAGGGAACTTTTTGTCGTGGCGGAGGTACTTATGAATCAATTTGGTGATTTCTTTCGGCATGTCTCACTCTTTGTCCAACAGCCTACCAAGGATATCATCCGGGGTGATAAACCGGCCGTCAATGCGGTTGTATTTGTCGACACGACTTGGCCCGGCATGGACTCGTTTCACCTCCCTGTAGATCTGTCCCATGTTCATCTCAGGGACCAAGACCCTGCCGCACTGCTTCAATACCTTATCCACCAGGTGATCGGGAAACGGGAAAAGGGTGACCAGTTGGAGCATCCCTGCCTTCATACCCCTGTCCCTTGCATCCAACACGGCGCGATGGGCGGACCGGGCCACTGATCCATAGGCGATGAGAGCGACGTCGGCATCGTCCATCATAAATGTTTCGGCAATCTGAATGTCCTGAGTTCCCTGCCGGAGCTTTCGAAACAGGCGGTTTGTAAAGGCCTCGATCTCTTCCGGACGTTGGGTCGGGAAGCCTCGCTCATCATGGATAAGACCGGTCACATGATACCTGTATCCCTCCCCGAAGGGGGCCATATCAGGGACGCCGCTACTGCTGTCTTCAAAGGGAACATACCATTCCGGGGGAACACTGGGGCTCATCCGGTCGACGATCTCAATATCCTCGGCTGATGGGAGTCTTATTGTCTCTCTGGTATGGGAGACCACCTCGTCGGAAAGGAGAATCACGGGAACCCGATACTTTTCAGAAAGGCTAAAGGCGCGGACAGTCAACTCAAAACAATCGGTAACCGTTGACAGGGCCAGGACAATAATCGGGTGATCCCCATGGGTCCCCCATCGGGCCTGCATCACATCCCCCTGGCCGGGACTGGTCGGCAGACCGGTGCTTGCGCCTCCACGCATCACGTTCACCACAACGCAGGGCGTTTCCGTGATGCAGGCAAAACCGAGATTCTCCTGCATCAGGCTAAAGCCGGGTCCGCTGGTGGCGGTCATGCTCTTGACTCCCGCAAGGGAGGCCCCTACGACAGCTCCCATGCTCGCGATCTCATCCTCCATCTGGATAAAGGTCCCTCCCACCTGTGGCAGCCTGGCCGACAAGACCTCACTGATCTCGGAGGCGGGCGTGATGGGATAACCGGCAAAAAAACGACAACCGGCGGCCAGTGCCCCTTCAGCAATCGATTCGTTTCCCTGCAAAAGCCGTCTCTTCTTCGGCGCATCGGCCATTATTTGTTTCCCCCTGAAGGACGATCAGATTCTTCAATGGTAATGGCAAAATCGGGGCAGTGTAACTCGCAGAATCTGCAACCGATACAATCTTCAGGGCGTTCGAAGATCGGGCCCCCCTCTTCATTTTTCCCGATCACTTTCTTGGGACAAAAGGCGCTGCAGATACCGCATTTCTTACACCAGTCCCGAAAGACAATCTGGCTATAGCTCTTCCTCTTTTTCTTGGGCTTGTCCCCTGCCACCTTTCTCTCCTGGCCCTTGCCTTTGTTAGCCTTCGGATACGATACCATCTATGTCTGATAGGATCTCTTTCATCTCTTCAGGGAAGACTCCGGCAAACCCTATGGTTTGAAAATGTCCTTTCTTGGTTATGATTGTCCCGCAACACGGCTCATGAGTAAAGTAGAGCGTAGTCGATTCCGCCAAGCTTATTGTTGTAACGAATTCAACGCGGAACCGGCCTTGAACCATTCGATCTGGTCCCTTGTCAAGGTATGATGGAGGTCTATTTCATGGGTGGTTCCATCCTTTTTTTTTATTACCGTTCTGACCGACTGCCCAGGTTGAAGCATGGCAAGGTCAACAATGCTCAGCCTGTCATATTCTTCGATTCTGTCGTAGTCGGTAGGATTGGAAAAGGTTAAGGGCAGAACCCCCTGTTTCTTGAGATTGGCCTCATGTATCCTGGCAAAGGATTTTGCAATAACAGCCCTGGCTCCCATAAATCTGGGACTCATGGCGGCATGCTCCCGGCTTGAGCCTTCACCGTAATTCTCATCGCCTATAATCACGAAACCTCCTGTATTTTCTTTATAAAAATCCGCGAGGTCGAAAATTCTTATATTCTTTTCTCCGGTTATTGTATTGGTAGCGGTCCCTGTTTCTCCGGTGAAGGCGTTCATCGCTCCCAGGAGCATATTCCTTGATATGTTCGTCAAGTGGCCCCTGAACCGGAGCCATTTCCCGCCCGGTGATATATGATCGGTCGTTGTTTTTCCCTTTGTTTTGATTAAGACGGGCAAATCGACAAAATCATTTCCATCCCACCCTGGAAAGGGTTTGAGGAATTCGAGCCGCTCTGACCGGGGGTCTATGACGACATCCATGTGGCTTTTGTTTTCATTGGGCGGAACAAAGGTGCCCTTAAAATCGGAGAGCCCCCCGGGCGGCAAAGGCGGAGGGTTTGGAGGGACCAGTTTGAAGTCATGACCCTCTGGATCGGTCAGGGTGTCTGTTTCCGGATTAAAACCCGAATCTCCTGAAACAGCAAGGGCCGCGGCCATATGGGCGGATGTCAAGAAGGCCTTGGTCTCGGGATTGGCATCATTTCTGCCCCTGAAATTCCTGTTGAATGTTGTGAACAGGCAGTTGGAAACGCCCTTTTCAATATCCTTTCTGTCCCATTGACCTATGCAGGGACCGCAGGAGGCAGAGAGAATAGTCGCGCCGGCTTGGATGAGTTTGTCAAGAATCCCGTCCCGTTTCAGGGTCTCATAGATTCGAGTTGAGCCGGGAGAGAACATAAGAGGGGCTTTGGGCTTCAAACCATGTTGAGCCGCCTGGTCCAGCACCTGAGAGGCGGCATAGAGGTCTGAATAGGATGAATTGGTGCAGGACCCCAAAAGAACAACCGATACCTGCTCCGGCCATTTTTCAGACTCGATAAGGGCCCTGAAATCCGCGACACTTGTTATTCTGTCCGGGGTGTAGGGTCCGGCATGGGCGGGCTTTATATCCCCAAGGTCGATCTCGACGATTTCATCAAAGACCACTTCAGGGTCCCGTGCGCAGACTTCGTCCTGGGTGAGCAGAGCGGCCATGGATTCAGCCTGTTCCGATTCCTTTATCCTCCCGACAGATTTGAGATAGGCATTCATGGAATCGTCATAAACAAAAACAGAGGTTGTGGCCCCCAGTTCGGCCCCCATGTTCGTTATAGTCGCCTTTTCGGTTGCCGAGAGTGTTTGAGCTCCCGGGCCGAAATACTCGAGGATCTTGCCTGTGCCTCCCTTGACAGTGAATCTCCTGAGCATTTCAAAAATGACATCCTTTGCCGAGGCCCATCCGGTGAGCTGTCCCGTCAAACTGACTCCAACGAGATAGGGATGCGTGGTCTCCCAGGGTAACCCGGCCATGACCTCGGCGGCATCGGCCCCACCCACCCCAATGGCGAGGGCTCCGAGTCCGCCGGCGTTCGGCGTGTGTGAGTCGGTGCCGATCATCAGACCACCGGGGAACGCGTAATTCTCAAAGATCACCTGGTGCATCATGCCCGAACCGGGCCCCCAGAACCCAAGCCCATACTTCGCAGCGGCAGATGAGAGAAAATCATAGACCTCCCTGTTGGTGGTAAGGGCCTTCCTCAGGTCTGGTTCCGCGCCTTTGTCGGCCCTCAACAGGTGATCACAATGGATGGTGGCCGGCACGTGCGTCTTCTTTCGTCCCGCCTGAATAAACTGCAGCATGGCCATCTGGGCGGTCGCGTCCTGCATAAGCACCCGGTCGGGAACGAGTTTTATCGGATCTCTCCCCCGGATTAAGGGCCTTTTCAGCGATGTTTCCTGTTCATGGAGAAACAGGATCTTTTCCACATAAGAAAGGCCCCTTCCGAGTAATTCCCTCTTTGCCGCCAGCAAATGGAGGGCTTGATCCTGAGTCATGGTTTTGGTCATTCTTTGTGCCTCTTGCAGAAACGGCCAGAGGGGACTCTCCCTGTTCCTCTGCCGTTCAGGCGGCGTGCCGGATCTTGTTTCGGATCAGCTCCCCGAATTCAGAGCATCTCACTTCCGTGGCGCCTGTCATCTGTCGAGCCAGATCATAGGTGACCTGCCTCTCCCCTATCGTCGCGATCAGGGAGGCTGTTATGAGTTCTGCGGCCCTGTTCCATCCAATGAATTTCAACATCTCCACACCGGAAAGGATGAGAGACCCTGGGTTGACTTTGTCCAGCCCGGCATACTTCGGGGCCGAACCATGAGTGGCCTCGAACAGGGCGACCTTATCACCGATGTTCGCCCCGGGAGCCAGACCCAGACCCCCTACCTGCGCTGCTGCCGCGTCAGACAGGTAATCGCCGTTCAGATTGGGCGTGGCAATCACATCATACTCTTCCGGGCGGAGGAGGAGCTGTTGAAACATGGCATCGGCAATGCGGTCTTTAATGACTATTTTTCCAGGGGGCCTTATTCCACCAAAGTCTACATTGAGCTCCTGTTCGGTTACAATCTCGTCCCGATACAATTCTTCTGCCGTGTCATAGGCCCAGTCTCTGAAGCCGCCCTCAGTGTACTTCATGATATTGCCCTTATGCACCAACGTGACGCTCTCCCTGTTGTTTTCCATAGCATATCGAACGGCCATGGCTGTCAATCGGGCCGTATTCCGCTTACTCATGGGCTTTATGCCTATGGCGCTTTCAGGGGACAGCCTCTCTTGATCCTCTTTGATGAACCTGCTGTTGAGGCACGCAATGATCGCCCTGGCCTCATCAGAGCCTGCGGGCCATTCGAGACCGGCGTACACATCTTCGGTGTTTTCACGGAAAACGACGATGTCCAGTTTGTCGGGGTTGGAAACGGGAGAAGGGACCCCGGGGATATGCCTGACAGGCCGGACACAGGCAAATAGGTCCAGGGCCCGCCTCATGGCGACGTTCAAGGACCTGAAGCCGGTTCCCACCGGAGTGGTCAACGGGCCTTTAATAGCGACCCGGTAATAAGATATTTTTTCAAAGGTCTCATGGGGCAATGGATTCTTGGGGCCGAAGACCTGTTGGGCCCTTTCCCCGGCCAGGACCTCCAACCAATCAATGCCCTTTGCTCCGCCATAGGCCCTTTCCACGGCCGCGTCAAAAACAGGTTGTGCCGCGGCCCAGATATCGGGCCCTGTCCCGTCACCGACGATATAGGGGATCGTAGGTCTATCCGGGACGCGCAAAATACCCGTTTCATCCCATTCAATCCGCCCGCCCTTGGGGCTGCTGGAATCCTTCGCCATGTCAGGGTCCCCTCATCCCCCTCTGGATTCCATGGGTTCGTAAGTACAACCGGACAAACCGCAATACTGGCCGATATACTCGGCCGCCGGTCTGTACAGGGAGGGTTTGTCCTGGGCCTCGGCGAATTTTTCTTCGATAATGTGGGAACACCACCCGCTGACCCTTGAGATGGCGAAGAGAGGCGTCATCAAGTCGAGGGGTATCCCCATGATGTGATACACAGGGGCGCTGTAGAAATCCACATTGGGAAGGATATCGGTCTTCCCTCTTTTTCGGAATGCTTGTATCCCGAATTCCTCCACTTGTGAGGAAAGGAGGTGCCATCTTTCCTGCCCGGTCTTCTTCCCAAGTCGTGCGGCCATATCCTTGAGGTACTTGGCACGGGGATCCATGGTCTTATACACGGCGTGGCCCATGCCCATGATTTTTCCGCCGCCCTCCAGTTGATCCTCTATCCATCCAGCGATGTCGGCCTCAGACTCCAGGTCCATAAGCATCTTCATCACCTTGGCGTTGGCCCCGCCATGGAGGCTGCCTGAGAGGGCGCCTATGCCGGCGCTGACGCCGGCGTACATGTGGGCCTGTGTGGAAACCACTTCCCTGCAGGCAAAGGTGGAGGCGTTAAACGTGTGGTCTGCATGGAGAATAAGACAGGTATCGAGATCACGAGCCATTTCCGGATCAGGCCTCTTTCCTTTGAGCTGGTATAAGAAATTCTCTGCGTGTGACAGGTCTTTGTCAGGGGGCACCGGTTCCCGTCCCTCTCGAATCCTGTGCCAGGCTGCGACAAGGGCCGGGATTCCGGCTATGAGCCGGATAGCCATCCTGATGTTCGCCTCTCTGGTTTCGTCCAACAGATTCGGGTCAGACATGGCCAGCATCGAGACAGCCGATTGAAGCAGATCCATGGGCGCTGCATTCTGAGGGACCTTTTTCAGGATATCATAGGCGTAGCCAGGGAGCTCCCTCGCCTCTTTCACGTGCGCTTCAAATTCTTGGAGTTCTTCCCTGTTCGGCAAAGAACCATTTAAGAGGAGATAGGCGACCTCCATGAAAGAAGACTCCTGCGCCAGTTGGTTTATCCTGTATCCCCTGTAAATCAGAATGCCCTTTTCGCCGTCGATGAAACTGATCTTCGTGTCGGCAACCTTAACCCCTCTAAGGCCTGTATTCTTCACATTGACTATGTGGGCCATTTTGACCTCCATACGCTCATTGGGGTTGGAACTCCAGAGGGCTTTCAGCGGATCTATTGCAGCTTTTTCAGGGCATCCAAGACCGCGGCATAGTCAGGTTCATCAGCCACCTCTTTGACGAGCTGAACGTATTGGACGACCCCCTTCCCATCAACAACAAATAAGGCCCTCGCCAATAAACGCAATTCCTTGATAAGGACGCCGTAGGCCTCCCCGAAGGAGGCGCTTATATGGTCTGAAAGGGTGATCACCTTGTCGACCCCTGCCGCGCCGCACCAGCGCTTCTGGGCAAAAGGAAGATCCATGCTGATGGTGAGTATGGTGACGTCGGGCCCGAGTGTCCCTGCCTCTTCGTTGAACCTCCGAGTCTCCATGTCGCATACCGGAGTGTCCAGGGAAGGAACGGAAGCGATTACACAGATCTTTCCCCGAAAAGATGAAAGCTTTACAGGAGAAAGATCATTATCCAGGACTTCGAAGTCGGGAGCTGTTTCCCCGACCTCCGGTCGTCTTCCAATCAGGGTCAAAGGGTTCCCTTTCATCGTTATGATTCCGGTGTTCTCTACCATTTTGTCGACCTCCTTCGGATTATAGGATTCATACTGTTGAATAGTGGACCGCCCTATCAATGGCCTGAAGGCCACTTCAATGTCTTGCCTCTTCCATCCTTGCCGCAACGCCCCTTTTTGAGTGTGTCAAATAAGAGAAGGCAGACTTACGGGTTGGAAAAAACTACGAAACAGGCACACAGAGGCGCTGCGCCGTTTCTACTCTTTCAAATCTTTTTTCATGGGAGGCTCCTTTCCCCATCGGTTGATCGCGTAATTCCCTGGTTTACCGGTAAAGGGCAGCGCCAGCGTCGCAAGAAGCCCCGGAGGATTGGAAGACCTGAACTGGGCAAGACCTATGGTCATGCCCTCATGTCCTGCTACAGGCTGGGCCCTGTATGTCCCAAAAAGCCGGTCCCACCAGGGGAGATTAAAGCCGAAATTCGAATTGGTCTCCCGTATGGTTACGGAATGGTGCACTCGATGCATGTCCGGAGTCACAACAAAAAGCCTGAGCACCCGATCTATGGCATGAGGGATATGGACGTTGCCGTGATTAAAGGTAGCCAGCCCGTTGAGCAGTATTTCAAAGAGAATCACGGTGAACACCGAAGGGCCGATAGCGGCGACGGCGGTCAGTTTAATACCCATGGATATGATGATCTCAAAGGGATGGAATCGCAGACCTGTAGTGAGATCATAATCCAGATCCGCATGGTGCATCATGTGGAGTCGCCACAGAAGCGGGACGGCATGAAACATGACGTGCTGGAGATAGACGACGAGATCCAGCAGTACGATTCCGACAACAACCTCGAAGAAAAAGGGAAGATCCAGGATATTGAGGAGCCCCCATCCTTCATTGCTGGCCAATAATGCCAGGCCAACAGGTAGAACAGGCATGGCAACCCTTACCAGGGCCGAATTCAAGACAACAATCCCTAAATTAGCAAACCATCTCTTTTTCTTGGAGACGGTCAGTTGCCTTCTCGGCGCTTTCAACTCCCATAGGGCCATGACAACAATAATGGCGAGAAAAGAGGCCAATCGCGCGATTACTTCATAAGGCATGGGTTTGCTCCTCTAAGAGGTCTCCAAGGTAGCCCAGATGCGTCTTTTCTTCATCGGCAAGGCTATGAAAGATCGACTGATCTTTCTCTTCTTTCATAGCGTGGGCATATCTCATGTAGAGATCCAGACTCTGGGCCTCAAGCATCATGGCCACGTTCAGGACACCCTCAGTAGTCTCCAAGGCCTCTCTGTTCTTTTCAAGAAATGTGTCGGTGGTGAAACCTCCCTCCATCATTTCAGAGACAAGGCCTGTTTCAAACGCTTCCATATCGGAAACTTTCTGATCAAAGGAGACATACTGTCGAAAAAGCCTCTCCTTATGCTTGGCTTCGACACCGGCCAGTTTTCCCAGGAGACCGGATACATCCGGATTACCGGTCATTTCCTTGACCGCCGAGTAGAATTCCTCGAGGCCCTTTTCGAGGCCGTAGGCAAAAATAATGACCTGCTCAGGCGTTTGCAGTTCCTTTAAAGGGGCCATGCCCATGTCGTAAGGGCCGGCCGCGGTCTGACCGTTCCAGGCGGCAAGTCCTCCTTTGAGATTATAGACCTCCTTGAACCCCTTCCCGGAGAGCAGTTGGGCAGCGGCACGGCTGCGCCCACCCACCGCTCAGTAGACAATAATCGGCTTTTCAGGATCGAGTTCTTTGAGCCTGTCCGTGAGCTGGGGCAGGGGAACAAGCCTGGCTCCCGGGATACGGGATACCTCATATTCGCTCTTCTGTCTCACATCCAGAAGGTTGTAATCCCCCTCCTTTCGGTTAGACAAGAAACTCTTGGCCTCTTCGACCTCCATGTTTTTTGCGGGCGTAAAAAACTGCTTCCAACGCATGATGGTGTCTCCTTATGATGATTCTTCCATGGGATATCCGGCATTTTTCCAGGCCGTCACGCCTCCACCAAGCACCTTGATGTTTTGGAATCCTTCGTTCATATACTTTGTTGCCTGACCGGCAGCACTTGCCTCCTGAGGTCAGGCGCAATAGAAAATGATCTCCCTGTCTTTGGCAAGAGACAATAGCTGGGATCGAAACTCATTCAGCGAGATGGCCCCTTTGAGACGCATCTGACTGAATCTCTTTTCATCCTCATACGCGCAAACGAGTAAAGCGGAGTCCTCCCTGTTTTTCCTTCTTGCCTCTTCAGGGGAAACGCGGATAGGTTCCGTCATGTGTCGGCCTCCTCTTCCCTAAAGGTACATTACATGCATTGCCCTATGGACAGGGTCCCTGTGGTCAGGCCCTCTTGAACATGGGGCCGGCCGACCGAATGTGAATGTGCGGACCCTGATTCCCTGAGGCAAATGGACTAAACGGCAACGACCTCTTTTACTTCCGATACGTCCTGTTTGATGACCTTTTCCACACCCTGCTTGAGGGTCATCTGGCTCATGGGACATCCCCCGCAAGCGCCGGTCAGTTTCACCTTGACAACCCCGTCATCGGTCACCTCTACTAGTTCTACATTCCCACCGTCTGCCATAAGCATAGGCCTTATCTTATCTAAAGCGGCTTCTATTTTTTCTTTCATGACTCATTCCTCCCTTTCTTTGATTGTGTTTCGTTAGCTTTTGGTTTCTCTTGTTAGGGTCATTTACAACCCACATGAACGCCCTCCAACCTGAAGGGTGAAGGTTTCCCATAAACAGGAAACGCCGAGTTAGTGTCCATCCATAAATGGTCTTTTTGCCCAATCTCGGTGTTATGCTCAAAAAATAATCCTCGGAATATTGCACATATGCCTGCGGTTAGTTTTTTCGCATGCCTTGATCTTGAACAAAAATCCTCATTTATGGATGGACACGAGTTAGTAAAAACGCCTAGCCCTCACTCTTTTGTGGCGATAATACCGGCGATGGCCCTTTCGCGGCCTCTTTCGCCGTATATGCCTTCGCGGTAAACAAGGACTCGAAAATCTTTGAAAAAACCTAGAAGTTCATTATGCCTCAAGAGGTGGTCGGGGTTTTTGGGGCCGGAAGATAATGCCGTTTGATCCATGAGATATGTTTCAAATATCACTGCCCCTCCAATTTTTAATCCTCTTTTGATTTGAAGAATGAGATTCCTCTGAAGATAGTTGAAGTTGGCAATAACATCATAGGCGTTCTCTTGGATCCGATACGTCTCAAGATCCGCATGAATACAATGGATCTCAGCCCCTGCTTCTCCGGCCAGTCTTTGCGCCTTTTTCAACCCCGCTTCGGAAATATCTACGGCATCAACTTTGTAACCATGTTCGGCAAAAAAAACAGAGTTTCTTCCCTCACCTGCTGCAATGTCCAAGACCCGTCCTTTAGGGAGAAGGTGAATATTGTCTATCAAGAAGCCATTGGCCTCCTGCCCGTAAAGACATACATCCCCTTTGTATCTCTTATCCCATTTGGCCCTGTCCTCTTTCATTCAACACCGGTTCTCCATGGATGAAACAAAAACTACCGAGATGCCGCAGGGTATTCCGAATCAGTTGTCCTTTTTGATGGAGCACTTCGGATTATTGACTCCCCTGTTTCCGGCAACATCTGATGCTGCAAGATGTTAAGTGTAAAGATAAGCATTTTTTCTACTCTTTCAATTCTCCGAAGATATCCCAGCAGCACTCGCCGGCAGTCATCTCCTCCACTTCGACAATGTCTTTGCACGGAAGACCACATTCATTGAGGAGATCTTTCAGCGTCGTCTGATCAGGGGCCTCCCACTCGCAAAATAGGCGACCCTCTTTTAAATTGTAATAGACTCGCTTCCAGATCGCCTTTTTCCGGGCAGCACAGATCTTACATCCCTGGTTGATATGGCGAGACACAAACTTCGGGTCCTCTTGATGAACAATCATATATGTCGGCATTTTCGCCCCCTTAATCCTCCATTGTGGAGAGGTCTCCAGTAGGTAGCCCCAACTCCCATGCCTTTAATACCCTTCGCATGATCTTCCCGCTCCTGGTTTTCGGCAGAGATTTCTTGAATTCGATCTCCCGCGGAAATGCGTGGCCTGAAAGGCCCTTTTTCACGAATTGGGAGATATCTTCTTTGAGTTCCTCGGACGGGGTGTAGCGGGGGTTCAGAAGGACAAAGGCCTTGATAATCTCTCCCCGCACCGGATCAGGCTTCCCGATGACCCCTGCCTCGGCCACCGCCGGGTGCTCAATGAGTTTGCTTTCCACCTCAAAGGGCCCCACCCGCTCTCCAGAGGTGTTGATCACATCATCCACCCTGCCTTGAAACCAGAAGTACCCATCCTCATCCTTGTAGGCAGAATCGCCGGAGACATACCAATCTTCAAAAGGGAAGTACTCGTTGTATTTCTCGGGATTCCTCCAGATCTCCTTCATCATGGCAGGCCATCCCTTTTTAATTGCGAGATTTCCTATTTGGTTCGGGGGAAGCTCTCTCCCCTCATTATCCAGAATCGCGGCCACCACTCCCGGAAAGGGTTTGCCCATAGATCCGGGTTTGATCGGCATGGTCGGGTAGTTGGCTATAAGCTGCATGCCTGTCTCGGTCATCCACCAGTTATCGTGGATAGGCTGGTCAAAGGCATGGAGGGCCCACCGGATAACCTCCGGGTTTAACGGCTCTCCCACGCTGTAGATGAGCCTGAGACTACTCAAGTCATGGCGGCTGACCGCCTCATCTCCCGCCGCCATAAACAGTCTGAATGCGGTGGGGGCGCTGTACCAGATAGTCACCCTGTATTTTTCAATCATGGAATACCAGCCATCGACACTGAATCGTCCCCCCCTTGTAAGGATGGAGGCTCCGTTCAACCATGGCCCGTAGATCCCATAAGAGGTTCCTGTGACCCATCCGGGATCCGCAGTGCACCAGTAGATATCCTCATCCCTCAAATCGAGAATCCATTTGGCTGTCTGGTAATGACCGATCATGGCGTTCTGAATATGAACCACCCCCTTGGGCTTGCCGGTGGAGCCGGAGGTGTAGTGCAGGATCAGAGGATCTTCTCTTGACAACCACTCGATATCCAGGGTATCGGAGACCTCCGCCATTTCTCTTTCGTAGCTCAGCTCTCCCTCGGCCAGGTCGCCTTCAGCGTCCACAATAATAATGTGCTTGAGCGAAGGCAGCTCTTTTCGAGGTATCCTGTTGACCATGAATTGAGTGGTCACTACGGCAATGGCGTCACTGTTTTTGAGCCTATCTTTGACCGCTTCTTCCATAAAGGCCTCAAACAAAGGGCCGACAACCGCTCCTACTTTCGCTATCCCCAGAAAAGCGATGTAGAGCTCAGGTGAGCGGGGCATGAAGACGAATACCCTGTCTCCCTTTTTGATTCCCCTTTTCCGCAAGACATTCCCGAATCTGTTGGAAAGCAGCATCAGGTCCTGAAAAGTATATTTTTCCTGTCGAAAGTCATCCTCATAGTAGAGAGCGACTTTGTTCTTACGCCATCCCAGGGCATGCTTGTCTATGGCTTCATAGGCCATATTCACCTTTTTTGTAATGTGCCAGCTGAATTCCTTTTCCACCTCTTCCCACCTGAAATGATCGTATTGATCTTCCAGATTCCCGAGGTTGGCCTGTGTCAATCTGGGTTTTAACACCTCTTCTGTCATTCTGGTTCCCCTCAAAAAAATCTCTTTATAGGTTCCTATTGGTCCGGGGGCTTATGTCTCAAGTATTCCCGGCAAAATATCGATCGTGACAAAGTCCCTTTCCCTGTCTGCCGCCACCCCAGTTTCCTGATTTCGAACGTTGTCCGGTGTGGTTACCACAGGGCGTCACAGAGGCCGACATCAATGGAGCAATGCGTTTAATTGACTCACCTCCTTTACAGGAGACCGACAGGCATGCTGTTCACACACGTAAGCCGTAGAGAGTCGATCTGCCGAGCGCATATCCTTGACAAAAGGAGACAGGGTCTCAAGCCTTTTTCCCTCCGGGCCCTCGTGATGAAAAAGGATGACCTTATTGGGCAAGAACTTTTGCTGAACAGTCCTGATCATGGATTGAGACGTCTCTTGGTTCAGGTCCCCTGCAATAACAATCTCCTGTGACGGACCGACAACAAAATCAACAGCAGCCAGCATCTGGGTGTAACCGATGGGATGGGCCTTTACATTCGATGAAAAAGATCGCATCAATGCCTCGGCACTCTGTTCCAGAGCAACATCTCCGGTCATACGTCCCAGACGCAATAGGTTTTGGGCCGCCACAGAATTGCCCGAGGGTAAGGCCCCGTCGTAGGCCTCTTTACTCTTTGTTATCAGAGTCTCATTTCCTTTTCCTGTGAAATAAAGGCCACCCCCTTTGTGGTCCCAGAAGATATCGATCATGGCTTTATTCAATGAAACCGCCTCTTCCAGATAGGTCACGTCAAAAGTGGCTTCATACAATTCGATAAGCCCCCAGACCAAAAACGCATAGTCATCCAGATAGCCCGGGTAGGCCACGTCGCCGTCCCGGAAACGGCAGAACAGGCGATCATCGGCTCCCCGCAGTTCCGAAAGAATAAAATCAGCCGCAGCCGCAGCCGCATCGGCATATCTCTGATCTCCCATAGCCTGGTAACCCTTTGACAGGGCGGCAATCATTAATCCGTTCCATGATGTCAGGATTTTGTCATCCTTGAGAGGGTGTATCCGCTTCTCCCGGACCTCAAAGAGCCGGCCACGGGCGGTTGAGAGAAGTTCCTCAAGTCTTGACGGCTCTATGCCCTCTTTTTGGGCAAAGGCCTCCTCTGAAAGAGAGATATGCGGGATATTGAAGCCCTCTTCAAAATTGCCCTGTTGGGTGATCCCGTAAAAGCGGCAATAAAGATCTCCGTCGTTTTCTCCTAAACAATCCATTATGTCGGTTTTTTTCCAAATGTAAAACAGCCCTTCCTCCCCCTCGCTGTCTGCGTCTTCCGCAGAGTAGAATCCGCCGTTGGGTGCCCTCATATCGCGCAACACATAGGTAAATATCTCTTTGGCTACCTTGGCGAACCTTTCCTCTCTTGTCACCTGGTAGGCCTCTATATAGGCCATTGCCAGTAAGGCCTGATCGTAGAGCATCTTTTCGAAGTGAGGGACCAGCCACTTCGCATCGACCGAATAGCGGTGAAATCCAAAACCAACCTGATCAAAAATACCGCCCCTCCTCATGGCGGTGAGCGTTTGATCCACCATTTTAAGGGCAGAGGAATCCGGGCGCCTACGATGTTGTCTTAAAAGAAAAGTAAGCTGATGGGGTGTGGGAAACTTAGGCGCAGTGCCGAAACCGCCCCACTGGGAGTCAAAAGTCCTTTCAAATTGGTCGTAGCCCTTTTGGAGCGTTCCCATGTCCAGCTCATCATGGGGGCTATCCTTCCGCGGTTGAATGGCATTTGTGATATCATCACTCGCCTTTAGTATTTCGTGCCTGTTTTTCCCCCACATGTCGGCAATTGGTTTCAGGATATCGATGAGGCCGGGCATATTCATCCGCCTCAACTTGGGAAAATAGGTGCCGGCAAAAAAAGGCTTGGCCTCAGGCGTCATCAGGATGGTCAAAGGCCATCCCCCTTGCCCTGTCATAGACTGGCACACGGACATATATATCTTGTCAATATCGGGGCGTTCTTCCCGATCGACCTTAATGGAAACGTAGTGCCTGTTAAGAATTCGGGCGACCTCTTCGTCCTCAAAAGACTCATGGGCCATCACATGACACCAGTGACAGGTGGCATAACCGATTGAAAGGAAAACAGGCTTGTCCTCCTTCTTTGCTTTTTGAAAGGCTGCTTCACCCCAGGGATACCAATCGACCGGATTGTTCAGGTGCTGCAGAAGGTAGGGGCTTTTTTCTCCCGACAAATGATTTGAGGTCTTTCCTGTTGTTCCTGCAATCATGGTCAGCTCTGCTCCTTAACAAAATAATTTAAAGAAAGAGGGATAAAGAAAACAAAAGCGGATAGAAGATAATCCTCCTGCGATATCCCGTTCACATAAAACCATCAGAATCAGTCCCTTTACAACAAGCTGAGGTTTAAGCTTCCCCCGAAAGTCATCATCAACTAAAAGCTGTAACGTATTCCTGCATAGATATTGCTGTTTTTTTCAAACTGTCCAAAAAAAGTGTAATCGGCATCGCCCGTGAAGATGTTGCCACCGAGAGTTATCATAAGGGAATCACTTATTTTGTACTTCACGGTCGGTCTGAAATAGGCATCTTGATCAGAGGGAGAGTAAAAACAGAACAATGAGAGAGTCAGGTTTTGGTTTAATGCCAGCTTTGTCAAGCGCACTGTGAAGAGATGACGCTCCTCATCCTTTGGATGAACGGAAGGAGGTAGGGTTGCCTGATACGTCTCATAATGCCTCATAGACTCGAGATAATATTGGACAGCGGCTGAAAACTCCTTTGCCAGTTCCTGCTCATACCCCGCCAGTATTCGAATTTCGCTGTTTGGGATGTAAGGATTGTCGCCGCTCGTGTCGTCCTTTGAATCATAATAGGAGGCTTCAAGATGAAAGAGGCCTTTTATCAGTGATCCACGGAGACTCGCTCCGTAGACATTAAGGTTCGGGAAAAATGCCTTCTGTTGAATGAGATCCATACCAATAGGGCTCTTCCAGAATCCATGATATCCGTAAAAGGCCAATTCATATCCTTTGATATTTTTGGAAATCCTCAGGCTGATCTCATCGTCGTCAAGCCAATCGTTCGGAGTGAGAGGATCAATAATCGCGTCGCGTCCGGCGAGACGGCCAAGGGTGGTATGGTAGTAGGATATTCTCTCTCCACTGATAAAACGGTCGGCATCGAACCTCGGCATATAGACAAGATCGATATTGGCAAAATCGGGAAAAAGGCTGATAAGCAGGGCATCGGAAGGGGCCTTTAAATATTCCTCGTCGCGTCCTATAAAGAACGATTGCCAGTCCTTTGGAAAGAGATCATTCAGAAACAGGAGGTCTCCCGTACCCCATGTAAGGATCTGCCTGCCTATCTTGACATCGATTAAATCAAGAGGAGAGAAGAGGAGGTTTGCCTCCCTCAAATCAAGATATCCGGTCCCCTCCTCAAGGTCCAGGTCAGTATCTTCCTGAACGTCGTCATAGATAAAATCGGCGCGCACCTGGAGTGTGAAGGAATCTCCGGCCCGACTCATATCGAGCTGGAGGCGCGATTCGAGCAGGGAGGTGTCCCTTTGATAGTCGTCCTCCCTAATACGCGAACCTCCTCTAAGGTCGAGAAAACCGTGAATATCAATGCCCGTCCGATCAAGAAATGATCCCTGCTCCTCCCCGGCATTTGCCCTTGTGGAGGGGACCAGTAGGAATATAAAAAGAAGTGCGGTAAAAAATCTCGATCCGGACATGATAGTTCTTTATTGTGTAACTTCCCTTGGAGGACGTCTCAAAAACCGCTCGGTAAAGATCCTGTCTTTGAGACCGATATCATATCTGACATTGTCAAACCGATTGATAGTCCGTGTACCGGCAACGAGATCACTGGCAATTGATTCTACCACGGTAGGGTATCCCTGAATTTTCATGATCTTTTTTGCCTCCACCCTCCGATACAGGTTGCCGTTCTTATCATAATACTCCGCCTTTTCAGGAAGAAAGGTCGTCTTGTTGATCCATACATGATAGTAGACAAATTCAACGCTATCGGGATCTTTGGGTACGTTCTTTATCAGATACCAGGTATCATCCGATTTCAGCAGTTCATGAGTGTCTTCGTTCACTCCTCGTCCTGAAACATCTTCATAAAAGAAATCAGACCCCACAAAACTGGTCCGCTTATCTCCCGGAGCAATGCGTTTTTTGAGATTCAGGGCAGGGAGCCACAACCAGCGGCTATCTTCCTTTCCCACATGTTTCCATACAAGATAGGCCATCTTCCGTACGTCCGCCGGTTCTTTAAAATAGACATAGAATTTCTGGTCTTTTTGCCCTGTATTTTTTCGAAGAATGGTGAATTCCCTTATACGGACGCCTCCCGCCTTATCCGTGATGGTCATTTTCACGTCGGCCCGGCCGTCCTGACCTTGGTAATATGAGGCATCATTGGCCATTTCAATGATCTTGTCCGGGCTTGGTCTCTCCGCACCAAAGACAGCGGCGGCTTGTAGAATCATCGTGCCGGTTATGACCAGAAGGAACAGTTTTTTCATCATCTCTCTCTTCTCCATGTTTCAGAATGGTTAGATCTTGGTTAATGCTTGCTCATATTCTCCCGAAAAAGAGGTTTCTGAAGGGCCGTCATAATGGCTGGGAGAATAAAGAGCGTGGCAAGCCATGACACGGCCATGATGGTCGCAAGAAAGAACCCCACGGTCTTATAGGGAACAAGGGGCGCCAGCAGAAGAGGGGTAAAACCGAGGGAGATAATGATCGCATTCCGGCTGATTGCCATAGCCGGTTCCTTGAACATCTCTCGGCACACCTCTTTCCAATCGCCAAGCTCTTTTTGCGATTCCCGAGCCCGTTGCAGAAAATGGATGGCAAAATCCACACTTAAACCGAGGGTCATGGCCGATAGAATCGCCACAGGCATATCATAGTCTTTTCCCGCCAGGCCAATGGCCCCATAGATAAAGGCAATGGTCACTGAAAGGGGAATCATGGCAAGGATGCCATACAGGGGGGAGCGAAAAAGCAGGGTCATCATCACCAGAACCACCAGGAAGCTCGCGCCCAGGGATGTGATCATTCCTCTGACCATTTTGTTTTGCCAGACAATATTCAGGTAGGTCAGTCCGGCCCATCGCGCCTTCAGGTCCACCGGAGGAGGGTTGGTCTTTAAGAAGTCTTCCGCATCCTTTACCACCGCCTCCATATCCATGTTATCCCCGCTCTTGAGCTGGACCCAGAGACTTGCCTCCTGGTAATCTCTGGTTACCATATGGAAGAGGCTGTCCTTTTTTTTCATCCCTTCAAGCTGTATGAAAACCTGTCCCACAGCCGAAGCAGAGTCCGGTATGTTGAAATTATTCTTGTTGCGCCGATCATACGCCTCTTTTTCCTCTTTGGTCGCGTCGGACGGGGGAGATACATAAAGAAGTTCATAGGAGGCCTTCTTTAGGGCATCCACTGCCGAAGATGTCTTCCCCACGACCCGGTTTTCGATGAGATGCGTTTGAAGCTGTTCCACATACCTGAGCATTTCGGGCTGTTTGAAAAGCGGGGCCGTCAATTCCGCCTCAATTTCAAAGACAAATTCTCTGAAGGACAATTGTAATACTTCATCGCATAGGTCAAGGGCCTGCTGGAGCAGTCTCTCTCCAGTCAAACCTCTGTACTCCTGCAATCGGGAGATCAATATCTCTCTATCATCCTCCTTAATGCCCGGAACCTCTTTGATTCCATCCAAGAGGGTATCAAAGGTCAGCCCCTCAGTCTCCATGTAATTGATGGCGTCGGCCAGTTTGTTCCATGACTCCAATGCCTCTGCATCGATGAGAGCGGCTCTGTTGACCAGTTCAACAAAACATTTTTTTTCGTTTGAGCTGTTTACATTGCAATAAAGCTGTTTCAGCAGCTCCAACTCCCCCAAGAATTGGTCTGTGGCTTCGGGAAGATATTTTCTAAAGCGCTTGTTTGCTTCGGAATCCATCGCCTCTGCAACATCCAGGCAAGTGCAACTCTCCGGTCTTGGTGCGGAAAGGGTCAGATAAGCGGTATAGGTTCCTCCAAAATGACTGTTTAAGACCCTGTCGGCGATTCGAATCTCATGATCTGCGGCAAACCATTTCACCGGATTATCGTTCACGTTGATCTTTGTAATTCCGTAGACTGAAATTCCCATGATAAGAACAACCATTGTCAAGATCAATTTCCAGGCCGAATAACCCAATCTCCCGAACCTTCCCAGCACACTGGAGAGCATTCCGGAAGGATTTTGTCTCCTGTTGGATTGTGGACCAAGGGCCCGGAGTCTTTTTTCAGGAACCGCGACCATGATGTATGCCGGAATCAGGGTAAGCGTGAGAACCCATGCCAGACCCACCCCAAAGGCCACATGCAGGCCGAAGACCTTGACAGGGGGTATTGGGGTCGTCCCAAGGGACGCAAACCCGGCGATGGTCGTCAGGCTGGTGTAGAGCATCGGCATGAAGAGCTGCCCGATCACATGCTTGATGGTCTCGGCCCTATCATTGTATTTGGAGTAGCTGTCATAAAAGAGACTCAAGACATGGACGGAATCCGCCACCGCAATGGGCATCAGGAAGATGGCAATCATAGAACTCATGATATGGACCTCAAAACCAAGCCATATCAAAAGACCCATGGTGCATATCACGCTGATGACCGCCACAATCATGGGGGCTATGATGAGAGATATTCTTCTGAAGAAAAAAAACAGAAGCAGGAATATGATGACGCCTGCCAAAGGCGCCGACTCCGCCATCTGGAGCATCATTTCAACTCCAAAGGTGTCCTCGGCCACCGGCAGTCCGGTGATGTATATTCTTTCATCACCATGCCAGTCCCTGGTAAGTTCCGAAACCAGCCTCGCTACATTGTAACTGAAGGTCTTTTCGATTATAGGGATATACAGACAGATCGCTTTTTCATCTTCAGAAACGAGTGTCCCGCTATAGAGAGGGTTGCCCATAGCGTCATCCCGGATGATTCGGGCCTCCTCTCTCGTGGCCGGGGGGTGTTCCATCAGATATTCCAGCTTCAAGGAGCCTAAGTCGGCCTGTTTTAGATTATCCACAAGACTTGGGCTGATAATCTCCCGCCCGATAATGGCGCTGTTTCCCTCTTCATCAAACAGCTCATTGGGATCGTGACGGAAAGCGATTCCAAGGATTTTTTCCCAGAGGCTTTTATGCGCAAGATCCAGGGTAACCCTTTCTTCCTTTTGGTCGCCCTGTGCACGTTTTACAATAACCGGCCTGTTGTTTGCGTCACGGGAGAGGGAGAGGAGCTCATGGGTCAGGGCATGTATACGACCAAGGGTCTTTGGATTAAAGATGCCGTCAGGGTCTTTGTCGTTGACGATCCCAACGATCACAAAGTCGTAGAGATTATACTTCGCCTTGACCTCGTCATTAAAGATACGGACATATTCTTTGGGCGAGAGCATGTTTTCAGGATCATTATCAAAGCGAACTTTCGGGAACTGACTGAGAAAAACAGCCGTTAATATCAACAGGCCGGCCATGACAAGCCAGGGATGACGGATACTGAATTGGGTCATTGCAAGCTTAAACACCTTGTGATTCCTCTTCACCATGCCGGAACAACAAACAGATTTATATTTCTCAAAAGGGCTCCTTCTCGAGTGGCGCCTGAGGTCCAGGTAGACAGGACAATAGTCATAGGCCCCCTCAATCCTATTTCTTTAAATCACTCCCAGCCATACATTCCATCCAATCGATCATTTCCTGGAGGTTTTTCGACATCTGCCATCGGCCGTTGGCAAAACTGCCGTAATCCGCTCCCATCATGGCCGAGGCGAACCGTGTGGAATTGGCGTAAAAGAGCCATTGTTCCACCCATTTTTTTTCAATCGCCTCATCGAAGATACTCATCTTTTGCTCCAGCCCTTTTGCCAATCCCTTTTCCCATGCCGACTGCATGACTTTCGTGGCAGCCAAGGTCATTTGATTCGTGGTTTTGATAGTATTCTCAAACCTGGCAAATTGACCGTCGACCCACCCTCTGCTGTGGCATGAGAGGCAGAGTTCCTGCATGGCCTGGAGTCTCTTGCCCTGTTCTTTCGCATCAATGAGATAGGTCCCGGCCGGTTGCCCGTCGAGGCTTGTTGGAAGAGGCAGACCCTGACTGTTCAGGATGAGGGTCGTATCCGGGGATTGGGGATGGGCATGGGCGTAAATCAAACCGAATATCCTCCAGGGCAGCCGGTCATTCATCTTATGAGTCCTTCTGGTGACGACGTCCCCCTCTTCCGTGACGACAAGACTGATGTGACAGGAAGCGCAGGTCGGCGACGAGAAATCCTTCCCAACGGTCCAGGGAAGGGCCTTGAAATCCCATTCGCTCCCTTGAGCTGAATATATGTTTCCATGCTTGCTGACGGAGTAAACGTTGTAGGCCGGTACATCAGGACCTTTATGGCATTCAGCGCATGTCGGAGGTTTCCTTGCCGTTTCCATGGAGAATGCATGTCTGGGGTGACAGGCAGTGCAGGCCCCTTTTGAACCATCCGGATTCAACCTGCCGACGCCGCGGTTGGGCCACCCTGAAAGGAGAGGAAAGGTCATCTCCCCCTCCACCGTATCCCTCGTCGACATGTCCTTGACCTGAACCATGGTCCCATGACAGTAAAGACAGGCTTCAGCATCGGTCTGCCTATCCGGTCTTTTGAGGATCGTTTTACCATGTTCATAAGATTGTAAGCCTGTGACGGAGTCTGCCAGGTCCCTGTAAACCGGATTATTCTGGAGGTTCCCGTAGGCGTGGGACATGAGGTTTTGATCGAACTCATGAGCCTCGACCTCGTGGCAGATACTGCAATCCCTTGGGCTCACCACAATATGGATATCATAGCCGTTATGCTCGAAGGTGTCTTTGTGTGTGTCCGGGTTCGTCATGTGGCATTCCGCACATCCCACCGCGATATGGGCAAGGGATTCCGGGATCTCTTTGGATGATACTGTCAAGGCAAGCCCAGTCTTTTTCTTTGCCATTGCAGGCGATGATTTTGCGTGACGGCTTCTTTCCCAATCCTTGTAGATACCGGGTGTGATAGAGGCGTGACAGTCAATACATGTCTGAGTGTCTTCGCTTATAGGGAGAGAGGCCCCTGATACCGTGGACACTAATGTGAATAGCCCAATGATTATTGCTGAAAAATGCTTAACGAACAAACTTTTTTGGATACCCATCACTTCTCCCATTGTGGTTATTCTTTAGATTTCAGAGTTGACTTCTCAAATCGTTGGAGAGACATCCCCTTGGCTATTTTGTCTTCTTTGCCTGCAACCATTGATAATGTTCATAGGTCTTCTTCATCCCCTCTACAAAGGGGGTATATTCAAAGTCGAGGATTCGCCCGGCCTTTGCCCCTGAATAGGCAAGGTGGTTGTCAAGGGGAAAGGGGAGGGGTATCCTTCTTCTGTCAATTTCAGCACTACTCATCTTGATTGTCTCTATCCTCTTGCCAAGGATCTCTTCAAGGACCTCAATGAATCTTTGATAAGAGACGAGTTCTTCGGCGCAAGTATTGAGAGCCAGATTGTTTGCCTTGTCGCTCTCCATGCATCGAAGAATCATCCTTGCCACGTCCTCTACCCAGACAAAGCTGAAAAGGGCGAGTTCGTTATCAGGAAGAATGATGGGGCGATGGTCGCTTATGAGGTTAAAAAAATAGTACTCCCTAGGGGCATAGTTGTATTTTCCGTAAATGATCGCAGGTCTTAAACAGGTATAGGATATCCCTCGGCCTCGGCATGCCTCCCGCAGACTGCACTCTGCTAACCACTTGTGGTATCCGTAGTGAGCGTAGTCTCCAAGTTCCGGTTGGGGGCTATCGACTTTTGGGGCGTTCTCTCGGATAGGGAGATCAAGGACCTCTTTATAGATCGTAGTCGTGCTGATAAAAACATATTTTTTGATGTTTCCCGGGATCGACGTGATCATCTTCGTTATATGGTCCGGAGTGTATCCGCAAAAGTCAACCACGGCATACCATTCCTTTTTCGGGATGACCTCTTTGATCCGCTCTTCATCATTCCTGTCGCCCGTATATTCCAAAACCTCTTCCCGTTGAAAAGGAATATTGCCTCGATTAAAGAGATGTATCTGATAATTTCCGGCCTTGATGAGTTCCTCAACAAAGACCCTCCCTACAAAATAGCTTCCCCCGATGATCAGCACATCCTTCATTGTCTGTCTCTTCTCGGTATCCTAGGCTCTGGGTGGATTAGCCTATCCACACATTTCTCTTTCTCAGGTTTTCATCTCTTATTTTCTGCTGAATAATCGGCCCATGATCCAGGAGAAAATCACTCTCAGAATGACTCAGCCCTTCCTCCTGAAGCCTCTGTATAATAGCCGTGCTGATTTCCTCTATCATTCTATTCTTTTCTTCGGAGACCGAAGTCTTGGTTAGGTGGGAGATCTTTTGGTGCAAGAACTTTCCTAGAGCAGGCAGGTCTCCGACGGCCCGATGTCGCCACTTATAGAAGGGGGCATAACGCCTGTTTAATAGAAACAGAAGAGACATGATGTCAAAACAAAAGGTCGTTTCAGCGTATTGAGCAGCATAGTATTCCTTGTGTCGTATAGACCGCATAAAGTTGTATTGACCCGATTGCGCAGAAGTCATGCACCGGGCCGCCATCTTGAGCATCCTGATATCTTCAGGATAAAAATCGAGGAGGGCCTCTCTTATCTCAGAGAACGTTCCCAAGGGATCGGAAAAGACCCTGCCGTTCGTGCATGCGGATAGATGGTTTTCCGGGAGAAAGAGCCATTGTTCCAGGGTTTCCGGGCAGTGAGGGATTCCAATGAAGCGGCTATAGAATGAACCAATTTCAAAGACACCGACTCGTCTGTCACCTAAGTTGCTGTCCCTCCTTTTAAAGCCGTGAAATGTTCTGGGGAGCCTTTCATATTCTTGCTGGAGAGCTTCTCCAATAGTCTTGTAGTCGTCATGGTCAAGCCAAAGGCAGAAGCCGGGCCCCCAGTCATGATCTTGAGATATGTCATCATCAAAGCCGTAACATTCAGAGCCGTCTCCAACAAGGCCCGCACCTATCCTGGCCTCGTATTGAGGAAACTTGTCCCTTATCATTGGGGCACCGCATTCATGATAGTAGGTCTCACACAGCTCCAGGCCTTTCATGTTATGAAACGTCCTCCACACTTACATATAAAAGGGATGGTCATGAAGTGGATTTTGGACAACCGGCGAGGCTACTCATATTCCAAGACTTGAGTCTCTTCAGTCCGTAGATATTGTCCCATCCGTATTTTTTCATTGATCCTTTTCCCGGTCTCGGCGGTGATATACTTCTCGCCGCACTGCTGACACAGACCTGCCGGGACTTTTTTGATAACATAGAGGTTTCCCTCCAGCCTGTAATCAAAGTTACCCATGACGATATCCTTGATTTCACCGTTACAGAAAAAACACCTTCTATACACCGAATCTCCCACGCGATTATCTCCTATTGGCGCCCTGGTCTCTGGATCCTGCCAGATCGGAAGGGAGGGTGAATAGGCAAAAAGTATGACAAGTCTGTCATTTTTCCCATCAGCGCACTTTACATGGACAGGCTTATTTCCGGCATAACCGAGCACCACTGAGGTGGTCCCCCTCTGTGGGTTCTTGTGAATCTCAAATACACTGCCGTTTGAGACAGCCTCCTCGATATCTTCTATGGATACCTTTCCTGCCATGAGAAATCGTAGACAGTGCTCCGACAAATGGTAATAGCTCTTCGCCACCCTCTCCCTAATCCAGTCTATTCCAGGTCCGTCCATAGTCTCTTCCGTCATATTCATCAATCCCTCTTAGGCATCTATTTCGGCCAGGGCCTCCTCGGCCAGTTCGGTTACACGCCTGGTCAGGACTTCCTGCCCATCATAGAAGGTTGCCTCTGCGTTGTCACCGATAAGACGCTCAAGATAGGGACGGGCATTCTCTCTCTTAACGATTCCCATAATCCAAGCGGCAAGACCTCTGACAGGACCATCCTCTGACTCCAGGAAAGGAATCAGATAAGAAACGGCATGCTCCCCGATAAGGTAGGGCCTCACACGGGAAAGCCGTCCGATCCCCCAAAGGAGACCGCGCTGGAGTGCTGGGTGCTCCAGGTAGTTTCCATCCTCACGGGAGTAAGAGAGAAACACCTGAACATATTCGTTGGCCAGTCCCTCGTGACAGGCGAGTATTTCACCCATGGCCTCCGGCGAACCCCATCCGATACCTCCGGATTCGTCATTAAGATTCCACATGAGCCTCCGCATAATCACCCTGGCCCGTTCCATCTCCCTGTCCGCGATTTTGGGGACAATCAGGCCCATCGCGGCTATGGCGTGCCATCTTATGTAGTCGTTTGTGTGATACAGGAACGAAAAAAGGGCATTGACCAACTGATCCGGTGGATAATCGGATAACTGTCCAAGAGCTTCTTTATGATCATGTCGGGCCAGAAGCTTAAGGGCCTGCTTTTTGATTTCCCTGCCGGAGAGCGTCTTGTCAACCATGGCCCACCATTATGATTCCTTAGTTTCCCACGATAGACAATCCTCAGGGCAATATCCAATCGCCTCGTCGATTTCTTCTTCAGGGTATTCAGAAAGGTCGACAACCTCGATCACGCCCGTTGCCCGGTTTCGCTTGAACACCGCCGGGCATAATTCCATGCATGTCTCACAGTCCGAGCAACGGCCCGTATCTATCACAGGGTGTTTTCCCACTCCCCTTCCTTCCTCTTTTCCTTCCACTCGAGATATCGGCGATAGGTAAAACCGGTTTCCAGATCGGATGGGTCGGTCTGGTGCGCTCCTTTCCGACAGATGCGGCAGCGGTCGATTCCACAACTTTGACACTGATAACAGTCAGGGCATTGACTTTTTTTCTGATCTTGGTCGTTCATATGATAGGTGCTTCACCGATCAGGGACTGTTTTTCTCTCCTGTTTCTCCAATACTCCCCGCCGGAAGATATTGCAACACCATCGTCTTTTCCCTCGGCATGAGATCCCGCCAGGTAACCGAATAGAGGACCTCGTCTCCAACCCTTGTCTCCGGTACAATTACAGCCACTTGCATTTCGTCGGGCCCCGCCGGGTTGTAACGTATCCATAGGACCTTGTTTTCATCCAGACCAAATTCTCTACATACGGTTCTTATAAGGTCCTGATATCTATTGCCCACGGTGTATCCTTCCTGTGGGTCCGCAGCAAGGACGATGATCGGCTTCAGCATAAGCAGGTCGGGTTTGTCCTTGGAAAGATCAGCGATTGTCAGGCGGCACGACCCGGGCCACCAGCACACAGGCTTGTGAGGCCGATGCTTATCTTTACGACCGGTCCATGAATATTGCCCATCATATATTATCATTGCGACCTGTGTGTTTATCATCCGATCTGCCGTCGTTCGGGTCTGAAGGGCTCATCGGCAATCGGGTGTAAAGGAAGATGTCAATCTTTTCTCACCAAAATCCAGGACGTTCCGATGGAATTGAAGGCACATCTAGGTGCCTGTAAGAGCCGATAAAGATCGTTCAATATCTGCCTTTGGGAGTGCTCCAACCAGAGTGTCGACCATTCTGCCATCTTTAAATAGAAGCATTGTTGGGATGCTTCGGATAGAGTATTGTGAGGCTGTCCGCGGATTTTCATCCACATTCAGCTTGGCGATCTTGACCCGGCCAGCATATTCATCCGCCAGTTGTTCGAGTATCGGCGCGACCGTCCGACACGGGCCGCACCAAGGGGCCCAGCAATCGACAAGCACGGACCCTGGATGGGATAGGACCTCTGAGTGAAAGGAATCATCGGTTATATCGACGGGATGGTTATACACGGTACCCGTTGAAAGAGGCGCTTTGCACTTGCCGCAAACAGGCCGCTCACCCAAGCGGCTTGCCGGAATCCTGTTCTTCGCCCCACATCGATTACACCTGGCAATGATGCTGTCCTGTGCCATTGTTTCTCCTTTAAGAACGATCTGTTTTCAGCCCATGCCCTTGACAAAGGCCTCAAATGCATCCTTGATTTATGCAAGGTCTACTGCTGAACGACGTCCTTAAGCATTTGCTTTTCGTCCCTTGAAACTGAGCCTCCCATCACCTTGGCAATATTTCCTCCGAACATTTTTCCCATAAGTCCCATGTTCATTCCCGAAATATAAATCTTCCCGTTATTACCTTCATAAACACCCCAGGCACATGGCATTAGAGTAGAGACTTCAGGATTTGTCGTAAGCACATCTTTGGCGTACTTGGCATTGCATAGGTTCACGATTCTTACCTTTCTATCCATCTGTACGCCATGCATCGACATCGTGTGGTTCATGTTAGTGATCCCGGGACTTTTCCAGCCGTTTGCTTCGATGGCTGTTTTGAGCTGTGTACAGGTCTCGTCAACACTATCATATCGGCTTTCATGCACCACCAGCATCATACCCGGCATTGACAACCAGAGAATGACCCCGGCGAGTACAACACCGGCGAAGAGTCCCACTATAAAAGGGATCGTCCGGCTCCCCTTTTGCGAGGTGATTTTCTCTTTTCCCATTTTTTCCCTCATTTATTATTACGAATACAGGTGAAGACCGACACGGACCGCGTATCCTTGGTAATTATTGTCCCAACCCTCAAAAGGCATTCTCCGTTTTCCAGGCTTCCCAGACCTTCCCCACAAGATCAGGGCCGGGCTTCAAAGTGGGCCTGCCGGGCTCCCAACCTGATGGCGTGGCCTCAGAGCCCTTTGAATTTCTGACTAGCTGGAATGCCTGTATCTGTCGAAACAACTCTTTGACATTTCTTCCAACAGGTGGCGTCAAGATCTCAATGGCCTGAATAAAGCCGTCAGGGTCAACGATAAACCGACCCCTGACATTCACACCTCCGGTCTGATCATAGACACCGTAAAGGGAACCGATCTTTCCGCCCCCATCGGATAACATGGGGAATGGAACGCCCCCCTCCACCATCTTGGAAAGCTCCTGTTCCTGCCAGATCTTATGAACAAAATGGCTATCAACACTGATTGACAGGATTTCCACTTCCGATTTTTTAAACTCGTCGTATCGGCTGGCAACTGCCGCCAGTTCCGTGGGTCAGACAAATGTGAAATCTCCCGGATAGAAACAGAGGACTACCCATTTTCCCAAATAATCCGATAGCCTGATTTGGCCGAAATTACCATCCTGATACGCAGGGGCCTCAAAATCCGGGGCCTTTGCCCCAACTTGAACTCCAGACACAGCAATCTCCTTTCTTTCTTTCTGATCTCCCGTTACAAGACCTTCCTTCACATCTTCGCCGACCGGGGTTCCCGTCGGTCTGCCACAACCAATTTTTAATTCTTTCATAAAGATCGTTGCTCCTTAAGTAATGAGTTGAACTTCATATTGGGTCCCAAATACCTCCATTGGAGGCTCGGCAAATAACCATGCTTTGATACTTCCCTCAATGTTATGAGGGACCCCATCACTTGCTGTGACATTCCCTGCATTTTGTCGGGCCGGCGGTCTTCCCCTCCTTGACAAGTTTCCTGTGGCATGCCACACACTGCCCCATGACCTGCTTCTTTTTCAGTTTTTCCTGAGTCACGAAGTCCTGAACAGAACCCGCTGACTGCGGAAAGAGAGCGTGGCAAATGGTGCAGTCGTTGAGGGCCTCTTGATGGATATGATGGGGAAAAGAGACCTCGCCCCAATTCCCTCCATAGAGAATTATGTTTGCCGATCCTCTTTCTTGATCAGCAGCAAACAGGACCGTGCTTAAGAGAAAAACAACAACAAAAAGCAGAAAGACATTCTTCCTCATTAATCTCCCTTATTTAACGCCTATGCGTCCTTCCAGGCTCCATTCTTCCTGTGAAAGAGAGCTCGCGACCGTTACTGCTCATGTCTATTAAAGGCTCAGAACGTGATAATTTGAAATCCTTGCTCCAAGTATCGGGCAATGCTTGGGTGGCCGGTCATGTCACCAAGGAGCTCAATCCCCTGGGCCTCAATGTGGCTCAACACCCCCATCTTGTTTGAGCAGGCTCTGCAGGCGCCATCAATAAGTCCGATCCCTTTCACCTTTTCATAGAGGTTGTAAAAAGGATGGTCATGTTTCGACAGTTCCGCCACCAGCTTCGTTGCAGAGCCTTCGATGATTATCCTGACATCGTAGGCCCGTTCTTTCATATCGAGGGCATTTAATAGCACATGAATGAAACACATGGATTCGCCATTGAAGGCGAAAAGAGCGACTTTTGTCATACACAAATCTCTATTTGTGGGCCGATGTAACGATTTTCAAAGTTCACCTATCGATTCATCCGAAGGATCAAGACAGCGTTATCAAACTCATGTGCCCTGTCCGTTTCCCTTTGGGAGGGCATCGGCAATCTTTTTCCCTAAAATATGACAGGCATTTAGTCCCTCATCGTCCGGCACGTATTGCACCTTAAGGCCGGGATCAATGATATCAAACTTCATGTTTTCAAGCTCCTTGTTTATCAGTGCAACTGCCTCCCCACTCCACCCGTAAGAGCCAAAGGCCGCAGCGATTTTGTTTTTCGGTTTAAGGCCCTTCATATAGGTCAGAAAGTCGCTGACCGTTGGAAAGAGACCATTGTTTAAGGTGGGGGAGCCTATCAGGATCGCGCCGGCATCAATGACTTCAGTGATGATGTCACTCCTGTGCGAATTCCTGAGATGCAATGGTTTTGCCTCCACGCCCTCCTTGATAAGGGTCTCTACAATAGTATTGGCCATCTTCTCCGTGCTGTGCCACATGGTATCGTATATGACCAGGGCCTTTCTGTTTGGCTTTTGGTTGCTCCACTCCACGTAAGCGTCGATGATACGTGACGGAGCTTTGCGCCAGATAATGCCGTGATCCGGGCAGATCACATCGATCTTCAGTCCCATCTCCGCAAGTCTATCTACCTGCTTGAGTATCAGGGGAGAGTACAACAGCAAGATGTTGGCGAAATACTTCTTTGCATGGGGTATGATCGCCTCGCCGATCTGGTCATCAAAGACTTCAGGACCCGCGTAGTGCTGCCCAAAGGCATCGCTGGAGAATAGGATTCTGTCTTTTTCCAGGTAGGTAAACATACTGTCGGGCCAATGAAGCATCCTGGTTTCAAGAAAGGTGAGGGTCCTCTTTCCCAGGTTCAACTCTCCACCATTTTCAACAGGTTGGTAATTCCACTTTTGGGGATAGTGACGGGAAAGGTTCTTGTGCCCCATTTTTGAACAATACAGGGGCTTGGTCTCTCCAATTCGGTGCATCACCAGCGGTAGCCCACTGGAGTGATCCATTTCCGTGTGGTTGCTCACAACATAATCGATTTTTTTGGGGTCAATGATTGTCTTGATGTTATCGATCAGTTCATCGGCGAATTTTTTTTTGACCGTGTCGATGAGGGTGATTTTGTCGTCCAGAATCAGATAGGCATTGTAGGTGGTTCCCTCGTATGTCGAATAACCATGAAAGTCCCTTATATTCCAATCGATAACCCCTACTGAAAAAATCCCTTCAGCAATTTCTATGGCTCTCATCCGTTATTCCTTTCACTGTTGATTAGTTGTTCTCCCTTCATGAAGGGCATTTGTGGATACCTTATTCATTCAATGCGGGGAGCGAGATCTGAATTTCGGTGCCTTTTCCCTCTTCGCTTTTTAGAAAAACGATATGGCCCTTATGATCCTCAATGATTCTTTTAGAGACGCTCAAACCTAAACCGGTCCCATGTTTTTTCTTGGTGAAGAATGGCGAAAAGACCTCTTGGATGTCTTCTTCAGAAAGGCCGCAGCCGTCGTCCTTTACAAGTATCTTGACGTAATCTCCTGCTCTTTCGCAATGAAGTGTAAGGGTCCCTCCGTTCTCCATGGCATCGATACTGTTTTTTATGAGATTCAGGAATACCTGTCGCAACCTGTCTTGATTCCCCTCAACCAGTAAAGGACTGTCATCACATTCTAATCGGATATTGATGTTTTTGCCCTCACAATCATCCTCTACAAAGGCATAGAGATCCTTCAGCAGGTCCCTAACGCTTATCTCTTCCTTAGCCATTGGATCAGGCCTGTACAATTCTCCCAGATCCTGTAAGAGTTTTTCGAGCCTGGAAACCTCCTCGCTGATGATTTTGAGCTTTTTGAGGCTTTCTTTTTCCTCAATTTCTCTCTCCAATTGTCCGGCAAACCCACCTATGAGCATGAGGGGGTTTTTTATCTCATGGGTGACTTCCGCGACAAACTGCCCTATCGTTGCCAAACGTTCAGCCCTCTTAGTCTTGTCCCTGAGTTCATGAATCTCCGTCAGATCCCTGATAATACCGGTGAAAAAGAGGCGATTTTCAATTTCAGTGACGGAAAAAGAGATGGAGGCGGGAAATTTCTTTCCCCCCTTCCTGACCGCGACCAACTCTGTCTCATGACCGATGCGTTTGGGGACTCTTGTCTTGATATATCGTTCCACAGCAGATCGATGATCATGGATACACGAGGGCCCCATGATCACATCGAGGTCACGACCGACGACCTCGCTCTTTGTGTAACCAAAAATCTTCTCAGCAGCCTTGTTAAAATGTACGATTTTATGGTCCTCATCTATAGTGACAAAGCCCTCATTCGTGTCGTCCACTGCCCTGATGAGAATTATTGCCTCATTGCTTTCAAACCTGGAAGTCACCCGTCCTCCCTGAACTACTGTTCGAGCTTACAGTCCTTATCCCACTCAGGACAGGCTGTCTTCATGTCTGTCTCATATTTAGCTACACACTCGCTGCACTCCATCTCAACGTTTGGGACATCACCAAACTTGGCCTTCATCTCCTCCTTCGAGAGGTGTGAGACAGCGCTGCACCCGCACTGAGGGCACGTTGACTGAATTTTGTAGGTCTTGTTCGTCATATCTTGCCTCCTTTTGAGCTGACCTCTATCCGGTTAAAGAAAAGTTTTTGGAGACGACTGCACAAGAGCAGTGTCTCCAGAAGAACTTAGTAGGGCACCCTACATTTTTTCAAACTGCTCTTTGAGAGCTCCGCAAACGGGACACACCCAATCGTCTGGGAGATCTTCAAAAGCTGTTCCTGGTTCAATACCATTATCAGGATCCCCCTCTGCGGGATCATACTCATAACCACACACCGAACATTGATACTTATCCATCATCTTCTCCTTATTTGATTTCATACCACCTCTATCCGCCAAGGACGGATGCTTTAATTCTTGTTAAGCCTCTCGGGATATGCCGTATCGCCAGAGGGGAACCCCTGTTTCCTCTTAGGCCGCATCAAGTTTTTGCCGTGCCTCCATATCCATGAGCACCCGCTCCCTTGCCTTGTCTATGCCGAGGGCCTTTCGTTTTTTATCTATGTGACCAATAATCAAGCGGGCCATCTCATAGGGGTCTCTGGCAAAGCCCCATTTTCCAAAGCCCATATTTTCAAGGCCATTAAATAGAAGTTCGTGAAACTTCGTCTTTTCAATAATGGGAAAAGTAACACCGAAAACAGTATACACCCCTGATGCTACGAAGTAATGTCCGATAGAGATCGCCTTTTCGCTCATCCATTCAGGCGCTGCCCCTGCGACCGGCAGATCGGCAATGGACTCTCCAAGGCCTCCAGTGCGAACCATTTCAGAACAGGCAATTAGAATCCTGCTGTTATCCACACATGAGCCGAGTCCGAGAACAGGAGGCATGCCAACGGCCTCACACACTTCGCCAAGCCCATTACCTGCCAAACTCGCTGCCTCCGGTCTACACAGGCCGGCTTTGGCGAGGGATATTTGGGAGCAGCCTGTCTGGACAACAAGAACATCATTCTTGATGAGTTCCTTGACCAATTCAACATGGACCCAGTCCTGTTTCACTCTTGGATTTGTGCAACCGACCACGCCAGCCACACCACGGATTCTTCCATTGATAATGTTCTCATTGAGAGGGGTGTACGAGCCTCTGAAAGTCCCTCCCAACATGTAGTTTATATACTCATGTGAGAACCCATGGATACCCTCGTTTCTTATTTTGGGAATATCAATAGGCATGTTTCTGTCCTTGAATCTCTGAATCGCTTTTCGAACTATCGTGTCCGTGCATTCCCTCGGTGTGTGCTCATGAAACTCAATATGGTCTGCACCCTCGATACGACATCTGGGGTTGGTGGTAAATAACTTGGTGTCATAGCATTCAGCAACTTTGGCCAGTCCCTGTTTAATACACTGGACATCCACCCCCATGGCGTCAACAGCGCCCGTAACCAAAACAGCCTCTGTAGACATGAAGTTCCCCGCATGGGGTATTCCATGCCTGGAGAGCATCTCAGCGCCGGAGCAACACATTCCCACAAGGTTGATCCCTTTTGCGCCTGCTTCTTGGGCCTCCTTGATCAAGGTCTTGTCATTCACGGAAGCGAGAATAGACTCAAAGAGATTCGGCTCATGCCCGTGTATGATAATATTAACCTCATCCTCTCTCAAACAACCCATGTTGACATCGGCCTGAACGGGCGTCGGTGTCCCGAAAAGGATGTCGGATATCTCCGTGGCGACCATGGAACCGCCCCAGCCGTCTGCGAGGGCTGTTCGACTGCACTGTTTCACGACATTATTATAGTCCTGATCCACGCCCATATGGGTCCTGTGCATCAGTTCCATAATCTCTCTCATGGCACCACGGGGCACAATACCATTCTTTCGCCAGGTCTCAAGGGTCTTTTCTGGGACGCGTTTGGCAAAGGGAATTTCCCCCTCAACCTGTATGTAAGTACGCTCCAGTTCCTTGTACAGATCCATGGCGATTTCTTTGTCAGTCCGCCCTTCAACATCGATCCCGATCTCTTTGGCCACTGACTCCAGTTTTATCGGGTCCTTGATGCTATAGTCCTGAATATTACCGTTTACCACTTCTCGAAAGAGATCCAACATACTCATGCCATGATCCGTGTGGGCTGCAGCACCAGACGCAACCATCCGTGCAAAATTCCTGGATTCGATTGTATCGATAGTAGCTCCGCAAACTCCCACTTTGCCGTAAGGGTCTTTGGAAACCAAGCGACAGGGCCCCATAGAACAGTGTTTGCAACAGGCCGAATCCGCACCTATGGGGCAGGCCTTCATGGTTGCCGCCCTATGAAAGGCTGTTTCAACACCATCCTGTTCAGCCTTCTTCAGCATCCGCGCTGTTGCTTCACAGGAGGTTGCATCTTCTATATTCAAAACAGGTTTCTTCTTCTCATCTTTTTCCATGGGTTCCTCCATGTTTTGGGAAAAGGTGATTTGATGTCCATTAACTCAAAACGAAACCATATGATGACATGCCCCGCGTATAGCACTGAAAGTGCTTACCTGTCTCGGAGAACCGTCACAACACCTGCTATATCGCTTCAAAGTCCTCCTTTGGGGCCCCGCATGTAGGGCATTCCCAATCATCAGGGAGATCTTCAAATGAGGTCCCGGGTTCTATGCCGTTATCGGGGTCCCCCTCTTTGGGATCATAAATGTAACCACACACCGTGCATTCATACTTGGTCATTGTTCAAGACCTCCTCGTATCTATTCACTCTCTAAAGTGCACTGGGTAAAATCAATTTGTTTGCCGCACTGAGCGCAGGAATGGGTCCTGTCAAACTCATCCGAAAAAATTTCCTTGTCCGCCCCGCATTCGGGACACTTGCATGTGAATGATTTGAGATTTCGAAAATTTTCAAACCCAGGACAATGTCGCGGTGTTGTCATTGTTTTTCCTCCTTGTAAAATTGTTGCTGGAATAAATCAGTTTCCTAGAGACCGCATGTAATTATGAAAAAGTTGTCTGACTTGTGCCATGCTATATCAGCTCACATCCGAGACCTCATAGCCTTTCTTTTTCATATCCTCAACAGCTACAGACGCATCTTCACTCCTGACTCGCAGCACAAGAAACCAATCTTTCTTGTCAGCTTTCATGACGGTCATAACACTGATAAGAGGTATCTTATAGTCATCAAGAATCTCTAGCAAGCCCCTGAGGAAGCCGAATCTCTTCCCTGACGTCTCAATGGTGATCCGTTTGCTTTCATTCTCCCAGACGCCGAGGGCATCGGAGACGACCTCCGAGATATCGGACTGTGTGATAATACCAACAAGCTCGCCATTTTCAAGGACCGGAAAGGCGCCGAGGCCATGTTTCTTGCCGATCCGGATGGCCTCTTCAACAGGATGATCCGGAGTAATGCTGATCGGATTTTTGACCATGATATCTCCTACCGTCATTTTTGAAATGAGGTAATTGAGTTCATGGATACTGAGACTAGTCGCCTCAGATGGAGAGGCGTCTCTTATCATGGCCCTCGTCACAAGACCAGCGAACTTCTTGTTTTTGATAACCGGCAATCGTTTAATGCTGTTATGTTTCATGATTTCCAAAGCAGCCATAATCGGCGTATTGATATCAACCGTTATGACATCCTTTTTCATGAAGTCTCTGACTCTCATCTTTCTTACCTCCGGTCGCTTGATGGTATCGTCTGATATGTTTCAGGATTTTGTCTCACTCATCTTTTTTCCGATTTCCCGCCCATAATCCTGGGCCATCTGAGTGCCTCCTTGAATGAAAGCTGACCTCAGTATTAACGGGCCACCTGTCAGATCCATTTCAAGAACATGTCTCATGGTTTCAAATATACGTCCGGGGGCTTCGCCGCTCCATCCGTAGGCGCCAAAAGAACCTCCAACCTTACCCCTAAGGCCTACCTTTTCAGCTAGGAAGAGAAGGGTTTTCATCCCCTGCATCATTTCTCCGTGGTATGTGGGAGATCCGAAGACATAGGCGTCATACCCTGCAAGATCTTCCTCCTTTTTGATGCGTGTGCCATCCTCGACGATCGCCTCATTTCCACTAAAACGGACCCCCTCAGCAATGAGTTCTGCAATGCTTTTTGTTGAACCGGTCCTTGTAACATACACAACAAGAGCCCTTCCCATCCTATCAACCTCCAGACAATATACGAGTTATATCCGACGGTGATCTCCCGTGGGCCTGTTAAAGCCTCGAATCTGATCCGGTATCTCCACACTCTGGAATATAGCACGAGACATCTACAAACTCGCATTTCTTTTTACAGGAGGGACATTCCTCCGGAGGGACATCGGCCTGTACATTGTACCCACAATCCTTACATTTCCATTCTGCCATTTTCCTTGCTCCTTTCTTAACGGGTCAATAGTCCATCAACTATCCCTTCCACAGACCATGAAGGGTGCAGTACTCTCTGGCAGTGACTTTGTCAGCTTGGATTCTGAAGGTAGCTTCCGGGGCGTCTCCCGGAGTCAGAAATTGTCGATAGACCTTTCCATCTGCAATGATCTCAATCCATTCGATGTAGTGTTTTTCTTCCATGGGATGGGGGACTTCGCCTACCTTCACCTTATATCCATCATCGGCTTTTTCAACAACAGGAACATGTTTTTCCTTGGCCGCATCAACAGTGTTTTCTTTAAATAATTTCATTGCCTGACCGCAACACACCAGTTCCCCTTTCCCTCCGTGTAACACCTCGACGATGTTCCCGCAGAGTTCACACTTATAGACCTCTAATTTTTGTGCCATGATGATCCTCCTTTGATTTGCTTATTTTGTTGATGTCGATCTAACACTAAATATTCAAAAAGGCGTCTTCATAACCTAATCAAAATCAGAAAACTGCTCTTTTTTGGCACCACACACAGGACATTCATCAGGCAATGTGCCATCAGATATGTACCCACAGACATTACATACGTGGTATGTTGTGTCTCTCTCCTCCATGAGATGGTTCATGGCCTCCTTGTATAGTCGTGCGTGCACCTCCTCCACATCTCGCGATTGACTAAAAACCATGAGAGCGGTGTTGTCTTCCTCTTCCGTAGCCGTCTTGATGAATTCATCATAGGCTACCCCGGCCACACTCATTTCAGAATCGAAGCTTGACTGGAGGTTCTCTTCGGTGGATTTGATCTCCTGAAGCATGCGCAAGCTTCGTTCACCATGGATCTCCTCGGATCGGGCGATCACTCTAAAGAGCTTAGCGATCGGGAGGTATCCCTCCTCTTCCGCCTTCTTGGCATAGGCCTTGAGTCGAAGTGCTGCCTTGGCCTCACCAACATAACCCTTGTAAAAAGCATCTTTTAGTCTTTCGTTCATTGTCTACTCTCATAAGCCATTTGAGTGATTATGACGATTGTTGTCAGTAATTCTCGCCTAAGAGTTCAAAATGCGCCTGTGGGTGCGCGCAGGCAGGGCAGGTGTCAGGGGCCTCCTTCCCGGTATGGAGATACCCGCAGTTTCGACACCGCCATACTTGTTCTGAATCTCTTTTAAAGACTCGGTCCCCTTCAATGTTAGCGGCAAGGTCGTTATAGCGTTTCTCATGCTGTTTTTCAGCCACGGCAATAGCCTCAAAGACATCGGCAATCCCCTCAAAGCCCTCATCTCTGGCGATTCTTGCGAACCCCGGATACATCTCGGTATGCTCATAGTTTTCCCCGGCAGCAGCGGCCTTGAGGTTTTCCAAGGTGCTGCCGATCACCCCAGCAGGGAAAGCGGCAGTGATCTCCACCTCTCCTCCCTCAAGGAACTTGAATAGTCTCTTGGCATGTTCTTTTTCCTGATTTGCCGTTTCCTCAAATATATATGAGATCTGAACAAAACCCTCTTTCTTGGCCTGGCTGGTAAAATAGGTATAACGGTTTCTCGCCTGTGATTCTCCCGAAAACGCCGTTAATAGATTTTTTTCTGTTTGACTTCCCTTTAATTCAGGCATTTGATCTCCTCCCGTTTTTTTCGTCAAAATCTTTGGATCCCCCTTTTGGGCAACGGAACCTGGCCCCCCAAGAGGACGAAACATCTTCTTTCCGGCACCGCACACAGGACACTTCCAGTCGTCAGGCAGGTCCTGAAACCGAGTGCCCTTGGGTATCTTTCCCCTCCTGTCTCCTTTGTCCGGATTATAAATATAACCGCAATTTGTGGTCTGACACTGCCACATATCTTCCGGTTTCACCATGTTCCTCTCCTCAAAAAACAGTGAAAACAATTCACTAAGGGCTTTTCTCTCAGTATTGACGGAGTCTTATCCGTCCACAAATATACTCAAAATCACTGACCGAGTTTGTTCCCCACAGCCTTTCCGTATTCCTGGCACGCCTTTAATCCCTCATCCGTCTCCAGGGCCGCATCTTTCAGGCTTAGGGCGCCAAGCTCCACAGTATCCATTTTAAATACGTAGTTCATGGTGTCAAAGATCATGGGCGCGGATTCACCGCTGTGGGTATAGGGTCCGAAGGCGCCACCGATTTTGCCGACAAGATTCGCCTTTTCAGCAAGAAAAAGAAAGGTCTTCATGCCGGATGTCATATCCCTATGATAAGTCGGGCAGCCAAAGACGTAACCGTCATAACCAGAGAGATCTTTTTCATTTTTTATTTTGGAAATTGATTTGAGAATCGCCTCGTTGCCTGCCAATCGAATCCCCTCGGCAATATACTCGGCCATCTTTTCCGTGTGCCCTGTCCTGCTCGTAAACGCTACCAATACTTTCTTCATCTTTCATGTCTCCCTAAAGAATTGAAGTTGCTCTTCTAAACCCACCATCCCTTTTTTATGTGTGCTTCTTTCTCATCTTCGGCTAATTTCTTGATCTTAAAGGCGGAATCTCTGAGAACTCCGTATAATACACCGCATCCGGTATCTTCACGGGCCATATCTCCCTCATCCGCCACTTTCAGCATGTCTTCAACAAGCATCAATGTCCTCTTGATGATTTCGTCACACAGTCTCATTCTTCTACCCTTTCGAAAGGAGTGCTGTTTTCTTATAATGTCTCAATATGTGTGCCAGGATCATTTGAGGAGCGCCATAAAGGCCTAATGTTCTTTTATTGCAGACAGTTATAGTGGAAGTTGGAGCAACTGAATAAACGATCAATTGTGATTTTAAGTGATGTGTGAGACACTTATGTCTCGTAACTGTCCGTTTATGGGTAAAGTATTGGAATTGCAGAATCTGTTGCTGTAAAGCATGGAAGTCCGCTAGGGACTATTCATCATAGGCGGCGGCCGTAAGTGGCGTTATGGAAAGATATCCTGAAGGAAGGTGCCCGGTTTTGCCTAATATCCCTTAAGATAAGGACCGACTGAAGAATGAGTCGATCTTTTGATGCTTAAGATCAGGTTGCGTGAATCAGACTAATATGTCTCAAATTTTTACCTGAGACAGAAGTGTCTTGTGAAACACCTTTAGAAGGCTTTTATCAGCATGAAGAGAAGGAGAGGGTGCGGGAGAGATTGAGAGCATAGGGTTTTAAAAGGAAAGTTGGTTCAGGAAATATCCGGAAAATCAGCCAGGAAACGGTAAAGGGTGGCGCGACCGACCCCCAGTAATCTGGCAGCCTTGGCTTTGTTCCCGCCACTTTGAATCAGGGCCGCACTGACAACTTCTTTGTCCAATTTCCTGGCAGGACCACGGGATGTTAGGCCTTCTGTTAGTTCTCTGATTTCAGACGGAAGGTGGTCTACTTGAATGATTTCACCCCTGGCCCTTACGAGAGCAAACCTCAGGGCGCTCTGCAGCTCTCTTACGTTACCTGGCCAGCGATACTCCTTCATTGTATCCAAGGCCTCTCTGGAAAGACCTGGCGTATCCTGGCCCTCTTCCTTTGCCTTTAAGAGAAAATTCTCTAAAAAAAGGGGGATGTCATCTTTTCTATCTCTTAGAGAGGGTAGGTTAATCGGGACAACATTGATTCGGTAATAGAGATCCTCCCTGAAATTGCCGTTCTTCATTTCGACCTTTAGATCACGGTTGGTGGCGCTTATCAAGCGTACGTCTACGGAAATAGTCTCTTCCCCTCCAACCCTTTCGAAACTGCCTTCCTGAAGCACCCGCAGGAGTTTGGACTGCACCGATTTAGGGAGGTCCGCCACTTCATCCAGAAAGAGGGTGCCCTTATGGGCCAGCTCAAAACGCCCTTTCTTGTCACGAATGGCGCCTGTAAAGGCACCTTTCACATGTCCAAAAAGCTCGCTTTCAAGCAAGCCTTCAGGGAGTGCGCCGCAGTTGACCGGAACAAAAGGCCCGCCGCCTCGGCGGCTTTCAGTATGGATGGCATTGGCAACCAGTTCTTTTCCGGTCCCTGTTTCTCCAGAGATATGAACAGGATAATCATTGGTGGCCAGTTCACGTATCTGGCCATAGATCTGGAGCATCTTGGGATCCCGGCCTATAATTTCTCCAAAACCTTGGAGTTTCCCAAGTTGAATTTGGAGGCCGACTCGGTCCGTAACGTCACGAAAGGAGGCAATAACACCCACAAGACCTCCCGTCTCGTCGTTTCTGTTATTCACGGACATCTCTACACGCCGAAATTCGCCTTCCTTAGTACGGATGTTGAGGGGGTAGGAAATGTGGTTCAGGGCCTCGGGGGGACCATTTTCGAAGGAGCAGCGGCCCCCGCAGAAAGGTTCGCCGAACGCTTCGTGACAGTCCCTGTGAAGGATCTCTTCCCTCCTGTAACCTGTGATTTCTTCCGCGGCCCTGTTAAAGAACAGGATACGCCTCTCATTATCATGGGCTATAATCCCTTCACTGAGACTATCAAGAATTTCTTCGAGGTTTCTTCTTTCAACTAGATCCTTTCGCAGCAGGGCAAGGTGCGCCTCGATAAGGTCCTTGAATCGCGACATGAGACTCTCGATTTTGTCACTATAGCTGTTTTCTTTGGAATCAAGGATGCAGATGGTCCCGAAAACCTTCCCATCAGGCCAGAAGATCGGAAAACCTAAATAGGAGATCATACCCAGTTTAATGTCCGGGTTCTTATCCCACTTCCTGTCTTTCAGGGCATTCGGCACCAGGAGTTTGTTACGACTTCTTATAACCTCTTCACAGTAGAGGCCGGTCAGTCTTTCCGCTTCACCCTCTATATAGGGATTCGCAGGCGATCGATTGGAGCTAAAGACTCTGATAAAAGGCTGGTCAACCCTCATGATCAGAGCTGAGGGCACACCGATGATTTCCGCCATACTCTCGACGATACTTTGCCAGTTCTCGATGATACTTGCAGGGATTTCTATATCACGGTTCATGATTTGGGGCCCTGACCGAAGAACCTTGTCCCTTTTTCCGTGTTCACTGACAGTATTGTTTGTTTTTTCCATTTTTAACGACTCTCTTTCAGCAAAGATGTGCTGAAAACGTAATGCTAGAAAAGAAAAAGCATTGCTACACTACCAAATCATTACAAAATAGTCATGCCTAATCCCGGCTTTTTTTCTGTGCAGGAGAAGTCCATATAAAGGGACCTGTAAAACATGATCATAGAGGTGATCTCAGTATGGGGCCCTACATGGAAAAAAACGCAATTGTCTACAGGATTTTAGGAGAGTATTGGATCATGGGCGGTGGACAAGAGGCATAGACAATCTCAACAACAAAGGCACCCCCGAGAGTGTGATCACAATGAAACATCCTCCGTGATGCATTCTTTCTTGACAGGTAAAGTGGTGTATGATATAAGTAGAAAAACTACTCGAAAAGGTTTGCCGTGGAAAACTTATTTACCGGGATCATATCCTCCAAGACCAGGATCAAACTCTTAATTCGATTATTCTTCAACCCAAAGGCTCAGTCATATCTCAGGCAGTTGGCTAAGGAATTCAATGTTTCGACTAACTCCGTCAGGGAGGAGTTAAACCAGCTCGCCAAATCCAACCTCTTAATATCAAAAAAAAAGGGCCGACAGGTATTCTATCAGGCCAATTCTAAGCATCCGCTCTTTCCGGAACTGAAGTCGATGGTGGGTAAGGTTATTGGGATGGACCGGGTTATTGATGGAATTGTCAATAGGCTGGGTGACCTGGAAAAGGCCTACCTGATCGATGACTATGCCGAAGGCAAGGATACCGGTATTATTGATCTCCTTTTGGTCGGAGACATTGACGAATATCACCTCAATGATTTGAGCAGAAAAACGGAACGATATATAAAGAGAAAGATCCGCTCTCTTGTCTTAAGCAGAGAAGAATACAACCGACTCCTCCCGAAACTGAAGCAGAGACCACGTCTGCTCATATGGGAGGCTGATGTCGACGACCCGTTATAGGCCGTCTATTTTGAGCCGAACAGTGCGGCCGAGAATGGCAATTAACCAATGATGTCAGGCCGATAATCTCTCGATCTCTTGTAGGCCTGGACCAGATGTATCGGCACTGGTTTTGCAATTATGGAAATGGTTTGAGGATTCAGCGTTTTTCTATTGCCGCAAAGATTTCTTGGCTAATGATGATTGTAGGGAAAAGGAATGGATATAACCGGGAAGAAGATTCTTGTTATTGGAGGAGCCGGGCTGATCGGCTCTCATGTTGTGGAGGAATTACTCAAAGAAGATGTCGGGGAAGTTGTTGTTTATGACAATTTTTGCAGAGGGACGATGGATAATTTGGAGGAGGCCTTGAAGGATCCTCGATGCAGAGTTTTTGAAATCGGCGGTGATATTCTTCAAACCGACATCTTGAGCGAAGCGATGAAAGAGGTCCAGGGGGTGGTGCATCTTGCGGCGTTATGGCTCTTACAGTGTTATGAGTATCCAAGGGCAGCCTTTGACGTCAATATCCGTGGGACTTTTAACGTCCTTGAGGCCTGTGCTGCAAATCAGGTCGAACGATTGGTCTATTCTTCCTCCGCCTCGGTTTACGGGGATGCTGTAGAAGAGCCCATGACAGAGGGACATCCTTATAATAATTGGACATTCTATGGGGCCACGAAAATTGCCGGGGAGCACATGTTCAAGGCGTTTCACAATCGTTACGGTCTTCAAGGGACAGGCCTAAGATACATGAATGTTTATGGTCCCCGCCAGGATTATAAAGGCACTTATATTGCCGTCATTATGAAGATCCTCGACAATATCGATAACGGCCGGTCTCCTGTTGTATTCGGCGATGGGAGCCAGGCCTATGACTTTATCTATGTGGGAGATACTGCGCGAGCAAATGTATGCGCTCTTAAGAGCGACATCCCCTTCGGCTTATACAATGTGGGTCGAGGGATAAAGACATCCATAAGAGAGTTAACAGAGATAATTTTGAGGATTACAGGCTCTGATCTTCCTATCCAATACGAACCTGCCGGCCAGACATTTGTGACGAATCGAGTGGGCGACCCTGTCTCTGCGGAAAAGGACCTCAATTTCAAGTGGACTGTTGATCTCGAGGAGGGGTTGAGACGACTTATCGAGTGGCGACAGAAAAACATTGAAAAGAAGCTGGAGAGGGAAAGCTTGAAACAGGCGTCAGGGAGCTAGGGAGAAGGGAGGAAAAGACCTCGTGCAGGTGGAGAAGAAAATACCTCTCATCAAACCATATATCACCCAAGAGGTGAAAGACAAAGTGTGTGAGGTGCTGGAAAGCGGGTATCTGACGGAAGGGCCAGTGACCAGTGAACTTGAAGATCTCTTTGCCGATTATGTGGGAGCCAGGCGCGCTATCGCGGTTACATCCTGCACAACAGGCCTGGAAACCGCTCTGAGGGCCTTGGGAATAGGACCGGGAGACGAAGTGATTGTCCCTGATTATACCTATCCCGCTACTGCCGATGCAGTGGCGATTGTCGGGGCAAATATCGTTATTGTAGATGTGTGCAGAGAAAATATGCTCATAGACTACGATAAAATTGAGGAGGCTGTTTCAAAACGCACACGAGTCCTCATGCCTGTCTCCCTATTCGGCAACCCTTTAAACTATGATCGCCTGAACGAGATCAAGAAAAAATACAATCTCTTTATCATTGAAGATGCCGCCTGCTCATTGGGGGCCGAATTTAATGGAACCAGGGTCGGAAACCTTGCGGACATAACCGTCTTCAGCCTTCATCCCCGAAAGTTTATCACAACCGGAGAAGGGGGCATGATAACAACAAATAACTCGGACTGGGCAGATTGGATTTTGTCCTACAAACATTTCGGAATGGACGAGGGTCGATCTCGGTCGACCACCTGTTTTGAAAGAATCGGCACAAATTATAAACTGAGTAATGTCCTGGCCGCAATCGGCCTGGTTCAAATGAATCATATTGACTCTCTCATGAATAAACGGGCCCGCTTGGCTGAGCATTACAGAGAGCTGCTTACAGACAGCCTTGAAGTCACCTTTCCAAGTATGACTTCGAAAGGCGTCCATTCCTGGCAATCGTTCTGTGTGTTTGTGGATGATCGGGATGATATTGTCCGAAGACTCAGTGAGAGAGGTATTGAAACCCAGATCGGGACATATTCGCTCCATATGCATCGGGCCTTTGCAAAGAGTGAGAGATGCAAAATTACGGGAGAGATGCCGAACAGCCGCCATGCCTTTGAACAGTGCCTTACCCTACCGATGTATCATGACATGACTGAAGGAGAGCAGGAGTATGTGGTACGGCAACTGTTAAAGCTCAAAGCTGAAAGTTGAAGGTAAGGGGGGCAGTGATGCGGTTTGGCTATGAGGATTTGGCGGTCTGGGATAGAACAGTTGATTTTCCCAGTATGAGTGATTGATGTCGTCGGATCACTGGAGAGTTCAAGAAAAAAATTGGATATCGGAAAGTAATTTGTCATCTTTAAAATCCGAAGGGATGGAAATTGCTTGAATCATAAAAGGACTTATCAACTCACTTTGCAAATAACTTTCAACTGTGACCTTTCAGTTTCTATCTTTAACCTTTAACTTTCAGCTTAGAGCTTAGACCTTTAACATGTGCGGAATCTGCGGAATATTCAATCTAAACGGCGAGCCTGCCTCACCGGTCACCCTGCGAAAGATGACTGATGCCATTTATCACCGCGGGCCGGACAGCGAAGGCTTCTACATTGACAGCTTCATAGGCCTCGGGCACCGAAGACTTTCGATTATTGATCTGTCAAGGGCCGGTCATCAGCCCATGTTTACCTCTGACAATCAATACGCGATTACATACAATGGCGAGGTGTATAACTTTCGAGAGATCAGAAAAGAGCTGGAAAGACTGGGACATGAATTTTTGTCAAGAAGCGACACGGAAGTTGTTCTTCATGCCTATGTGGAATGGGCTGAGGAATGCGTGAGTCGTTTTAACGGCATGTTCGCGTTTGCCATATGGGACAAAACCAGGCAGGAGCTTTTTCTTGCCAGGGACCGTTATGGAATAAAACCCCTTTATTACACGTTTTGCGGAACCACGCTTGTTTTTGCGTCGGAACAGAAGGCCATCCTTGAACATCCAGCCGTGACCAGAGAGATCGATCTGGAGGCCTTGATAGAGTATTTCACATTTCAAAACATATTTACGGATAAGACACTGCTTAAAGATATCCGGCTTTTTCCCGCCGGATCCTGGGCCCGATTAGCCCTCGGCGCCTCGGGCCATGGCCTTTCAGGTCTGGATTTCCATCAATATTGGGATTTTGATTTTCGCGAACCGGAACACCCCGCTCCCAATGAAGAATATGTAGAAGAATTGGATCGCCTTTTTCGCCAGGCAGTCCGGAGGCAACTGGTGAGTGATGTGGAGTTGGGCTGTTATTTGAGCCGAGGTATGGACTCGGGCTCGATCACAGCCATAGCCGCTAGAGAACTCCCTTATATCAAGACCTTTACCTGTGGATTTGACCTTCATTCAGTGTCGGGACTGGAACTCGCTTTTGATGAACGTGAAAAGGCCGAGTACATGTCCTACCTTTTCAAAACCGAGCATTATGAAATGGTCCTGAAAGCGGGAGACATGGAACGGGTCTTGCCGGATCTGGCCTGGCATGTTGAGGAACCCAGGGTAGGGCAGAGCTATCCCAATTACTATGTGGCCCAGTTGGCCGGTAAATTCGTCAAGGTCGTCCTTGCGGGAACCGGGGGAGATGAGCTATTCGCAGGGTATCCGTGGCGCTATTACCGGGCCGTGGTTAATGATTCATTTGAGAGTTACATTGACAAGTATTACCTCTTTTGGCAACGGCTCATACCCAATCAGGCAATCCGGAAGGTCTTTAGCCCAGTGTGGGAAAACGTCGAACATGTCTGGACACGGGATATATTCAGGGATGTGGTCAAGGCCCGTTCCCGCGATTTCACGCGCCCGGAGGACTATATCAATCACTCCCTCTTTTTAGAGGCCAAGACTTTTCTCCACGGTCTTTTGGTTGTAGAGGACAAATTGAGTATGGCCCATAGCCTGGAAACACGGGTGCCGTTTCTGGATAATGACCTGGTAGACTTCGCTTGTCACTTGCCGATAGGCTTGAAGCTTGGAAATCTCACGGAAGTTGTTCGTATCAATGAAAACGAACCTGCCAAGGCAAGAAAATACTTTGAAAAAACTAAGGATGGAAAACTCATTTTGAGGGAGGTGATGCAGCGCTATGTCCCGGCGGAAATTACAAACGGCATTAAGCAAGGCTTTTCCGCTCCTGACGCCTCCTGGTTCAAAGGAGAAAGCATCGATTACGTGAACCGGACTCTCTTTAACAACCAGGCCATGATTTACGACTACCTGGACAGAACAGCTGTTCACGAACTTATTGAGGAACATTTGAAGGGCAAACAGAATCGGAGGCTCCTGATTTGGTCTCTTCTCAATGTGGAATCCTGGATGAGAAGATACTTGATGTGACTATCCATTTGAAGTGAAAACAGAATGCAACGTGATCGACCTTTACCCTAGGGTCTTATAACTACGTGCTAATTTTCTGGTGGCTCTATTGCCCATCTCAGTGCAGAGTGATCCTATGAGCTACGAGGAGACAAATATCCAGGTAATTCCTGCTTGGGAAGTTCAAATGGTTTTCCCGTCCTGGAACTCATGTGGAAAAACGGGTTGTGTACCCGGAATTCTGATGTCCCGAATGAAATTGACAATGCCGTACAATATGATGTTGGTGGCTTAGATGTTTGCCTATTTGCCTAAGAGCCGCCTACATTATTTGTATGCTGCTTTCTTTAAAAGCCAAGGTCGACGGTCTGGTGAAAAGTTTAATATCCGCGTTAGGCTACATCCTTGGTCACTAGGGCGTAAGATAACTACTCCTCAGTCCTGACGATCTACAAGCCTTGATCTTGAACATTTTACGAAACCGTTGAGATGCGGACTTTTTCAAATCCATCAAGCTTGATTTTATTGTTAACTGGGTATTTGGCATAGAATGGGTTCAAGGGGTCGTTATAGAAACTGGTTCTGCTATGAAATTACTTCTTTTGGTTTGTTCTTTGGGTAATCTTGAATGCTGACTCACGGAGTTAAAGGGGTGAAGAAGACTCTGCATATCAAACATTCCAGGCCTTGGATAACAGGACAAGATCGGGCAAGGGTTAACGAGGTGATTCAAAGTGGGATGTTGGCAAGAGGAACTCTCAGTTCAACTTTTGAAAAAGAAGTGGCATCCTACAACGAATGTAAAGGGGGCATAGGATTCCCCAGCGGGACTTCTGCACTTGCTTTTGCTCTTAAGTGTTTGGGTGCAGGCGCAGCCAGCGAAATTATTTTACCGACTTATGTCTGTTCATCTGTCTTGCATGCAGTACAGAGTGTAGGATCAAAACCAATATTATGCGATATCGGCGAGAATACGTGGAATATGACACCTGAGAGTGTGAGACCTCTTTTGAGTAGAAAGACAGCCGCCATTATTGTTGTCCATATTTTTGGTATACCTGCTGATGTCCGGGGCATAATGGAGTTTGGCATTCCAATCATTGAGGATTGCGCTCAAGCATTTGGTGCAGAATCAAAAAGCAAGAAAGTAGGTTCTATCGGTACCTTGGGTGTTTACTCCTTTCATGCCACCAAGTGTCTCACTACCGGGGAAGGGGGAATGGTGGTGACAAGAGAGGATGCCATACTCGACCGTATGAAAAAAACCAGAGAAGCTATTGGGGAAAATATGTATCCCTTGTCGGATATGCAGGCTGCTTTGGGACTTAGTCAACTTCGCCGATATAATGCTTTCCTTAAAAAACGGTCTGCTCTGGCATCAATCTATTTCGATGGTCTTCCGAATGATTTGACTAAGCGATTGTTTCGACAAGATGACGGAGAAATATTTTTCCGCTTTCCGTTGTATGGAGAGTTGGATTTTGAAACTTTAAGAAAGAATATGGGGCAGTATGACATTCAGATCCGCAAAGGGGTGGATTTGCTCATCCACAGAAATCTTGGTCTTGAAGATGAGCAGTTTCCTCATGCAGTTGAAGCATTTAAAAAGACGATATGTCTCCCCCTTCATCCATCAATGGATGAACAAGACGTCAGATACGTTTCCACTACTTTGCGAGCAGCCCTGCTTTAGAACATGAATATGACGATTATTCTTGAACTGCCAGACTATAGCGATTACTACAATTCCAAAATAAAGGGGTTGGTGCATACACCATTTCAGAGTTATGAGTGGGCATGTTTTCACGAGAAATACTTTGGGGATAAGTTCTTTTTCTTGGCCCTAGAGGATGGAGGTATGTTTCGAGCTGGGCTTGTTCTGTTTAGAGCAGTAACACCCTATGGACGAATGTATTACTCTTATGGTCGGTTCGGTACCGCAGGTTTTATGCTGAACGGTGTCCAGCACTTTTCGTTTGCTGATATACAGAAGGTGATCGTTGAGTTTATTGGCGCAATCAGCGAATCGATCGACCCAGATCCTTTATCTCTCTCACTAGGCAGTCTGCAAATAGGGTATGATCAGGACAAAGAAATAAGGGCATTCAAAGATTACTGTAATAACGAATCCAAGCGGCACTTTTTTCGGACAAATCATATCGCAAACATTTTCCAGATAACGGACGATGGCGGGCAACTTTCTTTTCTCAAATATAATAGAAGGAGTAACTTGTCAAGGAACCTTAAAAAGGCTAAGAAATGTGGTTTCGTCATCTCTCATTTGATAAATAAAAGCACTCTTGATACATGGCACAGGATTCATTTGGAAAGGGTAGCCGAACTGGGAGGCAAACATTGGGACCTTTCATTTTTTCAGAAGATGTTAGAAGATCAAAATAGCGACACTTTTTTAAAATTTTTCGGTGTGTGTCTGGGTAGAAAATTGGTAGGCGGAGCTTTTTGCATATTTAATAATTATGTGCTTGATATTTTTATGATGAGCACACTGCGGCAATTCCAAAAATTGGGTGCTAATCATCTTCTGACCGAACAGATATATACCTGGTGTATTCAGAATGGAATACAATATGTAAATTGGCAGGGATCCAATCCACCAAACGGCGGCGTTGCCATGTTCAAACGACAGTGGATGGCAGAAGAACATGCAATGCATTCTTTAAATATTATATTCGATCAAAACAGATTCGATTCTATCG